>NZ_JAWRWY010000006.1:0-457053 GCF_046535315.1 Paraburkholderia sp. SIMBA_027
GTGCGGTTCTGCTCGCTGGTGAGATCGGCGATGAAGGCCAGCACGGCCGACGACACCGCGCCCATGCCCTGGATCACCCGCCCGACAATAATCCACGTCATGTCGTGCGCGCCCGCGGCCACGAAGCTGCCGATCGCGAAGATCACGAGGCCGGCGGCGATCACCGGCTTGCGGCCGATGCGGTCGGAGATCCAGCCGTAGAAAATGTACAGGAGCGACTGCGTCACGCCGTACGCACCGAGGGCGATGCCGACAAGCAGCAGGTTGTCGCCGCCGGGAATGGTTTTCGCGTAGACCGAAAACACCGGCATGATCATGAAGAGGCCCAGCATGCGCAGCGCGAAGATCGCGGCAAGCGACACGGTCGCGCGCAGCTCGGGCGCACTCATGCGTGAAGAGGTAGCGGGTGAGTTGGAGGACATCGGAGCGTATTGTGATTGGCCGCCGCTGCCCGCCGGCGATGCGCGCGCCGCGTGGAACTCAGTGGGCGCTGATTGCGCACTTACCGTGGCCCCGGAGCGCGGAGCCCGGGTCGCCTTGCAAGAGCTGTCGGTTAGCTTGCAGAGTCTTCGCGCGGACGCTTCAAGGTCCTTTCAAAGACCGTTGGCAAGCCGTAACGGCGGTCTGGAAAAGTCGTTATAGTAGCAGGTTTAGCCTCCCTCTCTCCCGCAGGTTCATGGAACAGATCCGTATCCGTGGGGCCCGAACCCACAACCTGAAGAACGTCAATCTGGACCTGCCGCGCCACAAGCTCGTGGTGATCACCGGGCTATCCGGTTCCGGCAAGTCCTCGCTGGCCTTCGACACGCTCTACGCAGAAGGCCAGCGCCGCTACGTGGAAAGCCTGTCGGCGTACGCCCGTCAGTTCCTTCAGTTGATGGAGAAGCCCGACGTCGATCTGATCGAGGGTCTGTCGCCGGCGATTTCGATCGAGCAGAAAGCCACGTCGCACAATCCGCGCTCGACGGTCGGCACGGTCACCGAAATCCACGACTACCTGCGACTTCTTTACGCACGTGTCGGCACGCCGTACTGCCCCGACCACGAGATTCCGCTGGAGGCGCAAAGCGTCTCGCAGATGGTCGACGCCGCGCTCGCGCTGCCCGAGGAGACCCGGCTGATGATCCTCGCGCCCGTGATCGTGGACCGCAAGGGCGAGCACGCCGAACTCTTCGACGACATGCAGGCCCAGGGTTTCGTGCGCTTTCGCGTGCGCTCGGGCGGCGGCACGGCCAACGAGGGCGAGGCGAAGATCTACGAAGTGGAGTCGCTGCCCAAGCTCAAGAAGAGCGAGCGCCACACCATCGACGTGGTGGTGGACCGCCTCAAGGTGCGCCCCGACATGAAGCAGCGCCTCGCGGAGTCGTTCGAAACGGCGCTGCGTCTCGCCGACGGCCGCGCCATCGCGCTCGAAATGGACACGAACAAGGAGCATCTCTACAGCTCGAAGTTCGCCTGCCCGATCTGCTCGTACTCGCTGCCGGAGCTGGAGCCGCGCCTCTTCTCGTTCAACAACCCGATGGGCGCGTGCCCGGAGTGCGACGGCCTCGGCCAGATCACCTTCTTCGACCCGAAGCGCGTGGTCGCGCATCCGTCGCTGTCGCTCGCGGCGGGCGCCGTGAAGGGCTGGGACCGGCGCAACCAGTTCTACTTCCAGATGCTGCAGAGTCTCGCGGCGTACTACGACTTCGACATCGACACCGCCTTCGAGGATCTGCCGGAGAAAGTGCGCAAGATCCTGCTGTACGGCTCGGGCAAGCAGGAAATCCCGTTCTCGTACATCAACGAGCGCGGCCGCACGTCCGTGCGCGAGCACGTGTTCGAAGGCATCATCCCGAACCTCGAGCGCCGCTACCGCGAAACCGATTCGGCCGCGGTGCGCGAGGAACTCGCCAAGTACCAGAACAATCAGGCCTGCCCGCACTGCGAAGGCACGCGTCTGCGCCGCGAAGCGCGCTTCGTGCGCATCGGCGCGGGCGAGGACGCGCGCGCCATCTATGAAGTGAGCGGCTGGCCGCTGCGCGACACGCTCGGCTACTTCCAGACGCTGCGCCTCGAAGGCGCGAAAGGCGAGATCGCCGACAAGGTGGTCAAGGAAATCGTCGCGCGGCTGATGTTCCTGAATAACGTCGGGCTCGATTACCTCTCGCTCGAACGCAGCGCCGAAACGCTCTCGGGCGGCGAAGCGCAGCGCATCCGCCTCGCCTCGCAGATCGGCTCGGGCCTCACGGGCGTGATGTACGTGCTCGACGAACCGTCGATCGGCCTGCACCAGCGCGACAACGACCGCCTCATTTCCACGCTCAAGCATCTGCGCGATCTCGGCAATTCGGTGATCGTCGTGGAGCACGACGAGGACATGATCCGCATGGCCGATTACGTCGTCGACATGGGGCCGGGCGCGGGCGTGCACGGCGGCATGGTGATCGCCGAAGGCACGCCCAAACAGGTGGAGCGCGATCCGGCCTCGATGACGGGCCAGTATCTCTCGGGCGCGCGCCGCATCGACTATCCGGACGAGCGCCAGGATCCCGACGAGCGCCGCCTGCGCATCGTCGAGGCGTACGGCAACAACCTCAAGCACGTGACGCTCGATCTGCCGGTCGGCCTGCTGACCTGCGTGACGGGCGTGTCCGGCTCGGGCAAGTCCACGCTCATCAACGACACGCTGTATCACGCGGTGTCGCAGCATCTGTACGGTTCGTCGGCCGAGCCGGCGCCGTTCGAGGCGATCGAAGGGCTCGAACATTTCGACAAGGTCATCAACGTCGATCAATCGCCGATCGGCCGCACGCCGCGTTCGAATCCGGCCACCTACACGGGCCTCTTCACGCCCATCCGCGAACTGTTCGCGGGCGTGCCGGCGGCCAAGGAGCGCGGCTACGAGTCGGGCCGCTTCTCGTTCAACGTGAAGGGTGGGCGCTGCGAAAGCTGCCAGGGCGACGGCGTGCTGAAGGTCGAAATGCACTTCCTGCCCGACGTCTACGTGCCCTGCGACGTCTGTCACGGCAAGCGCTACAACCGCGAAACGCTCGAAATCCAATACAAGGGCCGGAACATCAGCGAAGTGCTCGACATGACGGTGGAAACCGCCTACGAGTTCTTCAAGGCGGTGCCGGTCGTGGCGCGCAAGCTCAAGACGCTGCTGGACGTGGGTCTGGGCTACATCCGCCTCGGCCAGTCGGCCACCACGCTCTCGGGCGGCGAGGCGCAGCGCGTGAAGCTTTCGCTGGAACTTTCCAAGCGGGATACGGGCCGGACGCTGTATATACTCGACGAGCCGACCACCGGCCTGCACTTCCACGACATCGCCCTGCTGCTCGAAGTGATCCACCGGCTTCGCGATCAGGGCAATACCGTGGTGATCATCGAGCATAATCTCGATGTGATCAAAACCGCCGACTGGGTCGTCGACATGGGTCCGGAAGGCGGCGCGGGCGGCGGCATGATCGTGGCGCAGGGGACGCCCGAGCAGGTCGCGAAGTCGAAGGCGAGCTTCACGGGCCGCTATCTCGCGCCGCTGCTCAAGCGCGGGGCCAGCAAGGCGGTCGCGCTCGACGAGGCATCGGGACAATAAGCGTTCACCCGCAGCGATCACAGACGCGCGAGCACCAAAAAGCGGCCGCCCACGAGCGGCCGATAACAAGCACCAGTAAGCAGTCACGATTGCTGCGGTAACAACGGGTTGGGAGCGCGTGCGCTCCCGAGGTCTGGAGACGGAAAAGAACCAACATGGGCAAGCGCAACGAAGCGACCGACGCGACCGGCTCGTCCGGCGAGAAGCAGCAGCAGGTGCGCGATCTGCGCCCTCGGCCGGTCAGGCTCACGAGCGACATGAGCCTGCCGAAACTCTCGGCCGTGGAGATCGGCAGCTATGTGGCCGCGCTTCTCGGCATGTTCGCGGTGCTGCATCTGAATCTGCTCGGGGCGCTGCTGGCCGGCATGCTCGTCTATCAGCTCGTCCATACGATTTCGCCGCTCATCGAGCGCCGCATGTCGAGCAGCCGCGCGCGCTGGCTGTCGGTCGTGCTGGTGTCCATCGTGATCGTGGGCGTGCTCACGGGGCTCACGGTTGGCGTGATCGAACAGTTCGAAAACGACGTGCCGAGCGTGCAGAAAGTCATGGCGCAGATGATGACTTTCGTCGACCAGGCGCGCAGCCGCATTCCCGAATCCATCGCGGCCTATCTGCCCGTGGACGTCGCGCAGATGAAGCTCAAAGCGCTCGCGCTGATGCACGAGCACGCCACGCAGCTCGGCCAGGGCGGCAAGAACGCGGCGCGCATTCTGGGGCATATCGTGATCGGTATGATCATCGGCGCGATCATTGCGATCGGCGCGCAGAAGAACGCCACGCGGCTGCCGCTTTCGACGGCGTTCGTCGCGCGCGTCTCGCGTTTCGCCGACGCGTTCCGCCGCATCGTGTTCGCGCAGGTGAAGATTTCGGCCATCAACACGGTGTTCACGGGCCTGTTCCTGCTGCTCGTGCTGCCGGTTTTCCATGCGCCGCTGCCGCTCGCGAAGATGCTCGTGGTGGTGACGTTCGTGGTGGGCCTGCTGCCGGTGATCGGCAATCTGATTTCGAACACGCTGATCGTGGCCATCGCGCTCACCGTGAGCCTGCCCGCGGCGGTCACGGCGCTGGTGTTCCTGATCGTGATCCACAAGCTCGAATACTTCCTGAACGCGCGCATCGTGGGCGGCCAGATCGAGGCGCGCACGTGGGAACTGCTCGTGGCGATGCTCGTGATGGAAGCCGCGTTCGGCATTCAGGGCGTGATCGCCGCGCCGATTTTCTACGCGTATATCAAGCGCGAGCTGATTTATCTGCGGCTGGTTTGAGGCGCGGGGTTTGAGGCGCGGGCTTACCGCGCAGCATAAAAAATGGCCCCTTCCGGGGCCATTTTCACATCATCGCCGAAGCGATCGCACGCTCAAAACGCGCTTAACGGAACACCACCGTCTTATGCCCGTTCAGCAGAATGCGGTGCTCCACATGCCACTTCACCGCGCGCGCGAGCGTCACGCATTCGACGTCGCGGCCGATCGCCGTGAGTTGCTCCGGCGTCATGTTGTGGTCCACGCGCTCGACTTCCTGCTCGATGATCGGGCCTTCGTCGAGATCGGACGTCACATAGTGCGCCGTCGCGCCGATCAGCTTCACGCCGCGGTCGAACGCCTGGTAGTACGGCTTCGCGCCCTTGAAGCTCGGCAGGAACGAATGGTGGATGTTGATCGCGCGGCCCTTGAGCGCCTCGCACAGCTCCGGCGAAAGGATCTGCATGTAGCGCGCGAGCACCACGAGATCCGCGCCTTCGCGGTTCACCACTTCGAGCACGCGCGCTTCCTGCGCGGCCTTGTCGGCTGCCGTGCCGCCGAGCAGCGGGAAGTGATGGAACGGAATGTTGTAGCTCGCCGCCAGCTGGTAGAAGTCCTTGTGGTTCGAGATGATCGCGGGGATCTCGATCGGCAGCTGGCCGGTGCGATAGCGGAACAGCAGGTCGTTCAGGCAGTGACCGATCTTCGACACCATCAGCACGACGCGCGGCTTCACGTTCGCGTCATGCAGCTCCCAGCGCATGCCGAACTCGTCCGCCAGCGGCGCGAACGCGTCGCGCAGGCCGTCGAGGCCAGGGTCGCCGCCCACCTGCTGGAAATGCACGCGCATGAAGAACTCGCCCGTGTGGCTGTCGCCGAACTGGGCCGAGTCGAGAATGTTGCTGCCGCGCTCGAACAGAAAACCCGACACGGCATGCACGATGCCCGGACGGTCGGCGCAGGACAGTTTGAGAATAAAGCTGTGATCGGTCGACATGACCTTGGTGACTCCCATCGATTCCTGGTGTTTCAAAAGGGCTTCAGTTGCTGAAAAAACCCACGCCCTTTCACAGCGTCGGTGGCTCGAAGATCGCGGCGATACCCTCGCACGCGTCCTCGTCAATCCATTGGCGGCGCAGCAGCAGATCGAGCGTCGCGAGACTCGCGTCCACCGTCATCTGACCTTCCTCGATCCAGCGCGCGGTTTCGTCGATGCGCGCAAGACGATGCTCGCCGACCTCGCCGTCCTGATTGTGCGGCACGAAATCTTCGGGCAGCGCGAGATCGTAGACGAAGATCTGCTCGGCCTGGGTGCCTTCGGGCAGCGACTGCAACACGTGCACGGTGCGCCCCGGCGTGGCGCACGCGGCCAGTTCGGCGGCGATGCCCGCCTCTTCCCAGCACTCTTTCTGCAGCGTGGCCTCGACGCCGAGACCCCAGCCGATGCCGCCCGCGACCACGTTGTCGAGCATGCCCGGATCGGTCGCCTTGGTGTCGCTGCGGCGCGCGATCCAGAGCTGCGGCGCCGCGGAACCCGCATATTCTACGACGCCGTTCAGATGCACCGCGTACGTCATCGTGCCGAAGAAGCGCGAGGCCGCGCGCTCGATGTAGGCGAGCGGCGGCGCGTCGAAGGCGTTGCGGATCGCATAGGTTTCGTCGCGCCAGCCCGGAATGCGGCCTTCGGCGGCGAGTGCGCCGATCACCGCGCCCAGCGCCGCGCTGCGCGCCGTCACGCTGTCGAATTCGGCGGCGAGCGTCACGCGCGCGGTGTCGGCGTCGCCGTCGATCTCGAAGACGTCGGGCCAGCGCGCGAGCAGCGCGACATCGGCCGCGCGAATCCAGCCCACGCGCTCGTCGCCGAAATGAAACGGCAGATGCGCGTTCACATCGAAGCGGCGCGCGTCGGTAATGCAGGGCAAGGTCATCTCGGGGGCTCCGGGCGTCGGTGTCGATGTGCGGCGTCGATATGAAGCGGTGCGCGTCAGTCGCGCAGCACGATGCGCATGCCGATGGCGATGAAGGTCAGGCCGGCCAGGCGGTCGAGCCACACGCCCGCGCGCGGCCGACGCTTGAGCCAGCTGCCGAGCGCCCCCGCGCACACGCCGAACACCGAGAACACGACCACGGTCTGCGCCATGAACAGCACGCCGAGTTCGAGCATCTGCAGCGTCACGCTCTGCGCGCCGTGCACGTCGACGAACTGCGGCAGGAACACCACGAAGAACAGCGTGACCTTCGGGTTCATGATGTTGCCGATCACGCTCTGGCGGAAGATCGTCGCGAGCGGCTGGCGCGGACGGTCGCCCGCCGCCGCCAGTCCCTGGCTGCGCAGCGCCTTGATGCCGATCCAGATCAGATACGCGGCGCCCGCGAGCTTGAGGATCTGGAACGCGAGCGGCGACGAACGCAACAGCGCGGCAATGCCGAGCGCGGCGAGCGTCGTGTGGAACGTCACGCCCGCCGCGAAGCCGAGCGCGGACACGAAGCCGGCCATGCGCCCCTGCGAGATGCCGCGTGCGAGCACTTGCAGGTTGTCGGGGCCGGGCGCGAAGGTGATCGCGATCGAGGTCGCGAGGAATAGCGCGAAGTTGGGCATGAGCGTGTCGGCGAGGTTGTCGGCGGTCTTGAGCGGTCAGTGGCCGCCGAAGGACGTCACGGTGAAAAGCGGCAGGCCCGATTCGGTCAGCAGCTTCGAGCCGCCGAGGTCCGGGAGATCGATGATCGCCGCGCCCTCCACCACCGTCGCGCCGAGACGCTCGAGCAGCATCTTGCCCGCGAGCATGGTGCCGCCCGTGGCGATCAGATCGTCGACGATCACCACGCGGTCGCCCGGCTTGCAGGCGTCTTCGTGCACTTCGACGGTCGACTCGCCGTATTCGAGCTTGTAGGTTTGCGACACGGTCTTGTACGGCAGCTTGCCAATCTTGCGCACCGGAATGAAGCCCACATTCAGTTCATACGCGACGATCGGGCCGATGATGAAGCCGCGCGCGTCGAGGCCCGCCACGTAGTCGAGCTTCGCGTCTACGTAACGCTCCACGAACAGGTCGATCAGCACGCGCAGGCCCTTCGGATGGCCGATCAGCGGCGTGATATCGCGGAATTGCACTCCCGGCTGAGGCCAGTCGGGCACCGTGCGGATCAGACTGTTGACGAACTGCGCGGCTTCGGTGCTCGCGTTCGAGTTCGCAGGTGCGTTGGACATGATTTCTCCGGGCAGTAGCAAGAATAAAGAGCAGGTAATTCGGATAAACAAGCGGATAAACAATTAAAACGGGGCGCGACCCCGTGCGATGTCTCCGCGATCGGCGAGGCCGCGCGGTGCGACTCGCCGACTGGCGGCGAAGTTTCGCGGTTTTCGTGTCGAGCCCCGACGAGCCCAGATGAGCCGAGACGAGCCGAATCAGGCCGCCGCCGCGCCCGCGCCGGCGGCGCCCGGCTTGCGGTGCCGCGAGAGCCGTTCCTCGGCCTGGGCCAACTGCTCGGGCAGACCGCGCAGCACGACGATGTCGGCTTCGCGCAGCTTCGTCGAGGGATCGGGCTCCACGCCGCGAATGCCGTGTCGGCGGATCGCGGTCACTTCCACGCCGAGGTCGAACAGGCCCAGATCGGCGAGCGTGCGGCCCACGGCATCGGCGCGCGCGTCGACCGGTACGGATTGTAGCCGCACCTGCTCGTGACCGTCCTCGCCCGCGTCGTCGGTGCCGTGGAAGTAGCCGCGCAGCAGGCTGTAGCGCGCGTCGCGCAGTTCTTCCACGCGGCGCACGACGCGCCGCATCGGCACGCCCATCAGCACCAGCATGTGCGAGGCCAGCATCAGGCTGCCTTCGACGATCTCCGGAATCACCTCGGTCGCGCCCGCCGCGAGCAGGCGTTCGAGATCGGCGTCGTCGACCGTGCGCACGATGGTGGGCAGCGTCGGCTCCAGTTCGTGGATGTGATGCAGCACGCGAAACGCCGACTGCGTGTTCGCATAGGTCACGGCCACCGCCGCCGCGCGATGGATGCCCGCCGCGACCAGCGACTCGCGCCGCGCCGCATCGCCAAACACCACCGACTCGCCCGCCGCCGCCGCGGCCGCCACGCGGTCCGGATCGAGGTCGAGCGCGACGTACGAAAGGCCTTCGTTTTCCAGCATGCGCGCCAGATTCTGCCCGGCGCGGCCGTAACCGCAGATGATCACGTGACCGCTCTGCTTGAGGCTTTGCGTGGCGATGCGGGTCATCATCAGCGACTGCTGCATCCATTCCGTCGACGACAGCCGCAGCACGATGCGATCGGCGTTCTGGATCAGGAACGGCGCGGCGAGCATCGACAGCAGCATCGCCGCGAGGATCGCCTGGAGCAGCGTGGGATCGACGAGATGCTTGTCCAGAATGAGGTTGAGCAGCACGAAGCCGAATTCGCCCGCCTGCGCGAGACCGAGGCCCGTGCGCATCGCCACGCCCGGCGACGCGCCGAACAGACGCGTGAGCGCCGTGATCATCACCGCCTTGAGCACGAGCGGCGCGATCAGGAACGCGCCCACCATCAACGGATGCTGGATGATCACGTGCGGGTTCAGCAGCATGCCCGTGGTGATGAAGAAGAGGCCGAGCAGCACGTCGCGAAACGGCTTGATGTCCTCTTCCACCTGATGTTTGTACGGCGTTTCGGCGATCAGCATGCCCGCGATGAACGCGCCGAGCGCGAGCGAGAGGCCGAATTTGTCGGTGACGAACGCCGCGCCCAGCGTGACGAGCAGCACGTTCAGCACGAACAGCTCCTGCGAACGCCGCCGTGCCACCACGTTGAACCAGCGCGTCATGAACTTCTGGCCGACGAACAGCAGAATGCCGAGCGCCAGCACGATCTTGATCGCCGCCATGCCGAGCGACTCGATCAGCGACTTCGACGAGCCGCCGAACGCCGCGATCACGATCAGCAGCGGCACCACGGCCAGATCCTGGAACAGCAGCACGCCGAGAATGTTGCGGCCATGCTCCGACTCGATCTCCAGCCGCTCCGCCAGCATCTTGCTGACGATGGCCGTCGACGACATGGCGAGCGCGCCGCCCAGCGCCACGCAGGCCTGCCACGTGATGTGCACCCACGGGTCGAGCGCGAGCCCGACCAGCAGCGCGACCACGATCGTGCCGAGCACCTGCGAGAGCCCGAGCCCGAACACGGCGCGCCGCATCGCGCGCAGCTTGGTCAGCGAAAACTCCAGCCCGATCGAGAACATCAGGAACACGACGCCGAATTCGGCCAGATTCTGCGCGCCCTCCGTGTTCGGCACGATGCCGAACGCGCGCGGGCCGACCAGAATGCCGACCGAGAGGTAGCCGAGCATCGGCGGCAGGTTCAGGTAACGGAACAGCACGACGCCGACCACCGAGGCGAGCAGCAGGAACAACGTCATTTCCAGCGGTGAAATCATCGTGCGAAGCGTCCTCGTTCTGAAGTCATTCTCGGGCGTGGCCGGCGATGCAAATTTTCGCCCGCGCCGGTCGGGTCCATGATCGGCGCAAACGATGCGAATTGGGAAGTGCTGCGAGAGACGGCCGGGAGAAGCCGTGGCGGCAGGCGCGTGGTCTGGGCGCGCCCGGCGCGCGGGCCGTCGCGCGCTGGGGTGCAGGCGCGGCGCGCATACGCCTTTGCTATACTCCCCGGATGATAGCGAAAATCAATGGCGACCGGGCGCTGAAGCTCGCTCGCGACGTGCTCGACATCGAAGCTGACGCCGTGCGCGGGCTTCGCGACCGGCTCGACGACAACTTCGTCGGCGCGGTCGATCTCATCCTCTCCTGCCGCGGCCGCGTGGTCGTTTCCGGCATCGGCAAATCGGGCCATATTGCGCGCAAGCTCGCGGCCACGCTGGCCTCCACGGGCACGCCGGCCTTCTTCGTGCATCCCGCCGAAGCGAGCCACGGCGACCTCGGCATGGTCACCGCCGACGACGTCTTCATCGGTCTGTCGAATTCCGGCGAATCCGAGGAACTCGTGGCGATCCTGCCGCTCGTGAAGCGCATCGGCGCCAAGCTGATCGGCATCACCGGCAATCGTCCGAAGTCCACGCTCGGCCAGCTCTCGGACGTCCATCTGGACGCCGGCGTCGAAAAGGAAGCCTGTCCGCTGAACCTCGCGCCCACCGCCAGCACCACGGCGGCGCTCGCGCTCTCCGACGCACTCGCGGTCGCCGTGCTCGACGCACGCGGCTTCGGCGCCGACGACTTCGCGCGCTCGCACCCGGGCGGCGCGCTCGGCCGCCGCCTGCTGACCTACGTGCGCGATGTGATGCGCACCGGCGACGAAGTGCCGACGGTGCCCGACACGGCCACGGTCCGCGACGCGCTGTTCCAGCTCACCGCCAAGCGCATGGGCATGACGGCGATCGTCGACCCGCAGAACCGCGTGAGCGGCATCTTCACCGACGGCGATCTGCGCCGCGTGCTAGAACGTGTGGGCGACTTCCGCGATCTGCCGATCACCCAGGTCATGACGAAGGGCCCGCGCACCATCGGCCCCGACCAGCTGGCCGTGGAAGCCGTGGAACTGATGGAGCGCCATCGCATCAATCAGATGCTGGTGGTCGGCGCCGAAGGCGAGCTCATCGGCGCACTCAATATGCACGACCTTTTCTCCAAGAAGGTGATCTGATGGCGGTACCCGAACTCGATGCGACTGCGCGTGCCGCGCGCGTGCGTCTGATGATTTTCGACGTCGACGGTGTGCTCACCGACGGCAGCCTGCTCTTTACCGGCGCGGGCGACACCATGAAGGGCTTCAACTCGCTCGACGGCCACGGCGCCAAGCTGCTGCGCGAAGCCGGCATCGACACGGCCATCATCACCGGGCGCAAGTCCGAGATCGTCGCCGTGCGCGCGAAGGAACTGCGCATTACGCATCTGTATCAGGGCGTGGAAGACAAGCGCGTCGCGTTCAAGCAACTGCTCGCCGAAACCGGCCTCGCGCCCGAGCAGTGCGGCTACATGGGCGACGACTGGCCCGATCTCGCGGTCATGCTGCAGGTGGGCTTCTGCGCCGCGCCGGCCAACGCGCACACCGACGTGCTCGCGCGCGCCCACTGGGTCACCGACAAGACCGGCGGCCACGGCGCCGTGCGTGAAGTCACCGACCTGATCCTGCGCGCGCAAGGCCATTACGACGCCCTGCTCGCGGCCGCCTGCTCGGCGCACTCCGAAGCGGGCACGGAGCCGCGATGAACCAGAAGTTCCGGCTCACGTCGCTGATCCCGATCGTCTGCGTGGCGTTTCTCGCAGGCTTCACCTGGTGGCTTTTCCAGGCGGTCAAGCCGCACGAGAACGAGGCCGCGCCGCGTCCGCTCACGCACACGCCGGATTACTTCGCCGACCAGCTTTCGGTGTCCGAGCTCGACCAGTCGGGCGCGACGCAGTATCGCCTCACGGCCACGCACATGGTTCATTACGAGGACAACGCCTACAGCGACCTCACGATGCCGGCGGTGCGCGCGTTCCAGCCCGGCAAGCCGGTGGTCACGGCCACGGGCCTGCGCGGCACGGTCAACGGCGACGCCTCGATCGTCGATCTGTACGACGAGGCGCGCATTCTCCGCGCGGCGGGCGTCGGCGATCCCGAGATGCAGGCGGATTCCGAACATTTCCGCGTGCTCGTGAACGACGATGTGATCCTGACCGAAAAGCCGGTTAAACTTCGTCGCGGCCTGTCGGTCATGACGGCCACCAACGGCATGAACTACAACAATGTCACCCGGGTCATCCAGCTCTTCGGCAACGTCCGTGGCGCGATCGCCCCGGCTGACTCCGGCGGCGCGTCCTGATCCCCGGGCCGTCCACGCAAGGCACGATTGCATGAACGATTCGCTTCCCCCTTCCTTGTCCGGCAGCCTGCGCAGCGCGCGCTGGCGCCGTGCCGCGCTCGCGGCGCTGACCGCGCTGGCCGCGGCGCTGCCGTTCGCCGGTTTCGCCCCCGCCGCCCATGCCGAGCGCGCCGACAAGGACAAGCCGCTCAACATCGAAGCGGACAACATGACGTATGACGACCTCAAGCAGCAGACCATCTTCACGGGTCACGTGGTCGCCACCAAGGGCACGATCCTGATCAAGTCCGACAAGCTCGTCGTCACCCAGGATCCGCAGGGCTATCAGTACGCCACCGGCACGGTCGCGCCGGGCACGCCCGACGCCAACCTCGCGTACTTCCGCCAGAAGCGCGAAGGCATCGACGAATACGTCGAAGGCACGGCGGAGCGTATCGACTACGACGGCAAGCAGGACCTGACCACGCTCACCACGCGCGCGACGGTGCGCCGTCTGCAAGGTCTGTCCACGGTGATGGATCAGGTCCACGGCAGCGTCATCACGTACGACGGCCAGAACGACTTCTACACGGCGAAGTCGGGTTCCGACGTCGCGGGCCCGGGCAATCCGAAGGGCCGCGTGCGCGCCATGCTGGCGCCGCGCAACGGCGGCGCGCAGCCGCTCACCGGCGCCTCGGCCACGCTCGCGCCGGCCACGAAGATTCAGGGAGCGCCGCAACAGTGAACGCCGCCACCACCGACTCCCCCATCCATCAGCGTCCGTCCGCGGGCAAGACGAGCTCGCTCGTCGTGCGCAACCTCAAGAAGCGCTACGGCTCGCGCACGGTCGTGAAAGACGTGTCGCTCGACGTGAAGAGCGGCGAAGTGGTCGGCCTGCTCGGTCCGAACGGCGCGGGCAAGACCACGTCGTTCTACATGATCGTCGGCCTCGTGCCGCTCGACGCGGGCGAAATCGACCTCGACGGCCAGTCCATCAGTCTGCTGCCGATCCACAAGCGCGCGGCGCTGGGCCTCTCGTATTTGCCGCAGGAAGCCTCGGTGTTCCGCAAGCTCACCGTCGAGGAGAACATCCGCGCGGTGCTGGAGCTGCAACACGACGAGAACGGCAAGCGTCTGAGCAAGGACGTGATCACGCAGCGCGCCGAAGCGCTGCTCGACGAACTCCAGATCGCGCACCTGCGCGAGAATCCGGCGCTGTCGCTGTCGGGCGGCGAACGCCGCCGCGTGGAAATCGCGCGCGCGCTGGCGACCGATCCGAGCTTCATTCTGCTCGACGAACCGTTCGCGGGCGTCGACCCGATCGCCGTGCTCGAAATCCAGAAGATCGTGAAGTTCCTGAAGCAGCGCAACATCGGCGTGCTGATCACGGACCACAACGTGCGCGAGACGCTCGGCATCTGCGACCACGCGTACATCATCAGCGACGGCACCGTGCTCGCCTCCGGCGCGCCCGGTGACATCATCGAAAACGAAAGCGTTCGCCGCGTCTACCTCGGCGAACACTTCCGAATGTAATCTCCGCACCCGCGCGCCGCACGCGCGCGGGTGCTTCACCGCCGCGCTTCGTTCGCGCTCGATTCACGCAGCGTCCGCGCGGCGCGCCTGCCGGAGCGCCCGCACGCCGCTGCGGGCAAACGCCGCGCCGGCGCCTGCTTTCCCCTGAGTTTTTCCCGAGTTTTCCTGGATTTTCCGTCCGGACTTTCCGTGATGTTCCGTTGTGCTTGCCCGCGCAATCGCGAGCGACGCGCGCCCCGAGGCCGGGTGCGCGATGCACGCCGCACGCGTGCGCGAACCGCTGTTTGCGCACTAAATTCCGCCCGCGAGATGCCGTTGCACCAGTGCAGGGCACGCGCGTTTTCGCGGATGTCGTGTGGTATCGCGAGCGTGGCAAACTCTTTACAATGAATCGCACACCGCCATGAAAGCCAGCCTCCAACTCCGCCTCTCGCAGCATCTTGCGCTGACTCCGCAACTGCAACAGTCCATCCGGCTGCTGCAGCTGTCAACGCTCGAACTGCAGCAGGAAGTCGCCACCGCGATCTCGCAGAATCCGCTGCTCGAGAACGACGACGACTGGATCGCGAGCCCCTTGCGCGTGGCCGCCGACGGGTCGCTCATCGCCCAGCCGCCGGCTTCTTCCAACGCGGAACCGATGCAGGGCGCGAGCAACGGCTCGTCCTCCTCGTCGAGCGACAGCGATAGCAGCGACGGCGAACCGCGCGGCGTCGACGAATACGAAGGACTCGGCGGCGACGCCAACGGCGACTCAAGCCAATGGAACCTCGACGACTACGGCCGCTCGGGCAGCGCCTCCGACGACGACGACCTGCCGCCGCTGCAAATCCACGAATCCACCACCACGCTGCGCGACCATCTGATGGCGCAGCTGCGTGAAACGAACGCGAGCCCGCGCGACCGCGCGCTCATCACGTTCCTGATCGAATCGCTCGACGAAGACGGCTACCTGTCCGCCACGGGCGAGGAAATTCTTGCCGATATTCCCGAAGAACTCGAAGTCGACGCCGACGAACTCAACGCGGCGCTGGCACTGCTGCACAGCTTCGATCCCGCCGGCGTAGGCGCACGTTCCGCTTCGGAGTGTCTGAAGCTGCAATTGCTGCGCGTCACATCGTCGCCGGTGCGCACGCTTGCACTCGAGATCGTGTCGAATCATCTGGAACTGCTGGCCGCGCGCGACTTCACGCGCTTGCGCAAGCAACTGAAGACCGGCGACGACGAGCTGCGCGATGCCCATGCGCTGATCCGTTCGCTAGAGCCGTTCCCGGGTGCGGCGTACGGCAAGGCCGAAGCCGACTATGTGGTGCCGGACATCATCGTGAAGAAGGCGGGCCAGAACTGGCACGCCGAACTCAATCCGGACGTGGTGCCGAAGCTGCGCATCAACCACCTGTACGCGAATATTCTGCGCAATAACCGCGGCGATCCGGGCAGCGGCTCGCTGCGTCAACAGCTGCAGGAAGCGCGCTGGCTCATCAAGAATATCCAGCAGCGCTTCGAGACCATCCTGCGCGTGGCGCAGGCGATCGTCGAACGCCAGAAGAACTTTTTCGTGCACGGCGAAATCGCCATGCGCCCCTTGGTTTTGAGGGAGATTGCTGATACGCTGGGCCTACACGAATCAACTGTCTCGCGTGTGACAACCGGTAAATACATGCTGACTCCGTTCGGGACACTTGAATTTAAGTACTTCTTCGGATCGCATGTATCGACGGATACGGGGGGCGCCGCATCGTCCACCGCCATCCGCGCGCTCATCAAGCAACTCATAGGAGCCGAGAACACCAAATCCCCTCTTTCGGACAGCCGCATAGCCGAACTGCTGGCGGAACAGGGCTTCGTCGTCGCGCGACGCACCGTCGCGAAATATCGCGAAGCACTGAAGATTCCGGCGGTCAATCTGCGCAAGTCTCTTTAGGCTCATTCCGGCTTTTACGGAGTGGGCGTTTTCCGGCCGCAACGCCAGTTGGCGGACAGGGCCGGCCGAGCTAGCCCGTCGTAGCAGGCCTTTCGGGGAGCCGCACACAGGCAGTCAGTCGACCGGCACAGCCGCGCTTCACGCGTCACGCGGCCATCAGCCTGGAGAAGCACTATGAATCTGAAGATCAGTGGACACCATCTCGAAGTAACGCCAGCGTTGCGAGAATACGTGATCACCAAACTGGACAGGGTGCTAAGACATTTCGATCAGGTCATCGATGGCAATGTGGTCCTCTCGGTCGACAACCACAAGGAAAAGGACAAGAGACAGAAGGTGGAAGTGAACCTTCATCTGAAAGGCAAGGACATCTTCGTTGAGAGCTGCAATGGCGACATGTATGCCGCCATCGATCTCGTGGTCGACAAGCTCGATCGCCAGGTCGTGCGACACAAGGATCGCGTGCAAGGCCATGCTCACGAGGCGCTCAAGCATCAGCCCGCGGCGCCCATCGAGATTCCTCCGCAGTGACGCGCCTGGCGCGCGTGGGGTTTGAGAATTTGCGACGTTGATTCG
Organism: Paraburkholderia sp. SIMBA_027; assembly: GCF_046535315.1. Taxonomy (NCBI): domain Bacteria; kingdom Pseudomonadati; phylum Pseudomonadota; class Betaproteobacteria; order Burkholderiales; family Burkholderiaceae; genus Paraburkholderia; species Paraburkholderia sp. SIMBA_027. The sequence goes on from NZ_JAWRWY010000006.1 coordinate 16,635, forward strand.
ACACTGATTCACTTCCCCCGGCCTTCGCGGCCAGCGCGCCGGAAGTCAATGCAGCACACGAACAAAGCCGCCCCACCCGGGCGGCTTTTTTCATGCGGCCATGACGAGAGCAGCAAGAGAGCAGTACGAGACGTGTCCGGCATCGAACGGTGTTCCCGGGTGCAACCATGCAACAATGGTTGCAATCATGCCCGGTGCATCGCACCATCGGCCACTATGCTTGCTCTATAATGGTCCAGTCACTTTCGGGGTAACACGTCTCACGGTCCCGGCTTCAGGCTGTTTTTACCGATTCAGCCATGCGCGAACTCCGCGCCGACTGCCGGGGTGAGGAGCATTCAGGCCACGTTTTCGCCTGCCAACATGAATCGTTTAGCCAAAATTCTTCCCATCGAGAACGTCGTCGTCGGCCTGTCCGTTACCAGCAAGAAACGCGTCTTCGAACAAGCTGGGCTGATTTTCGAAAACCAGAACGGCATTGCGCGCAGCACGGTGACCGACAATCTGTTCGCGCGCGAACGCCTCGGCTCCACCGGTCTCGGTGAAGGCGTGGCCATTCCGCACGGCCGCATCAAGGGCCTGAAGCAGCCGCTCGCCGCTTTCGTGCGCCTGGCGGAGCCCATTGCGTTCGAAGCGCCCGACGGCCAGCCCGTTTCGCTCCTCATCTTCCTGCTCGTGCCCGAACAGGCCACGCAGCAGCATCTTGAAATCCTCTCCGAGATCGCCCAACTGTTGTCGGATCGCGAAACGCGCGAGCGGCTGCACACGGAAGAAGATCGCGAGACGTTGCATCGCCTGCTCACCCAGTGGCAACCTTGAAGCGGCAGGGCGCGCCCTGCGCCGCCCGTTGAGGCGGCGAGCGTGCGCCACGGCGCGAATCTCGTGCAGGCAGCGAGCCAACAGTTTTAGAGCGCGCGGTTAGAGCGACCAGTTAAGCGAGTCTTCGCGGAGTCAGCGACTCATGGACACTTCCAGCATCAACGCCCAAAGCATCTTCGACGACAACGCCACCACGCTGAAACTCAGCTGGCTGACGGGGCACGAAGGCTGGGAACGCGGCTTTTCGGCCGAGACGGTGGCCACGGCCACGGCGAGCGCCGACCTCGTCGGCCACCTGAACCTGATCCACCCGAACCGCATCCAGGTGCTCGGCGACGCCGAAATCCACTACTACCAGCGCCAGACCGACGAAGACCGCTCGCGCCACATGGCCGAGCTGATCGCACTCGAACCGCCGTTTCTCGTCGTCGCCGACGGCATGACCGCGCCGCCCGAACTGGTGCTGCGCTGCACGCGCTCCTCCACGCCGCTGTTCACCACGCCGATGTCGGCGGCCACCGTCATCGACAGCCTGCGCCTCTACATGTCGCGCATCCTCGCGCCGCGCGCGACGCTGCACGGCGTGTTCCTCGACATTCTCGGCATGGGCGTGCTGCTCACCGGCGACTCGGGTCTCGGCAAGAGCGAACTGGGCCTGGAGCTGATCAGCCGCGGTCATGGCCTCGTGGCCGACGACGCCGTCGATTTCGTGCGCCTCGGCCCCGATTTCGTCGAAGGCCGCTGCCCGCCGCTGCTGCAAAACCTGCTCGAAGTGCGCGGCCTGGGCCTGCTCGACATCAAGACGATCTTCGGCGAAACGGCCGTGCGCCGGAAGATGAAGCTCAAGCTGATCGTCCAGCTCGTGCGACGCCCGGACGGCGAATTCCAGCGCCTGCCGCTGGAAAGCCAAACGGTCGACGTGCTCGGCCTGCCGATCAGCAAGGTGACGATTCAGGTGGCCGCGGGCCGCAACCTCGCCGTGCTGGTGGAGGCCGCCGTGCGCAACACGATCCTGCAACTGCGCGGCATCGACACGCTGCGCGACTTCATGGATCGCCAGCGTCTCGCCATGCAGGATCCGGACAGCCAGTTTCCCGGCAAGCTGATCTGATCCCGCGGGTCTGATCCTGCTTTGACGCGCGTTGCGGCACGCTGCCGCAATGCGCCCGCCGTCTTCGTCTCTCCTCGTCCTTCTCGTCCCACGCCGCGCTGCCTGGCGCCCGTCACGCGCCACCAGCAAGGCCGCGCGCGGCCGGAAGCGTCATAACAGTCGCACGGATCGGATGCTATGATGACCCAATCGGGTCCATCTCCACTCCCATGCGTATCATCCTGATCACCGGCATCTCGGGTTCCGGCAAGTCGGTGGCGCTCAATGCGCTCGAAGACGTCGGCTACTTCTGCGTGGACAATCTGCCTCCGCGCTTTCTGCCGCAACTCGCGCAATATCTGTCCGAAGACGGCTACGAGCGTCTCGCGGTGGCCATCGACGCGCGCTCGAGTTCGTCGTTCGACGACATGCCGGAGATGATCCGCGACCTCGCGCGCCGTCACGACGTGCGCGTGCTGTTTCTGAACGCCAGCACGCAGTCGCTCATCCAGCGCTTTTCCGAAACGCGCCGCCGTCATCCGCTCTCGGGTTCGGTCGCGCACGACGCCAACGTCGGCATGCTCAAGTCGCTCGAAGAAGCCATCGAGCACGAGCGCGAACTCGTCGCGAATCTCGCGGAATTCGGTCATCAGGTCGACACCAGCAATCTCAGCGCAAATTCGCTGCGCCAGTGGGTGAAGGTGTTCGTCGAAGGCGAACGCGGCTCGCTGATGCTCACCTTCGAATCGTTCGGCTTCAAGCGCGGCGTGCCGCTCGACGCGGACTTCGTGTTCGACGTGCGCACGCTGCCGAATCCGCATTACGACGCGCGCCTGCGGCCGCTTACCGGCCTCGATCAGCCCGTGATCGACTTTCTGAAGGCGCAACCGGCCGTCCACGAAATGATCGCCGACATCGGGGCGTTCGTCGCGAAATGGCTGCCGCATTTCCGTAACGACAACCGCAGTTACCTGACCATTGCGATCGGCTGCACGGGCGGCCAGCATCGTTCGGTCTTTATTGCCCAGACGCTCGCCACGCGCTTCGCCGGCGAGTCGAACGTGATCGTGCGTCATCGCGATGCGCCTCTCGACGTCGGAGAGTCGTCCCGCCTGATCGCCTGACCGGCCGCATCGCGCGGCCTTTTACCGAAAGCGTTGCGCCATGCCCTCGACTCCTGCCGTGCTTGCCGATTTGCCGCTCTTTCCGCTGCATACGGTGCTGTTCCCCGGCGGCTTGCTGCCGCTGAAGATCTTCGAAGCGCGTTATCTGGACATGGCGCGCGAATGTCTGCGCGAGGAATCGCCGTTCGGCGTGTGTCTGCTGAAAAGCGGCGGCGAGGTCGCGCAACCCGACGAAACCGCCGTGCCCGAAGCCGTGGGCTGTCTCGCGCGCATCGAGCAATGCGATGTGGAAACCTTCGGCATGCTGCTGATCCGCGCGCACGGCACGCAGCGTTTTCGCCTGCTCTCGCACCGCGTGCAGCCCGACGGCCTGCTCGTCGGCATGGCCGAACTGCTGCCCGAAGACATCCCGCTCGAAGGCTCCGATCATCTCGCGCGTTTTGGCGCATGCGCGGAAGTGCTGGAGCGCATCATCGCGACCCTCCGCGAACGCGATCCGTCGAGCGTGCCGTTCGCCGAGCCGTTCCGTTTCGACGATCCGTCCTGGGTCTCGAACCGTCTCGCCGAAGTGCTGCCGATCGCCCTGCGCGCGCGCCAGAAGCTGATGGAACTGGACGACGCCAGCGCGCGCATCGACGTCGTGCATCACTACATGCAGCAGCATCAGTTGCTCTGATGCCGCAGTGATCCGCGCGGCGTTTCCGGGTTAGATCAGCGAACCGCGCAATCCGTCGAGCAGCTTGCGCACCGGCGCGGGCATGCCATAGGCGTCGATCTCGCGCAGCGCGACCCACGCCGTTTCCCCATCCTGCGCGACGAGCGCACCGCCCTTGCGCGCGTCGAGTTCAACGACGCGCGGCTCGATGTCGAGCTTGAAATGCGTGAAAGTGTGTTGGAGCGACGCGAGCGCCGACGCCTTCGCGCCCTGCGCGCCATATCCGTCGGCGCGCGCGGCCAGCGCGGCTTCGTCGGCGGCTTCGGGCAGGCTCCACAGGCCGCCCCAGATGCCCGAAGGCGGACGCTTTTCCAGCATCACCGCGTCGCCGTCGAGCAGGATCAGCATCCACGTCTGACGCGTGGGCACCGCCTTTTTCGGCCGCGAGGCGGGCAACTGGCGTTGCCGGTTCGTCGTCTTCGCCACGCAATCGGAGGCGAACGGGCAGCGCTCGCAGTCGGGCTTGCCGCGCGTGCAGAGCGTCGCGCCCAGATCCATCAGACCTTGCGTGTAGGCGCTCACGTCGGCGTCGGTGGCGTCGGCGCCCGGCACGAGCGATTCGGCGAGCGTCCACATCGCGTTTTCCACGCGCTTCTCGCCCGGAAAGCCTTCCACGCCGAACACGCGCGCGAGCACGCGCTTCACGTTGCCGTCGAGAATCGTCGCGCGCGCGCCGAACGCGAACGAGGCGATCGCGGCGGCGGTCGAGCGGCCGATGCCGGGCAGCTCCGCGAGTCCTTCGACCGTCGACGGAAATTGTCCGCCATGGCTCTCGGCGACCACCTGCGCGCAGCGATGCAGATTGCGCGCGCGCGTGTAGTAGCCGAGCCCGGCCCACAGCGCCATCACGTCGTCGGCGGGCGCGGCGGCGAGCGCCTCGACCGTCGGAAAGCGATCGAGAAAGCGCGCGTAGTACGGAATCACGGTGGAAACCTGCGTCTGCTGCAGCATGATTTCCGAGAGCCAGATGCGGTACGGGTCGCGCGTGTTCTGCCACGGCAGGTCGTGACGGCCGTGTTCGCGCTGCCACGCGACCAGGCGCGGCGCGAAGCTCGCGAGCAGTTCGGCGGAATAAGTGGATTGCAGCGCGTCGGGCGCGGGCTTTGCGGAGGTCTTGAGATACATGAACGGACTGACGGATCAGCGCTGACAGCGCGGACAGAAATAGGTCGACCGCTGGCCTTGCACGATCTGTTTGATCGGCGTGCCGCACACACGGCAGGGCTGGCCCGCGCGGTCGTAAACGAAGTATTCGAGCTGGAAATAGCCGCTTTCGCCATTGCTGCCGACGAAGTCGCGCAAGGTGCTGCCGCCTTTTTCGATGGCCGAGGCGAGCACGGCGCGCACGGCGTCGGCGAGCAGTTCGTAGCGCGCGAGCGAGACGCGTCCGGCGGCCGTGGTCGGCCGGATACCGGCGCGAAAGAGACTTTCCGACGCGTAGATATTGCCCACGCCCACGACGATGTCACCGGCCAGCAGCGCCTGCTTCACCGACACCTTGCGCCCGCGCGTCTCGCGAAACAGCAACGCGCCGTCGAAGGCGGGCGTGAATGGCTCGATGCCGAGGTTCGCGAGCAGCGGATGGCCGAGCACGTCGCCGTCCTCGCGCGCGTGCCAGAGCACGGCGCCAAAGCGGCGCGGATCGCGAAAACGCAAGGTGAAGTCGTCGAACAGCCAGTCGATGTGATCGTGCTTTTCCGCAACCGGCGGCTTCGGAAGATTACGTAACACGCGCAGGGTGCCGGCCATGCCAAGATGCACGATGAACCAGCCGTCTTCGACCTCGAACAGCAGATATTTGCCGCGTCGTCCAACTGAACGGACCGTGCGACCGCGCAGTATGCGCGCAAGCGAGGCCGGCACAGGCCAGCGCAGCGAGCCGTTGCGCACGTCGACACGCTCCACGCGACGGCCCGCGACCCACGGCTCGATGCCACGGCGGGTCACTTCAACTTCTGGCAACTCTGGCATCTTTAATCAGTTTGTGAGGTTGGGCTGGGAAAATGGCGGACAGCGCGGTGCACAGCGCGACGCAGCATGGTCGCCAGGCCCGGCGACCGCGCGGGGCTGGTCTGCAACTTGCGTCATCGTCGTGCGCGTATTGTAGCCAGCGCGTTACAATCGACCGAAACATTCGACGGAATTCCATGGAACTGTCTTTCGTAAAGCTGTTTGCGAAGCGCCTGCCCCACGCGGCGCCGCGTCTGCGCAAAACGTTCGAACTCCGCGCGTTCGGCCCCCGGAAACTGATCGGCGCCGCCGTGCTCGCAGCCTGGGCGCTGAGCACGTCGAGCGCGTACGCGCAGGATCCGTCCCCCGACACGGACGACACTTCCGTGACCATGCCGGACGCGTTCGGCCCCGCGACGGCGGACGAAAAGAAGGATCTGCCCGCGATTCCGCTCACGAGCCAGATCACCTTCCAGGTGCTCGCCGCTGAAATCGCGCTCCAGCGCGACCAGCCCGCGCCCGCCTATCAGACGTATCTTGCGCTCGCACGCGATACGCACGATCCGCGCATGGCGCAGCGTGCAACGGAAATCGCGCTCGCGGCGCAAAGCCCGACCGACGCGCTCACCGCCGTGCAGCTCTGGCAGCAATACGCGCCCGACTCGGAGCGCGCCGCGCAACTCGACGCCTCGCTGCTCGTGCTCGCCGGCAAGCCCGCCGACGCGCAGCCGCTGCTCGCGCGCGAGCTGGCCCGCGTGCCGGCCGACAGCCGCGGCCCGGCCATCCTCTCGCTGCAACTGCTGCTTTCGCGCGGCCCGAACCGCTCCGGCGGTCTCGACGTGCTCAAGGCGCTGCTCGTCAACGACATGGACCGCCCCGAAGCGCAACTCGCCATTGGCCGTCAGCAACTGCTCGCCGACGACGTGCCCGGCGCACGCAAGTCGTTCGAACAGGCGCTCGCGAAGAAGAGCGACTACCTGCCCGCCGCGCTGATGCTCGTGCAAATGGGCCCGGAGGAGCGCGCCGAAGGCATTGCGGCCATCGAGCAGTACGTCAAGCAGAATCCGAAGTCGCGCGACGGCCACCTTGCGCTCGCACAGACCTACCTCGCGGCCAACCGTCTCGACGACGCGCAGAAGCAGTTTGAAATCCTGCACAAGTCCAAGCCGGACGACCTGATGCCGATGATGGCGCTCGCGCTCATCGACGTGCAGCAGAAGAAGTACGACGACGCGAAGAAGTATCTGGTTCAGTACGCGCAGGCGGCCGAAAAGGTCACGGGCGGCGACCCGGGCCAGGCCTACATCTACCTCGCGCAATTGTCGGCTGAACAGAAGGACGACGCGGGCGCCGATGCCTGGCTGAACAAGATCGGCCCGACCAGCCAGCAATACGTGCCGGCGCAGGTGATGCGCGCGCAACTGCTCGACAAGCAGGGCAAGGTCGACGACGCGCGACGCCTGCTCGCGGGCATCCAGAGCGACGATCCGCGCGACCAGTCGCTGATCGCCCGCACGGACGCCTCGATCCTGTTCGACGCGAAGCGTTATCCGGAAGCCGAAGCGCGCCTCGCGAAGGCCACCGCCGACTTCCCTGACGACCCCGATCTCACCTACGACTACGCGATGGCCGCCGAAAAGAACGGTCACTACGAAGTCATGGAAGCGCAGTTGCGCAAGCTGATCAAGACGCAGCCCGACAATCCGCAGGCCTACAACGCGCTCGGCTATTCGCTCGCCGACCGTAACCAGCGCCTGCCGGAAGCCGACCGTCTGGTCGAGAAGGCTTCGGCGCTCGCCCCCGACGACGCGTTCATCATGGACAGCGTGGGCTGGGTCAAGTACCGCATGGGCGACAACGCCGACGCCATCAAGCTGCTGCGCAAGGCTTACAGCATGCAGCCGAACGCCGAAATCGGCGCGCATCTGGGTGAAGTGCTGTGGAAGAACGGCGACCAGGACGGCGCACGTCAGGCCTGGCGCGAAGCCCGCAAGCTCGAACCCGACAACGACACGCTCCTGAAGACGCTCCAGCGCCTCCAGGTCAACGATCTCTGATGGCCGATTCCCGACTCAGCATCCGTTCCGCCATGTTGCGCCCCGTATTGCGCCCTGCGCTGCGCCTCGCGCCGGGCGCGGCGCTCGCCGCGCTGCTCGCCCTCGCGGGCTGCGCGACGCAGGCGCCGCACGAGCCGTCCACGGCGCGCGCCACAACCTCGCTCACCACGCAGACGAACCGCGCCTATCACGGCCGTTTTGCCGTGCAGTACAACGACCAGAACGGCCAGCAGCGCAACGCGTACGGCAATTTCGACTGGCGTCAGACCGACTCCACCGTGACCTTGCAGTTGCTCAATCCGCTCGGATCGACGCTCGCGATCGTCACGTCGGCGCCGTCGCAGGCCACGCTCGAACTGCCGAACAAGCCGCCGCTCACCGCCGACAACGTCGGCACGCTGATGCAGCAGGCGCTCGGCTTCGCGCTGCCGGTCGAAGGTCTGCGCTACTGGCTGCAACCGTCGGTCGCGCCCAGTTCGCGCGCGCATACGAGCGCCGACCCGCAGAACCCGCAACGTCTTTCGCAGATCGAGCAGGACGGCTGGACCATCGACTACATCGCTTACGCGGACGCTCCCGCGACCGGCGTCAAGCGCGTGAATCTCACCCGCGAAGATCCGCCGCTTCAGATCAAGCTCGTGCTCGACCAGTAAAATCCAGCACGACACGACCGTCGCGCGGCCCGCCGCACGACGGTCAGGCAAGCCTCAACGCACCATGACCGAAACTCAAGACTCGCTGCGCGACTGCCTCGCGCCCGCGAAACTCAATCTCTTCCTGCACATCACGGGCCGCCGTCCGAATGGCTATCACGATCTGCAGACCGTGTTCCAGTTGCTCGACTGGGGCGATACGCTGCATTTCACGCGCCGCCACGACGGCCGCATCACGCGCACCGTCGAAGTCGAAGGCGTGCCGGCCGAACACGATCTCACCGTGCGCGCGGCCAAGCTGCTCAAGGAGCACACGGGTACGCAGGAAGGCGTCGAGATCGACATCGAAAAGCGTCTGCCGATGGGCGCCGGTCTCGGCGGCGGCAGCTCCGATGCGGCCACCACGCTGCTCGCGCTGAACCGCCTCTGGAAGCTCAATCTGCCGCGCCTCGAATTGCAGGAACTGGCACTGAAACTGGGCGCCGATGTGCCCTTCTTCGTGTTCGGGAAAAATGCATTTGCGGAGGGTGTTGGCGAGGCGCTGGAATGTGTACAATTGCCCCCGCGTCATTTTCTGGTTGTGACGCCGCAGGTTCATGTTCCTACCGCTGAAATTTTTTCAGAAAAGTCGTTGACAAGGGACACAGAGACCTGCACAATAGCAGTCTTTCTTGCACAGCAAGCAGCGCAGAACGGATGGCCAGACAGTTTCGGCCGGAACGATATGCAAGCGGTTGTCGCAGGAAAATACGCGGAAGTAGCGCAGGTGATCAAGTGGTTCGAGAACATCTCGAGCAGCACAACACCGGCGCGGATGACCGGATCGGGTGCAAGCGTTTTCGCAGCATTCACCAGTCGGGCCGAAGCAGAAACGGTGCAAGCCAAACTGCAAGCGGAACACCCAACCTGGAGAAGCGCGGTAGCCTCGAGTCTGGACACGCATCCACTCTTCACTTTCGCGTCATAGTTTTGCGTGGCTGATCGCTCTACCGGTCAGTCAGGCTAGAAGTTGAGTGTAGGGGAGTCGCCAAGTTGGTCAAGGCACCGGATTTTGATTCCGGCATGCGAGGGTTCGAGTCCTTCCTCCCCTGCCAAAAATTCTAAAAGCAGTTCGCCCAAGTAGTTCCTCTCGCCCCCCCAAAGTCCGCAGCAGGTGCATGATGAGCAGCCATGACGGCCTGATGGTTTTTACTGGCAACGCAAATCCCGCGCTTGCACAGGAAGTCGTCAAGATCCTCGGTATTCCCCTCGGCAAGGCTATGGTTAGCCGCTTCTCCGACGGTGAAATCCAGGTCGAAATCCAGGAAAACGTGCGTGGCAAGGACGTCTTCGTCCTCCAGTCCACCTGCGCGCCGACCAACGACAACCTCATGGAACTGATGATCATGGTCGATGCGCTCAAGCGCGCATCCGCAGGCCGGATCACTGCAGCCATCCCCTACTTCGGCTATGCCCGTCAAGACCGCCGCCCCCGTTCGGCGCGCGTCGCCATCTCGGCGAAGGTCGTGGCGAACATGCTGGAAATCGCGGGCGTCGAGCGGATCATCACGATGGATCTGCACGCTGACCAGATCCAGGGCTTCTTCGATATTCCCGTCGACAACATCTACGCAACGCCCGTGCTGCTCGGCGATCTGCGCAAGCAGAACTACGAGAACCTGCTGGTCGTTTCGCCGGACGTCGGCGGCGTGGTGCGCGCCCGTGCGCTCGCCAAGCAACTCGGCTGCGATCTCGCGATCATCGACAAGCGTCGTCCGAAGGCGAACGTCGCCGAAGTGATGAACATCATCGGTGAAGTCGAAGGCCGCACCTGCGTGATCATGGACGACATGGTCGACACCGCCGGCACGCTCTGCAAGGCAGCGCAAGTGCTGAAGGAACGCGGCGCAAAGCAGGTCTTCGCTTACGCCACGCACCCGGTTCTCTCGGGTGGCGCTGGCGAGCGTATCGCAGCTTCCGCACTGGACGAACTGGTCGTCACCGACACGATTCCGCTGGGCGCAGAAGCCCGCGCGTGCTCGAAGATCCGCGCGCTCACCAGCGCCGGCCTGCTCGCGGAGACGTTCTCGCGTATCCGCCGCGGCGACTCGGTGATGTCGCTGTTCGCAGAAAGCTAAAAAGAATTGACGCGCAAAGCGCGGTGTTCGCGAGAATGCCGCGCTTTTGCACGTAATCGGCGCGAACGGACGAAGGTTCGTGCTGCATCGCTGGGGGCCAGAAGACAGCCGTGCTGTCGACAAGGCCCCGTTTTACTGCCTGGTCGCGGGCAGTGCATTGGAGAATCACATGAAAGTCATCGCTTTCGAGCGTAACCTGCAAGGTACGGGTGCGAGCCGCCGCCTGCGCATCGCTGGCAAGACCCCTGGCATCGTTTACGGTGTCGGTTCGGAACCCCAGCTGGTCGAACTCGACCACAACGCGCTGTGGCACGCCCTGAAGAAGGAATCCTTCCACTCGTCGATCCTCGAGCTCGAAGTGGCAGGCAAGTCGCAACAGGTTCTGCTGCGCGACGTGCAATACCACCCGTTCCGTCAGCTCGTGCTGCACGTGGACTTCCAGCGCGTGGACCCGAACAAGAAGATCCACACGAAGGTGCCCCTGCACTTCATGAACCAGGAAACCAACCCGGCCGTCAAGCTGGGTGGCGCGATCATCTCGCACGTCCTCGCGGAAATCGAAGTGGTTTGCCTGCCGGGCCAACTGCCGGAATTCCTCGAAGTCGACCTGGCGAAGATCGAAGCCGGTCAATCGCTGCACGCCAAGGACATCACGCTGCCGGCAGGTGTGACGCTGGTTCCGCACATCGAAGCGGAAAACCCGGTCGTCGCGTCGGCACCGGTGCCGGCTGGCGCACAAGCCGCTGCTGAAGGCGAAGCAGCAGCTGAATAAGCTGCGGCAACAAGCCGATCCTCTCGATCCGTCTCAATAGAGACGGTCGACGTGACCCGCCGCGGTTCGCCCCGGCGGGTTTTTTTTCGCACTCTTTCATACACTTCCGTACACTTGCGGATCACGCTCCGGCCGCTGGCCGTCGAGCCTTCAGCGATTTTGCAGGCGGAAACACCACCATGATCAGGTTGATCGTCGGGCTCGGCAATCCGGGCGCCGAATATACGGCGACGCGCCACAACGCGGGCTTCTGGCTCGTGGACCAGCTCGCGCGCGACGCCGGCACGACGCTGCGCGACGAGCGCCGCTTTCACGGCCACTACGCGAAGGCGCGCCTCTACGGCGAGGAAGTGCATCTGCTCGAACCGCAGACCTATATGAACCGCTCGGGCCAGTCGGTCGTCGCGGTCGCGAACTTCTTCAAGATCCTGCCCGACGAGATCCTCGTCGCGCACGACGAACTCGATCTGCCGCCCGGCACCGTGAAGCTCAAGCTCGGCGGCGGCAGCGGCGGCCACAACGGCCTGAAGGACATTTCCGCGCATCTGTCGACGCAGCAATACTGGCGACTGCGCATCGGCATCGGCCATCCGCGCGATCTGATTCCCGAAGGCGCGCGCGCGGGCGCCAAGCCCGACGTGGCGAACTTCGTGCTCAAGCCGCCGCGCCGCGAAGAGCAGGACGTGATCGATGCGTCGATCGAGCGCTCGCTCGCGATCATGCCCACCTTCGTGAAGGGCGAAACCGAGCGCGCCGTGATGCTGCTGCATCGCAACGGCTGAAGTCGGCGTTGCGCGGATAACCTTGCGTCAAGGTGCGCGCCGTGCGTCACGCGCGGCTGCACAAGTCTTATCGAATGAGTGAAGGAGAGCGTCTTGAGTCGTTTCTGGAGTGACATCGTCCACCGTCTCGTACCGTACGTGCCCGGCGAACAGCCGGCGCTCGCGCATCCGGTGAAGCTCAACACCAACGAGAATCCCTACCCGCCCTCGCCGCGCGTGCTCGACGCGATCCGCGCCGAACTGGGCGAGCACAGCGAGTCGCTGCGCCGCTATCCCGATCCGGTCGCGAAGAATCTGCGCACCGCCGTGGCCGCGCATCACGGTCTGCGCGCCGATCAGGTGTTCGTGGGCAATGGCTCCGACGAAGTGCTCGCGCACGCGTTCCTCGCGCTGCTCAAGCACGACCAGCCGATTCTCTTTCCCGATATCACCTACAGCTTTTATCCGACCTACGCGCGGCTCTACGAAGTCGAGTACCGCACGGTGCCGCTCGACGAACAATTCCAGATTCGCGTGGACGACTATCTGCAGCCGAACGGCGGCGTGATCTTCCCGAATCCGAATGCGCCGACCGGCCATGCGCTGCCGCTCGCCGAGATCGAGCGCGTGGTCGCGGGCAATCCGGATTCGGTCGTGATCGTCGACGAAGCGTATGTGGATTTCGGCGCCGAGTCGGCCATCGCGCTGATCGACCGCTATCCGAATCTGCTCGTCGTGCATACGACCTCGAAGTCGCGTTCGCTCGCGGGCATGCGCGTGGGCTTTGCGTTCGGTCACGCCGATCTGATCGACGCGCTCAACCGCGTGAAGGACAGCTTCAACTCGTATCCGCTCGATCGGCTGGCGCAGGCCGCCGGCGTGGCCGCCTACGAGGACGTGGCGTATTTCCGCTCGACCTGCGAACGCGTGATCGCGAGCCGCACGCGCCTGAATGCGGCGCTCGAGGCGCTGGGCTTCGAGGTCGTGCCGTCGGCGGCGAACTTCGTGTTCGCGAAGCATCCGAAGCACGACGCGGCCGACATTGCCGCGAAGCTGCGCGAAAAGGAAATCTTCGTGCGCCATTTCAAGCTGCCGCGTATCGATCAGCATCTGCGTATCTCGATTGGCACCGACGCGGAATGCGATACGCTCGTCGAGGCGCTCAAAGCCATCGTTGCCTGAGCCTCGCTGTGAGCCTCGCTGTGAGCCTCGCTGTGAGCCTCGCTGTGAGCCTCGCTGTGAGCCTCGCTGTGAGCCTCGTTGGCCGCACATAAAAGCCAGGCATAAAAAAACGCGCCCTCGGGCGCGTTTTTCGTTTGCAGCGTCGTCGTTGCGAGCAGACTACGGGCGGGCTGTGAAGCTCAGGCGTCCTTCGCCGCCGTCAGCGTCTCGTACTTCCGCATCAGCTGCTCCTGCGTTTCGAGGTGCTCGGGATTCTTCGGGATGCACTCCACCGGACACACCTGAATGCACTGCGGCTCGTCGAAATGGCCGACGCACTCCGTGCACTTGTTCGGGTCGATCACGTAGATTTCCGGGCCCATCGAAATGGCGTCGTTCGGGCACTCGGGCTCGCAGACGTCGCAATTGATGCACTCGTCGGTAATCATCAGGGCCATACTTCTCTCGCGTTTCCCTTCAAAAACAAGACATTATAGCGCCGCGGCCCCGCGCCTGCCGACCCTCGCGAGGCTCAGGCCTTCGCGGGTGCGCCGCCCTGCGACGCCACCTTGTCCTGCAGGCGCTTTTCCACCGACGGGAACACGAACTTGCTGACATCGCCGCCCAACTGGGCGATTTCGCGCACGATCGTGCCCGAAATGAACTGATACTGATCCGACGGCGTCATGAACATGGTTTCGACGTCGGGCAGCAGATAGCGGTTCATGCCCGCCATCTGAAACTCGTACTCGAAGTCGGAAACCGCGCGCAGGCCGCGCACGATCACGCGCGCGTTGTTGCTGCGCACGAAGTCCTTCAGCAGACCCTTGAAGCTCATGACCTGAACGTTGGGATAGTGGCCGAGCACCTCATGCGCAATTTCTAGCCGCTCGTCGAGCGTGAAGAACGGCTTCTTGTTGCGACTGTCGGCGACACCGACCACCAGCGTGTCGAAAATGCTCGACGCGCGCCGCACGAGATCTTCGTGACCACGCGTGAGCGGATCGAACGTACCGGGGTACACGGCGACTACCATGAGGCTTCTCCTCTCAACAGAAATGGGGCGCAAACCGTTGCGAAAACGGCGGTCAAAACATCGGCCAAAACAGTGTGCGCTCGGGCGTGCGCGGCACGAAAACCGTCCGCCCGTTTTTTATCGAACCTTATCGAACGCGCATTATTCCTCATTTTCGCGTTGCAGCAAATGATAGCGGACGGCCCCCGCCTTGCCCTCGCGCGCGACGCGCCAGCCCGCCAGCGCAGGCTGCGCGCCCGGATCGACGGCTTCGCCGGATTCGACATAGAGCCAGCCGTCGGGCGCGACGAGCGGCGCCGCGAGTTCGAGCGCACGCGCGAGCAGCGCGGCGTCGCCGAACGGCGGATCGATGAACACCACGTCGAACGAGCCCGGCGGCAGGTTCGCGGCGAGGCGCAGCGCGTCGGCTTCCGCGATTTCGATCACGCGGGCGCCGAGACGCTCCTGATTCGCGCGCAGTTGCGCGGCGGCGCGCGCGCTGCGCTCGACCATCACCACGCGCGCAGCGCCGCGCGACGCGGCCTCGAAGCCGAGCGCGCCGCTGCCGGCGAACAGGTCGAGACAGCGCAGGCCGTCCAGACGCTGGCCGAGCCAGTTGAACAGGGTTTCGCGTACGCGGTCGGGCGTGGGGCGCAGGCCGTCGAGATCGAGCACGGGCAGCGGCGTGCGCTTCCAGTCGCCGCCGATAATGCGGATCGTGTGCGTGCCGCCGCGCGCGGGTGGCGCGGAACGTGCGCCCTGCGGGCGTGAAGAAGATGAACGGGCCATGCGTGTGTACTGTGTGAATCGAGGTTGAATCGTCGCAACCGGATCGCCACTGCGCAATCCGGTGGGATGCGAACCGGTGATCTGAACCGGCGAAGCAAACCGGGCTGCCAGGCGCGACGCAGAGGCCGCCCGGCCAATCCGCGAACGTTACCACAGCGCCGCGCGCGCGCCGGAAGCCTGCGGCAAGGACGCGCCCTATGCCGCCTGATAAAATGTCGTGTTTTCCACGCGTTGCATGCTGAAATGACGTCGATGACCGTCCCTCGGTCAGACCGGCAGCGCGATCCCACCACGCCACAGATCATGTTCAGTTTCTTCAAACGACTCCGCGGCGACAAGAACGCGGAGAACGAGCAGGCCGAAACCGCCGCTCCCGAGGCCGACGCCGCACGCGACGAAGCGCCTGCGGCGCCGCGCGCGCCGGCCGCGCCCGCAGAGTCCAAAGCACCGCCCGCTGCCGCCCGCACGTTCGAGGCCGTCGAAATCGTCCCGCCGCCCGCGCTCGACGCCACCGCGAAGAAGTCGTGGCTGACGCGCCTGAAGTCGGGCCTGTCGAAAACGGGTTCGAACATCCAGAGCATCTTCGTCAACGCGAAGATCGACGACGATCTCTACGAGGAGCTGGAAACCGCGCTGCTGATGTCGGACGCGGGTGTCGACGCCACCGAATATCTGCTCGAAACGCTGCGCCAGAAGGTGCGCGCCGAACGCCTGACCGAAGCGCAGCAGGTGAAAACCGCGCTGCGTCAGTTGCTGATCGACCTGCTCAAGCCGCTCGAAAAGTCGCTGATGCTGGGCCGCGCGCAACCGCTCGTCATGATGATCGCGGGCGTGAACGGCGCGGGCAAGACCACCAGCATCGGCAAGCTCGCCAAGCATCTGCAGAGCTTCGACCAGAGCGTGCTGCTGGCCGCCGGCGACACGTTCCGCGCCGCCGCGCGCGAGCAGCTCACCATCTGGGGCGAGCGCAACAACGTGACGGTCGTGCAGCAGGAAAGCGGCGACCCGGCCGCGGTGATCTTCGACGCCGTGAACGCGGCGCGCGCGCGCGGCATCAACGTGGTGATGGCCGACACGGCCGGCCGCCTGCCCACGCAGCTCCATCTGATGGATGAGCTCAAGAAGGTCAAGCGCGTGATCGGCAAGGCCTTCGACGGCGCGCCGCACGAAGTGCTGCTCGTGATCGACGCGAACACGGGCCAGAATGCACTCACGCAGGTGAAGTCGTTCGATGACGCGCTCGGTCTAACCGGCCTGATCGTCACCAAGCTCGACGGCACCGCGAAGGGCGGCATTCTCGCCGCGATCGCGCGCCAGCGCCCGATTCCGGTGTACTTCATCGGCGTGGGCGAGAAGGTCGAGGATCTGCAGCCGTTCGTGGCCGAAGAATTTGCGGACGCATTGCTCGGCAACTGATCCAGGCGGCGTAAAAGAAAAGGGCATCTCTCTCGCGAGCGATGCCCTTTTTCACGTCATGATCGGCTCATCTGAGCGCAAATCGCCGCGATATCACTCCGAATCGGGCTGCGCGCCCGGCGCCGCGCGCGCGAATGCATCGAGCTGCACGGCGTAATCGTGAATGCGCTGAATGGTCGGAAACCGCGTGGTGTCGACGTTAAAGCGATGCGCATTGTAGATCTGCGGCACGAGGAACAGGTCGGCGAAAGTCGGCGTATCGCCGAAACACAGCTTGCCGGTGCGCGGGTCGCCGGCCAGCCGCGCTTCGAGCGTCTCGAAACCCGCTTCGACCCAGTGCCGGTACCACGCATCCTTCGCCGCGTCGTCCACGCCCAGCGTGCGCTTCAGGTACTTCAGCACGCGCAGGTTGTTCAGCGGATGGATCTCGCAGGCGATCTGCAGCGCAAGCGAACGCACGTGCGCGCGGTCGACGGGCGACTTCGGCAGCAGCGGCGGCTCCGGATGCGTCTCTTCGAGATACTCGATGATCGCGAGCGATTGCTGGATCGCGTGCTGCTCGTCGTCGACGAAGGTCGGCACGATGGCGTCCGGGTTCACCTTGCGGTACTCGGGCTTCAATTGCTCGCCGCCGTCGCGCACCAGATGCACCGGCACGTACTCGTACGACAGATTCTTGAGATTCAACGCAATACGCACGCGATACGACGCCGAACTGCGGAAATAGCTATATAGCTTCATGCTCCTCTCATGCTCCTTGTTTTAGTCGCGCGGTATCGAGCCGCAGCGCGCCGGGCGGGCGCAACGCTGCGTCAGGCCGGTCGCATCGTTCAGGCGGTTTTCAGACTACGCGCACAGCGATTTCGCCCAGGCCGTCCACGCCGCCCTTCATCAGATCGCCCTTCACCACCGCGCCCACGCCTTCCGGCGTGCCCGTGAAGATCAGGTCGCCCGCCTTCAGCTCGAACAGCGTCGAAAGATACGCGATCGTATCGGCAACCGGCCAGATCATCTGCGAAATATCCGAGCGCTGTTTTTCCTCGTCATTCACCGACAGCCAGATCGAGCCTTTGGCCAGTTGGCCGACTTGCGCCACCGGATGGATCGGGCCGATCGGCGCCGAATGGTCGAAACCCTTGGCCGTATCCCACGGACGGCCGAGCTTCTTCGCTTCGGCTTGCAGATCGCGGCGCGTCATGTCGAGACCGAGCGCGTAGCCGTAGACGTGGTCGAGCGCGCTTTCCACCGGAATGTTCTTGCCCGCCTTGCCGATCGCCGCGACGAGTTCCATTTCGAAGTGCACGTTGTTCGACTGAGCCGGATACGGGAAATCGGCGGCCGCACCGGGCGGCACGAAGAGAACGGCGTCGGCGGGCTTGGCGAAGAAGAACGGCGGTTCGCGGTTTGGATCGTGGCCCATCTCGCGCGCATGCGCTTCGTAGTTGCGGCCCACGCAATAGATGCGGCGCACCGGGAAATGCGCGCTGCTGCCCGCGACCGGCACGTAGGCTTGCGGCGCCGGTTCAAATACGTAACTCATCTGTTTCTCCGTCTTCGTTCTTCGTGATGGTCAGTCAACGCCGCGCGACGCCTGCATCCGCTCGCGGCTCGGCAGCGTAAAACGCGAGTGTAACGCGCAGCGGCGCGCGGCGCGGTCAGCCGCCACGGCAAGCAATCGCGACGATATTTCAAGCCATTGCGAAGCTTTCGAAGCTTGCGGCGCCGCGCTGGCGCAGTTCGATACCGCAGTATTGCGGCACGGCTGCGACAACGCTACGGCCCTAATCCCTTCACTGCGTCGGACCGCACCGCGCAGGTCGTGCGATACTTCCTGCATCCGCAAGACAGTCGCCGACCGGCACGCACCGCCCACGCAGCGTGGCGCGTGGCCGGCACATCGACATAACACGCACGCCCTCATGAACGCCCCCGACTCCACCGAGACCTTTTCCTGCGCCCGCTTCATCAAGGAGATCGGCCGCGGCCCGCACGGCGCGCGCTCGCTGTCGTCCGAAGACACGCACGCGCTCTACGCCGCGATGCTCGACGGCCGCGTGCCCGAGCTCGAGCTGGGTGCAGTCTTGCTGGCTTACCGCCTCAAGGGCGAAACCGCCGACGAACTGGCTGCGATGCTTTCGGCGGCGCACGCGTCGTTCGCGCCGATTGCCGTGCCTGCAGGCGACTATCGCGCGGTCTCGATTCCGAGCTACAACGGAGCGCGCAAGCAGCCGAACCTCGTACCGCTGCTCGCCCTGCTTCTCGCCCGCGACGGCGTGCCGGTGCTCGTGCACGGCGTGCAGACCGATCCGGGCCGCGTCACCAGCGCCGAAATCTTTGCTGCACTAAATCTCCCCAACGCACGCGATCACGCCGACATCGAAGCACAACTCGCCGACAAACGGGTTGCATTTGCGTCGATCGAAACGCTCGCACCGCAGCTTGCGCGCCTGCTCTCGCTGCGTCGCCGGATGGGCGTGCGCAACTCCACGCACACGCTCGTCAAGCTGTTGCAACCGTTCGCGCAACCGGGCCTGCGGCTCGTGAATTACACGCATCCGCCGTATCGCGAGAGCTTGAGCGCGCTGTTCGCCGCGCATCCCGAAGCAGCCGTGGGTGGCGCATTGCTTGCGCGCGGCACCGAAGGCGAAGCGGTCGCCGATACGCGCCGCCAGGTGCAGGTCGACTGGCTGCATGACGGCGTCTGCGACACGCTGATCGAACCGGAACGCTCGTCGCCGGACGCGCCCGAAGTGGATCTGCCCGAAGGCCGCGACGCGCCCACGACCGCCGAGTGGATCGCCGACGTGCTGCGCGGCGAAGTGCCCGTGCCCGACGCGATCGCCCGTCAGGTGGAAACGATCAAGCGCATCGCGAAGCGCTGAACGATCCGGCTGAAAGCGCGGCGGCATGGACGTTTGCGGCCGTCCGCGCGTTACTTGCGGATTGTCCGCATTTCGGCAATTGAGCGCTTCATCGCCTATCTGCGTGCAATTTTTCTAGCTGCGTCGCCACATTCCCTGTTGACAGGCGCGTTCGTCCTGACTTAAATTGGTCGAATGCGTTCCTATCCGAACACCCTCCGAATTACCCTCGGCCGCCTAGCGGCCCTATCGCTACGTCTAGCGTAAGCCAGGCGTAGCGCTGCGCGACCGCTCCCCAGAGCCGGTCGGCAGTCCTCCCAGCAGTTCTCGCAGTACCCCCAAACTCGCAGTATCTCTACAACTTGTCGTCTGCATTCGTCCGTCTACCGACTGGACGAGTCGCGAGGTCAAAATGCACGTTGCATGGGCATCGTTCACGTTCGCTTTCGCCGCGCCGGTTACCGCCGTCAGCGTGGCTGTCTTCTTCGCGTCCGAGGTTGCCGCCCGGATGCCGGAAGTCTCTCGCATCGTGCCTCGTCGCCAGCCCGCCAGCCGCCCGCTGCCGACCGCCATCGCATACGACATCATGAAGAACGAGGCCCATCATGTTGCGTAATCCCGCCGAAAAATATCGCCCTTTCCCCGCCATCCGTTTGAACGGCCGCAAATGGCCGACGCGCACGATCGAACGCGCGCCGATCTGGATGAGCACCGACCTGCGCGACGGCAACCAGTCGCTCATCGAGCCGATGAGCATCGAGCAGAAGACCGAATTCTTCGAAATGCTCGTGCAGATCGGCTTCAAGGAAATCGAAGTCGGCTTTCCGTCCGCTTCGCAGACCGACTTCGATTTCGTGCGCAAGCTCATCGACGAAAAGCGCATTCCCGACGACGTGACGATCGAAGTGCTCGTGCAGTCGCGCGAAGATCTGATTGCCCGCACGTTCGAGGCACTCGAAGGCGCATCGCGCGCGATCGTGCATCTTTACAACGCGATCTGCCCGTCTTTCCGCAAGATCGTGTTCGGTCAGTCGAAGGAAGAAGTGAAGGCGCTCGCCGTGAACGGCACGCGCATGATCCGCGAGCACGCCGACGCCCGCCCGCAGACGCACTGGACCTACCAGTATTCTCCGGAAACGTTCAGCATGGCCGAGCTCACGTTCGCCCGCGAAGTCTGCGACGCCGTCGCCCAGACGTGGCGCCCGACGCGCGATCACAAGATGATCGTGAATCTCCCGGCGACCGTCGAAGCCGCGATGCCCAACGTCTACGCTGACCAGATCGAGTGGATGGACCGCAACCTCGCGTATCGCGACAGCATCGTGCTCTCCGTGCATCCGCATAACGACCGCGGCACCGCCGTGGCCGCCGCCGAAATGGCCGTGCTCGCCGGCGCGGACCGCGTCGAAGGCTGTCTCTTCGGCAACGGCGAACGCACCGGCAACGTCGATCTCGTCACGCTCGCGATGAATCTCTACACGCAGGGCATCGATCCGGGCCTCGATTTTTCGGACATCGACGCCGTGCGCCGTGTGGTCGAGCGCTGCAATCAATTGCCCGTGCATCCGCGCCATCCGTACGCGGGCGACCTCGTGTTCACGGCGTTTTCGGGTTCGCATCAAGACGCGATCCGCAAGGGTTTCGCGCTTCAGCAGCCCGACGCCATCTGGGAAGTGCCCTATTTGCCGATCGATCCCGCCGATCTCGGCCGCAGCTACGACGCGGTGATCCGCGTGAACAGCCAGTCGGGCAAGGGCGGCGCGACGTATCTGCTCGAACGCGGCATGGGCTTCACGCCGCCGCGCCGCGTCCAGATCGAATTCAGCCACGCCGTGCAAAAGGTCACGGACGCCTCCGGCGTGGAAATCACCGGCGAGGCGATCTGCTCGCTGTTCGAACGCGAATATTTCGAGACGAAGGGGCCGGCAACGATGGTCGGCGCAGGCCGCGCACGCTTCGAAGGCCGCGACGTCGCGATTGCCGCGGCAGCGCAGATCGACGAAGCGCATGCGCAAGCCGTCGCGGCAGCGTTCTCCGATGTTGCGGAAGAAAGCGTGGAGATCACGTCGTTTGAAACTGCGCGCACCGCACAAGGCGGCACGGCGGTGTTCGTCGGCGCCCGGGTGGGCGGTCAGGCGCTGCGCCACGGCGTGGGCGTCGCCGACGATGCGGCGCAGGCTGTACTCGCCGCGGTGATCAGCGCCATCAACCGCGCAACGTGGCAGACGGTCGACCGTCGCGTCGCGGCCTGATCGGGCCACGAAACGATCCGGAAGCGATCAATAGTTGGAAAGTTAGCAGCAGAAAAGCAGCAAACCTGGAGGCGGCGCCGTTGAGCGCCGGCGGCAAAACGGGCCGCTGGCGTGCGCCCGAAACGCCCTAGCAGGCGGATCGGCGAGTGGACTTACCGGATCTCACTCGATCGCGCAACGCGTCGCCTGCCACGCGAGCAGACGCCAGTGGCCATCCTCCTGCGTCTGGATCGCCGTGTAGGCAATCGGAAACAGCAGCGCGCCGTTGTTCGCTTCCATCTCGATCAGCACGCGCCCCGACACCACGCAGGTCTCGTTGCCCACCGGCAGCACGTCCTGCGACTGGATCTCGATCTGACGGTAGCGCCGGCGTCCCGCCGTGATTGCATCGATGAACTGCTGCTTGGTCTCGCGCTTGCCGTTCGTGTGAACGAAAAAGACATTGTCGGACAGCAGTTGATCCAGCGACGAGCCGTCGCCGTCCACCATCGCGCGAAACCGCTCGCGCTCCAGTCCGCGAATCGCTTCGATTACTTTTGCCGCCATTACCCGGGCCCCTTGCGCACGAGCCCGCGCCACGCGCGCCGGTTCGCACAGAAGATGTACGCATGCGTGTCGCTGAAATTTATACCAGGTTTGGACGCATGGATACTTGCGATCAAAAGGATCGGCCCCATATGCGCGTCAGAAAGGGCCGTCACGCTGCGCGATTGCTTCCTGCTTCCGCAGACGGCGTTGTGTGACGCGCCGCACGCTCAAGCCTGGCTAGCCCTGCGCCGCAATGTCGCATCGCAGCACTTTCGGCGTATTCTGATGTCTTTCAGATATCTGCCGTGAACAGAATTCGGGCGCGGCTGCCCGTGCGAGCCAGTACGAGCCCGTGCGAAACAATCGCGGAACAGCGTCTGCGAGGCCCGATTTTTGAGTCCGTCAGCGCCGCTTATTCAGTTTTTCATCCAGCCCCAAATTCTCTGCCGCGCCGGCTTTGCGCGGCGTCATCGTTCTAGAGTTATCCCTCGGTTCGCGGGTGTGCGCGCGCCGCATCGGGCTGGAAACCCCGTCCCGTCTGCCTCCCGTGATTTTGTTGAAACCTATCGAAACAACTATTTCGATAGAGAACACGGAACCATGAAGCCCCTACCGACTCCAAGTATTAGCACTCGCTGATTCAGAGTGCTAACATCCAACGTGGAGTCGCAGTCTGACTTTTGCAAGATTCCTGAGGAGTTCGCTACGTGAGCAACGCAATGGCAATGACCCTTCCGGGTACGCTGAACACCAAGCCGGCCAAGGCCGCGGGTTCGGGTGCCCTGGCGCTCGCGAACGCTTCCCTGCTGCCCGGCCAACTGGGCAACATCGACGCCTACATCCAGGCCGTAAACCGGATCCCGATGTTGACGCCGCAAGAGGAGCGTCAATTCGCGACTGAATTTCGCGAGCAAAACAATCTGGAGTCCGCGCGCCGCATGGTGCTGTCGCACCTGCGCCTCGTGGTCTCGATCGCCCGTAATTACCTCGGCTATGGTCTGCCGCACGCCGACCTGATCCAGGAAGGCAATATCGGTCTGATGAAGGCCGTGAAGCGCTTTGACCCCGAGCAGAACGTACGCCTCGTGTCGTACGCCATGCACTGGATCAAGGCCGAAATCCACGAATACATCCTGCGCAACTGGCGCATGGTGAAGGTCGCCACCACCAAGGCGCAGCGCAAGCTGTTCTTCAACCTGCGCAGCCACAAGCAGGGCCTGCAGTCGTTCACGCCGGAGGAAATCGAAGGCCTGGCGCAGGAACTGAATGTGAAGCGCGAGGAAGTCGTGGAGATGGAAACGCGCTTGTCGGGTGCCGACATCGCGCTGGAAAGCCAGAACGACGACGGCGAGGAATCCTTCGCGCCGATCGCCTGGCTCGCCGACTCGCACAGCGAGCCGACCGCCGTGATGGCCGCGCGCGACCGCGATCGTCTGCAGTCGGACGGCATCGCCAGCGCGCTGGAAGCGCTCGACCCGCGCAGCCGCCGCATCATCGAAGCGCGCTGGCTGAATGTGGCCGACGACGGTTCGGGCGGTTCGACGCTGCACGAACTCGCCGACGAGTTCGGCGTATCGGCCGAGCGGATCCGCCAGATCGAATCCAGCGCAATGAAGAAGATGCGCACGGCGCTCGCCGCCTACGCCTGACGCGCGTATCAAGCTGCGCCGCTCGCCCCGCGAGCGTGACGCCGACAGCCCCGCCCCTGCCAGGTGCGGGGCTTTTTCTTTTCCGGCGCCAGAAATAAGTACACGTTCACGCCGTCTCTGAGCGTTCCCTCGTAAGATGAATTCGCATGCCGCGCAGTCTTGATCTGATGCACGGTTGCAAACATCAGAACGCGACCTCAAAAAATTGATTTCGAACAAATCGGATCGCATTACTGATCGGTGAGGCAGGCGCTCGCGGCTTCTTGTCACGGTGTCCTGATGACCCCACTCCTAGAATCCTTGTACACAACATGTACACCAATCCGGGTTGCGTGCAGGCCTGGCCAGGAAACAAGTTTTAGGGGCAACAGTCATCGTCATGATCTTCACTTCCGGCCAGTCAGCGCGCACGCGACCGCTTCTGCGCGCACGCATTCTCCAGTGGGCGCGCGGCCCGACCTTCGCCCGCGACATCGTTCTCGTTCTCGCCGTCAAGCTCGTGCTGCTGATGGCGCTGAAGTACGCCTTCTTCAATCATCCGCAGGCCGAAAACATGAACATGCCGCCTGCGGAAGTTGCCCAGGCCATTCTCTCCGTACCGGTGTCGGCCGGCACGAACCCGCAACAAGGGAACCACCATGCCCATTAGCGAAACCGTCGATCTCTCGCGGCTGCAGTTCGCGGTCACCGCGCTCTACCACTTTCTGTTCGTGCCGCTCACGCTCGGGCTCTCGTGGCTGCTCGTCATCATGGAATCCGTCTACGTGATGACCGGCAAGACCATCTACAAGGACATGACGCAGTTCTGGGGCAAGCTCTTCGCGATCAACTTCGTGATGGGCGTCACCACCGGCCTGACGATGGAATTCCAGTTCGGCACCAACTGGTCCTACTACTCGCACTACGTGGGCGACATCTTCGGCGTGCCGCTCGCCGTCGAAGGGCTCGCGGCCTTCTTCCTCGAATCGACCTTCGTCGGCCTGTTCTTCTTCGGCTGGAACCGCATGTCGAAGGGCGGCCACCTGCTCACCACTTTCTTCGTCGCGCTCGGCTCGAATCTCTCGGCGCTGTGGATCCTGGTCGCCAACGGCTGGATGCAGAATCCGGTCGGCGCCGAATTCAACTACGAAACCATGCGCATGGAGCTGTCGAGCCTGTTCCAGGTGATCTTCAATCCGGTCGCACAGGTGAAGTTCGTGCACACCGTTTCGGCGGGCTATGTGACGGCGTCGATGTTCGTGCTTGGCATCTCGTCGTGGTATTTGCTCCGCCGCCGCGACGTCGATTTCGCGCTGCGCTCGTTCGCGATCGCCGCCGGTTTCGGCCTCGCCTCGACGCTCTGCGTGATCGTGCTCGGCGACGAGTCGGGCTATCGCACCGGCGAAGTGCAGCAGGTGAAGCTCGCCGCCATCGAAGCCGAATGGGATACCGCGCCGGCGCCCGCGCCCTTCACGCTCTTCGGCATTCCTAATCAGAAAGAAGAGCGCACCGATTACGCGATCCAGATTCCGTACCTGATGGGCATCATCGCCACGCGTTCGATCGACGAGCCCGTGATCGGTCTGAAGGATCTGATGGGCCGCGCCGAAGTGCGCATCCAGAACGGCATGCTCGCCTATGCCGCGCTGCAAAAACTCAAGGAAGGCAACGCCGATAACGCCACGCGCGACGTGTTCGAAGCGCACAAGGGCGATCTCGGCTACGGCCTGCTCGTGAAACAGTTCGCGCCCAATGTGGTCGACGCCTCGCCCGCGCAGATCAAGGCCGCCGCGAAGCACTCGATTCCGCCCGTCGCGCCGGTGTTCTGGTCGTTCCGCGTGATGGTCGGGCTCGGCATGCTGTTCCTGCTGACCTTCGTGCTCGCGTTCTGGTTTTGCGCGCAACGCTCGCTGCTCCAGGACAACCGCCGCTGGTTCCTGCGCTGGGCCGTCTGGGCGATTCCGCTGCCGTGGCTCGCCGCCGAATTCGGCTGGATCGTCGCCGAACTCGGCCGGCAGCCGTGGACCATCGCCGAAGTGCTGCCGACGCATCTCTCCGCGTCGAGTCTCGCGCCCGGCGACGTGTGGCTGAGCCTCGCGGGCTTCGTGGTGTTCTACACGGCGCTTTTCATCATCGAGATCACGCTGATGTTCAAGTACGCGCGCCTCGGGCCGTCCTCGCTGCAGACGGGACGCTATTTCCACGAGCAGGGCGCGGCGGCCGTGGCGAGCGGCAACCGCGTCGCCTGACGCCCCCTGGCCTCCGGACCCACATCAGGAAACACACCATGGACTACGCAACCCTCAAAGTGATCTGGTGGGTGCTGATCGGCGTGCTGCTGATCGGCTTCTCGCTCACCGACGGCTTCGACATGGGCGCAGCCGTCCTGCTGCCCTTCATCGGCAAAACCGACGCGGAGCGCCGCGTCGTCATCAACACGGTCGGCGCGACGTGGGAAGGCAACCAGGTCTGGCTCATCACCGCGGGCGGCGCGATGTTCGCCGCCTGGCCGCTCGTCTACGCGGCGTCGTTCTCGGGCTTCTACTTCGCGATGCTGCTGGTGCTCTTCGCGCTGTTCTTCCGGCCCGTGGGCTTCGACTATCGCGGCAAGCGCGACAACCCGAAGTGGCGCGGTGCGTGGGACTGGGCGCTCTTTATCGGCGGCTTCGTGCCCGCGCTGGTGTTCGGCGTGGCGTTCGGCAACCTGCTGCAAGGCGTGCCGTTCCAGTACGACACCGATCTGCGCGTGACCTACTACGGCAGCTTCTGGGCGTTGCTCAATCCGTTCGCGCTGATCTGCGGGCTCGTGAGCCTCACCATGCTCAGCGCGCACGGCGCCGCGTTCGTGAAGCTCAAGAGCGACGGCGTGGTGGCCCAGCGCGCGTCGAAGGCGCTGCGCCTGATGGCGGGACTCGCGGTCGTGCTGTTCGTGGTGGCGGGCGGCCTGGTGGCAACGCTGATCGGCGGCTATGCGATCACCAATGCCGCGCCCTACGACGCGGTCGCCAATCCGCTGCTCAAGAGCGTGGAGCCGGGCGCGGGGCTGTGGATCGCCAACTACGTGACGTATCCGTGGATGGCGGCCGCGCCGATCGTCGGCATTCTGGGCGGCGTGATCGCGTTCGTGCTGGCCGGATCGCGGCTCGAAAAGACGGCGTTCATCGGCACGTCGCTGCTGATCGTCGGGGTGATTCTCACTGCGGGCTTTTCGATGTTCCCGTTCATCATGCCGTCGTCGCTCGATCCGCGTTCTAGCCTCACGGTCTGGGACGCGACGTCCAGCAAGACGACGCTCGAAATCATGCTCGTGGCCGTCATCATCTTCCTGCCGATCGTGCTTGCGTACACCACCTGGGCGTATCGCATCATGCGCGGCAAGGTGACCGTGGATGCGCTCGACGACAAGCGCAACACGATGTACTGAACGCAACCTACGCAACGTACGCAACATCGGCAGGAGCAAACATCATGTGGTACTTCACCTGGATTCTCGGCATCGGCGTGGCGCTCGCCTTCGGCATCATCAACGTGATGTGGCTCGACGAGCAGCAGAAGATGCAAACCCACGGCGACGACGCGCATTAACGTACGGCGCCGCGACGCGCCCATAAAAAAACCGGCAGGCTGGCAACCTGCCGGTTTTTTATTTCGCCGATGTCGCCGGTTCAGCCGATCATGCCGGTTGAAGCGCCAGTTCCTGCGCGTAACGCGGCGCAGCGTCGCCGACGACGATGTGCAGCGTATCCGCCGACACCCACGCCACGTCGAGCGCGTCGAGCTTCGCACGGTCGACCGCGGCCGGATCGCGCACGATCACGCGCAGACGCGTGGCCGCGACCGCATCGAGCGAGACGATGTTCGCCGCGCCGCCGAGCACGGCCAGCCAGCGCGACGGATTCGGATCGAGCGGACCGGCGTTGTGCGCGCCCGCCGCAGCCGGCGCGCTTTGCGCAACGGTCGGAGCCACGGCGGCGGCATTCACCGCCTTGGCCACATTCGCCACATTCGATGAAACACCGCCGCGCGCAAGCTCACCGCGAATCTCGTCGGCGATGATGTCCGCTTCCGGCCCGATGATGACCTGCACGCTTTCGCCACCGCGCTTGAGCACGCCGCGCGCACCGATCGCCTTCAAAGCAGGCTCCGACACGCGCGCCGGATCGGCCACGTTCAGACGCAGACGCGTCGTGCACGCATCGACCACCTTGAGGTTGGCCGCGCCGCCGAGCGCATCGATATAACGCGCCGCGCGCGAAGTCGCTGCCATGCCCGGCACCGCGACGCCCGACATCGACTCGGCGATTTCGGTATCGCCCGCCGAGGCTTCACGGCCCGGCGTCGGCAAATTGAAGCGGCGGATGAAGAAGCGGAACAGCACGTAGTACACGACCGCGTACGCCACGCCGAGCGGAATCGCTTCCCAGCCGTGCGTCGAGAGGCCGTAGTTCAGCACGTAGTCGATCGCGCCCGCCGAGAACGTGAAGCCGAGCTTGATGCCCAGCAGCGAGCAGATCGCGAGCGACAGGCCCGTGAGCACTGCATGGATCGCGTAGAGCACCGGCGCGAGGAACATGAAGGTGAACTCGATCGGCTCGGTCACGCCCGTAAGGAACGAGGTGAGGCCCATCGAGAGCAGCAGGCCCGCCACCATCGCGCGCTTTTCCTTCGGCGCTTCGTGCAGCATGGCGAGACATGCGGCCGGCAGGCCGAACATCATCACCGGGAAGAAGCCGGCCATGAAGCCGCCCGCCGTCGGGTCGCCCGCGAAGAAGCGATGCAGGTCGCCCGTGACCGGCGCGCCGCCCGCCGGCGTGAACGTGCCGAACACGAACCACACGAGCGAGTTGAGGATGTGGTGCAGCCCCGTGACCAGCAGCAGACGGTTGAGCAGGCCGTACACGAAGGTGCCGATCGCGCCCGCCGTGGTGAGCCAGTGGCCCGCCGTGTCGATCACGCTCTGCACCGGTCCCCACGCATAGCCGAATATCACCCCGAGCGCGAGACACACGAGCCCGGTGATGATCGGCACAAAACGCTTGCCGCCGAAGAACGCGAGGAACTCGGGCAGCTTGATGTCCTTGAAGCGGTTGTACAGCATGCCCGCGACGACACCGGCCACCACGCCCGACAGCACGCCCATGTTGAGCTTGTCGTTGATGTCCTTCATCACGGCGGTCTCGACCAGATAGCCGAGCGCGCCCGCGAGCGCCGCCACGCCGTTGTTGTCCTTCGCGAAGCCGACCGCGATGCCGATCGCGAACAGCAGCGGCAGGTTGTCGAAGATCGCGCCGCCCGCGTCGGCGATGATCTTGATATTGAGCATGTCGCTCTGGCCGAAGCGCAGCAGAATGCCCGCCACGGGCAGCACTGCGATCGGGAGCATCAGCGCGCGGCCGAGGCTCTGGATCTTGAGAAACGGATTGCCATCCATCGAACTGCCTCCAGTCCCTGTCTCTTGAGGTATTGCGGCGAGACGTATTGAGGTGAGAAAAGCCGGCGCGCGATCGCTGCGCGCGCCGGGGTGTGGTTTGGGAAACCGTTGAAAACCTGCGAAACCGTTGGAAACCTTCGGAACCCTGATTACCGGATTCCGAAGCGATACGCGCCGTTCAGTCGAGCGGCCAGTTCGCGCGGCTCGCGGCGCGCACGTCCTGCGCCGATTCGAGCATCAGCACGTCCTGGGCGCGATCGCGGCACAGCGCGTAGTCGAGCTTGCGCACGCGCGCCTTGATCGACGGCACCGAGACCGGATCGACCGACAGCTCGGTCACGCCGAGACCGACGAGCAGCGGCACCGCGAGCGGATCGCCCGCCAGCGCGCCGCACACGCCCACCCACTTGCCGTGCTTGCGCGCGCCTTCCACCGCGATCGCCACGAGGCGCAGCACGGCCGGATGCAAGCCGTCGGCCTGCGCGGCGAGATCGGGCTGGCAGCGGTCCATCGCGAGCGTGTACTGCGTAAGATCGTTGGTGCCGATCGACAGGAAATCGGCGTGACGCGCAAGCTGGTCGGCCAGCAGCGCCGCCGACGGCACCTCGATCATCACGCCCACTTCGACGCGCGTGCTGCGGCCCGCTTCGCGCGCGAAGGCGTCGATGCGTTCGCGCAGGCGCACGAGTTCCCCCACGTCGGTGACCATCGGCAGCAGAATGCGCAGCGCGCCTTCGGGCTTCACGGCCACGAGGCCGCGCAACTGGTCGTCGAGCAGATCCGGGCGCACCTGCGCGAGCCGGATGCCGCGCAGACCGAGCGCCGGATTCGGCTCGGGCGGCAGCGTCAGATAATCGACTTCCTTGTCGGCGCCCACGTCGAGCGTGCGGATGATCGCCGTGCGGCCCGCGAGCGCTTCCGCGATGGCCTGATAGCTCTGGCGATGTTCCTCGACCGTCGGCGCCGCCTGACGATGGATGAACATGAGTTCGGTGCGCAGCAGGCCCACGGCGTCGGCGCCGTTGTCGACGGCCGTGCGCGCGTCGTCGAGCGTCGCGATATTGGCCGCGACTTCGACCGCGTGGCCGTCGCGCGTGGCGGCGGCTTCGTGCGAGGTGCGGCGGTTCGCTTCGCGCACGCCCGCGAGGCGCTGCTTCTCGGTGCGCGCGCGTTCGATGTCGGCGGCGCCGGGCGCGAAGGCGAAGCGTCCCGCGCTCGCGTCCACGATCACCTGCGCGCCTTCCTCGATCTG
This sequence comes from Paraburkholderia sp. SIMBA_027, assembly GCF_046535315.1. NCBI lineage: Bacteria > Pseudomonadati > Pseudomonadota > Betaproteobacteria > Burkholderiales > Burkholderiaceae > Paraburkholderia > Paraburkholderia sp. SIMBA_027. The sequence goes on from NZ_JAWRWY010000006.1 coordinate 47,026, forward strand.
ATGCAGCGCGTCGCCCAGCGCGACCAGCGCCGGAATGCCGGCCTGACGCGCGATGATCGCGGCGTGCGAGGTCGCGCCGCCGCGCGCCATCACGAGCGCCGTCACGCGCGTGCGGTCGAGTGTGGCGAGATCGGAGGGCGTGAATTCGTCGGCGGCGAGCACGGCTTCGTCGGGCAACTCGCGTTGCGCCGCGCCGTTCGCACCGGCCGCGCCGCTCGTATAGGCGAGCGAACGCAGCACGCGCTTTTCGAGGTCGCGCAGATCGGCGGCGCGTTCGGCGAGCAGCGGATCGTCGACCTTGCCGAGCACGGCGATCTGCGCGCGGATCGCCTCGCGCCACGCGAAGCCCGCGCTCTTGCCGAGGCTGATGAGATCGCGCGCGGCGTCGATCAGCGTGGGGTCTTCGAGCAGCACGCGATGCATCTGGAAGATGCCCGCTTCGCCGATCGCGCCGCGCTGCGACGCCGTGCGCACGGACGCTTCGAGTTCGGCGTCGATGGCCGCGACGGCCTTGTCGAGCAGACGGCTTTCCGCCGCCGGCGTGCCGCTCGCGAGTTCGGGCGGCGTGAGTTCGGCGTCGTCCCAGCGGACCAGCTTGCCGACCGCCACGCCCGGCGCGGCGCACACGCCCATCAGCGTGCCCGGCGCGCTTTGCTGTGCACGCTGTTGCGCGGTTTGCGCGTTAGCGGCAGCAGGCGCAGCAGCAAGCGGCGCAGGCGAAAGCTCGCGCGCAGGCGTTTCGGACACTTCGCCCGGCGCCTCGCGCAGCAACTCGCCCGCCACGGCGTCGACGGCCTTCTGCGCCTCGCGGCCCATGCCGACGAGTTCGATCGTCGCGCCCTCGCCCGCGCCCAGCCCGAGCAGGCCGACCACGCTTTCGATGGCCGCCTTGCGCTCGCCGTAACGCACCTCGACGCGCGCTTCCAGACCGCGCACCGCTTCGCGCGCCCGCGCCGCGGGCCGCGCATGCAGACCGCCCGCATGCGCGAGCGTGACGGTGCGGCGCACTTCGTCCATCACCACGTTGGTGACGCTCGCCTCGACAGCCGCGCCGTCGCGCGCGCGCAGCACGAGCAGTGTCGTCTCGCCCGCGCGCACGTGGCCCGCGCCCGCACGCTCGACGACTTCGAACGCATCGGAGTTCGCGATCGCGATCACCGACACCAGGCTCGGCGCGTGACACGCCACGATATCGAGATCGAATTCGATCAGCAGATCGCCACGGCGCACCTGTGCGCCCTGCTCGACCTGGGGCGTGAAGCCCTTGCCGTTCAGCTCGACCGTGTCGATGCCGATGTGCACGAGAATCTGCGCGCCTTCGGCGCTTTGCAGCGTGACGGCGTGGCCGGTGCGCGCGAGGTGCATGACGGTGCCGTCGCACGGCGCGACAAGGCGGCCGACGAGCGGATCGACGCCGATGCCGTCGCCGAACAGACCTTCCGAAAACACCGGATCGGGGACCGATGCGAGCGGCACGACCGGTCCGGTTAGCGGCGCGACGAGTTCGACGCGCGCGGCGGCATGTTCCGGGTTCATCAGACGGGACTCCTGGATGCGTTCCATCAGCTTTCCAATCTAGTGGGTTTCGGTGACTTTGTTCAGGAAGCGCGGCTCGTCCGGATTGCGTCCGCGCGCGGCGGCGAGACCCGCCGCCATCACGTAGAACGACAGGATCGCGGCGATCGGATCGAGCGACGCATCGGCGGCCGTGACGAGCGGCAACGTGGCGTCCGGCACGTCGGCGGGCGCGGCGAGCAGCACGCGCGCACCGCGCTTTTGCATGTCGCGCGCGAAGTCGACGAGACCTGCCTGTTCCGGTCCGCGCGGCGCGAACACGAGCAGCGGATAGTCGCGATCGATCAGCTCCATCGGACCATGACGCACTTCCGCACTCGAAAACGCTTCGGCCTGAATGCTCGAGGTTTCCTTGAGCTTGAGCGCCGCTTCCTGCGCGATCGCGAGCCCCGGACCGCGTCCGATCACCAGCATCTGCTTCACGTCGCGCAGTTCGTCGACGGCCTTCGACCAGTCGAGCGTGCCCGCGCGTTCGAGCGCGTCGGGCAACGCGCGCACGGCATCGAGGAAGGCGGCGTCGCGCTGCCAGAAGGCCACGAGTTGCGCCGACATCGCGAGCATCGCGATATAGCTCTTGGTGGCCGCGACGCTCAGCTCGGGACCGGCGAGCAGCGGCAGTTCGTTGCCCGCGGCTTCGGCGAGCGGCGAGCCGGCGACGTTGACCATCGACGCCGTCAGCGCGCCCGCTTCGCGCAGCACGCGCATGGTGGCGACGAGATCAGGACTCCTGCCTGATTGGGAGAAAGCAAGGCCGAACTGGCCGCGCACACGTAAGGGCGCCTGCTGGAGCGTGGCGATCGACATGGGAATCGAGGCGACCGGCACGCCGAGGCGGCTCATGGTGAGCGCGGCGAAATAGCTCGCCGCGTGGTCGGAGCTGCCGCGCGCGACGGTCAGCGCGACCTGGCGCGGCTCGGCTTGCAGCACGTCCGCGAGCGCCTCGACGCGCGAGGTGTCCGCGAGTTGCGCCGCGACGACGCCGGCCGAGGCCAGCGCTTCTTTAAGCATATTCGACAATCGATTCTCCTTCGACATAGGTCGCGGTGAGCGCCAGTTCGCGGTCGAACACGTTGACATCGGCCCATGCGCCGCGCACGAGGCGGCCACGGTCTTCGATGCCGAGGTAGTCGGCCGCGTAGCGCGACAGGCGCGCGGATACGTCCGCGATCGGCAGGCCGAGCGAGACGAGATTGCGCAGCGCCTGATCCATGGTGAGCGTGCTGCCCGCGAGCGTGCCGTCGGCGAGACGCACGCCGCCGAGGCACTTCGTCACGTGCTGGCTGCCGAGGCGGTATTCGCCGTCGGGCATGCCGGTGGCCGAGGTGCTGTCGGTCACCACATAAAGGCGCGGAATGGCGCGCAGCGCCGCGCGGATCGCGCCCGGATGCACGTGCAGCAGGTCCGGAATGATCTCAGCGTACTCCGCGTGCGCGAGCGCCGCGCCGACCAGCCCCGGATTGCGGTGGTGCAGCGGCGACATCGCGTTGAACAGATGCGTGAAACCACAGGCGCCGTGCTTGAGCGCGGCGACGGCGTCGTCGTAGGTGGCGAGCGAATGGCCGAGCTGCACGCGCACGCCGCGCGCCGCCATTTCGCCGATGATCTCGATATGGCCCGCGATTTCGGGCGCGACGGTCACCACGCGGATCGGGGCGATGGCCAGGTACTTGAGCACTTCGTCGAGCACGGCCGACACGGCCGCGTCGGGCTGCGCGCCGAGCTTGCCCGGATTGATGTACGGCCCTTCGAGGTGCACGCCCAGCACGCGGGCGGCGCCCGGCGTGCGCTGGCGCGCGACGTCGCCGAGGCCCGCGACCACGCTCATCAGCTCGTCGCGCGGCGCGGTCATGGTGGTGGCGAGCAGGCTCGTCGTGCCGAAGCGCGCGTGGGTGCGCGCGATGGTTTCGATGGCATCGCCCGCTTCCATCACGTCGGCGCCGCCGCCGCCGTGCACGTGCAGATCGATGAAGCCGGGAATGATGTACGGCGCGTCGTTCTTCGACGGATCGGCGGCCTCGCCCTGAATCGACGTGATGCGGCCGTTTTCGAACGACAGCGTGCCGTTGATCCAGCCTTCGGGGGTGAGAATATTTCCGCTCAGCATGAGATTTTTCCGATGTTGCGCGCGACGTTGGCCGGCGCGCGATAAGTCGTTACGTCGATGTCCATGAGAGAGTCCTGACGCAGCTGTGCGTTCCGTCCGACTTCGAATTCGCCTGCTTTTTCGTCCGCTTTTTCGCCTGCCACTTTCTTCATTGCCGCAGCTCCGCGACGAAGTCGTAATAGCCGTCGCGGCAGTACGTGTCCGTCAACTCGATGGCGCGCTGGTCGGGCGAAAAACCCACACGCGTGATCACGAGCAGCGCCGCGCGCGGCTCCACGCCCATCAGCGCGGCGATCTCGCCGGTCGCATTCACGGCGCTGAAGTGCTGCAGCGCGCGCACGACAGGCTGGCCGCGCGATTCGAGGTACGCGTACAGCGAACCGTCGATCAGCGCCGGATTCGGCACGATGGACACCGGCAGCGCGGAATGCTCGACGGCCATCACGGTGCCGTCCGCGCGGCGCAGCCGCCGCAAACTCGTGACCGACGCGCCCGGCGACAAACCGAGCTGGACGATTTCCTCGCGCCGCGCCGGGCGCACTTCGCGCTCGAGCCACACCGAATCCGCGGTGAAACCGCGCTGCTCCATCTTTTTCGTGAAGCCGGTGAGGCGCGACAGCGGATCCTCGACGCGCGGCGTGATGAAACTGCCCGCGCCGCGCGCGCGCCGGATCAGACCCTGCTCGACGAGCAGTTCGATCGCCTTGCGCGCGGTGATGCGCGACACGCCGATCGCGTCCGACAGCGTGCGCTCCGAAGGCAGCGCCTCGCCGGCCGACCACACGCCGCAGTGAATGGCCGTGGCAAGGTTGCGCGCCAGCTGCAGATAGAGCGGCGTGACGTTGCGCGCGTCGGGCATCAGGGCAGACCAACGGGTTTCCATGGAACTCCGGCCAGCAGTGGACAGATCGTGGGGCGCCCGGGCGGCTCGGCATTGACGCTCGGCGGCCCGGTTCGAAAGCGAGCCCATTATATAACCACAATAATACCAGTCAACGGACGCGTGAGCTTTCGCCTGCGCAAGAAAACTTCGCGAAAAATCAATAACTTGCACGAACTCATAAGGCCTGGCGCGGTGCCCGATTGGTCTCGGTGTTTTCCCTGGAGAGCCCAGTTTTGGTCTACCGGTAGCGGACCACAAGCCAGTTAAAAGCCATGTCGGAGCACACCACCGTAATACCGCTGTAGGACCAATACCCCTGCGCAAAGGCAAACAACAATATCGTCAGACGAAAACATCCCATATAGTGGCATCTGACCAATATCAACGAATGACGACGGGGTAAGAAGGTTGTCAAACGATTCCGACACGAGACGGCATGCAGAAGCCGTCCTGCAGTTCAATCGCTTCTATCGAAAATTTCTGGGCACACACGTCGGCGGCCTTCCGCCCATGCCCTACTCGCTGACGGAAATGCGCATCCTGCGCGAACTGGCCAGCAATAGCGCCGATACCGCCGCCGCGCTCGCGCGCAATCTCTCGCTCGATTCCGGGTATCTGAGCCGCATCCTGACGGGTTTCGAGCAACGCGCGCTGATCGCGCGCGAGCCCTCGAAAGCCGATGCGCGCCAGACGCTGCTGCGTCTGACGGAAGGCGGCCGGGCAGCCTATGCGGCGCTCGCCACGGCCGCGATTGGCAATATCGAGAGCATGCTGGCGAGGCTGACGAAAGACGAGCAGGCGCGGCTCGTCGAGGCCATGCGGGTGGTGCAGCAGCTTTTGAGCTAGGCGCCATCGCGCATTCACGGCGACGCGCCAAAGAAAAAAGCCGCTTCTTTCGAAGCGGCTTTTTCGTCTGCGGCGATGAAGCGCCCAAGTGGCGCTTATCTGTCAGCGCTTAGAACGACGGGACCATCGAGCCCTTGAATTCGTTCTTGATGAACTGGCGCACGTCTTCCGACTGGTAAGCGGCGACCAGCTTCTTCACCCACGGCTTGTCCTTGTCCTGCGCGCGCACGGCGATCAGGTTGGCGTACGGGCTGTGGATGTCTTCGATCGCGATCGCGTCCTTGGTCGGCTGCAGGCCGGCGGCGAGCGCGTAGTTCGTGTTGATCACGGCAGCGTCGACGTCGCCGAGCGCGCGCGGCAGTTGCGCGGCGTCCAGTTCGACCAGCTTCACCTTCTTCGGATTCGACGCGACGTCGAGCGCCGTGGCATTGTTGCCGTTCGTGCCCGCGCCTGCGCGCAGCTTGATCAGACCCTTGCTCTGCAGCAGCAGCAGCGCGCGGTTTTCGTTCGACGGATCGTTCGGCACCGCGACCTTCGCGCCTTGCGGCAGGTCGTTGAGCGACTTCAGCTTCTTCGAGTACACGCCGATCGGCGAGATGTACGTGAGACCCGCGTTGACGATCTTGTAGCCGCGCTGCTTGATCTGGCTGTCGAGGTACGGGCCGGTCTGGAAGCTGTTGGCGTCGAGGTCGCCCGAATCGAGCGCCGCGTTCGGCTGCACGTAGTCGTTGAACTCGATGACCTTGACGTTCAGGCCTTCGCGCTTCGCGACCTTCTGGACCACAGCCCAGACTTGCGCGTCCGGACCCGACACGGTGCCGACCTTGATGACCTGGTCGTCCGCGCGTGCGCCGAAGCTGGCTGCGAGGGTGGTGGCGGCGACGCCGGCGAGGAGAGCTTTAATCAGATTTCTGCGCTGCATGGAGTGAGTTTCGAGCTGGATGCGTATTGATCGCGTTTTTATCGCGAGAATTGTCGCGGGTCTTGCCGCGCGGTCGCGGCTGTCACGTCGCCGGTCGCGGCGGCGTCATGTGCCGCGCGTCGGCGCAGTCATAAATGATCCCATATGATGAGCGCCCCGCGAAATAAAGAAATCGCATACGGGTATGCCGGCGCGCGCCAGTGTGCGCCGCTGCCGGCGAGGATGCGAGCCGCTCAGCTGTTGATATCGAGCAGGATCTTCAGGTCGTGGAGCCACGGCGTGACGCCCTGGCCGTCGCGTGCGAACAGGCGCAGCTTGCCCGTGGTGTCGAACACGTAGCTGGCCGCCGTGTGATCCATCGTGTAGTTGTCGGGCGTGGTGCCCGGCACCTTCGCGTAGTAGACGCGGAAGTCCTTCGTGATCTGCTTGAGCTGCTCGTCGTTGGCCGGACGCAGCGCGATGAAGGTCGGATCGAACGCGCTGACGTACTGGCTCAGGATCTCGGGCGTGTCGCGTTGCGGATCGACGCTCACGAAAATCACCTGCACGCGCTTCGCGGCGTCGAGACCGAGTTGCTGGAGCGCCTGCGAAAGCTCGGCCATCGTGGTCGGGCAGACGTCCGGGCAATGGGTGTAGCCGAAGAACAGCACGACCACCTTGCCCTGGAAGTCGGCAAGCGTGCGCGTCTTGCCGTGCGAATCGGGCAGCGAGAAGTCCTTGCCGAACTGCGTGTTGCCCGTGATGTCGAGGTTCGAGAACGACGGCGGTTGCTGGCCGCACCCTTCGAGCGCGAGCGTGCCGCCCACGAGAGCGGTCGCCGCGAGCGCGACGACCGTGGCGCGCGCGAGGCGCGCTAGCGAAGTGCGGACCATCGCGTTACGCCCCGATGAGTGCGTGCACGTAATGATCGACGAGCAGCGCGACGAACAGCAGCGAGAGATAGATGATCGAGTAACGGAACATCGCGCGCGCGAGGTCGTCCGAATACTCGACATAGATCTTCCAGGCGTAGGCGAGGAAGATCGCGCCGAGCAGCACGCTCGACACCAGATACAGCAGACCGCTCATGCCCGAGATATAGGGCATCAACGCGACGGCAAAAAGGATCAGCGAGTACAGCAGGATGTGCAGGCGCGTGTACTTCTCACCGTGCGTGTTCGGCAGCATCGGCAGGCCCGCGGCTTCGTAGTCCTTGCGGCGATACAGCGCGAGCGCCCAGAAGTGCGGCGGCGTCCAGACGAAGATGATCAGCACGAGAATCCACGCGTCGCCCGGCACGTGACCGGTGACGGCGGCCCAGCCCAGCGCGGGCGGCATGGCGCCCGAGGCGCCGCCGATCACGATGTTCTGCGGCGTGGCCGGCTTGAGCAGCAGCGTGTAGATGATCGCGTAACCGATGAAGGTCGCGACCGTGAGCCACATCGTGAGCGGATTCGTGAACGTGTAGAGCACCCACATGCCCACGCCGCCGATCACCGCCGAAAACAGCAGGATCTGCCGGCTCGTGATCTCGCCGCGCGCCGAGGGACGCCACGACGTGCGGCGCATGCGGGCGTCGACCTTCTGTTCGACGAGACAGTTAATCGCGAAGGCTGCGCCGGCCGTCAGCCAGATGCCGACGGTACCGCCGATCAGCTGCTTCCAGGGCACCATGCCCGGCACGGCGAGGAACATGCCGATGACCGCGCAAAACACGGCCAGTTGGGTGACGCGCGGCTTGGTCAGCGCGAGATATTGCGAAACGCGGCTGCCGGGCGACTGGGGGAGGGTTGTACTTTCCATAGGGCGGGATCACACCGCAGCGGTGTCGCGCGCAGGGAGAACGGCGCGACCGGGGCGGCTACAAGCAATTCGAAAGTTTAGCACGACGAGCAAAAGCAACAGGATCGCCGCGCCACCGTTGTGAGCCACCGCGATGGGCAATGGCCATTGCAGGACGATGTTCGAAAGTCCTGTCAGGAACTGGAGGGCGATCACGATCAGAACCCAGTTCGCGGGACGGCGCAAGGAGGCATAGCGCCGCATTTTCAAGGCGAACCCTACCAGATACGCGATCACCACGAAGGCAAACGTGCGATGCGTCCAGTGGATCGCGACCAGCGCGTCCTGCGTGATGACGTCGCCGTTGCCGTCCATGCCGAGCGCGCGCCAGAGGTGGAAGCCGTGATGGAAATCCATCGGCGGAATCCACGCGCCGTTGCAGGTCGGGAAGTCGGTGCAGGCGAGCACCGCGTAGTTCGTGCTCACCCAGCCGCCCAGCGCGATCTGCGCGATCAGCAGCACGAGTCCGATCAGCGCGGCCGCGCGCCAGCGCGCGGCGTCGGGCTCGTAGGCGGGCAGCGGCGTCATGCGCGCGGCGAGCCACGCGAGCGCGCCGAGCAGCGTGAGGCCCAGCATCAAATGCGTGGTGACGATGATCGGCTGCAGCTTCATCGTCACGGTCCAGGCGCCGAACACACCCTGCACGACGATCAGGCCGAGCAGCGCCGTCGGCCACCACGGCGAGACGTGCAGCGGCATGCGCTTGATGCGCGCGCGCCAGGCGATCGCCGTCTGCGCGATGATCAGCACGCCGATCGCCATCGCGAAGTAGCGGTGAATCATTTCGATCCACGCTTTCGACATGCTGACGGGACCGGTGGGCATGGCCAGATGCGCCGCCGCGATCTGCGCGTGCGCGATGAACGGCGACGAGGTGCCGTAGCAGCCCGGCCAGTCGGGGCAGCCGAGGCCCGAATCGGTGAGACGCGTGAAACCGCCGAACATGACGAGGTCGAGCGTCATGAACGTCGTGAGCCACACGAGCTTGCGAAACTTGTTGTCGTCGGCCTTCACCCAGACCCACGAGAGCGGCAGCAACGCGATGCACAGGCCGATCAGGCCCAGCTCCAGGATAAACATCTCTTTCTCTTACTCTTCTCTGTCAGACGCGCTGCGCACCTTAACCGATGCGGGACCACTTGAGGAGCTTCGTGACGTCTTGTTTGATCTTCGACGGATCCGGCTGGGCCGGGAATCGCATCATCAGATTGCCGTTGGGATCGACCAGATAGATGTGATCGGTGTCCTTGGTCGTGTCGGTGGCGGGCAGCCACGCGGCCACGGAAGCCGGGTTGGCGCGCAACATGCGCGTATCCGCGTAAGCCTGCTTCACCTTGTCGGGCACGTTCGCGTCGTCGGTGCGCAGAAACACCGTGACGATGCGCTCGCGCTCCGCGCCTTGAGTCGCGCGCACCTGGCGCATGAAATAGAGCTTCTGCGCGCAGGCGTCGTTGCACGCGCCGCTGTCCACCGTCAGCATCAGCCAGCGGCCGCTCAGCGAAGCGAGCGGCACTTCGCGGCCGTCGTCGCCGGTCACCGTCAGCGCGGACGGAATCGTGCGCTGCGGTTCGATCAGCGTGCCGTAGCTCGTGCTGCCGCCCTTCGGCTTGATCACGTAATACGTGAAATACGACAGCACGATGGGCGCGCCGCAAATGATGACGATGAGAAGCAGCATCCAGCGGCCGCGTTGCCACGAACCTTTCTGCTGACCGTTGCCGCCGCGCGCCGGGTGGCGCGGGACCTGCGATGTATCGGGTGTGTGAGTCGACACTGCTTGAACCTCGTTGTTGTCGCTTCCGGTTTGTCCTGCGCTGAGCTGAGCCAGCGGACGATCCTGCCCCATCGGATGATCAGGCGTCCTTCGTGCCCGGCATCGGACCGTGCATGCGCTCTTTTGCCGCAGCCCGGCGCGCCGCATACAGCCCGAATCCGAGCGCCGCGGCCGCCATGCCCCACCACTGGAGCATGTAGCCGTAGTTGCGTTCGACGTCGGTGGCGGGCGCCGGCCAGTCGCGCACGAGGCCGTCCTTGAAGGCCGGCACGAAGGCGGTCTGCTGGATCACGAAGGGTTGCAGGGGCAATCCGGTTTCCGCCGCGTAGGAAGCGACGCCGAGATTCTGCCGTATCTTCTGATGCGCTGCAGAGCCGCCGGCACCCAGTTCGTACGCCCGCGACGCATCCGCGCGCGCGATGCCTTCCACCGTGACCGTGCCAGCAGGCGTGTCATAGGGCGCGATCATCTCGCGATTATCGATGCTGCGCGGCAGCCAGCCGCGATTCACGAGCACCACGCCGCCGGTTTCGAGTTTAAGCGGCATCACGACGTAAAAGCCTGGCTGGTCGTTATAGGGACGATTGTCGAGATACACCACGCGCTCGGGCAAAAACGTGCCGGTCGCGCGCAGGCGATGGAATTCGACGTCTTTGAGCGCGAGCGGCGCCGCGCCCACGATCTGCGGCGTCGCGTTTTCGTACTGCGTGATCTGCGCCTGGAGCGCTTCCTTCTGATGCGCGCGGTCGCGCTGCCAGAAGCCGAGCCGGATCGTCACGGCCATCACGAGCAGAATGAGCAGCGCGGGAACGAGGCGGATTTTCATCGGGTACGTCCAATGCGCGAAATACCGGTGATCGCCGCGATCGAACCCCACACGGCGAACCTCGGTGCCATAATGAGACGGGCGTTTTCAGTCATGCCAAATTCCGTGAACTTCATGCACATCCTGGTCCCTGTTGCGTTCGCGCTGATCATCGCCAGCATGATCTCGGCGCTCTACTTCATGATGCACGACCGGGGCCGCACCAAGCGCATGGTCTGGTCGCTCGCCACGCGCGTCGGCCTCTCGATCTCCCTCTTCCTCTTCATCCTCTTCGCGCACTGGATGGGCTGGATTCAGTCCACCGGCATTCCGTACGGGCGCTGATTCGCGCACCGCTTTCCCGCTCGCCCTTCGCGCTCGATCGTCAGGACGTCAAAGACAAAAACGCCGCGCCGACGAGGTCGGAGCGGCGTTTGCGTTCTGTTGTCGCCGCGAAGCGTCGCGCCACGCGCTCAGCGCCACTCAGAGCCAGTACACGACGACGTACAGCCCCAGCCACACCACGTCCACGAAGTGCCAGTACCACGCGGCGCCTTCGAACGCGAAGTGATGCTCGGCCGTGAAGTGGCCGCGAATCATGCGGATCAGCACCACGGTCAGCATCGTGCCGCCGAGGAACACGTGGAAGCCGTGAAAGCCCGTGAGCAGGAAGAACGTCGAACCGTAGATGCCCGACGCGAGCGTGAGGTTCAGTTCGCCGTAAGCGTGGATGTACTCGAACGCCTGCAGGAACAGAAAGCACACGCCCAGCACGATCGTGGCCGCGAGCCACGCGATGGCCTTGGTGCGATGATTCTCGCGCAGCGCGTGGTGCGAGACCGTGAGCGTCGCGCCCGACGAGAGCAGCAGCGCGGTGTTGATGGTCGGCACCGGCCAGGGCGTCATCGAGCGGAAATGCGAGACCAGGGCCGCCGGGCCGTTGTTCGGCCACACCGCCGCGAAGTCCGGCCAGATCAGCTTGTAGTCGAGACTGCCGAGCTGGTGCAGTGCGATCTGGCGCGCGTAGAACAATGCGCCGAAGAACGCGCCGAAGAACATCACCTCGGAGAAGATGAACCAGCTCATGCTCCAGCGGTACGACACGTCGACGCGTTTGCCGTACATGCCGCCCTCCGATTCGGCGATCGCGTCGCCGAACCAGTGATAGAGCGTGAACAGCAACCACAGCAAGCCGATCACGACGCCGATCGGCGCCCACGAATCGCCGTTGATCCACGACGCGAGCGAGGCGAGCATGACCAGAAGTCCGAGCGCCGCGCTGATCGGATGCCGCGACGGGTGCGGAATGAAGTAGTACGGGCTATCGTTTTGGCCGCTCATGCCTGATTCTCCAATTTCCAGTTGCTCCGGCCGCAGCCGGCTGTGTGTCTCTCGTTGCGTCTCTTGTTGTGTTGCTGCGCTTGTTGCCTGATCTGCTTCCGTTGTTTCGTCTTGCGCCGCGCGCGGCTTCAACCCACCACCGCGTGCACGATCAGCAACAGCACGACGATGAACAGCACCGCGCCGATAATGCCCGCCGCGATCAGCGCCGCCGGATGCAGCTGCGCGGCGTCGGCTTCAAGGTCCGCGCGCTTGCGCACGCCGAGAAACGACCACGCGACCGCCTTCACGAGCTGCAGGACGCTGCCCTTTTTCGCGTTGCCTTTACCGTTCGTGCCGTTTGCGTTCATCTGCGCTTCATTGCGTGGGTGCCGCGTCATCGGTGGAATTCACGCGCCCGCCGCCTGCTTCGGCGCGGCCGGCACCGCCGGCTTGTTCAGCTCGAAGAAGGTGTACGACAGCGTGATCGTCTTCACGTCCTTCGGCAGCTTCGGGTCGACCACGAACACCACCGGCATGCGTTTCGTCTCGTTCGCCTTCAAGGTCTGCTGCGTGAAGCAGAAGCACTCGATCTTGCGGAAATACTCGGTCGCCTGCTTCGGCGCGTAGCTCGGAATCGCCTGCGCGTCGATCGTGCGTCCTTCGTTGTTCGAAATGTCGTACATCACGGTCATGACTTCGCCCGGATGCACATCGATACTGCGCTGCTCTGGCCGGAAACCCAGCAGTCCGCGCGCGTTCGCATCGAGTTCGATCGACACCGTGCGCGTCATGTCGACCTGCGTGTTGCGCGCCTCGCGCTCCGTGGCGTCGCGCTGCACGAGATTGTTGATGCCGGTGATCTGGCAGATCGCGCGATACATCGGCACCAGCGCGAAGCCGAAACCGAACATCAACAGCGCGACCACGACGAGCTTCACGAGCATCGATCGGTTGAAGGCGCGGTCGTTTTCGGCGTGCTGCGTGGACATCGGACTTCCTCTTACGGTAAGACGGCAAATGCCCCGGCGTCAGTGGCCGGCGAAATACACCTGCTTGACGACGCCGGCCAGAAAGAAGGCCGCGACGACCGCCAGCAACACGAGGCCGAGCCGGCGGTTGCCCGCGCGAATCTGCTCGGGCGTGCGTCTTTTGTCTGTGTTGCGCGTCATGCTCGCGGGCCCGTTGGCCGCGTCCGTTCCGGTCATCGTGATGCGCATCGTGAATCGCTCCTCGTTGCGTGCTGCGATGAAAACCGCACAAAGACGGCGGCGTGCGTTAGCGGATTGGCGTCGTTGTTCGGCGCGTTCTGCGTGTTCAGCGTGGTCGGCGTGTCCGGCAACGTGCGCCGGACACCGCGTTCCGAAAACGGCTTACTCGACCGTCGGCGGATTTTCGAAGGTGTGGAACGGCGCCGGGCTCGGCACGGTCCATTCGAGACCGGTCGCGCCGTCCCACGGCTTGTCGCCGGCCTTTTCCAGATCGCCGCCGCCGCGATACACGGGCAGCGCCACGAAGAACAGGAAGTACACCTGCGAGAGCCCGAAGCCGAATGCGCCGATCGTGATCACCTGGTTCCAGTCGGTGAACTGGGCCGGATAGTCCGCGTAGCGACGCGGCATCCCGGCGAGGCCGACGAAGTGCATCGGCAGGAACGCGAGGTTGAAGAACACCAGCGAGCACCAGAAGTGAATCTTTCCGCGCATCTCGTTGTACATCCAGCCGGTCCATTTTGGCGACCAGTAGTACCACCCTGAGAACAGCGCGAACAAGGACCCCGCCACCAGCACGTAATGGAAGTGCGCCACCACGAAATAGGTGCCGTGATACTGGATGTCGAGCGGCGCCATCGCGAGCATCAGGCCCGAGAGGCCGCCGAACGTGAACACGATCAGGAAGCCCACGGCCCACAGCATCGGCGTTTCGAACGTGAGCGAGCCGCGCCACATCGTGGCGACCCAGTTGAACACCTTCACGCCCGTCGGCACCGCGATCAGCATCGTCGCGTACATGAAGAACAGCTGGCCCGTGACCGGCATGCCCGTGGCGAACATGTGGTGCGCCCAGACCATGAACGAGAGAATCGCGATCGACGCCGTGGCGTACACCATCGAGCTATAGCCGAACAGCGGCTTGCGCGAGAACGCCGGAATCACCTGCGAAACGATCCCGAACGCCGGCAAGATCATGATGTAGACCTCGGGATGGCCGAAGAACCAGAAGATGTGCTGGTACATGACCGGATCGCCGCCGCCCGCCGCGTTGAAGAAGCTCGTGCCGAAGTGACGGTCGAACAGCAGCATCGTGATCGCGCCCGCGAGCACCGGCATCACGGCGATCAGCAGGTAAGCGGTGATGAGCCACGTCCACGCGAACATCGGCATCTTCATGAGCGTCATGCCCGGCGCGCGCATGTTCAGGATCGTCACGACGATGTTGATGCCGCCCATGATCGACGAAGCGCCCATGATGTGGACCGCGAAGATCGCGAAGTCCATGCCGGGGCCCATCTGCGTGGAGAGCGGCGCGTAGAGCGTCCAGCCCGCGGCCGTCGCGCCGCCCGGCGCGAAGAACGAGCCGACCAGCAGACACGCGGCGGCCGGCAGCAGCCAGAAGCTGAAGTTGTTCATGCGCGCGAACGCCATGTCCGAGGCGCCGATCTGCAGCGGCACCATCCAGTTCGCAAAGCCCACGAAGGCCGGCATGATCGCGCCGAACACCATGATCAGGCCGTGCATGGTGGTGAGCTGGTTGAAGAACTCGGGGCGCATGATCTGCAGTCCCGGTTCGAACAGCTCGGCGCGGATGCCGAGCGCCATCACGCCGCCCGACAGGAACATCACGAACGAGAACAGCAGATACAGCGTTCCGATGTCCTTGTGATTGGTGGCCAGCAGCCAGCGTCGCCAGCCGTGCGGTGTCTCGTGCGCGTGATCGCCGTGCACGTGGCCGTGCCCTGCTACATCGTGTCCGATGCTAGACATGACTCTCTCCTGAAGCGAATTGCTTTGCGTCTCTTACTGCAGTTGGTCTGGGCGTGCGTAGGCCCGCTCGTACTGCGTACTGCGCGTTTATTAAATTCTTATGGACTGCTTGCCGTCGCGGCCGTGTTGCAGGCCGCCCGGCTCAAGCCGCCGGGCTGATCGCCACGCGGCGCGCCTCTTTCGGGTCGGCGCCGCCAGTAACGGTTTCCGGCTTCTTCATGATGATGCGGTCTTCGGCGATGCCGGCCGCCTTCAGCGCGTCGCGCACGGCTTGCGCGCGATGCTTGGCGAGTTCGGCGTTCGCGTCGGCCTTGCCGCTCGCGTCGGTGTAGCCCGAGAGCGTGAATTTCGCGTCGGGGTGCGCCTTCGCGTAATCGGCGGCGGCCTGGATCGCGTCCTTCGCGTCGGCGGGCAGCGTGCTCTTGCCGATCTCGAAGTAGACGTTCGCGGGCAGCGACGCGCCGGCTTGCGCCGCGCCGGAGGCTTGATCCGCACCGCTCGCGGCGGCGGCCTGATCCGCGCCCGACGCAGCGGAAGCGCCCGCCGCACCGCTTGCCGCGGCCTGATCGGCACCCGCAGCAGCACCCGCCGCAGCCGTCGCGCCGCCTTCGGGCAGCTTGCCGTTGCGGGCGTCGGCGACCTGACGCGGTTGCAGAAGGTCGCCCATGTGGTTGCCCCACGAATTGCGCTCGAAGGTGATGACCGAAGCGATCTCCACGTCGTTGAGCGTGGGCGCCCACGACGGCATCGCGTTCTTGCCGTGCAGCACGATGCTCACGTGCTCGGCGATCGGACCGTTCGCGACCTTGCTGCCGTCGAGCGCCGGAAACGCGCCCGCGCCCTTGCCGGTCGGCTGGTGGCACACCGCGCAGTTGGCCGCGTAGACCTTCGCGCCGCGCTCCTTCAGTTCCGCGAGCGTGTAGGTCTTGTTCGGGTCGTCGTTGGCGGCCGACATCTTCGCCTTCTGCGTCTGCACCCACTTCGCGTAGTCGTCGTCGGACAGCACTTCGACCACGACCGGCATGTAGGCGTGCTCCTTGCCGCACAGCTCGGTACAGAAGCCGCGGTAGGTGCCCGTCTTCTCGGCCTTGAACCACGTGTCGCGCACGAAGCCCGGAATCGCGTCCTGCTTCACGCCGAACGCCGGCACGTACCACGAGTGCACCACGTCGTTGGCGGTCGTGATCACGCGGATCTTCTTGTTGACCGGCACGACGAGCGGGTTGTCGACTTCCTGCAGATAGGTGTCGGTGATCGGCGCATGGCCGTTCACTTCGGCGCGCGGCGTGGTCAGCGTCGAAAGAAAGCTAATGCCCTCGCCCGGCCCCTTCACGTAGTCGTAGCCCCACTTCCACTGATAGCCGGTGACCTTCACGGTGAGATCGGCGTTGGAGGTGTCTTTCATGGCCACGACGGCCTTGGTCGCCGGCAGCGCCATCAGCACGACGATCACGAACGGCACCACCGTCCAGATGATTTCGACGGTCGTGCTCTCGTGGAAATGCGCGGCCTGATGACCCTTCGATTTGCGGTGCGCAAAAATCGAATAGAACATGACGCCGAATACGCCGATGAAAATCACCGTGCATAGGATCAGCATCATCGTATGGAGGCTGTAAAGCTCTTCTGCGATGCGCGTGACGGGCGGCTGGAGATTGATCTCGTTGACCGCTGGACCGCCCGGACTGTCTCCGACTGCGAGTGCCGCGCCCGCGACCAGAAGTCCGCTGCACGCGAGCACGCCCTGTAGGGCTCGCTTGATTGTTTTCATAGCTTCCTTACCCATATTTTCCATTCAAACCCTCGACCCCGCAGGAAGGTTTCGCAATCAGGTCGCGCCCTGGGGCGCTCGCGCCGCGACTCGTAAAATGACGCAACGCGCATGATTTCAGCCCGCGCGCGCAAGCCACGCACGCAGTTCCCGCGCGAACTGCGCACGCCGATACTGCGGCAGATGCAACCCGACAGCGACCGCCTGGCCGCGGGACACGAGACGCACCGGATCGCGTGGGGTCGCGCCCGGCTCGACCCGGACCCAGCGGGGATTGAATTCGAACTGGGTGAGCGCGTTGGCGCTCATCTGCTCGATCACCAGCCGGTTCGGATATAGCCTGATACGTTCGTAATCGACAGCATGGCGCGCATAGATGGCGAAGGCGCCCCCAACTACCAACAGATCGATTCCAGTGAACGGCAAAACCAGCCAGGCGCCGTGGATCAACAGCAGAACGGCGATCGCGATGGAGACCAGCGCCAGCGACACATAGAACAACACGAATTGCCTGGGCGAAACCGAACAATTGCGCTTCATGGTCCAGTCTTTCAGGACCGGCTCCGGACTCGCCAGCAGATCAGATGTCTGCATCGCTCGCTCCCCCCACTGCAACATCCTCAGACTATCGCCGCTTTGCGCCTTACACAACTGCGGGAGATCTGGACTTGCCGTGTCGGATTTGGGGTCTGCCCGTGCAGCAAGCTGACGCATTATAGGCGCGAACCCCAGCCCTCACAAGCAAGCCCCAATCTGCCTAAAACCCTTACCAGACGGCACTTCCAGCGATTTTTCAACAAAAATTCGGGGGCTTTTCAGGCGCTAATTTCAGGCATAACGAAAGCCCCCTTACCACGTCAGCGATTCCTTGCCGAACCGCGTCCAATATCTTCGATCCGCACGATCCCGTGGCCTTCAGCCGTCGTGCGCGGCACGGCCTTCCAGGCGTGTCCGTAGATGATTTCGAAGGTGAGCGGGATGGTTCCCGCGTTCGGTCCGTCGTGCAACCGGCGCGCCTCGAGCGCGTCCAGCAGCGCACGATAGAGGCGACGCGGCGCGAGCGCCGGCGCGTCGGCGTCGGACGCTTCCCAGCCGAACGGATAGGCGCCCCAGCGGCGCACGTCGGCGAGCAGCTTTTCCGGCGTCTTGTAGGTGACGGTGAGCGTCTCCTGATCCATCACCGGAATCTCAAAGCCGTTCTCGACCAGCATGTCGCCGAGATCGTGCATGTCGACGAAATCGATCACGTGCGGCTGCGTGGCCACGCCGTGCGCGGCCTCGACTTCGGCATAGGCGCCACGTAGCTCCTTGAGCGTGTCGGGGCCGAGCGTGCTGAACATCAGCAGACCGTTCACCTTGAGCACGCGCTGCCATTCGCCGAACACGAGGTCCGGGCGCGGATGCCAGTGCAGCGCGAGATTCGACCACAGCATCTCGAATGCGCCGTGCGCAAACGGCAGTTCGGCGAAGTCGGCCTGCGCGAAACGCGGACCGCGTGCGCCGAGCGCCCGGCCGATCGAAACGGGGAGGAACCGGCGCCAGCTCGTGTCGCCGGCGTCGTGCGCGCGGGCGCGCTCGAGCATCGCAAACGAGAGATCGGCGCCGAACACCGGCGCTTCGGGGAAGCGCTCGCGCAGATTCGGGAGGTCGTCACCGGGGCCGCAGCCCAGGTCGAGCACGCACGTGGGGCTCACCTTGATGTAGTCGAGGCGCTCGCGCATGCGGCTCGCGATTTCTCGCGGCAGGAACGCGACCTCGTCGAAAGTCGCCGCGCGACGATCGAAAATCCGCTGCACATGGCGCGGATCATAGGCCGGACGGCCGGGTCTGGGGTGAGACGGGGACATGTCGGTCGTATTGGCGAAGTCTGCGAAGTATACTCGCTCACTCCCATCCTTTCAGTTCACGAGCCCGCTACGGGCCGCCCTTCGATGCCGCCGCCGCCCGCTTCGACGTCCCCTTCGACGTCTCTTGAGTCGCCCGCCTCGCGACGCGCCGCTTGCCGGACCCAGGGTTCGAACCCATCCCGGGCCCTGCCGCGCGTCTGCCAGAGCGTGCGAGCGCGTTGGTCGCGGCTCGCCCACTTCGTGCTGCCCAATCCGTGCCCATTATGCGTCAATTTGACGCGAGGCAGTGTCAGCGTGTCCGGGGCGTCCAGCGCGCGCGGCCTGCTGTGCGAGGGCTGCGATGCCGCGTACTGGAACGAGGCGCGGCTGCGCTGCGCGGTATGCGCGCTGCCGCTCGCGAGCGCGCGACGCGGGATGCAGCGGCGGGATGGCGCGGAGGCGGAACGTGGCCGTCATCGCTGCGAGGCGTGCCTGAAAACACCGCCCGCCTTCGATGCGACGCTCGCGCTCGCCGACTATCGTGCGCCGCTCGACGGTCTCGCGCGCGGGCTCAAGTTCCGCGCGCGGCTCGCGCTGGGCGAGGAATTCGCGCGGCGGCTCGCGCTGGCCACCGAAGATTGGCTCGATGCTGCGGAGTCCGCCGCGAATGGCGTAACCGACGTGCCCGATCTGATCGTGCCCGTGCCGCTTTCGCGCGAGCGCCTGATCGAACGCGGCTACAACCAGGCGTGGCTGATCGCGAAACCGCTGGCGCGCGCGCTCGGCACGCGCGCCGACGCCACGCTGCTGCGCCGCACGCTGCACACGGCGCCGCAATCGAAGCTCGACCGCGAAACGCGCCGCCGCAACGTGGGCCGGGCGTTCGCGTTGAGGCGCACCGATCTGCGCGGCCTGCACCTGGGCGTGGTCGACGACGTCATGACCTCGGGCGCGACGCTCGACGCCCTCGCCCGCACCCTCAAGGCTGCGGGCGCGCGGCGCGTGACGAATTTCGTCGCGCTTCGCACGCCGAAGGACTGAGCGCCGCGCGCTTTTTTATCGTTTTTATCGTCTTTTCACGAGTTTCATCATCATGTTCAACGTCGTTCTCGTCGAACCGGAAATTCCGCCGAACACCGGCAACGTCATTCGCCTGTGCGCGAACACGGGCGCCCGGCTGCATCTGATCGAGCCGCTCGGCTTTCCGCTCGACGACACGAAGATGCGCCGCGCGGGCCTCGACTATCACGAATACGCGCAGATGCACGTGCACGCCAACTGGGACGCGTTCGTCGCCAAGGAGACGCCCGATCCGTCGCGCATGTTCGCGTTCACCACGCGCGGCTCGGGGCGCTTTCACGATCACGCGTTCCTGCCGGGCGACTGGTTCGTGTTCGGTGCGGAAACGCGCGGCCTGCCCGACGGCGTGCTGGAGCGCTTCGCGCCCGAACAGCGCGTGCGCCTGCCGATGCGGCCCGGCAATCGCAGCCTGAATCTGTCGAATACGGTCGCGGTCGTGGTGTTCGAAGCGTGGCGTCAGGCCGGTTTCGAGGGCGGGGAATAAGGGCGGATTGACGGTGAAGCGTGCTCATCGGGCACGCAGTTCGCGCTCGTAACGCGCGAGCATCGCCTCGTCGAAGCACGCGAAGATCACGCGTTCGAGCGCCGGATACGCGGGCAGGGTGTCGATGACGGTTGCGAACGCGATGCTCACCGCTTCGTCGGGCGGGAATCGGTACACGCCGCAGCTGATGGCGGGAAACGCGATGCTGCGCACGTTCGCCTCGCGCGCCACTTCAAGCGAGCGCCGGTAACACGAGGCCAGCAGGAACGCCTCGTCGCGCGCGCCGCCGTTCCAGACCGGACCAACGGTGTGAATCACGTGTTTTGCGGGAAGCCGGTAGCCGGCGGTGAGTTTGGCGTCGCCGGTCGGACAGCCGTGCAGCGGCTCGCACTCGCGCAGCAGGCCGGGGCCGGCCGCGCGATGGATCGCGCCGTCCACGCCGCCGCCGCCGAGCAGCGAGGTGTTCGCGGCGTTCACGATGGCGTCGACGGCGAGCGTCGTGATGTCCACGACTCGCGCCTCGACGCGGCACGCTCCGAGGGTGAGCATGACGGTCCTCCTTGCGCGCTTGTGCGCAACCTCGCGCAACCTCGCACCCTCACGGCGAAGGCGCGCCGTGGCCGCGCGGGACTATTCCGCCTTCGCGTCGCGCCTGAGCAGGGCGCTCACGGCGTCGCGCGGCGCCACGCCGTCGAACAGCACGGCGCATACCGCCTCGGTGATCGGCATGTCGATCTGATGCGCGCGCGCGATCGCCAGCACGGCGCGCGCGCAGCGCACGCCTTCGGCCACGTGGCCGAGCGCGCCGAGGATGTCGTCGAGCGTGCGCCCGCTCGCCAGCTGCCTGCCGACGGTGCGGTTGCGCGACAGGTCGCCGGTGGCGGTAAGGATGAGGTCGCCGAGGCCCGTGAGACCCGTAAAGGTCTCCGCGCGGCCGCCGAGCGTCACGCCCAGACGCGTCATTTCCGCGAGACCGCGCGTGATGAGCGCGGCGCGTGCGTTCAGGCCGAGGCCGAGTCCGTCCGAGATGCCGGTGGCGATGGCAAGCACGTTCTTGACCGCGCCGCCCACTTCCACGCCGACGACGTCGTCGCCGGTATAGATGCGCATCGCACGGTGATGGAATGCGGCGAGCGTGCACTCGCGGCAGTCGGCCGACGCACTCGCGACCGTGAGCGCGACGGGCAGACCCTCGCCCACTTCGCGCGCGAAACTCGGGCCGGACAGCACGCCATTGCTCGCGTGGTCGGGCAATTCCGCCGCGACGACCTGATGCGGCATCAACTGCGAGTCGGCTTCGAAGCCTTTGCAAAGCCACACGAAATGCGCGGGCACGCGGCCCATGTCGCGCATCGTGCGCAGCATGTCGCGCAGGCCCGCCACGGGTGTGCCGAGCACGACCAGATCCGCTTCGCCCGCGCCGTAGTCGAGCGCGGCGGCGAGATCGGTTTCGTACTGGAGAGATTCAGGCAGCGAGACGCCCGCCAGATAGCGGGCGTTCTCGTGCGTTTTACGCAGGGCGTCGACGAGCGCGCCATCGCGCGCCCACAACACCGTGTCATGCGCCTGGGCCAGATGGCCCGCCAGCGCGGTGCCCCACGCTCCGGCGCCGAGAACGGCGACTTTCATTCCGATACTCCGCACCGGTTGGTTCGATCAGCGATCAAAAAACGATCAATGCGTGGCGTTGCTGGCGCCGTCCTGCTGCTGCGCGATCTGCTGCAGGCGTTGCTCGTAGAGCGCCTGGAAGTTGATCTCGGCGAGGTGGATCGGCGGGAAGCCCGCACGCGTGATCGCGTCGGCGATGTTCGAGCGCAGATACGGGAACAGGATGGTCGGGCAAGCGATGCCGACGAGCGGATCGACCTGTTCGGCCGGGATGTTGCGGATGTCGAAAATGCCGGCTTGCTTGGCTTCGATCAGGAACGCAACCTTGTCCTTGACCTTGGCGGTGACCGTGCCGGTGACGAGGATCTCGAACACCGATTCCGCGAGGCGTTCGGCCTTGACGTCGACTTCCACTTCAACCGACGGCATGTCCTGCTCAAGGAAGATGGCCGGCGAGTTCGGCTGCTCGAGCGACAGGTCCTTGAGGTAAATGCGCTGGATGTTGAAGAACGGCTGGTTATTCTCGTCAGACATGGTGTTTGGCTTCCTGATTAAATGAACTGCGGCTGCACAGTATCGCAAGGTCTCGCAATGAGGCGAGTCCGCGCGACGCAGCCGCACTGAGCAGCAACAAACGACAACACGCCCGCGCGAACCTTTCCGGCTCGCGCGGGCGAAACCTGGGGCGCCGTTACCGCGCCCGAGCCGCCCTTGCCAGGCGGCGAATGCATCGGACCGACGCGCGGTCCGATGCGCAGCCCGAAACTCAGGCCGCGGCTTCGAGCAGCGGCATCAGGCCGCCTGCACTGTCGAGCGCGGAGAGGTCATCGTAACCGCCCACATGCGTCTCGCCGATATAGACCTGCGGCACCGTGCGACGGCCGGTACGCGTCATCATTTCTTCACGACGCGCCGGATCCCGGTCGATCAGCACTTTCTCGATGTGTTCGACGCCGCGCGACTTTAAAAGACGTTCGGCCATCTGGCAATACGGGCACACCTGGGTGCTGTACATGACCACTTTGTTCACTTCGAACCTCCTTGTTTCACGACCGGCATACCGGCCTGCTGCCAGGCGTTCACGCCGCCGTCCAGCACGTGGACTTCGGCAAAACCGGCTTCCTTCACAAGGCTCGCGGCCTTGTTCGAGTGCTGGCCCGTCTGGCAGACCAGCAGCACCGGGTTGCTCTTGTTCTTCACGAACTGGCCGATCTTGCCCTGCAGCTCGCTCATCGGCAGATGGCGGGCGGCGGGCAGATGGCCCTTCGCGAATTCGTCGGCCGAACGCACGTCGATCACCACCGCGTTGCGGCGGTTGATCATCTGCGTGGCTTCGGCGGCCGATACGCCGCCACGGCCGCCGCGTTTGAGCGTCGGCCACAGGAGCAACCCTCCTGAGATGAGGACGATCGCGATGAGAACAAGGTTGATGTAATTGGTGAAGAACGTCACGGAGGGGCCGCCGGGAAAAAGAGAAATCGTGGGAAATCGAGTTCGGACAATCCGCTCATTATAAAATAACCGTTTGTCGCAGGGTTGACGCCCCCCAGCCCGGGCGCACAACCCGATGGACCGGGCCGCCCTGGCTTGCTGGCTGTTCCCGTCCCCGATTACCGCTTCTTCACTACCGACCGGCATCCTCATGTACAAACTCGTACTCATCCGCCACGGCGAATCGACGTGGAACAAGGAAAACCGCTTCACCGGCTGGGTGGACGTCGACCTGACCGAACAGGGCAATCGCGAGGCCCAGCAGGCCGGCCAGCTCCTCAAGGCATCCGGCTATGCGTTCGACATCGCCTACACGTCGGTGCTCAAGCGCGCGATCCGCACGCTCTGGCACGTCCAGGACCAGATGGACCAGATGTACCTCCCGGTCGTCCACTCGTGGCGTCTGAACGAGCGTCATTACGGCGCGCTTTCGGGCCTGAACAAGGCGGAAACGGCTGCGAAGTACGGCGACGAACAGGTGCTCGTCTGGCGCCGCAGCTACGACACGCCGCCGCCCGCGCTCGATCCGTCGGACGACCGCACGGCCTACAACGACCCGCGCTACGCCAAGGTGCCGCGCGAGCAACTGCCGCTGACCGAGTGCCTGAAGGACACGGTCGCGCGCGTGCTGCCGCTGTGGAACGAGTCGATCGCGCCGGCCATCAAGTCGGGCAAGAACGTCGTGATCGCCGCGCACGGCAACTCGATCCGCGCGCTCGTGAAGTATCTGGACGGCATTTCGGACAGCGACATCGTCGGCCTGAACATTCCGAACGGCGTGCCGCTCGTCTATGAGCTCGACGAGAACCTCAAGCCCATCACGCATTACTACCTCGGCGACGCCGAGGCCATCGCGCAGGCTCAGGCCGCCGTCGCGAACCAGGGCAAGAAAGCGGGCTGATCCACGCCTCGCTTCGCTCACGCATGACTCTCGCCGGCGCCCGCTCCTTTCGAGCGGGCGCCGGCGGTTTACGCCCAGGCCGGCTGAAGCTGTCGACTCAAGCTCGCATGCCGACTTCGCCTCCGCCGTGTCCGCACCGCGCTGCGTTATCTCCTGCATCGCCGCTCACGTCATCCCTTGCGCCATCCTTTCGCGCGAGCTACGTGCCGCCATCGTCTTTGCGCACGCTCGCGCGCCAGGCTGACAGCGCCGCCAGCTTCCCGCCAGTTCGCCGCCACACCCGCGTCCAGTCTGCCTCCGAGGCGCAATTCACGGCACAATTCACGGCACGCGGCTTGCGAACCCGGCCGCAGCGCGGTTGTCGAACACGCAACGTTCGGCTGGCCGCGCGCTTCGATTCATGCCCGTTCATCCCTCGAACCCGACGCTGAACGCGCCTTGTACACAGACGCGGCAACTGTGCAGTTATACTTGTCCGTCGCTTTTCCATTAGACGCTGCCACGCGCCTATTTTTCACGCGCCTCGACCGCACGCAACAAACTCTATGCGAAAGAACCTGAAAAACATCGGCCTGATCGCCGCTGGCCTCGCGACCGGCGTATTTGCCACCCTGCAGATTTCCGCCTCGGCGCAGCAGACCCAGCAGACCGTGATCGAGCCGCTGCCGCTCGACCAGCTGCGGCTCTTCGCCGAAGTCTTCGGTCAGATCAAGCATGAGTACGTCACGCCGGTCGACGACAAGAAGCTCCTCACCGCCGCCATCAAGGGCATGGTGTCGAGTCTCGACCCGCATTCGTCGTATCTCGACAAGACCGACTACCAGGAACTCCAGGAACAGACCAAGGGCCGCTTCGCGGGCCTCGGCATCGAGATCTCCTCGGAAGACGGCCTGATCAAGGTGATCTCGCCCATCGAAGACACGCCCGCGTTCCGCGCCGGCATCCGTCCGGGCGACCTCATCACGCGTATCAACGACAAGCCCGTGCGCGGCATGACGCTCGACCAGGCCGTCAAGCAGATGCGCGGCGATCCGGGCACGAAGGTCACGCTCACGATCTTCCGCAAGACCGACGACCGCACCTTCCCGCTCACCATCACGCGCGCCATCATCAAGGTGCAGAGCGTGAAGTCCAAGATCCTGCAGCCGGGTTACGCGTACATCCGCATCACGAGCTTCCAGGAACGCACCACGCCTGACCTCGCAGCCAAGCTGCAGGACATCGCGCGTCAGGAGCCGAACCTGAAGGGCCTCATCCTCGATCTGCGCAACAACGGCGGCGGTCTGCTGCAGAGCGCGGTCGGCGTGGCGGGCGCGTTCCTGCCGGCCGACTCGGTCGTCGTCTCGACCAACGGCCAGATTCCGGACTCGAAGCAGGTCTATCGCGACAACTACGAGAACTACCGCCTGCCGTCGTTCGACGGCGACCCGCTCAAGGGCGAGGCGGCCGAGTTCAAGACCGTGCCGATGATCGTGCTGACCAACGCCTACTCGGCGTCGGCGTCGGAAATCGTCGCGGGCGCGCTGCAGGACCAGAAGCGTGCGCTCATCATCGGCAAGACGACCTTCGGCAAGGGCTCGGTGCAAACCGTGCGTCCGATGACGGCCGACACGGCGCTGCGTCTGACCACGGCGTACTACTACACGCCGAGCGGCCGTTCGATCCAGAACAAGGGCATCCGTCCTGACGTCGCGGTCGATCAGTACGCGGACGGCGATCCGGACGACGCACTCGTCACGCGCGAAGTGGACTATCAGAACCACCTGGCCAACACGCAGGATCCAGACGAGAAGAAGGAGCAGGACGTGCGCGAGCAGGAGCGCATGGACATGCTGCGTCAGCTCGAAGAGCAGAACGACAAGAAGACGCCGGAACAGCGCCAGAAGGATCGCGAGCGCAAGCCGGTCGAATTCGGTTCGACTGACGACTTCATGCTCCAGCAGGCGCTGAACAAGCTTCAGGGCAAGCCGGTGGTCGAATCGAAGTCGCCGATGGAACGCCGCATGGCGCAGCAGAAGCCGCCCACCTCGGCTTCGGCGCCCATCGCCGTGAAGCCGGGCGCGCTGATCATGGCGCCGGGCGCGTCGGCTCCGGCCGCCGCTTCCGCACCTGCAACGGCGCCCGCGCCGGCGTCGGCTCCCGCGAAGTAAGCTGCATCTGCCTCACCCGCTCCGGGGGCCGCGTTAGCACCGCAACGCGCGCCCCGGAGCGAAGCTCCCGCCGCCGGTACAATAAGAACTTCGCGACTTTCGCGAATCCGTATTTCCGGCGCGCGTCTCACGGTCTTCTGTCCATCGCGCGCCTCGCACCGTGCGCCCCGCGATGAACGACGACCAACTCCTCCGCTATTCCCGCCATATCCTCGTCGACGAGATCGGCATCGAGGCGCAGCAGCGCTTTCTCGACGCGCATGCACTCGTGATCGGCGCGGGCGGCCTCGGCTCGCCGGCGGCGATGTATCTCGCGGCGTCGGGCTTGGGCACGCTCACGCTCGTCGACAACGACACGGTCGATCTCACCAATCTGCAGCGGCAGATCATGCACGAGACGGCGTCGGTCGGCCGCGCCAAGGTCGAGTCGGGCCGCGACGCCATCGCGCGCCTGAATCCGGAGGTGACGGTCAACGCCGTGCAGGCGCGCATCGACGACGCCTGGCTCGACGAGCAGGTGCCGAAGATGAGCGTGGTGCTCGATTGCACCGACAACTTCGCCACGCGCCACGCGATCAACCGCGCCTGCGTGAAGCATGGCGTGCCGCTCGTCTCGGGCGCGGCGCTGCGCTTCGACGGCCAGATCAGCACCTTCGACTTCCGCCGCGAGGACTCGCCCTGCTACGCCTGCGTGTTCCCCGAAGATCAGCCGTTCGAGGAAGTCGCGTGCTCGACGATGGGCGTGTTCGCGCCCACGGTCGGCATCATCGGCGCGATGCAGGCCGCGGAAGCGCTGCGCGTGGTCGGAGAGATCGGCACGCCGCTCGTCGGCCGGCTGATGATGCTCGATTCGCTGCGCATGGAGTGGAACACGATGCGCATCGCGCGCCAGCCCGATTGCCCCGTCTGCGGCGAACGGCACGTGTGAGCGCGCCAACAAAAAAGCCCCGGCATGCCGGGGCTTTTTTGCTTTTGAAGCACGAGGAGTACGGGAAGCCCGAGAAGC
The DNA here is from genome assembly GCF_046535315.1 of Paraburkholderia sp. SIMBA_027. Lineage (NCBI taxonomy): Bacteria > Pseudomonadati > Pseudomonadota > Betaproteobacteria > Burkholderiales > Burkholderiaceae > Paraburkholderia > Paraburkholderia sp. SIMBA_027. Next base: position 74,377 of record NZ_JAWRWY010000006.1, read on the forward strand.
AAAACCGCGCAAATCACGCCTGCGCAAGACGCACCAACGCCGCCTGCAACTCTTCGGGCTCATAGGCGGCCAGCACATCGGCGACCGGCTTTTCGAGCGCCTTCAACTGCGAGCGCAGGATCTCCTGCTTCACCACCAGCAACTGGCTCGGATGCATCGAGAACTCCGTGAGCCCCATGCCGAGCAGCAGTCGCGTGAGCTGCGGATCGCCCGCCATCTCGCCGCACACGGAGACCGGCACGCCCGCGCGCTTCGCTTCGCGCAGCGTGTGCGCGATCAGTTGCAGCACCGCCGGGTGCAGCGGGTCGTAGAGGTCGGCCACGGCGTTGTCGGCGCGGTCGATCGCGAGCGTGTACTGAATCAGATCGTTGGTGCCGATCGAGAGGAAATCGAGCCGGCGCAGGAACATCGGCAAGGCCAGCGCCGCCGCCGGAATCTCGATCATCGCGCCCACCTGGATGTTCGAGTCGTAGGCGAGGCCCGCGTCGTCGAGCTGACGCCGCGCCTCGCGGATCAGGTCGAGCGTCTGGTCGATCTGCTGCGCGTGCGCGAGCATCGGAATCAGGATCTTCACGTTGCCGAACGCCGAGGCACGCAGGATCGCGCGCAACTGCGTGAGGAACATCTGCGGCTCGGACAGGCTCCAGCGGATCGCACGCAGCCCCAGCGCCGGGTTCGCGGCGGTCTCGTAGCCGTCGGCGCCGGTGAGCGCATCGAGCGGCTTGTCCGCGCCGACGTCGATTGTGCGGATGGTCACGGGCAGCCCGTTCATCAGCTCGGCCGCGCGCTTGTAGGCCTCGAACTGCTCGTCCTCCTCCGGCAACTGGTCCTTGTGATTCATGAACAGGAACTCGGTGCGGAACAGACCCACGCCGGTCGCGCCCGAATCGAGCGCCGCCTGGGCGTCCTCGGGCAGCTCGATGTTCGCGCTGAGCTGGATGCGCGTGCCGCACAGCGTCTGCGTGGGCGAGAACTTCAGGCGCTGCAGCTTGCGGCGCTCGAGCGCCATCTCGCTCTGACGATAGGTGTACTCCTCGAGCACGATGGGCGCGGGATCGACGATCACCACGCCATGATCGCCATCGACGATGATGAGATCGTCCTGGCGAATCAGCGCGCTCGCCTGCTGCACGCCGACCGCCGCCGGAATGCCCAGGCTGCGCGCGACGATCGCCGTATGCGAGGTGCGGCCGCCCAGATCGGTGACGAAGCCCTGGAAGGTTTGGCCCTTGAACTGCAGCATGTCGGCGGGCGCGATGTCGTGCGCGACCACGATCATCTCGTCGCAACTGCCGTGCAGCGGCGTGGGCGACGCGCCCGCGAGCGCCTTGAGCACGCGCTCGACCACCTGCTCGATGTCGGCCTTGCGTTCGCGCAGGTATTCGTCCTCGACTTCGTCGAAGTGGCGCGTGAGGCGTTCGAGCTGCTCGGTGAGCGCCCACTCGACGTTGAAGCGGCGCGTGCGGATGAGGTCCATGGTTTCCTGCACGAGCATCACGTCGTTCAGGATCATGAGATGTACGCCGATGAACGCGCCCATTTCGCTGGGCGCGTCGGCGGCGAGGTCGGCGCGCAAGGTGTCCAGCTCCTGCTCGACGCGCTTGAGCGCGGCCCGGAAGCGCTCGATTTCGGCTTCGATCTGCGACAGCTCGACCAGATAGTGATCGACGTCGAGCGCGGCCGGAGCGATCAAATACGCCCGCCCGATGGCAATACCGCGCGATACGGGAATTCCATGCAGCGTGAACGGCACGCGCACCTCCTCTGGTTATGTGATGCCGCGGCAAACCGCTGCAATGCGCACTCTCTGACCCCGCCCGTCATTATAAATTCCGCTGCGTGCCGATGTTTCCCGGCGACACGCGTTTTGCAGCGCGGCAAGTCTTCGCGGTGCGGGGCGTGTCCTCGTATGTCGTCCGGCTTGCGCCGATCTTTAGGTCTTGCAAGACACCGTAAGCGAATACCGCGTCGAGCAAATGAAAACGCCGCGTCGAGACGCGGCGTCGGGAGGCTAACAGCGGCCGTGCTTCACTGGCCTTCGCCGAACTTGTCGGCGATGAGCTTGAGCAGCGCGCTCATGGCGTCCTGCTCGTCGGGGCCTTCCGTTTCGATCAGCACCGTGCTGCCAATGCCCGCGGCCAGCATCATCACGCCCATGATGCTCTTGGCATTGATGCGGCGGCCGTTGCGGCTCATCCAGATTTCCGACTGATAGTTGCCGGCCAGTTGCGTCAGCTTCGCCGACGCGCGCGCATGCAGGCCGAGTTTGTTCACGATGGTCGTTTCTTGTTGCAGCATAGGTCGATCCAGACGCAGGGTAGTTGGAGTGATGCGGTGAGATTGTGCGACGCCGTGGCCCGGCGTGCTCGCTGCGCGGCCCGCGCCGCCCGCGATGCTGCGGCGCAGCGAGCCGCGCCGCCGTAATTCGACGGGCGGGCTCAGGCCGCGCCGGCGGGTTTGAGCACGCCGGCGAGGCGGCTTGCGACGTCCGCGCAGTCGGCTTCGGCCAGCACGGGTGCGGTCTTCGCACCGAGCACGCTCGCGCCGACGGGCTTCGAGGCCATGCCCGCGGCCGCGTCGGAGGCCGCCTCCGCGCACGGCGTGGGCGCGCAGCCGCAGTCGTTGACGGGTTGCGGCGTGCTCGGGCCGATCGGCTGCACGCCTTTGCTCGCGCCCGCCAGCGCCTTTTCGACGAGCGTGTCGAGCGGCGTCGCGCGGTAACAGACCGCACGCACCAGCATCGGCAGATTCACGCCCGCCAGCACGCGCACCTGCGGCAACGTCGCGAGACGCGCGGCGATGTTCGAAGGCGTGGCGCCGAACATGTCGGTGAGCACGAGCGCGCCGTTTTCCTCGCGCAGGCGCTCGATTTCGGCGTTGGCCTGGGCGACCACCTCGGCGGGGTCGCTGTCGGGCAACACGTCGAGCGCACCGATGCGCGCCGGACAACCGCCGTAAATATGGGCAATGCACTCGCGCAGCGCGGTGGCGAGCGGTGCGTGGGCGATGATGAGAATCCCTGCCATGTCAGCTTGACTGCAATAAACGGCTTCGGATGATGCTGGCGCCGACCGGTGGCCAGCCGTGGGCCATCAGGGTCGGAACGTGCTCGGGCGCGCTTCTGGCGATGCAACACGCGCGGTCCGGATACGAACTCGCGGCATTGTAGCAGGGTCATTTTCGCGCAGACCATGCGGTTTTGCTCGCGTTTTTCATTCCGCACGCATCAACCGCACAATCAGGCATGCGCAGTTTTTGTGCCCTGCAGCAGCGCCGCACGCGCCCTCATCTGTCAGATGCCGGCGCGGCGCCGGGAATCAAGCGCCGCGCTGTCGCGTTCGAGCAACCCCTCGAAACGCGGCAGGAAACCGTCAAAGCGCGCTCATTCAGGCCGCGGCGCGCTCCAGCGCGTCGATGAACATCGCGGCCACGTCGAAGCCGGTCTGCTCCATGATTTCGCGGAAGCAGGTCGGGCTCGTGACGTTCACTTCCGTGAGCCAGTCGCCGATCGCATCGAGCCCCACCAGCAGCAGCCCGCGCGCGGCCAGCGTCGGCCCGAGCGCTTTGGCGATCTCCATGTCGTGCGCCGTGAGCGGCTGCGCGCGGCCCAGACCGCCCGCGGCCAGATTGCCGCGCACCTCGTTGCCTTGCGGAATGCGCGCGAGCGAGTACGGCACCGGTTCGCCGCCGATCAGCAGGATGCGCTTGTCGCCGTCCTTGATTTCGGGGATGAACTTCTGCGCCATCACGCTGCGGCGGCCGTCCTCGCTCAGCATCTCGATGATCGAGCCGAGGTTCATGCCGTCGGCCTTCACGCGGAACACGCCCATGCCGCCCATGCCGTCGAGCGGCTTGAGGATCACGTCCTGATGTTCGTCGTGGAATTTGCGCAGTCGCACGGCGTCGCGCGTCACCAGCGTGGGCGCGACGAACTGCGGAAATTCGCCGATCGCGAGCTTTTCCGAGTGATCGCGGATCGCCTGCGGCTTGTTGAAGATCTTCGCGCCCGCGCGCTCGGCCATTTCCAGCAGCCACGTCGACGTGACGTACTCCATGTCGAACGGCGGATCCTTGCGCATCAGCACCGCGCCGAACTCCGTGAGCGCGCGCGTGGCGTCCGTGGCCGTGAACCACGGCGCGCGATGCAGGTCCGCCGTATCGCCGACGATCTCGACGCGCCGCACGTCGGCTTCCACGCGCCCGTTCACCCAGGCGAGCTGCTGCGGCTCGCACGCATAGAGCGTGTGGCCGCGCTTCGCGGCCTCGGCCATCATCGCGTAGGTCGAATCCTTGTAGATCTTGAACCGCTCGAGCGGATCGGCGATGAAGAGAATGTCCATGTCGTCCCTGCTGTATCCGTGCTGTTATGACGGCTGCGCCCGCACAGGGCGGGCGCAGCGTCGTGTTATCGGTCGTGTCGGGCGCGGGTGAGCGCCGCTATCGTCAGACCTGGATGGCTTCCGGATCGGTCTTTTCCAGCTCCACCGATGCCGCCAGCAACCCGAGGCGCGCGACCACGCCATACATGTAAAAGCGGTTCGGCGGCGCCGCGCCCGGCTTCGCGCGCGTGTCGGGCAGCGCCGTGTGCTCGAAGCCCAGCGGCACGAAGTGCATGCCCGGCGCGTTCAGGTTCTGGTCGCGCTCGCGGCTGCCGTGCGCGCGGTAGAAACCGCCCACCACGTAGCGGTCGATCATGTAGACGACCGGCTCGGCCACCTCGTCGCCGATGTGCTCGAAGGTGTAGACGCCTTCCTGCACGATCACGTCGTGCACCTCGAGCCCGTCCTTCGTGGCCGACATCTTCGCACGTTCGCGCTTGGTGAGCGCGGCAACCTCCGAGGCGTCGTGCACCGTCATCACGCCGCGGCCGTCGGTGCCCGCGTCGGACTTGATCACCACGTAGGGCTTTTCGGTGATGCCGTACTCGCGGTACTTCTTCGCGATCTTCTTGAGCACCGCGTCGATCGCGGTGGCCAGTTGCTCCTCGCCCGTGCGCGCCTCGAAGTCGACGCCTTCCACGTGTGCGAAGTACGGATTGATCATCCACGGATCGACGCCCACCATCTTCGCGAACTTCTTCGCGACGTCGTCGTAGCACGAGAAGTGCGTCGATTTGCGACGCACCGCCCAGCCCGCGTGCAGCGGCGGCAGCAGATATTGCTCGTGCAGGTTCTCCAGCACGGGCGGAATGCCGCCTGACAGATCGTTGTTCAGAAGAATCGAACACGGGTCGAAGTTCTTCAGGCCGAGACGGCGCTGCGAGCGTTCGAGCGGCTCCAGCACGATCTTCTGGCCGTCCGCCAGCGAGATCGTGACCGGCCCGGCGATGGTTTCGTCGAGCGTGCCGAAGCGCACGTTCAGGCCCGCCTGACGCATGATCGTGGCGAGCCGCGCGACGTTCTCCAGATAGAACGCGTTGCGCGTGTGCTGCTCGGGAATCACGAGCAGATTCTTGGCGTCCGGGCAGATCTTCTCGATGGCGGCCATGGCGGCCTGCACGGCGAGCGGCAGCACCTCCTGCGGCAGGCAGTTGAAGGCGCCCGGGAACAGATTGGTGTCGACCGGCGCGAGCTTGAAGCCGGCGTTGCGCAGGTCCACCGAACAGTAGAACGGCGGCGTGTGCTCCTGCCATTCGAGGCGGAACCAGCGCTCGATGGCCGGCGTCGCGTCGAGGATGCGCTGCTCCAGTTCGAGGAGCGGGCCATTCAACGCCGTGACCAGATGCGGGACCATATGGAATTACTCGCGGACGAAAGCTTATTGGATTGTAGGGAAACCGGTGGTCTATCTGGGGACGATTGCGCCGGATGCAAGGCACTTTCCCCTTACACCTTATAGGGTTACTCGCGGCTTGCTCGCGGATCGCGCGTCACCCGGCGACTCGCCGGCCATCCCTGCATCCCTGGTGGATATCCATTCTGGACCGCGTGCGCCGTCGCGCGCAATGGAGTCCCACGAAATGAAGGGACACTTTTCGGCGCCAAGCCGACGCCCTTTCTGCGCATTTCCCCGCGTTTCCCCGCATTTCCGCCCACTTCGGCGCATTGCTCCCTGCACGCAGCTAACACGCGCGACGCGATTTTATTCCCGCGCCATGCGAGGCGCGAACGCAAGCCCCGCGACAGCGCCCGCAGAAAAAGAAAGGGCCCGCCATGAAGACGGGCCCAAGTCGCTGTGCTCCAGTACTACCTGTACTGCCCTACAACCTCAAACCATGCATCGAAACATGGATCGAACGTTATTCCACACGCTCGCCGTGCAGGATGACGTCGAGACCTTCGCGCTCTTCTTCTTCCGTGACGCGCAGGCCCATCACCATGTCGATGACCTTCAGCAGGACGAAGCTGACCACGCCGCTGTAGATCAGGGTCGTCGCGACGCCCTTGATCTGGAGGATCACGCTGCCGTCGGCGCCGCCGATGTCCTTGACCGCGAACACGCCGGTCAGGATCGCGCCGATGATGCCGCCGATGCCGTGCACGCCGAATGCGTCGAGCGAGTCGTCATAGCCGAACTTGTGCTTGAGCCACGTCGCCGACCAGAAGCAGACCACGCCTGCCACCACGCCGATCACGATCGAACCCATCACGCCGACGAAGCCCGAAGCCGGCGTCACCGCGACCAGACCGGCCACTGCGCCCGAAGCGATGCCGAGCACCGAAGGCTTGCCCTTGGCGATCCACTCCGCGAACATCCAGCCGAGCGCCGCGCATGCCGTGGCGATCTGCGTCGTGAGCATCGCGAAACCGGCACGGCCGTCAGCCGCCACTGCCGAACCCGCGTTGAAGCCGAACCAGCCCACCCACAGCATGGCCGCGCCCATCAGCGTGAGCACGAGGTTGTGCGGCGCCATCACTTCGCGGCCGTAGCCGACACGCTTGCCGAGCACGAGGCAGCACACGAGACCGGCCACACCGGCGTTGATGTGCACCACCGTGCCGCCTGCGAAGTCGAGGATGCCGGCGCTGGCGAGCCAGCCGGTCGGTTCCCAGACCATGTGAGCGATCGGCGCGTAGACGATGATCGACCAGAGCGACATGAACACCAGCATCGCCGAGAACTTCATGCGGTCCGCGAACGCACCGGTGATGAGCGCCGGGGTGATGATCGCAAACGTCATCTGGAACACGAAGTACACGCTTTCCGGGATGGTCGGCGCGAGGTGGCTGACCGTCAGCGTCGTCGCCTTGTCGCCCTTGATGTAGTTCATGCCTTCAAGGAACACGCGCGAGAAGCCGCCGATGAACGAGTTGCCCGGCGTGAACGCCAGCGAGTAACCGATCACCGTCCAGATCACCGTGACGACGCAGGTGATGGCGAAGCTCTGCATGAGCGTCGCGAGCACGTTCTTCTTGCGGACCATGCCGCCGTAGAACAGCGCGAGACCCGGGATCGTCATGAACAGCACGAGCGCCGTGGAAGTCAGCATCCAGGCGGTGTCGCCCGAGTTGATCTTCGACGAATCGACCGAGAACGGCGCGGTCGGTGCGGCGGGTGCCGCGTCGGCGGCCGAAGCGGCGGCGGGCGCGCTTGCGGCGGCGCCGGATGCCGCGTCAGCGGCGGGTGCGGAGGCGGCGGGCGCTGCTGCAGCCGCCGAAGCGTCAGGCGCAGCGGAAGCTGCGGGGGCCGACGCCGCGGCCGGCGCCGAAGCGTCGTCCGCGAGGGCGGCGCCGATGCCGCCGGCGAGCAGCGAGCCGGCCATCAGCAGGGACATCAAAAGTTTGCGCATCTCGGTTTCCTCTTGTCTCTCTCGTCTATCGACTATCGCGTGTGCTGCTGTTGATCAGAGCGCGTCGGCGCCGGTTTCACCGGTGCGGATGCGGATGACCTGTTCGATGGGGGTGACGAAAATCTTGCCGTCGCCGATCTTGCCCGTGCGGGCGGCGCGCTCGAGCGCTTCGATCGCCTGGTCGACGATGTCGTCCGACACGGCGGCCTCGATCTTCACCTTGGGCAGAAAGTCGACGACGTACTCCGCACCGCGATACAGCTCGGTGTGACCCTTCTGACGGCCGAAGCCTTTCACTTCGGTGACCGTAATCCCCGAGACACCGATGGCCGAGAGGGCCTCGCGCGCCTCATCGAGCTTGAACGGCTTGATGATTGCTGTAATCAGTTTCATGTAGTCCTCGCTGTAGTTGCTTCATCCCGTGTTTATTTCTGCAACGGGCGCCTGCGGTGCGGGTCTCGCCCCGCTGGCGCACCGCGAGCCAGCCGTTTTTCGGTGCGCGGGACGGTATTAGCAACACCCGTGCCAATTTGATCGATCGCACGTTCTGACGGAGTTCGATGCAGGATTGGTCTATCCCGTGGACAATGCGCGTCTCGCGTGCGCAAGCTCGCGCGAAGGCGCTTTTCGCCGCGTCCCGATTCGCCCGAAAGCCGCGCCAAAGCGGGTCCAGGCGCGGCGCGGGCTCGGCCGAGGCAGCGCCTGGCCGGACGGCTAACGTGGGGCCCGCGCGGTGGCGGCGGCCTGGGATCGTTGCTAGAGTGTTCTCAGGCCTCGCGTGATCGCGCAGGCATGCAGGCGCCGCGCAAAGCCGCCTCGGCGCGTGCTTGCGGGCCGCGTGAAGGCGCGCGGCAGGCAGGGCGAAGGCACGCGGAGGATGCACCGCGCGCGCCACGCACCAGATGCGCACACGGGTATCGCCCGACTTGCGGGTTTCGCACCAAGATCGGTCACGACCCAAAGCGAGGCACAGTCGAAACGAAACTTGCACACATTTTGTGCAACGAAGGGGAAGCGAATGAAACAACCGAACGATGTATTCAACGACATTCAGTCGAAGGTCAGCGACCTGCTGAAGAACTCGCCCGCGCGCGACGTCGAGCGCAACGTGCGCGCGATGCTCTCGCAGGGCTTCTCGAAGCTCGAACTCGTCACGCGCGAGGAATTCGACGCGCAGGCGCAAGTGCTCGCCCGCACGCGCGCACGCCTCGAAGAACTCGAACGCCGCGTGGCCGAACTCGAACAGAAGCTGCCGGTCACTGGCCAGTCATCCTGAACAATTCTGTCATTGCTTAAAGCAACTTAAGGCAAGCGAGCCGTAACGGTTTCGAAAAGGAACCGTAAAGGGGCACGCGCCTCACCAGCCTGGCGCATGGGCCGCGCGCGACCTCCACGTCGCGCGTGCGCCGCGCGTGTGCCGTCTCCCGGAGATCCCCATGTCGCTTGCCGTGGTGCGCAGCCGCGCGCCGGCTGCTGGCCGCGCGCCCGACGTTACCGTCGAAGTCCATCTCGCCAACGGCTTGCCGTCGTTCTCCATCGTCGGCCTGCCCGATCTCGAAGTGCGTGAAAGCCGCGAGCGCGTGCGCGCCGCGCTCAGCAACTGCGGCTTCGATTTTCCCGTGCGCCGCATCACCGTGAATCTCGCGCCCGCCGATCTGCCCAAGGAATCGGGGCGCTTCGACCTGCCGATCGCGCTTGGCATCCTCGCGGCAAGCGGACAAATTCCCGCCGCTGCGCTCACCGACTGGCGCGAGTTCGCGGGCGAGCTATCGCTGACCGGCGCGGTGCGGCCCATGCGCGGGGCGTTCGCGATGGCGTGCGGCACGGCGCGCGCGCATGCGCACTCACATAGCGCGGCCGCCGAAGCGCACGACCGGACTGACGCCGATCTCCACCCGTCGTGCGCACCGCGCACGCCCCAGCTCTATCTCCCCGCCGACAACGCCGCAGAAGCCGCGCTCGTGCCCGATGTCGATGTCTACGCGGTCACCGACCTGCGCGCGCTGTGCGCGCATCTCGCGGGCGCGGAAGACGCGCGCCTCGCGCCCGTGCGCGCCCGCGCCCTCGACACCGCGGCGGCCGGCGCCCTGCCCGACATGGCCGACGTGATCGGCCAGCGCGGCGCCCGGCGCGCGCTCGAAGTGGCAGCCGCGGGCGGCCATCACCTGCTGATGGTCGGGCCGCCTGGCGCGGGCAAGTCCATGCTCGCCGCGCGCCTGCCCGGCCTGTTGCCGCCGATGACCGACACCGAAGCGCTCGCGAGCGCCGCGCTGCTGTCCGCCAGTGCGATCGGCTTTTCGCCGCAGCAGTGGCGGCGTCGGCCTTTTCGCGCCCCGCATCACTCATCGAGCGCGGCGGCGCTGATCGGCGGGCGCAATCCGCCGCAGCCCGGCGAAATCACGCTCGCTCATTTAGGTGTCCTGTTTCTCGACGAGTCTATGCCCGAGTTCGACCGCCATGTGCTGGAAACCTTGCGCGAGCCGCTCGAAGCGGGCTCCATCACCATCTCGCGCGCGGCGTGGCAGACCGACTTCCCCGCCGCCTGCCAGCTCGTCGCGGCCATGAATCCGTGTCCGTGCGGCTGGCGCGGCGATCCGTCCGGACGCTGCCGTTGCACGCCCGAAGGCGCGGCGCGTTATCGGCGCAAGCTTTCCGGGCCGCTGCTCGACCGCATCGACATCCAGATCGAGATTCCTGCGCTGCCGCCCGCCGAACTGGCAGGCCGCGCCGCCGCGCCCGGCGAAGCCACTGCCGTCATCGCGCCGCGCGTGGCAGCCGCGCGCGAGCGGCAGATCGCGCGTCAGGGCAAGACCAACCGTGAACTGAGCGGACGCGAAACCGACGCCGTCTGCCGCCCCGACGCCGCCGGCGAAGCGCTGCTGCGCGAAGCGGGCGAGCGCTTCGGCTGGTCGGCGCGCGCCTACTATCGCGCGCTCAAGGTGGCGCGCACGATCGCCGATCTCGCGGGCGACTCCATGCCCTCGGCGGCCCATATTGCGGAGGCCGTGCAGTATCGCCGAGCACTCGCCGATCAGTAGTGCGCAGCAATTACGCGGCGCGAACGCTCGTGCGCCAACGCGCGCCGCGCATCGCGCATGGCGGGCCGCGGCGGCGCGAGGCCACTCGTCAGACGGATCAAAAAATGGAAGTCAAGACTTGACTTATGCACACAACGTCGTGTTGAGCCCGTTTTCGTGCACGATTCGCATTCAGCTGTCAGCCAAAACGCAAGTCATTGATTCTTCTCGATTTAACAAACTACGGGAAAGCCGCCCAATCTAACAAAAAGCCCACAGGGCGGCCTTTTGCGGCCAGCGACGCGGCTTTTTCCACAAAGTTACCCACAGGCGCTGTGGGTAACCCGTAAACCCTCAATCAAATCCGTGTGTTAGCCGGTAAACCCAGGAGAGCACATTCACTTCGCGCCGCTTGCGCGCGTCGCTCCGTTATCCTCAATACAGTTTGAAAGATTGGAAGAACTGATCGACTTGTTCGACGGGCGGCTGTTCGCGGCCCACGATCGCGAGCTGGTACGCATGGGCTCCTCTTGCGACGATGCGCGCGTGGATCGTGCGCGCTTCGGCCTTGCCGCCCGCGCTGCCGAAACCCGCCGGGTTGTCGGCTTTGCCTGTCAGATCGAGTTCCATGCCCTGCACGGCGCCGCCCGCCGCCAGCGGCACGTCCACCGCATGCGCGGCGGGCGGCGCGCCCAGATTGCGCGCGAGGCCGTCACGCAGGAAGTCGAGCGCTTTCTGCTGCGTCGCGGGCTGTGCGTCGGGCAGATCGAGCGTGCCGACGACGAACACCGCGCCGCCCACTTCGGCCGTCTGCACACGCATGCGCATGGGCGTGCCGCCGACGTCGATACTGCGTTGATCCGCGCCCGGCTTGGCGGGCAGGTCGACGCTATAGCCGCTCGCGCTATTCGCGACCGTGCGCCAGTCGTAAGTGGGCGAGCACGCCAGCACCCCGGCGACGAGCGTGGCGCCCGCCGCGCAGGCAGCGGCACGGCGCAGCGCGTTGCGCGTCCTGGCGCGCATATCAACATCGACGTCCAGCGAACCTGAAAGCCTGACGAAATTCGGGAAACGCAAACGTGACGGCATAAAAGTGCGGGATGACAGAAAGTGCGGACCATTATCCGCTGCGATGCCGGGCATGTGCCTGCGCAGCCGCTATGCCGGGAAATTCAGCGCTACAATGCGTTTGCTCAAGATTTGCGAAAGCTTGCCAGTTGTTTTGCTGGAAGTTCTGCCAGACGCAGTCCGGCTCTTTCCGCGCCCGTGGGCGCTTGAGGCACCAACCCATGTCCGCATCCCCGAATTCCCCGAAGGCGCGCTCCGGCGCGCTGCGCAACATCGCCGCCGCCGTCGTGGTGCTGGCGATCGCCATCGCCGGCTACTTCGCGTTCTTCGGCAGCCAGCAGCGCGTGCCGGACGCCACCTTCACGCTGCTGTCCGGCCAGAAGGTCTCGACCGCCGACCTCAAGGGCAAGGTCTATCTGATCAACTTCTGGGCGACGAGCTGCGCGACCTGCATGCAGGAAATGCCGCAGATGGTCCAGACCTATAACCGCTACAAGGGCGAAGGCCTCGAATTCGTCGCCGTGGCGATGAACTACGACGCGCCGATGTACGTCGCCAACTACGCGCAGACGCGCCAGTTGCCGTTCAAGGTGGCGATGGACGACGGCTCCGCCGCGAAGCAGTTCGGCAACGTGCAGCTCACGCCGACCACCTTCGTGGTCGACCGCAACGGCAAGATCCTCAAGCGCTACGTGGGCGAGCCGCAGTTCGCGGAACTCGACCAGTTGCTGCAAAAGGCGCTTTCGACCTGAGATCGCCCGCGCATCAGCCCAACGCCAATGAAAAACGGCAGCGAAACTCGCTGCCGTTTTTTTTATGCGCGCGGTTCGTTCTCGCCGCGCGCGACGAGCCCGTAACGCCGGATCTTTTCGTAAAGCGTGGCCTTCGCCATCTGCAGACGCTCGGCCGCCTGCGCGACCGCGCCGTTCGATTGCTGGAGCGCATCGGCGATCAGCGCGCGCTCGTATTGCTCGACGCGCTCCTTGAGCGGCAGCGCGTCGTCGGCGCCATTCGCGGCGGGCGGCGCGACATCGTCGGGAATCCCGAGCACATAGCGGTCCGCCGCGTTGCGCAGTTCGCGCACGTTGCCGGGCCAGTCGCGCTGCGCGAGACGCATGCGGTCGCGTTCGGTGAGCAGCGGCGCCGGGCGCTGGTAACGCACGGCCGCGTCCAGCAGAAAGTGCTCGAACAGCGGCACGATGTCCTCGCGGCGTTCCGCGAGCGGCGGCAGCGCGATCGTCACCACGTTGAGCCGATACAGCAGGTCGCGCCGGAACGTGCCCGCCGCGACGTGTTCGAGCATATCGCCCTTGGCCGCCGCGACCACGCGCAGATCGACGCGCACCGGCTGGTTCGACCCCAGCCGCTCCAGCACGCCGTCCTGCAGCACGCGCAGCAGCTTCACCTGGAGCGCGAGCGGCATGCTTTCGATTTCGTCGAGAAAGAGCGTGCCGCCCGCCGCGTGTTCGAGCTTGCCGATCCGCCGCTTCGCCGCGCCCGTGAACGCGCCCGGCTCGTAGCCGAACATCTCCGACTCGAACATCGGCTCGGGCAGCGCGCCGCAGTTCACGGCCACGAACGGTTTATCGCGGCGCGGCGACAGTTCGTGCAGACTGCGCGCGATCAGCTCCTTGCCCGCGCCGGTGTCGCCGTTGATGATCACCGACGCATCGGTCGGCGCGACGTTCGCGATCAGCTTGCGCACCTGCTCGATCGCCGGACTTCTGCCGATGATGCGCGGCGCGAGCGCGTTCTGCCCCGCCAGCTCGCGGCGCAGCGCGAGGTTTTCGAGCATCAGCGTGCGGCGCTCCAGCGCGCGGCGCACGGTTTCGATCAGCCGCTCGGACGCGAACGGCTTCTCGATGAAATCGTAAGCGCCGTCGCGCATCGCCTGCACGGCCATCGAAATGTCGCCGTGGCCGGTGACGAGAATCACCGGCACGTCGGGCGCGCGGTCGTGGCATTGCGCGAGCAGGTCGAGCCCGCTCATGCCGGGCAGGCGGATGTCGCTGACGACCACGCCCGCGAATTCGGCATCGACGAGCGGCAGCGCGGCTTCGGCGTTCGCGAAACCGGTCGCGTCGAAGCCCGCGAGTTGCAGGCTTTGCACACCGGCGCGGCGCACCAGTTCGTCGTCCTCGATATAGAGCACCCGGCCGGGCGTCGTGTCGATCATGTTCGTTCGCCTTCCTGGTTGGAGGTGCGGGAGCTTGTGTCCTGCGGCTTCGGTTCGCCCATGCCCGCAGTTGCGCCCGCAGTTGCGCCCGCAGTCGTAGCCGCAGTGGCTCCCATGCGCGTGCGCCGCAGCGTCAGCACGAAGCACGCGCCGCCGTCCGGGCCGTTGTGCGCGGCCAGCGCGCCGCCGCAGTCGCGCGCGATCGACGACGAAATCGCCAGCCCGAGCCCCAGGCCCTGCCCCATCTCCTTGGTCGTGAAGAAGGGCTCGAAGAGGCGCGGCATGACGTCGTCGGGAATGCCGGGGCCGCTGTCGCGCACCGAGATCGCGAGCGTCGCGGGCAGCGCCTGAATGTCGATGACGATGCGTGGATCGGGCAGCCCCGCCACCGCGTCGAGCGCATTGCCGATCAGGTTGATGAGCACCTGTTCGAGCCGCAGGTCGTCGCATTGGGCGACCAGTTCGGGAGCGTCGCCGTGCGGATCGAGCGGAACCGGCGCGGCTTCGCCGTCGGTCAGCGTGAGGTCGACGCGCACGCCTTCGAGCCGCTTGCCGAGCAGCGCGAGCGCGTTACCCAGCGCGCGCACCACCGGCGAGCGCTGGCTTCTCGGCTTCGCGCGCCCCACGAACAGCTTGAGCTGATTGACGATCTTGCCCATGCGCTCGGTGAGCGAGCCGATCGCCTCCAGATTCTCGTGCGCGGAATCGTACTGACCGCGCGCGAGAAACACGCGCGTATTGTCGGAGAAACTGCGCAGCGCGGCGAGCGGCTGATTCAGTTCGTGCGTAATGCCCGCCGCCATCTGCCCGAGCGCCGCGAGTTTGCTCGCCTGAATCAGCTCGTCCTGGGTCGCGCGCAGCTCCTGCTCGGTGCGCGTGCGTTCGGCCACTTCGCGTTGCAGGCGCTCGTTGGCCTGCGAGAGATCGGCGGTGCGCTCGGCCACGCGGTCGTTGAGCATCGCATAGGCTTTTTGCAGCATCGCGCGGCTGCGCAGCACTTCGCGCACGCGCGCGCGGCGCATGCGCCAGTAGAAACCGAGCAGGCACAACGAGACATAGCCGAAGCCCGTCATGACGGTGGCGTTGCGCGCGGCGTCGAGGACCGGATCGATCGGCGACATCGTCACCAGATGCCAGTCGGGCTCGCCGAGCGCGCGGCGCGTTTCCAGATAGCGCGGCGCGCGCAGGCCGCTGCCGATGCGCACGATGTCGGCGTCGCCGGGCAGCACGCGCTCCACGCTCGCGGGCAAGGGCGCGATGTCCTGGCGCGCGTACTGGCGCGTCTGGTCGATCGAGCGGACGATCTCGGCGGGCAGCGGGCGCACCGTGCGGTACTTCCACGCGGGCACGGAAGACAGAAAGATCACGCCGTGATCGTCGGTGACGAGCAGCGGCTCGGACGCATCCGAGCCCGGAAACCATTCGAGATTGAGCTTCACCACGGCCACGCCGACGATCTTCTCGCCGCGCCGCACCGGCTGCGAAATGTAGTAGCCCGGATCGTGCGAGATCGTGCCGATGCCGAAGAAGCGCCCCACATTGCCTTGCGCGGCCTCGATGAAATACGGGCGGAAGCGGTATTCGCTGCCGACGAAGCTGTCCGCGCCGCGCCAGTTGCTGGCGGCGATGCAGCGGCCGTCGGCGCCGATGATGTAGGTCGTGGTGGCGCGCGCGTGGCGGTTCACATCCTCGAGATAGCGGTTCGCCTCGGCCACCCACTCGGGGCGCGGATCGGCCAGCACGTCCTGCACGAGCGGATGCGCGCCCACCAGATACGGCAGCGATTCGTAGCGCTCCAGCGTGCTCTTGAGCGCGGCCGTCGTGCGGTCGCCGCGCACGGCGGCGTTGCGGCGCAGCGCGTCGATACCGGTCTGCCAGGCGAGCGACCACGCGAGCGCGCAAACCACCGCGAGCCCGACGGCGAGCACGATGAACACAATGAGACGGCGCGTCACGGAGGCGGCTTCCGGAGAATCGGATGGGGATGGAGAGAATTGTGGCACACGCTTACCGCGCGAGGCGGCCGACGGCTTGAGCGGAAGGGGAAAAGAGGCACGGCGCGCCGCAGGGGAACAGCGCGCCGCCCAACGGCACGAGGCCGCCAAAGGACATGATGCTGGGTGAAGCGGTGATACGGCCGGTGAGACAGCCGGCAATACCGCGGTTATGCCGGCACGACTGGCTTTGCTGCGATCCGGGCGGAGCGCATGCGCTCCGCCCGCGAAAGACACCGGAACGACCGGAACGCCCGGAACGCTTAGACGCCCGCGCCTTCCCTCACTTCCTCGGGATTGCCGGACAGCGCCGCGCGCATCTTGTCGCGGTCGAGTTCCTTTTCCCATGCCGACACCACGACCGTCGCCACGCCGTTGCCGACGATGTTGGTCAGCGCGCGGCATTCGCTCATGAAGCGGTCGATGCCGAGAATCAGCACCATGCCCGACAGCGGAATGGTCGGCACCACGGCCAGCGTCGCCGCCAGCGTGATGAAGCCCGCGCCGGTCACGCCGCTTGCGCCCTTCGAGGTGAGCATCGTCACCGCGAGCAGCGTGAGCTGCTGGGTCCACGTGAGGTCGGTGTTGGTCGCCTGGGCAATGAAGAGCACCGCCATCGTCATGTAGATGTTGGTGCCGTCGAGGTTGAACGAATAGCCGGTCGGCACGACGAGACCCACGACCGAGCGCGGGCAGCCCATGCGTTCGAGCTTCTGCATCAGTTGCGGCAGTGCCGATTCCGACGAGCTCGTGCCCAGCACGATCAGCAGTTCTTCCTTGATGTACGAAACGAAGCGGATGATCGAGAAGCCCGTGAAGCGCGCGATCGCGCCGAGCACCACGAGCACGAACACGATCGACGTCAGATAGAACGTGCCGATCAGCTTGAGCATCGGCACGAGCGAACCCACGCCGTACTTGCCGATGGTGAACGCCATCGCGCCGAACGCGCCGATCGGCGCCAGCTTCGTGACGATCTTGACGATGCCGAACAGCACGCCCGAGAGGCTGTCGATGAAGTCGGTCACCACGCGGCCGCGCTCGCCCAGTTGCGCGAGCACCGCGCCGAACAGCAGCGCGATCAGCAGGATCTGGAGAATTTCACCCTGGCCGAACGCCGAGAACATCGTGTCCGGAATGATGTGCATCAGGAAGTCGACGGTGCTCTGACCGTGCGCCTTCTCCGCGAAGCTCGCCACGGCCTTGGCGTCGAGCGTCTTCACATCGACGTTGAAGCCCGCGCCCGGCTTGAGCACGTGCGTGGCGATCAGGCCGAGCACCAGCGCGAACGTCGAAACGATTTCGAAGTACAGCAGCGCCTTGCCGCCCACGCGGCCCACCTTCTTCATGTCTTCCATGCCGGCGATGCCGGTCACGACCGTACAGAAGATGATCGGCCCGATCACCATCTTGATCAGCTTGATGAAGGCGTCGCCGAGCGGCTTCATGTCGATGCCGAGGGCCGGAGAGAAGTGGCCCAGGATCACGCCGATGACAATCGCCACGATCACCTGGAAATAGAGCACTTTGTGGAGAGGTTTCTTCACTTTGGATGCCTGCAATGAGTTAAGCCGATGGCCGCGCGTGGATACGCGCCGAACCGCGACAGGTCGAAACGGGGGGAATCAGCGAAACCGGACGAGGGGATCGGACATCGGCTGTCTCCTTGCTTTTTTTTGTCGCGGCCGGGGTGGCCGCGCGATTTATTTTGCAAGGTTGATGCCAGCGGCGCAGCGCGTGCTCACCCTTGATTTACAAGGGATTTTCAACGCATCGGGCGTGGCGCAATCTGGATTTCCAGAAATGCGGTTTGGATACGTCCGGGAATCCGGAAATCCGGGCGCGCGGGCGCCGCCCGGAAGCGGGGTCAAAACACTCCGGCGAGGCGCGCCTTTTTAGCCGCGCCCTTTCCACGGCACGAGACGCCGTTCGAGCGCGCGCATGCCGAGGTCGAAACCCCAGGCGATCAGGCCGATCAGCACGATGCCCATCACCACGACGTCGGTGCGCAGGAAGCTCGACGCGTTGAGCACCATCTGGCCGAGCCCCGCCGTGGCGGCGACCATTTCGGCGGCGACGAGCGTGGTCCAGCCGAAGCCGATGGCGATGCGCAGCCCGGTGAGGATTTCCGGCAGCGCGGCCGGCAGCACCACGAAGCGCACGATCTGCGCGAAGCTGCCGCCCAGCGACGCCGCCGCGCGCAACTGCTCGACGGTGGCGCTTTTCGCGCCCGCGCGCGCGGCCATCGCGATCGGCGCGAAGCAGGCGAGCCAGATCACGACGATCTTGGCGGTCTCGTCGATACCGAACCAGATCACCACGAGCGGCAGGTAGGCGAGCGGCGGCAACGGCCGGTAGAACTCCAGCGGCGGATCGAGCAGGCCGCGCGCGACGCGCGACACGCCCATCAGGATGCCGACGGGAATCGCCGTCAGCGCCGCGAGCGCGAACGCGCCGAACACGCGCAGCGCGCTCCAGAACAGATGCTCCGAGAGCGGCAGGCCGCCCTGGATGCGGCCGTGCCAGGCGTCGACGAAGGCGTGCCAGACCGCCTCGGGCGTCGGCAGAAAGAGCGGCGGCAGCCAGTGCAGATGCGTGGCGAGCCACCAGAGCGCCGCGAGACCGGCCACCGACGCGGCGGAGAGCGCGGCCGTCGGCCCTTCGCCGGGCATGCGCCAGACGCGGGCGCGCGAACCGCTCGACGCGACCTGTGCGGCTTGCGGGGCGATCTTTGGCGCGCTGTTTGGCGCGCTGTTTGGCGCGCTGTTTGACGCGCTGTTTGACGCTATGTTTGACGCGGTTTCAGCGCCTTCGAAACTGGATGACGCGCGCGCGTTCAGCGCTTCCAATGATTCCTGCGACACGCTCATCGCATCACCTTGACTGTCGACTTCATGATGGGTTTCGCGAATGGGCGCTCACGACAGCGCCGGTTCACGCGCATCCGCGTGCAGCAACTGCACGAGCCGCTCGCGCCATTCGATGAAATCGGGCGCCGACTTCACCGCGCGCGCGTCGCGCGTACGCAGATAGCGGCGCGCGAACGGCACCTCGAACGCGTGCTCGATGCGGCCCGGCCCCGGCGTCATGACCACCACGCGCGTCGCCAGAAAGAGCGCCTCCTCCACGCTGTGCGTGATGAAGAACACCGTCTTCTGCGTGCGCGCCCAGACGTCGAGCACGAGCGTCTGCACGGATTCGCGCGTCATCGCGTCGAGCGCGCCCATCGGCTCGTCCATCAGCAGCACTTGCGGATCGCTCGCGAGCGCGCGCGCGATGCCCACGCGCTGCTGCATGCCGCCCGAGAGCGCATCCACGCGCGAACGCGCGTGATCGTCGAGCCCGACGAGCGCCAGTTGCTCGCGCGCGATGCGCTCGCGTTCGGCCTTCGGCACGCGCCGGAAACGCAGGCCCAGCGCGACGTTGTCGAGCACGTTCAGCCACGGCAGCAACGCATGCTTCTGGAACACCACGCCGCGCTCCGCGCCCGGTCCGGCCACGCGCGCGCCGTTCACGCGCACCTCGCCGCCGGTCGGTTCGATGAAGCCCGCGATGCAGTTCAGCAAAGTGGTCTTGCCGCAGCCCGACGCGCCGAGCGCGACCACGAACTCGCCGCGCTCGACCTGCAGGTTCACGTTCGCGAGCGCCACGCTGGGCGCGTCGCCGCGACGCGCGCCCGCGTAAGCGACGCTCAGATCGCGGATATCCAGTGCGCTCATGCTCGCCTCCTTCGCGTGCGTATGCTGACGAATGCCGATATCGGCGCGTTAATCAGTGCGCGGCGGCGCGCTGCACGTAACGCGGATCGATGCCGACCGAGTAATCGGGCAGCACGTTCTGGATCGTGCCCTGCTGCTTGAGGAAGGACGCCGTCGCGAGCAGCGATTGCGCCGCGCCCGACTGCGCGCCGCCGCCCAGCCAGGTCTTCGAGGCCTGCTCGGCGGGCGTCGGGAATGCGTAGAGCGCGAGGCTCGCGGGCACTTCGTCCGGATTCGCGCCCGACTCCTTCGCCACGGCCTGCACCTGCGGCGAGGCGGCGTTCCAGGCGGCGCGATGCGCGCTGTAATCGGCGTCGGCGGCGGCCAGCACCTGCACGAACTTCGCCACGAAGTCGCCGTTATCCTTCGCGAAACCGCGATCGACCACGAAGCCGTCGAAGGTCGCCTTGCCCGTCGCCTTGGCCACCTGCCCCGACGTGATCAGCACCTTGCCGCTCTTCTTCACCTGCGCGAGCACCGGGTCCCAGATGTAGGTCGCGTCGATGTTGCCGCGCTGCCAGGCCGCCGCGACTTCGGGCGGACGCAGGTTCACGATCTTCACATCGGCGGGATTCACGCCCGCGTTCTGCAACGCCACGAGCGCATGGAAATGCGAGGTCGAGACGAACGGCACGCCGATCGTCTTGCCCTTGAGGCCCGCGATGCTGGTCACGCCCGACCCGTCGCGCGCGACCAGCGCCTCGGCGTCGTTGATGTTGTCGAGAATCCAGAACAGCGAGAGATTCACGCCCTGCGAGAGCCCCGCCGCGATCGGGCTCGACCCGGCTTCGCCGAGCTGCACCGAACCCGACGCGAGCGCGCGGATCACATCGGCGCCGCTCGCGAGCTTGCGGAACGTGACCTTGTAGCCGGTGGCCTTTTCGACTTCGCCGGTCGCCTGCGCGTAACGCCACGGCACCACCATGTCCTGATACGCGATCACGACTTCGCGCGTCTCGGCATGCGCGCGCGGCGCACCGAACGCGGCGAACAGCGCCGTGGCCGCCAGCGCGGCGGCGAGCACGCGCGGACGTTGCGAGGAAAGGACACGTTGACGGGCGCGATGACTCATCGAAAAACTCCGGCGGAACCACTGAGGTTGAATGGAAGGTTCCGACTATAGGGAGTCTGGCGGCGTCCGGTTCTAATTTATCCGCGATAGCTAATGACGCTGCTGGAGCATTGCTTTGCGTGTTCCTGCGCATGCCGCGCGCCAACGAAAAAGCCCGCTTTTCAGCGGGCTTTTTTCAATGCGACGAAGCGAAACGAAGCGGCTTAGACCACGCCCGCGCCGTGCGCCTGCAGATCGGCGTGATAGCTCGAACGCACCATCGCGCCGACGGCGGCGTGCGTGAAGCCCATCTTGTACGCCTCTTCCTCGTACATCTTGAAGGTGTCCGGATGTACGTACGAACGCACCGGCAGATGGTGCTCCGAAGGCTGCAGATACTGGCCGATCGTGAGCATGTCCACGTCGTGCGCGCGCAGGTCGCGCATGACCTGAAGAATCTCTTCCTCGGTTTCGCCGAGACCCACCATCAGGCCCGACTTGGTCGCGACGTCCGGATGCAGCGCCTTGAAGTCCTTCAGCAGCTTCAGCGAGTGCGCGTAGTCCGAACCCGGGCGCGCTTCCTTGTACAGACGCGGCACCGTTTCGAGGTTGTGGTTCATCACGTCGGGCGGCGCGGCGTTCAGGATGCCGAGCGCGCGATCGAGACGGCCGCGGAAGTCGGGCGTGAGAATCTCGATGCGGGTTTCCGGCGAATGCTCGCGCACCTGGCGGATACATTCGACGAAGTGGCCCGCGCCGCCGTCACGCAGATCGTCGCGGTCGACGCTCGTGATCACGACGTACTTGAGCTTGAGCGCGCCGATGGTGCGCGCGAGGTTCGCCGGTTCGTCCGGATCGAGCGGATCGGGACGGCCGTGGCCGACGTCGCAGAACGGGCAGCGGCGCGTGCACTTGTCGCCCATGATCATGAACGTCGCGGTGCCCTTGCCGAAGCATTCGCCGATGTTCGGGCAGCTCGCCTCTTCGCACACCGTATGCAGGTTGTGCTCGCGCAGGATGTTCTTGATCTCGTAGAAGCGCGACGTGCCCGTGGCCGCTTTCACGCGGATCCAGTCGGGCTTCTTGAGCTTCTCGATGGGGATGACCTTGATCGGAATGCGCGCGGTCTTGGCCTGCGCCTTCTGTTTCGCGGTCGCGTCGTAGGGGACGGCGTCGGCGGGGGCCGGGCTCGGAGCCAGGTTCGCGGCGGGGTTCGCGGTTACATCAGTCATTCGTTCGATCCAGTCAGGCCGCCGGAACAGCGCCAGCCTGCGGTTGCGGCGGTTGCCCGCCTGAGGCCGCCTGAGCAGCCGGGTCCACTGCAGCCGCTTCGGCCGCCGGGTCTGTGGCGGCCGCTTCGGCCACCGGAAGATTTGCCGCGTGCGCAGCGAGTTGCGTCTCGAGCTGCGCCGCCAGCGTGGCGGCCACGTCGCGCCAGTCCGCCGCGACGCCGAGCGACGCCATATCGACAGTTTCGAGGCCCGCGTAGCCACACGGATTGATCGCGAGGAAGGGGCTCAGGTCCATCGACACATTCAGGCTCACGCCGTGGTAGCTGCAGCCGTTGCGGATCTTCAGACCGAGCGCCGCGACCTTCGCGCCACGGTGCGCCGCGCTGGCGCCCGACGCGTGTTCCGGCACGTAAATGCCGGGCGCGCCGGCCTTGCGCTCGCTCGCGAGATTATACGCCGCCAGCGTGTCGATCACGGCCTGCTCGATGAGCGTCACCAGCTCGCGCACCATCAGTTTCCGGCGTCGCAGATCGAGCAGCAAATAGGCCACGATCTGGCCCGGCCCGTGATACGTGATCTGGCCGCCGCGGTCGATCTGGACGAGCGGAATACCGCTGTTGGCGACGAGCAGATGCTCGGGCTTGCCGGCCTGCCCGAGCGTGAAAACGGGCGGATGCTCGACCAGCCAGATTTCGTCAGGGGTATCGGCGTCGCGCTGATCGGTGAACGCGCGCATGGCGTCGAAGCTCGCCTGGTAGGCCTCGTTGCCGCGCCAGCGCACGACGGGCGCTGCGAAGCGCGCGCCGGCGGGGCCGGATTCGGTGCTGGACGCCGCCTCGGCGATCGTGGAAATCGCGGAATTCGCGGGGTCGGATGACATTGACAGGGGTGAAACCGGGGTGGCGCACATGATTCCCGAAGTTTACCCAATTCGGGACAAGCGCGCCGAGGACGCTGCGCGATCACCGTGATCAGGCCGCGCGCCGGGCCGCCTGCGCGGTCCCGGCGCGGTGCGCAGACCGGATTTGCACGCATCGAATCGTGCGTCAAACGCTTTATCAAACCGTGGCTGTATCAAACCGTGGCTGTATCAAACCGTGCGCCAGCCGTCGCGCGCATGCACGCCGAAGCGCGCCGCCGTGCGAGCGGCCCAGTCCACCGCGCGCTCGCCCACGCGCTTGGGCGTGGCGAACGCCACCCACGCGGGGGCGCCCTGCTCCGCGCCGATCCACAGACGCTCGCCGCGACGCAGCCGCAGCGTCTGGCCCGGTTCGAGCCAGTAATCGGCCGTGTCGTCGCTGCGCGTGACCCAGACCGCGCCGCAGCGCACCGTCAGGCGCGTGCTGCGCGAAACGCGTACCGACGCCACTTGCCGGGCTTCCACCTCGAAGGTGATATCCGAAGAAATTTCTCTCATTTTCGACTCCGAATGACGTGCTCCAATGGCTACAATCCTAGACACTGCAAGGGATCGAGCAAAACGATCATTTTTCACGCCTATGTGAGAAAAATTACGATGGATCTGCGTACGCTTCCCGCCCTCAATGCGCTCAAGTCCTTCGAGGCCGCCGCCCGCCACGAGAGTTTTTCGCGTGCCGCCGACGAGCTGTTCGTCACGCACGGCGCGGTCAGCCATCAGATCCGCGCGCTCGAAGCCGAACTGGGCGTGGCGCTGTTCGCGCGCGACGGCAAGCGCGTGCGCGTGACCGATACGGGCCGCCGCTACGCCACCCAGGTGCGCGACGCGCTCAACCAGCTGGCGCGCGCCACCGAGGAAATCCGCTCTGGCGACCGCGACCGCCGCCTCGTCGTGTCGATGCTGTCGTCGTTCGCGGCGCGCTGGGTCACGCCGCGCATCGGCCGCTTCATCGAGGCGCATCCGCAGTGGGACGTCGAACTGCAATCCACCAATTCGCTGATCGATTTCACGCGCGACGACGTGGACGTGGCGATCCGTTTCGGCTTCGGCCACTATCCGGGCCTGCACACCGAACTGCTGCTCGACGAGATTTTCTTTCCCGCCTGCGCGCCCGACTTCAACGGCGGCAAGCTGCCCGACGATCCGCGCGAGATGACGAAGCTGCCGCTGCTGCGCTCCGACGACGAACTGTGGCGTCCGTGGTTCGACGCCGCCGGTCTGCAGGATCTGCCCGAACCCAAGCGCGGCGTGCTCTATCAGGATTCGTCGAATCTGCTGCAAGCCGCGATGGACGGCCAGGGCATCGCGCTCGTGCGCCGCTCGCTCGCGATGCACGAAATCACGCGCGGGCGCCTCGTGCGCCTGTTCAAGGACATCGACGGCCCGAGTCCGTGGCGCTACTACTTCATCTGCCAGCCGCAGCGCCTGCAAACCGAGCGCGTAACCGCGTTCCGCGACTGGGTGTTCGACGAGGTGGCGCGCTTTCGACGGCTCTACGAAGACGCCTGCGAGGCCGGCCCGGTCATCACGGCCGCCGCCGCGGCGCTGCGCGCGACCACGGGCGACACGCCTTGAAGCACGCTTCAATGAACGCCGTGAACCGCGCGTAAACGCAACAAGGGCCGCTAAAAAGCGGCCCTTGCTTCATCTCGATTCCAATCTCGATCCCAATCCGGATCGCGCCCTTACAGCACGATCTTCACCATCGGATGCCCGGTCAGCGCGCGATAGATATCGTCGAGATGCGGCTGGCTTGTCGCGCGCACCGTCACCGTGAGGCCGGTGTAATTGCCGCCGCTCGACGGCCGCGTTTCGATGGTTGCGGTATCGAAACCGCCGTCGAATTCGCGCAGCACGGCGATGATCGTGTCCTGGAACTCCGGATGCGTCTTGCCCATCACCTTGATGGGGAAATCGCACGGGAATTCGATCAGCGTGGTTTTTTCTTCGGCGCCGGCGGCGCCGTTCGTTTGCGATGCACTCATTTGTTGTCCACTTCCTGTAGCGAGGCGGCGGCTTCGGCGTGCGATTGCGCCAGCGATGCCGCCTCATAAACCTCACGCGCCGCGCGCGCCTTGGCACGCTGGTACGCCGCGTAAATCGCCGCATAGACGGGGCCCGGCTTGCCGTCGCCCACCGCCTGGCCGTCGATCGTGACGACCGGCAGCACTTCCTTCGTCGCCGAGGTCACGAGCACTTCGTCGGCGCCGCGCAGCGCGGCTTCGTCGATCTCGCGCGCCTCGAAACGCAGCCCGCATTCCTGCGCCAGTTCCTCGACGAGTCCGTAGCGGATGCCTTCGAGAATCTTGTGGCTGCGCGGCGGCGCGTACAGCGCGCCATCCTTCGCGATCCACACATTCGACGACGATGCTTCGGTCACCCAACCGTCGCGCAACTGAATGGTTTCGAACACGCCGTGTTCGGCCGCATGTTGCGCCATCAGCACGTTGCCGAGCAGCGAGGTCGCCTTGATGTCGCAATGCAGCCAGCGGCGGTCTTCGGCGGTGACGCAGGCCACGCCGTTCGCGCGCGACGCATCGCCCGGCATGACGAGCGGATTCACCATCACGAACACCGTGGGCGGCACGCTCGCCGCCGGAAACGCGTGCGCGCGCTTCGCGACGCCGCGCGTGACCTGCACGTAGACGTTCGCGTGCGCATCGGGCGCGAGCGCGCCGGCCTGCTCGTTGGCGTCGATCACCCGCGCGATCAGCGCGCGCCAGCCGCTTTCGCTGAACGGATTGGCGATGCCGATCTTCTCCAGCGAACGCGCGAGCCGCGCGAGATGCTGCGTGAGACGGAACGGCACACGCACGAGCGGCGCTGCGCCGTCTTCGTCCGCTTCGACACCCTCGACTTCGAGCGCATACACCGGCACCACTTCGTAAATGCCGTCACCGAAAATGAAGCCGCGATCGAGCACCGGCACGCGCGCCTCGCTGATCGGCGTGAATGCGCCGTTCAGCCAGACGACGGGCTCGCCGTCGTGCTCGTCATCGTGATCGTGCTCGTCGAGCTCGTCGTGAGCGTCGAGCGCGTCAAGATCGGCGGGCGCTTGCGGCGCTGAAGTCGAGGTGTGTCCGGCCATTTACTTCTTCTTGTTGAACATCAGCATGAGCGAATCCCACACGCGGCCGACGATGCCGGCTTGCGGCACCGCTTCGAGCGCGACCAGCGGGAATTGCGCGAGCACCTTGCCGTCCGCGCCGACGAACTTCGCCGTGCCGACCTGCTGGCCGTCCGCGAGCGGCGCGATCAGCGGGCTGGTGATGTCGATCTGCGGCTTGGCCTTGTCGGCGGCGCCCTTCGGCAGCGTGACGAACTGATCCTTCTTCACGCCGACCTTCACGGCGTCCGCCGCGCCCTTGTAGACGCGCGGCGTGGCCACGGCCTGGTTCGCGCCGTAGATGCGCGTGGTGTCGTAGGCGCTATAGCCGTAGTTGAGCATCTTCAGGCTGTCCTGCACCCGGTCGTGCTCTTTCTGCTCGCCCATCATCACCGAGACCAGACGGCGGTCGCCGCCGCCCGCCATCGGACGCTTGGCCGACGCGATCAGGCAGTAGCCCGCGGCTTGCGTGTGGCCGGTCTTCAGACCGTCGACCGTCGGGTCGATCCACAGCAGACGGTTGCGGTTCGGCTGCTTGATGTTGTTGTACTTGAATTCCTTGACCGAGAAGATGCTGTAGTACTCGGGATAGTCGCGAATCAGGCGCGCCGACAGCGTGGCGAGGTCGCCGGCCGTCGTGTAGTGATTCGGGTCGGGCATGCCGTTGACGTCGGCGAAGTGCGTGTGCGCCATGCCGAGCTTCTGCGCTTCGGCATTCATCATGTTCACGAAGTTCGCTTCGCTGCCGCCCACGAGTTCGGCGAGCGCGATGGCCGCGTCGTTGCCCGACTGGATGATCATGCCGTACACGAGGTCGTGCACCGAGACCGGCTTGTTCGCTTCGATGAACATGCGCGATTCGTCGGTCTTCACGCGACGCACCGCTTCGCTCGGCGTGACGATCTGCTCCATCGAAATCTTCTTCGACTGCAGCGCCTCGAACGTGAGGTACGCGGTCATCAGCTTCGTGAGCGAGGCCGGTTCGACGCGCTCGTCGGCGTTGCCCGAGGCGAGCACCTGGTTCGCCGTGGCGTCGACAAGCACCCACGAGCGCGCGTTCACCGCCGGCGGCGGCACCTGCGCGAACGCGCTGGCGCTCGCGAGCAGCGAGGCCGGCACGAGCGCGCCGAGCGTGACTTTACGAACGATGGAGGAAGAAACGAGAGGGGACTGCTGGCCGTTGGAGAGAAAACGCATGGGTTCAGGTCGGACGGGATTGGGGTCGGGATGAACGTGGCGCGCCATGCGGCGCACGGTCGGGTGAGCCGGAATGCGGCGCCTCGCTCAACACGCCTGAAGAGGTTTCAGACGGGCGCGGCGGCCGCAAAAAGAGCGCCCATTATACGCGCCGCGTGCAGGCGTTTTTCGAAGTGGGCACACGTTTGCGCGCACCTGTCGTGCATTTTTAACGATTCGCGCGCCTTTTTATGCAACCGCGAGGTCATTTCTCACGATCGGCCGACGCAGCACTTACAGACGCTGCGTGCGGCCGATATGGACCCTAAAAACGCGCGCGAGAAAAAGCCGCGCCGTCGACGCGAGCGTTTCAGCGCCAGGCGTCGACGATGATGCGCTTGAGAATGTGCAGCTTGCGATGCAGGAAGTGTTCCGCCCCCGGAATCACCACGACGGGCAGTTCCTGCGGCCGCGCCCATTCGTACACCGAGAGAATCGGCACGGTATCGTCGAGTTCGCCGTGAATCACGAGCGTGTCCTCGCGCACCGGCGCGACTTCCCAGCGGCTCGCCGCCGTGCCGACGAACACCATGCGCTCGATTTCGCCGCCCGCTTCCAGATAGCGCTTCGCGACGTGCGAGAGCACGAAGGTGCCGAACGAGAAGCCCGCGAGCACGAGCGGCACGTCGGCCTGACCCGGCTGCGCGCGCATGTAGCGGATCAGTTCGAGCAGATCGTCCTGTTCGCCGATGCCGTTGTCGTGCGTGCCCGCCGTGCCGCCGACGCCGCGAAAGTTCGAGCGGTACGTCGTGTAGCCGAGCTGCACGAGCGTGCGCGCGAGCGTCTGCGCGACCTTGTTGTCCATCGTGCCGCCAAAGAGCGGATGCGGATGCGCGACGAGCGCGATGCCGCGCACGGGCGTGCCGGCGTCGGGCGTGTCGAGCGCGCATTCGATCTGGCCGATCGGGCCGTCGATATGGAATTTTTGCGTCTGGGCGTTCATCGGGCTGCGGTCCTTGCTGTCTTTCGTGCTGTCGTTTTCGTGTCGGCGCGCATCACGGACCGCATCAGGGACGATCGATCAGCAGACGCTCGACCACCTGGCCGTTCTGCAGATGCGACACGACGATTTCCTCGATGTCGGTTTCGTCGACATAGGTGTACCAGGTGCCTTCCGGATACACGACGACGACCGGCCCTTCCTCGCAGCGGTCTAGGCAGCCGGCCTTGTTGACGCGCACCTGGCCCGGACCCGCGAGGCCCAGTTGCTTCACGCGCTTCTTGGCGTATTCCTGCATCGCCTGCGCGTTGCAGCTCGCGCAGCTCGGACGCTCGGCGCCGGGATCGCGCTGATTCAGGCAGAAGAACACATGGTGTTTGTAGAAGGAATCGGTCATGGCGTGAGTACCGGGATAGGCAGTAAAAGTGGGGGTGCGGCGCGCTCGCCGGATTATCGGAACAACGGTGACGATGCGCGTGTGGCGTGCCTGCTGGGGTCGCTAGATGCGGTCACTCATCGCGGCCGCCGAATGCGGTCGATTATAGCGAGCGACGCGCGAGCCACGCGCGCTCCAGCGAGAACGCGCTCCAGCCCAGCGCGGCCCACGGCCAGATCCACGCGAGCCAGTGCGCAAGCCCGTTGAAATGCAGATAGCGGCCCTGACGCCAGTCGGCGAGCACCACGTCGAAATACGGATTCACAGGCAGCACGTTGACCAGCACGAGCGCCACCGCCAGCGCCACGCTCGCCGCCGCGGCGCGCGCCGCGCGCGGCAGGCGCAGCGCGAGAAAGGCCGCGAGCGTGCCCCAGACGAGGCCGCCGAGCGCGCCCGGCGTCGCCCAGTTGAAGATCAGTCCGCTTTGCGATTGCAGGAAGGTCGCGCCCGCCTTCACCACGAGCGTGGCCGCCAGCAGCACGACGATGAGCCGCGCGCGCGGGGCGCGCTGGCGCATCGGCAGCGAGGCGAAGGCCGCCGCGCCGAACAGGTTGAGCGTCGTGACGAGCGCTTCCCAGCCGCTCTCGGGCAGACGCGCGGCGAGCGCGTCGGGCAGCACGCGCAGATGCCACGCGGCGGGCGTCCAGGCGAGCACGGCGTCCTGCATCGAGGCGTCGAAGCGCTGCCAGATCGCGCGCGGCCAGTCGCCCATGCCGAACAGGCGCGGCGCGGGAAACATCGTCGCGAACGGCCAGAGCGCCGCGAGCACCATCAGCGCGCCCGCGTCGCGTTCGAACCAGCGAAACCGCAGCCGCCGCAGAAACCCGCGTTCGAGCAGCGCGCCCGTGAGCGGCGCCGCGAGGGCCGCGCCCAGCAGCGCACCGAGCGCGTTGGTGGCGAGATCGAGATTGGACGCGACGCGCGTGGGCAAATAGGTCTGCACCGCTTCCATGCCGCTTGAGAGCAGCGTGCCGCCCAGCGTGGCGAGCGCGACGGCGGCCAGTCCGCGGCAGCGCGGCCAGATC
Source organism: Paraburkholderia sp. SIMBA_027 (assembly GCF_046535315.1). NCBI lineage: Bacteria > Pseudomonadati > Pseudomonadota > Betaproteobacteria > Burkholderiales > Burkholderiaceae > Paraburkholderia > Paraburkholderia sp. SIMBA_027. The sequence goes on from NZ_JAWRWY010000006.1 coordinate 104,064, forward strand.
GCCAGCACCGCGAGCGCGCCGAACGGCATGTAGCCGAGCACGTTGGTGACGACGTCGAAGACGGTCCAGTAACGCGGGAAGGGGTCGTTGAGATAGTCGAACGGACCGAGGCCGAGCGAGCGCCAGCCCGAGAACGGATACCACGAGCCGTAGACGATCAGCGCCGTGTAGAGCGCCAGCGCCTGGCGCGAGAGCGTGGAGGCCTGGCGCGGCGGGATGTCGGGGACGGCGGACGCTTTTTCCGCGCGCACAACGGCGGCCTCGCTGCGCGCGCGCACAGCGTCGCCGGATTCACCGTTGCGGCTGTCGTAGCCGTTGCCGCCCTTACCCGCTTTGCCGCTCATCCAACCGGTCCCACTGGTGCCGCGAGCAGCACGCCGCGCGCGCCGCCCGCCGCGTTCCTCAAGGCGTGCCGGCGAATGCCTGCACGCTCAGCCATGCGCCAATCTGACTCGCGAAATCGTCGCTCGCCGTCCGCAGCGCCGCCGCGCCGCCCGCCGCGTCGGGCGTGCTGGCCGGCGCGCGCGCGAGGAACGAACGCTGCGCGATCACCTTGCCGCCCTGCATCAGCGTCGCGCGCGCGGCCAGCACGCCCGAGCTTTCGGAGGCGGTGTCGAACACCTGTTCGAACTCGGTGAGTTCGACCTTGAGCATCGGCGCCTGCACGGCGTCCGCGCCCGAAAGCACCGTGACGCGCGTGGCGAGCGAGGTGCGCAGACGCTGCGTGAGCAGGCGCGCGGGCGACATCGTCCAGTGGCTGCTCGCGTAGCGCGCCGAGCGCTGCGAGTCGCCGCCGATGCGGTAGACGATGCCGTCGTGATCGAGCGTCGCCGGCGCGCTCACTTCGAGCACCTTGAGCGGCGGCAGCGTGGGCGGCGCGGGCGGCGCTTCCTGCGGCCCGAGGTCGTAGCGGATATCCGAGAGCGCGGCCGGATTGCCGGCGCACGCCGCCAGCGTACCGATGGCGAGCGCCGCGAGCGCGGCGCAGCAGAGCCTCAGAAGCGAGCGTGACGGGGTGGCTTGGCGTGACATTGCGGTTCCTTCCGGTTCTTGCGGGTTCTTGCGGATCATGCGGTCAGGCGGCGCCGTTCTGGCGGCCGCCGCCGACGTCGAATGCACTCCGACACCATTGCGGCGCAGCAGTTCGCGGCGCGCGCAGCAGCATAGCGATTTTTGCGAAGGGCCAGAACGCGGCGGCCACTTCGCAGCGTTTCGCGGCGCGCTTACTTCGCGCCCGTGCCCGGCCACGCGAAGCCCGGCTCGCCGGGGCCGGGCGCGGGTTGCGGCGCGCCGCCGAACAGCACGCTGCGCGGGCTCGAACTGAACGTCCCCGCCGCGCGGTCCACCGAGCGCATCGCCGAGCGCACGTCGTCGGTCAGCGAATCGACGCGCGGCAGCGTGTCGTAGCCCACGCGCGCCGAGAGTTCCTGAATCGACATGTCGATCGACGAAAGCGCCTGCCCGGCCTGCGCCGCCGCCGTGCCGGCCTTGTTCAGATTGGTCTGGAACGGGCCATCCGGACGGTTCACGCTGGTGATGAGCTGATTGGTCGACTGCAAGGTTTTCTGCAGATCGGCGACCGCGCCCGGCAGTTGCTTCGTCGCGGGCTGCAATTGCAGCGCGAGCGTATTCACGCTGTCGGCGGCCTGTTGCAGCGAGGTCACCGTCGCCATCACCTGCTTGCGGTTTTCCTCGTTGAGCATCTGGTCGACGTCGGTGGCGATGCTGTCGAGCTTGCGCAGCAGCACGTCGCCGCGCCGCTGGAGCTGGTCGAGCAGGCCGGGGCGCAGCGGAATCTCCGCCACGCTCTTGTCCGAGGACGCGAGCGGCGACTGATCGAGCCCGTTGTCGTCGAGCTGCACGAAAGCGATGCCGGTCACGCCCTGGAGCGCGAGCGTGCCGAAGGTCGAGCGCGTCATCGGCGCCTTCTGGTCCACCAGCACGCGAATGCGGATCTGGCCCGGATGATTCGCGTCGAAATGGATCGACTGCACCTTGCCCACGTCGAGGCCGCGATAGCGCACGGCCGCGTCCGGATACAGCCCGGTGACGCTGCTGCGCGAGATCAGGTCGTACGGCACGCGCACCGCGTGATCGGCGCTGAAGAAGAGGACCGCCAGCGCGATTGTCGCCAGCAGGCCGATCGTGAAGACGCCGGCCCAGAACGCATGCGGTTTGTTTTCCATCGTCAGATTCCCTTGTTGGCGACCTTGCGCCTCGTGACACGCCCGCGCGTCAGCACGGTTTCACGCCCACGGATGCGGGCAGCAGCGCCGCCGGCGGCAGCTTCGCGCGGCGCTCGGGCGGGAGCGCCTGCAACGCGCGCCGCCCGCGCATGCCCAGAAAATATTCGCGGATGAACGGATCGTCCACGCCGGCCGCTTCCTCCACGGGCGCGGCCACCAGCACCTTGCGCTCCGCGATCACGGCCACGCGCGTGGAAAGCGCGACCATCGCGTCCAGATCGTGCGTGATCAGCACGACGGTCAGGCCCAGCGCGCGATGCAGCGTGCTGATCAGTTCCACCACTTCGTCCGACGAGCGCGGATCGAGCCCCGCCGTCGGTTCGTCGAGAATCAGCAGCTCGGGCTCCAGCACGATCGCGCGCGCGAGCCCGACGCGCTTGACCATGCCGCCCGACAGCGCGGCCGGCATCTTCGACGCGTGCTTGCACGGCAGCCCGACCATCTCCAGCTTCAGCATGACGATGTCGCGCAGCAGGTCGGCCGGCACCTCGCCCAGCTCGCGCACTGGCTGCGCGATGTTGTCGTAGACCGACAGCGACGAGAACAGCGCGCCGTGCTGAAACAGCATGCCGGTGCGCGTGCGCATCAGGCGGGCGCGTTCGGGATCGATCGTCGAGATGTCTTCGCCGAACATCTTGATGGTGCCGGACGTGGGCCGCTCGAGCCCGAGAACCTGCCGCACCAGCGTGGTCTTGCCCGAGCCCGAGCCGCCCACGATGGTGACGATCTCGCCGCGGCGAATATCCAGATTCAGATGCTGATGGACGATGTTGCGCCCGTAGCGCTTGGTGAGGTTGCGCACCTCGATGATCGGCTCGCCGATCGCCGGCAGCGGCAGATCCTCGACGGCTTCCCTGAGCGGCGTGGCCAGCGTGCCGGTCGTGGTCAGCGCGCCGGGCGACGGCGTGGACGCCGTGGCCCGGGTTCCGGTCGTGCTCAACGTGTTCATGACAGCCCCACGTTCTGGAAGAGAATGGCGAACACGGCGTCGGCGAGGATCACGATGGTGATCGAGGTCACGACCGAAGTGGTCGTGCCTTCGCCGAGACTCTGCGAATTCGCCTTGATGCGAAAGCCGAAGTGGCAGCCGACGATGCCCACCAGCATGCCGAACGCCACGCCCTTGCCGAGCCCGATCCAGAGATTCGCGATCGGCACCACGCCCGGCAGCGAACGCACGAAATACGATACGTCGATGCCCAGCACCGCCTTGGCCGCGAGCGCGCCGCCGAGCAGCGCGATGATGTCGGTCCACATGACGAGCAGCGGCATCGCCACGCCCAGCGCGACCACGCGCGGCAGGATCAGCCGCAGGCCGTGCGAGATGCCCATCACGCGCATGGCGTCGAGCTCCTCGGTCACGCGCATCACGCCGATCTGCGCGGTGATGGCCGACCCGGAGCGCCCAGCCACCAGTATGGCGGCAAGCACGGGACCAAGCTCGCGAATCACCGCGAGCCCGAGAATATTGACGATGAACTGGTTCGCGCCGAACAGCCGCAACTGCTGCGCGGACAGGTACGACAGCACGATGCCGATCAGGAACGCCACCAGCGCCGTGATCGGCAGCGCGCGGGCGCCTGCGTTGTAGACGTTCGCGGAAATCTCGATCCAGGGCGTGGCCTTCGGCTTGCGCAGGATGAAGAGCAAATCGAGGATCACGCGGCCGAGCATCGAAATGCCGCCGTAGAGGTGGTCCCAGAACGAGAAGATCGCGAGACCGAGCTTCGTGACCGGATCGATCTTGACGATGCGCTCGGGCGCCTCGCGCACCGAATCGAGCAGCGCGATGCGCTCGAAGATGTCGCGCTGGGTCTGCGTGAGCGCGACCAGATCGGCGGGCAGCTTGTGGCCCCAGACGCGCCAGAGCGCCTGGCCGCCCACGTGGTCCATGCGTTCGACGCGCGACAGATCCCACTGGCCGACGCGCTCGCCCACCAGCGCGCGCAGCCGGCGCGCCACGCCGCCCTGATCGCGGTCGCGTGCGAGCGCGAGCGCGGTCCACTGGCCGGACAGGCGCACGATCTTTCCCTGGTTGCCGGCCGCGATTTCGAGGCCAGGCGGCGTCTCTTGAGTCAAGGCGGGGCGCTCGGACGGAAGAAATGATTAAACATTGTATCGAACGCGCCCCGTTTCGGCGGTGCGAGCGCGCACCGATTCTGCATCGATCCCGCGCCGGTTCCGCCCGAACTCCGCCGCGAGCCAAACGGCGGCGGCGCGGGCTGTGGACAAATCTGTGGATGACCTGTTGGTACGCTGTGGGCGCGCGGTGGAATACGCGGCGCGGCGACGCGAAAAGCCGCACGCGCCTGTGGATGAATCCGTGGATAAGCTGTTGGCAGCCTGTGGGCCGCCTGTGAATTTGCCTAAAAAACAGGCAAATCGCCGGTAAATCGCGCCAGACCGGCTTCGATACCCACGCGCTCGCGGCGGCCTGTCCCGCACCGCCCACACGCCGTGCAGCCACTACAATACGCACCATGAATGCGACGCCCCCCACCCCCGCTCCGCGCGCCGACGACTGGCGCATCGACCGCGACCGCGCGGTGACGCTGTTCGGCCCGGCCGCCAACGACTGGCCGATCGAAATCGTCGAGGAAACCGGCTCCACCAATGCCGACCTGATGGCGCGCCTGAAAGCGCTGCCCCATCGCACCAACGCGCTCGCGCGTCCGCTCGTGCGCGTGGCGTATCTGCAGACCGCGGGCCGCGGCCGGCGCGGCCGCAGCTGGGTCGCCCAGCCCGGCGACGCGCTGCTGTTCTCGCTCGCCTGCGTGATCCCGCGCCCGATCGAAGGACTCGCGGGATTGAGTCTCGCGGTCGGCTCGGCGCTCGTCGACGGCCTGCGCACGCTGCCCGTGAGCGCGCCCGGCCAGATCGCGCTGAAATGGCCGAACGACGTCCTGCTCGAAGGCGACAAGCTGGTGGGGATTCTGGTGGAAACGGCGTGGAGCACGCCCGACGCGACGGCGGTGGTGATCGGCATCGGCACCAATGTGCGCGGCGCGGACGCACTGGCCGCGAAGGTCGAAGCGCTGAACGCCGACCCCGCCGCGCAGCAAGCCGCGCCCGTGCCCGGCGCCGCGCCCACGGCGCTCTCGCGCGTGTGGCCCGGCGCGAATCTCACCGATGTGCTGGCCGCCGAACTCAATGCGCTCGAAGACGCGCTCGCGCGCTTCGGCGCAAACGGCTTCGCCTCGTTCCAGGCGCGCTGGAACGCGTGCCACGCCTACGCGGGCCGCGAAATCGCGCTCTACGAACAGGGCGCCGAACTGATGCGCGGCATTGCCGTCGGCGTGGACGAGAACGGCCAGTTGCTCGTCGACACCCCGAACGGCCGCGAATCGGTCACGACCGGCGACGTCTCGCTGCGTCTCGCGGGCGGCGGCGCATGAGCCGCGCAGCCGCGCCTTGTCTGCTGATCGACGCCGGAAACAGTCGCATCAAATGGGCCCTCGTGGCCGCCGACGGCACGCGTCTGCACGCGGGCGCGGCAGATCACGCGAATCAGGAAGCGCAGGACACCGCAAAGGACAGCGCGCCGGACGCCCGGCTCGATTTCGCGGATTGGGCGACGCTGCCCGCACCCGGCGGCGCATGGATCTCGAACGTCGCCGGTGAAGCCGTCGCGCGCCGCCTCGACGCCGCGCTCGACGCGCGCTGGCCCGGCCTCGCGCGCACGGTGATCCGCGCGTGCGAGCAGCAAGGCGGCGTGACCAACGGCTACAGCACGCCCAACGCGCTCGGCAGCGACCGCTGGGCCGGCATGATCGGCGCGCACGCGGCCTTTCCCGGCGAGCCGCTGCTGATCGCCACCTTCGGCACCGCGACCACGCTCGAAGCGCTGCGCGCCGACGGCACCTTCGTCGGCGGCCTGATCGCGCCCGGCTGGACGCTGATGATGCGCGCGCTCGGCGAGCACACCGCGCAATTGCCGGTGCTCGACGCGCAGCACGCGCGCGGCCTGATCGACGCGCCGGAGCGCGGCCCGCTTTTCGCCACCGACACGAAACGCTCGATCTCGGCGGGCTGCGCGCTGGCGCAGGCAGGCCTGATCGAGCGCGCGTGGGCCGATTTGCAAGATGCGTGGAAAATGCCGGTCCGGCTGGTGGTGAGCGGCGGCGCGGCGGCCGAAGTGACAGCGGCGCTCAAGGTGCCGCATACTCGCCACGACGCGCTGGTGCTTGCCGGTCTCGCGCTGATCGCGCGGTCGGGCTAAATCCGGGCTAAATCCGGGCTAAATCCGGGCTAAATCCAAGCTAAACACGGCTCAAGCCCGAGCCCAATCGAGGCGCTGCATTGCACGGCGCCCACCTATTCGAACCACGATTTCGACGGAGTTTCACACGATGCTGCGCTGGCTGATCGCCATCCTGATTCTCGCCAACCTGCTCGCCTTCGCGGCGATTCGCGGTCTGTTCGGCCCCACGCCCGCTTCGGGCTCGCTCGAACGTCAGCATCTGAACCGGCAGATCCATCCGGAGGGACTCACGGTGCGGCCGATCAAGCCGTCCGAGTCAGTGGACGTGCCCGTGGTGGGCGGCCCGGTGGCCGATCCGGCCATCCAGGCGTCGACGCTCGCGCAATAAGTCTGGCGCGCGGCGCCGGTCCGCGCGCGTTACCGCATCGCGCAATCGCTCAGGATTGCGCGCGCACCTTCTGCAGGAGCTTGGTGGTCGAGCGATCGTGCTCGAACGCAATCGCCAGCGCCTTGCCGCCCCAGCCGCGCACGAGCGCCGACTCGGGCAGCGCGTCCATATCGTAGTCGCCGCCCTTCACGAGAATGTCGGGACGCACGGCTTCGATCAGCTCGATCGGCGTCTGCTCGCCGAACTGCACCACCCAATCCACGCTTTCGAGCGCCGCCAGCAGCGCCATGCGGTCGTTTTCGTTGTTGATCGGACGATCGTCGCCCTTGCCGAGCCGCTTCACCGAAGCGTCGCTGTTCACGCCGACGATCAGCGTCGCGCCGAGCGCCCTGGCATCGGCGAGATAGGTGACGTGGCCGCGATGGAGAATGTCGAAGACGCCGTTGGTGAAGACCACCGGACCGGGCAACGAGGCGCGCATCTGCGCGAGCGCTTCGCGCGTCGTGATCTTGCGTTCGAAGGAAGCGGGCATCGGATGTGACTCGAAAAAAGTGAACGGATCAGGGAAATGAACAACGTGAAACGGCCCGGACGCGCGAGCGTACCGGGCCGTTTTCTTGATGCGTGGGCGCTTCGGGGCGCGCCGCGAGGCACGCCTGAAAGCGCGCCGGCGTCAGGCCGGCTGCTGCGTGCCCTGCTCGGCCTGCAGGCGCTGCACCACTTCCTTGCGGTAGCGGTTCAGTTCCTGCGCCGTGCTGAACGTGCGTTCGAACAGGATCGACAGGTTGTGCAGAATGCGTTCGATGACCTTCTTTTCCCAGCCGTCGTCGAAGCGGATCTGGTCGTCGAGCCAGCGCTCGAGCCATTCCGGATCGGGCAGGCGCGATTGCACCGTGTCGCGCGGGAACAGCGCCTGGTTCACGTGCAGGTTCGTGGGGTGCAGCGGCTTTTCGGTGCGACGCGCCGACGCCATCAGCACGCCGATCTTCGCGAAGGCCGCGCGCGCGACGTCGCCGCAGTTCACGAGCGCCTTCTTCATGTAGCGCAGGTACGCGCCGCCATGACGCGCTTCGTCGCGCGAAATGGTTTCGTAGATGGCCTTGATGACCGGCTCCGTGTGCCATTCGGCAGCGCGGCGATACCAGTGGTTCAGGCGGATTTCGCCGCAGAAGTGCAGCATGAGCGTTTCGAGCGGCGGCGCCGGATCGAATTCGAAGCGCACGGCGTGCAGTTCTTCTTCGGTCGGCACCATTTCCGGCTTGAAGCGGCGCAGGTATTCCATCAGCACGAGCGAGTGCTTCTGTTCTTCGAAGAACCACACGCTCATGAACGCGGAAAAGTCGCTGTCGTGATGGTTGTCACGCAGGAACATTTCCGTGGCCGGCAGCGCCGACCATTCGGTGATCGCGTTCATCTTGATGGTCGCGGCCTGCTCGTCGGTCAGGAGCGACGCGTCGAATTGGTCCCACGGAATGTCCTTCTCCATGTCCCATCGGACCGATTCGAGCGACTTGTAAAGTTCCGGATAAAGCATCGTGTTCATAGTCCCGCCCCTGTTCTGCGCATGACGACTTGTAGCGTGCCGCCTGCGGCGCGTGCCCTCACGCGGCGTACAGGCGAAAAGCGTTTAATTTTACGCGGTAACCGGCCGTCTGGACGCAATCTCACCGCGGCTAAACAGATTGTTTCCTGTCGAGCGGCAATCCGCGCTGCCGGAGTGAAAGGCGCCGTCGTGGGTTCTGGGTAGTTGCACCGTGCCTCGAACCCGGCTGCCGAAATGTCCGCGGGGCCGCCGGTTCGCGTTGCCCACGCCGCCTGGCCGCCTCGCCCGCGTGTTACGCGGCGGCCCCCGGCGGACCGTCCCAGCGCTGCGACAGAATGACGCAGCGCCGTCTCCCGATGATCGCATCGGAAATCGCGTGGAGGCGCATGCCACAAGGCTCGAAGCCGGCTCAAGGCGGGCTCGCGGCGCTCCGTCGCTCTGACTGGACGGCCAGAAAAACCTTACACCATGATAGCACGCCGATCTTTCAGTTCCGGGACGCCTCCGGGTGCGGCTCGGACGGCGTCGACGCGACACCGGACGGCCGTCCGGACGGCGCGCTCAGCCAGCTCAGAAGCGTGTCGCGCCGGGCGAGCGTGTCGCGGTAGCCGAGATCGATCAGCGCCTGCGTGAACTCGCGCTCGAACAGCAGATAGCTGGCGAACGCCGCACCCGACGCGCGATTGCCGCCCACCGCGCCGAGCAGCATCCGCACGGACAGCGGCAGCCGCTGCAAATGGCGCGCCGCGATCAGCTCGATGCGCTCGCTCGGCCCGATCGCGAGCACCTCGATATGCCGCCAGCCGCTTTCCGGCGCGACCGTGTGCTGCAGTTGCAGGACCATGCGGTTGACGTGCTCGATGCGCTCGATGTCGGCGCCCAGCGCATCGAGAAACACGCTCGCGAGCACCTGCTGGCCGATTTGCGCGAGCGTCGGGTAGACGTCGCTGTCGGCGCGCGCCATCAGCACTTCAGGCGCTTCGGCCACTTCGGGCGCTTCGGGCATGGCTGCGCCGGGCGACGGCGCGCTCGCGCCGATCACGACGATGCGCTCGGCGCCAAAGTGAATCGCGGGCGAGAGCGGCGCGATCTGGCGGATCGAACCGTCGCCGAAATATTCGTGATGACCGTCGAGTTCGAGGCGCACGGCGGGAAACACATACGGAATCGCCGCCGACGCCAGCAGATGCTCGGGCGTGAGCGCCACCATGCGCGCCGTGCGCTGGGCGCGCCGCCAGGCCTGAATCGGCTCGCTCGCCTGATAGAAGGTCAGGTGCCGCCCGGACGAATAGCTGAGCGCTGTCACCGCGAGCGCGTGCAGCAGGCGCTGATCGAGCATCTGCTCGATGCGGTGGAAGTCGAGCGTGGCGGCGAGGAAGTGCGCGAGCGGCGCGTTGTCGAACAGCGTGCGCGGCGTGCGTCGCGCGCCGAGTCCGAAGGTCGCCCAGCCGAACGCGAGCGCCGCGAGCCAGCGGCCGCCCGCCGCCGCGATGCCGGGCCAGTCGGTGCGATAGACCTTGTCGGCGCGCAGATCCGCCCAGAAATCGGCGAGACGGGCGGCACCGAGCGCGAAGTTATCGGCGTGACTCGCGATGGAGGTGGCGTTGATCGCGCCCGCCGAGGTGCCGCAGATCACCGTGAACGGCATCGCGCGGCGCAGCGGATCGGCCTGCGCGGCGAGTTCCGCGAGCGCACGCAGCGCGCCGGCCTGGTAAGCCGCGCGTGCTCCGCCGCCCATCATCACGAGCGCTAGCCGCATGATGCCGACGCTCCCCGTTCCTCATGTTCCGCGCGCACCGCCAGCGCGGCGTGCCGCGCGCCCTCAGCCCTGGTCGGGCTGCGCGGGCGCCTTCTTCGTGCCGCGCGCCGTCGTGCGGCTCGCGCCACCCGTGCTGCCACTGCTGCCGCTACTGCCACTGCTGCCGCTGCTGCGCTTGGCCGACGGCTTCGCGCGCGGCGCGGCCCGCGCGCCGCTTGCGTGCGCATCCGCCGACGATCCCGCGCCGCCCGCGCTTCCCGCAGCTCCCGCCGACGCCGCCGCTTCGGCCGCCGCCTGCGCGGCCTGCGCCGCCGCGGCCGGCTGCGCCATCGCGAACTGCGCAAGCTGGTTGAACTGCGATTGCAGCAGGTTCCACCACGCCGAGGCATCGAAACCCGGCGGCGGCTCGGCGTCGTCCGCGGCATCGGCATCGGATTCGGCGCGCGCGCCCGGCTTCGCTTCGGCCTGACGCGGCGCGGCGTGCTCGGGCTCGGGCGGCGGGCTCATCTGCGCTTGCGCGAACGCGCCGAACGCGCGCAGCGTGGAGAGCGTCGCGCGCTGCACTTCGAGCGCCTGGATCGCCGACTGGAGCATGCTCAGATTGAGCTTGAGCCACTGCTCGACGGCGCGCAGATCGGTGATGCGCTTGTCGAGTTCCTCGATGTTGGTCAGCGGCGTCATCATGTCGGACATCATCGAAAGCGACGGCCCGAGTCCCTGCCCCGCACCCGGCTCGCTGCCGGGAAACGCGCTGCCGAACGGCGTGAGGCGCATCATCCCCCACATGCGGTCGAGCATTTCGGCGGGCGGAAAACCGGGAAAGCCCGGGAACGGCGGAACGGCGCCTGCGGAATCGGTCATGCGGATCTCCCTCGCTTGGATGAATGGACGCGCGCGCGGCGCACGCCCATCGCTACTGTTACGTGCGGCGTGGACAGCAGGTACAACACCTGTCGATCATACCGCGCACGTGAACATCGGTAATGCGCGGACAACACGCCGACACCTTATACGCCGCGCCGCTCGAATGACTCATCAGAACGGATCGCCGCCCGGAAAGTCCGGTGCGCGACGCTCGCGCAGCGACTGCACGCCTTCGCGCACGTCCGGCCCCGAGAAGCCCATGAATTCGAGCGCGAGCGAGGTATCGAAGTTCGGTCCCGCCTGCCGCAGCCAGTTGTTGAGCGCGTACTTGGTCCAGCGCAGCGCGGTCTGCGAGCCATTGGCCAGCCGCTTCGCCACCTCGAACGCTTTCGGCAGCAAGTCGTTTTCGTCGACGGCCAGCGACACGAGCCCGATGCGCTCCGCCTCCTCGCCGCTCACCGGCTCGCAGAGCAGCAGGTAATACTTCGCCTTCGCCATGCCGCACAGCAGCGGCCAGACGATCGCCGCGTGGTCGCCCGCGGCCACGCCCAGCCGCGTATGCCCGTCGATGATGCGCGCGCTTTTCGTGGCGATCGAAATATCGGCGAGCAGCCCCGCGACGAGACCCGCGCCCACGGCCGGCCCGTGCATCGCCGAGACGATCGGCTTGCTGCAATTGATGACGTTGTAGACGAGATCGCGCGCCTCGCGCCAGACACGTGCGCGCACGTCGAAATGCAGCGCCATGTCTTCGACGAGCGCGAGATCGCCGCCGGCCGAAAAGCCCTTGCCCTCGCCGCGAATCACGGCCACGCGCGCGTTCGGATCGCGGTCGACGTCGCGCCAGATTTCGGCGAGTTCGCGATGCATGTTCGCGTCGGCGGTGGCAAGGCCGCTCTTGTTCGTGCCTTCGCCGCTCATCACGATCTCGACGATGCCGTGCGGATGCCGACGCACCTGCAGGGCGTGATAGCGGGCGTAAAAGGTGTCGTTCATGAGGCGCTCCTTGCTGATCCTGCTGATTTATTTCGGATGACCAATTTATTGGACAGCCGCTGCGTACACGCCTCAATGCGGCTGCCAGACCCATTTTCCGTTTTCGATTTCGACCATCACGCGCGCGCGGGCGTCGAGGCCGAGGTGATCGGTCGTGCTCATGTTGACGACGCCGTTGGTCGTCTGCAGACCGCGCGTGGCTTCGATGGCGTCGCGCAACGCATGACGGAACGCGCTCGTGCCGGGCGCCGCCGACTTCAGCGCGACGGGAATCGCGCTGTCGAGCAGCAGTCCCGCGTCCCACGCATAGGCCCCGAACGCCGACACCGATCCCGCGCCGTATCGCGCTTCGTAACGCGCAATGTAGTCGAGCGCGAGACGCCGCTCGGGCCGGTTGTCGGGCAGTTGCGCGGCCACCAGCACCGGACTCGCGGGCAGGAACGTGCCGTTGCAGTCGGCGCCGCACACGCGCAGGAAATCGCGATTGCCGACACCGTGATTGTGATAGACGAGGCCCGTGTAGCCGCGCTCCTTGAGCGCCTTCGGCGGCAGCGCGGCGGGCGTGCCGGCCGCGCCCACCACCACGGCGTCGGGCTTCCCGGCGACGATGCGCAGCGCCTGTCCCGTCACGCTCGCATCGGTGCGATTGAAGCGCTCGTTCGCGACGACGCGAATCCCGCGCGCCTGCGCCGCCTTCGCGACTTCGGCGTAGAACGCGTCGCCGAGTGCGTCGGCCTGCCCGATGTACGCGAGCGTCTTGACGTTGTGCGCGGCGGCGTGTTCGGCGATCGCGCCCGCCATCATCGCGTCGGTCTGCGGCGTCTTGAACATCCAGTGACGCTTGTCGTCGACGGGCTCGATGATCTTCGCCGACGAGGCCAGCGAGATCGTCGGCGTTTCGCCTTGCGCGATCACATCGAGCATCGCCAGCGTGTTGGGCGTGATCGACGAACCGATGATCGCGTCCACGTGTTGCTCGTCGATGAGCTTCTTCGTGTCCTGCACGGCTTGCGTGGTGTCGGACGCGTCGTCGAGCACGATGTACTGCACCTGCTGGCCCGCGATCTGCGTGGGCAGCATCGCGGCGGTATCGCGCGCCGGAATGCCGAGCGACGCGGCCGGCCCCGTCAGCGAAAGCACGAGACCGATCTTGATCTGCGCGAACGCGAGCGAAGGCAACGCGAACAGCGCGAGCAACGAGAGCGGCGGGATAAAAAACGAAAGAGGCGAAACGGCGGACGCCCAGGAAAAGCGGCGGGTGCGAAAGCGCGGCATGGTGTCTCCGGTCGATCGCGCGGCAGCCACGCGGCGGCGCGGATCGCGTGATGTTGGACGAGCGTATTCTGCGTACGGCTTCGATGCGGCTACAGCTTTTCCTGCGTGCTCTACGGATTTGTTCTACGGCGATGTCGCGCTCACCGCGACGGGCGGTGCGCCGTCGTTAGCGCGTGTGCCAGTGTAGCCGCACGCGGCGCGCGCGGCATCCGGCGAAACCCTTTCAGGCGTCCTGCATGCGCCGACGCGCGCTCACTCGCCGCCGAGCGGCGCGACGGCCTGATCGATCGCGCCGAAGATCGACTTGCCCGCGTCGTCGAGCATCTCGATCTTCACGGAATCGCCGAACTTCATAAAGCCCGTGCTCGCCTCGCCGTGCTCGATGGTTTCGAGGCAGCGCTTCTCGGCGATGCAGCAGTAGCCGCGCTTCGCGTCCTTGTTCGAGACCGTGCCCGAACCGACGATCGCGCCAGCGCGCAGATTGCGCGTCTTCGCCGCGTGCGCGATCAGCTGGCCGAAGTGGAACACCATGTCGGTGCCCGCGTCGGGCTGACCGACCTTCTTGTTGTTCCACCAGACCAGCATCGGCAGATGCACGCGGCCTTCGCGCCAGTGCTCGCCGAGTTCGTCGGGCGTGACGAAGACCGGCGAAAACGACGTGGCCGGCTTGCTCTGGAAAAAGCCGAAACCCTTCGCGAGTTCGGCGGGAATCAGGTTGCGCAGCGACACGTCGTTGACCAGCCCGACGAGGCGCACGGCCTTGAGCGCTTCGTCGGCGCCCGCGCCCATCGGCACGTCGCCGGTGATCACCGCCACTTCCGCTTCGAAGTCGATGCCGAAGGCTTCCGAGGCGCACACGATGTCGTCGGTCGGACCGATGAAGTCGTCGCTGCCGCCCTGGTACATGAGCGGATCGGTCCAGAACTCGGGCGGCATCTCCGCGCCGCGCGCGCGCCGCACCAGCTCGACGTGGTTCACGTAAGCCGAGCCGTCTGCCCACTGATAGGCGCGCGGCAGCGGCGCCATGCAGTCGCGGGCGTCGAAGCTGAAGGTGTTGCGGGCGCGGCCCTGGTTGAGCGCTTCGTAGAGGTCGAGCAGTTGCGGCGCGTAGAAGCGCCAGTCGTCGAGCACGCGCTGCAACGTGGGCGCGATCGCATCGGCGATGGCGGCGCTGCGCAGGTCGCGGGAAACGACGATCAGCTGGCCGTCGCGGGTGCCGTCCTTCAGCGTGGCAAGTTTCATGTGGTGAGGCGTGGATGACGATAGAGGAAATGTATTCTACGATGGTGAATCGGCGCGACCCAAGCAGCGCGCAGGTTTGCCTGCCACGTCGCTGACCCGTTGCCTGAATCCGCCGCGCCCCGATCCGCCCCGACGACCGCCTCAAAAACATCGACGCCTTCATGCCGAAGTCCCCCCGCTCCGCGCCCAGCGCCCGCACACTCGCCGCGTCCACGGCCCTCGCCGACACCGATGCCGATCTCGACGACGTCAACGAAAGCGCGGAACACGGCGAAGGCGGCGAGGAAAAACTGCGCTCGGGCATCCAGTCGATCGAAGTGGGTTTCCGCCTGCTCGAGGTGCTGACGAACGAGCCGCGCGCGATGATGCTGCGCGACCTCGCGCAACGCGCGGGCATGAGCCCGGCGAAGGCGCATCGCTATCTCGTGAGCTTTCTGCGCCTTGGCGTGGTCGCGCAGGATCCGCTGTCCGGGCGCTACGAACTCGGCGGTTTCGCGCTGCAACTCGGTCTTGCGCGGCTCGCGCGCGTGGACGGCGTGAAGCTCGCGCGCCTCGCGCTGGCCGAACTGCGCGACGCGCTCGACATCACCGTGGGCATCGCCGTGTGGGGCAACCAGGGGCCGACCGTCGTGCACTGGCTGGAATCGACGCATCCGGCCAAGGCGTCGCTCAAGCTCGGCGACGTCATGCCGATGCTCAGCTCCGCGACCGGCCTGCTGTTCGCCGCCTACCTGCCGCGCAGCAAGACCGCGCCGATGATCGAGCGCGAACTGGGCAGCGCGCAGCACTTCTCGTACGGCTCCACGCCGCGCACGGCCGACGAACTCGAACGCGCGCTCGCTGACGTGCGCGAGCACGGCGCGGCGCGCGTGGAAGGCATGCTGCTGCCGACCATCCACGCGTTCTGCACGCCGGTGTTCGACGCGAGCGGCGAACTGGCGCTCGGGCTGATCGCGCTCGGCCACGAAGGGGCGTTCGATATCGGCTGGAACGGCGCGGTGGATACGGCGCTGCGCGCATGCGCCGACAAGCTGTCGTACGAATTGGGGTACAGCCCCGCGGAACGCTGACGAAGCGACGAAGCGACGAAGCGACGAAGCGACGAAGCAGCGAAGCGACGAAGCGACGAAGCGGCGAAGCGGCGAAGCGGCGAAGCGGCGAAGCGGCGAAGCGGCGAAGCGGCGAAGCGGCGAAGCGGCGGCGGACGGTACGCGGCGTGCGCCGGGGTTGGGCTTTTGCGTTGCTTCTGCGTTGCTTCTGCGTTGCTTCTGCGTTGCTTCTGCGTTGCTTCTGCGTTGCTTCTGCGTCGTTTCGCGAGCCCGCGCGCGCCTTTTTGCAGCGCGTGGGTGCGACATGTCACAGTAACGCCTGCGACACACGCCCATCCAGCCGCACCTGTACCCCGACGCCCCGACGACGCCAAGCCCCGCCGATGTCCACCTCCGCCACCGACAACCGCCGCAACCCCGCCCGAGCGCGCCCCTGGCGCTGGGTGGCCGTGTTCGTCGCGGTGACGGCGCTGCATTGGCTCGCCGCCGAGTGGTTCGAGCGGCATCACGGCGCGCCGCCCTCGGCCGCGAAGGTGCATGTGCCCGTGCAGGTGCGTCTGCTCAAGACCGAGCGCATCGAGCAGCAGGCGCGCCCCGCCGGCGCGGCGCAGACGCCGGCGCCGAAGCCCGCCAGACCGGCCCCGGTCAAGCGCGCGCCCGCGCCGCCGCACACGCTACAGGCCGTCGCGCCGCCGCAGCCTCATCCGCACCCCAACGTCGCCGCCGCGCCCGAGACGCCGGCATCGAGCGCGGATGCGGCATCGGACGCTTCGGCGGCATCGGACGCATCGGCCGCCAGCGCCGCGACCGGCGCGAGCGGCACCGCCGCGGCCAAGGGCGGCGGCAACGGCAACAACCCGTCTGCACAAGCCGCCCAGGCCTCGCACGGCCTCAAGTTTTCGGTACCGCCGTCGGGCGAATTGCAGTACGACACGTTTTATAACGGCGTGCGCAATCAGCCCGGCACGATCCACTGGAAGAGCGACGGCCAGCACTACGAGATGGTCGTCGAAGTACCGCTGCCTTTCGTCGGCACCTTCAGCTGGACCAGCAAGGGTCACGTCGATCCGTTCGGCCTCGCGCCCGATCAGTACATCGAGAAACGCGGCCGCCGTCCCGCCGACGTCACCGTGTTCAATCGCGACCAGAAGCAGATCGTTTTTACGCGGACGCCGAATTCGCTCGCGCTGCCCGACGGCGCGCAGGACCGCTTCAGCATGGTCATGCAACTCGCGAGTTTGGTGCGCGGCGATCCGGAGACGTACAAGCCCGGCGTCACGCGCGAGTTCTATGTCGCCGACAACGACAGCGGCGAGAGCTGGCCCATCACCACCATCGGCGACGAAACGGTGAGCACCGATCACGGCTACGTGACCGCGCGTCATTTCATGCGCCTGCCGCGCCATGACGGCGACAAACGCCGCATCGACGTCTGGCTCGCGCCCGCGCTCGGCTGGCTGCCCGTGCGCATCATGCAGACGGAGCCGAACGGCAACGAATTCGAACTGGTCTGGCGCGGCGCGCTGGTGCCGCCTGGCGGCGGCAGCGCAAGCAACGCTGCGCCGGATGCCACGCAGAATGCAGCGCCGGACGCAGCGTCGAATGTTGCGCCGAATGCAGTGCCGACGAATGCCTCGCCGAATGCAGCGCCCTCCACGCCGTCGACCGATATGACGAATGCGCCGCCGGCCACGCCGGCCACGCCGGATGCCTCGTCCGCAGCCGCCCCCACGGCAGGCGGCAGCGAGAACAGCAACGCCGCGCCAACCGATGCGCCAGCGGTCGCGCAGCCCTCGGCGACGCCGGAATCTTCATCGCCTGCAACGCCCTCGCTGCCGCCCGCCGACGCTCCGCTTCATCCCTGAAACGCCATTGCGCGCGTCAGCGCACACTGGGTCGCAAAGAAGTCGCGCGCACGCCGCAAAAGCCGCCCATCTTTCCGCACGGTTTTGGGAAATAGCGCATACTGGAATCGACAAAGCGACCCGCTTTGGCCACGCGCGCAGACGGCTATGCACCGTCTGCCGCTTACGCGGCGCTGCGCCCGGCACCAGCCTTCGAGCGCCCCGCGAAGTCACGCAGAACGACTGCAAGGCGAGCAACAGAAAGGACTGAAGAAACGGCTCGAGGGAGGCCGTGTCGTACGCAACACGGAATACAGCGTCACGCACAACCGTTGCACATAACGGCAAGAGACTCACGAACGTCCGCGATGCATCACGGATAGCGCCATGAACGCCGGTCGGCATCATCGCGCGCCGCTTTCAGGCGCGCCGCTTGCGACAACCGTGCGTTCGGGCAGTACCGCGCAATCAGCCTGACTCCCAACCCACTACGGTGAAGGAGGAACGCATGCAAGCGACTGTCAACGGCATCGATACGCGCTACGTCTTCGAAGACCGCAGCGGGGGCCCGGCGCTGACGTTCATTCACCAGCTGGGTGGCGATCTCACGGTGTGGGATGCGCTTGCGGGACACTTCCGCCATCGTCATCGCGTGCTGCGCTACGACGTGCGCGGCCATGGCGGCAGCGCGGTCGCGCACGAGGCTTTCGGCATGCGCGAACTCGCCGCCGATCTCGCCGCGCTGCTCGACGACCGCGACATTCGCGCGACGCATCTCGTGGGCATGTCGATGGGCGGCATGATCGCGCAACAGTTCGCACTCGATTACGCGGAGCGCGTGCTCTCACTCACGCTTTGCGACACCGCGAGCCGCACCGCGCCCGAAGCGCGCGAGAGCTGGAACGAGCGCGCCGCGCTCGTACGACGCGAAGGTCTCGCCGCGCTCGCCGACGTGACGATGGCGCGCTGGTTCACGGCGGATTTCCGCCGGACGCATCGCGATACGGTCGCGCAAGTCTGCGACGTGTTGTTACGCACGCCTGCTGAAGGTTATGCACGCGCCTGCGAGGCGCTACGCGACTTCGACGTGCACGAGCGGCTCGCGCGGCTGCGCGTGCCCACGCTCGCCGTCGCGGGGCGTCACGACAGCGGCACGCCGCCCGCACACACCGAAGCACTCGCGCGGGCCATCGCGGGCGCACGCTACGAATTGCTCGACGCCGCGCATCTGGCCCCGGTAGAGGAGTCGCAAGGATTCGCGGCCTTGCTTGAAACGTTTCTTCGCCAGCAGGTCTAAGAAGTTGCACCCGGTAGCATCACGAAGCAAAGACTGAAACAGACGGAACCCCGAGGGAGAGCAGTCGAAAACAAGAGGTGCAGTGGGACCCACCCCTTGAATTCCAGAACGAACGCTCCATGTATCAACTCAAGCAGTGAGGGAGCACAGGAAAAAGGAGTGTCGCCATGCAGATGATCTACAACAGTCCGAATTATTGCGTTGTCGAGTTTCCGCCGCAGGACGGCCATGTCGCCATGCGCTCGGGCGGGTACGAGATCGTCGACAAGAACTCGCGTCGCGAGATCTTCATCGACGGCGCAATGGCCGCGCGTTTTCGCGAAGACGTACAGAAGTTGATGGAGGAAGACCAGTCGCTCGACGAGGTTGACGAATTCCTCGGACAGTTCGACAGTCTGATGCAGCAACCCGTGGTGCTCCACTGACCCTCTGAGCGCATCGCCGCGAACCGGCGACGCGCAGCGGCGGCACCCCGCCCGGAAAACCCCGCCTGGCCTCGCGGTCGCGCGGGGTTTTCTTTGTCCGGCGGGTTTGCTTCGTCCGCGCGACGCGCCAGTTCTCACGCCTCGCCGCTGCGCGCCCGCGCGCCCTCGCCCCCCAGCCCGCTGCGGGCCTTGCGCGCCAGCGCGGCGCCCCGGCTGCGGCTACAATAACGGGTTTCCCCGTCCAACCGGCTCCACGCCCGCTCGCGACCCATGAACCAGCCTGCCGACACCGTTTCGCGTCCCGCCGCGAACACTTCCGCGCCCACCCGCTACACGCGCGGCGCCGCGCTGCCCGCGCTGCTCGCTTCGCGCATCCTGATTCTCGACGGCGCGATGGGCACGATGATCCAGCGCTACAAGCTCGACGAAGCCGCTTATCGCGGCGAGCGCTTCAAGGACTATCCGCGCGACATCAAGGGCAATAACGAACTGCTCTCGCTCACGCAGCCGCAGATCATCCGCGAGATTCACGACCAGTATCTCGCCGCGGGCGCGGACATCATCGAAACCAACACGTTCGGCGCGACCACGGTGGCGCAGGACGACTACGGCATGGGCGAACTCGCCATCGAGATGAACGTGGAGTCGGCGAAACTCGCGCGCGCCGCGTGCGACCAGTACTCGACGCCCGACAAGCCGCGCTTCGTCGCGGGCGCGATCGGACCGACGCCGAAGACCGCGAGCATCTCGCCCGACGTCAACGATCCGGGCGCGCGCAACGTGACTTTCGAGGAACTGCGCCGCGCGTACTACGAGCAGGCCAAGGCGCTGCTGGACGGCGGCTGCGATCTGTTCCTCGTCGAGACGATCTTCGACACGCTCAACGCCAAGGCCGCGCTGTTCGCGCTCGACCAGCTGTTCGAGGACACCGGCGAGAACCTGCCGATCATGATCTCGGGCACCGTCACCGACGCCTCGGGCCGCATTCTCTCGGGTCAAACCGTCGAGGCGTTCTGGAATTCGCTGCGTCACGCGAAGCCGCTCACGTTCGGCCTGAACTGCGCGCTCGGCGCGGCGCTGATGCGCCCGTATATCGCCGAACTCGCGAAGCTGTGCGACACCTACGTGTCGTGCTACCCGAACGCGGGCCTGCCGAACCCGATGAGCGACACCGGCTTCGACGAACTGCCCGCCGACACCTCGGGGCTCCTGAAGGAGTTCGCCACGGCCGGTCTCGTGAACGTCGCCGGCGGCTGCTGCGGCACCACGCCCGAACACATCGCGGCCATCGCGAAGGCGCTCGCAGAGATCAAGCCGCGCCGCTGGCCGGGCCAGTATCGCGACGTCGAATAAGACGCGCCGACACGCCCCGCTACCCTTAAACGACACACCGACGAACCCTGACGACCCGGTCCCCCGCCATGACTGACCATACCCTGCGACTCTCCGGCCTCGAACCGTTCAACGTGACGGACGGCACGCTGTTCATCAACGTGGGCGAGCGCACCAACGTGACCGGCTCGAAGGCGTTCGCGCGCATGATTCTCAACGGCCAGTTCGACGAGGCGCTCGCAGTCGCGCGCCAGCAGGTCGAAAACGGCGCGCAGATCATCGACGTCAACATGGACGAGGCGATGCTCGATTCGAAAGCGGCGATGGTGCGCTTCATGAATCTGATCGCCTCCGAGCCCGACATCGCGCGCGTGCCGATCATGATCGATTCGTCGAAGTGGGACGTGATCGAAGCGGGCCTGCAATGCGTGCAGGGCAAGGCCATCGTCAACTCGATCTCGCTCAAGGAAGGCAAGCAGCCGTTCATCCATCACGCGAAGCTGATCCGCCGTTACGGCGCGGCGGCCGTGGTGATGGCGTTCGACGAAACCGGCCAGGCCGACACGTATCAGCGCAAGATCGAGATCTGCCAGCGCTCGTACGACGTGCTCGTGAACGAAGTCGGCTTCCTGCCCGAAGACATCATCTTCGACCCGAACATCTTCGCGGTCGCCACGGGCATCGAGGAACACAACAACTACGCGGTGGACTTCATCGAAGCCACGCGCTGGATCAAGCGGAACCTGCCGCACGCGAAGATCAGCGGCGGCGTCTCGAACGTGTCGTTCTCGTTCCGCGGCAACGACCCGGTGCGCGAGGCGATCCACACCGTGTTCCTCTACCACGCCATCCAGGCGGGCATGGACATGGGCATCGTGAACGCGGGCCAGCTCGGCGTGTATGCCGATCTCGACGCCGAACTGCGCGAGCGCGTCGAAGACGTGGTGCTCAATCGCCGCGACGACGCCACCGACCGTCTGCTCGAAATCGCCGACAAGTTCAAGACCGGCGCGGCGAAGAAGGAAGAGAACCTGGAGTGGCGCAATCAGGACGTCGAGAAGCGTCTTGCGCATGCGCTCGTGCACGGCATCACGAACTTCATCGTCGAAGATACCGAGGAAGCGCGCCAGGAGATCATGGGCGGCGGCGGCCGTCCGATCAACGTGATCGAAGGCCCGCTGATGGACGGCATGAACATCGTCGGCGACCTGTTCGGTCAGGGCAAGATGTTCCTGCCGCAAGTGGTGAAGTCGGCGCGCGTGATGAAGCAGGCCGTCGCGCACCTGATTCCGTTCATCGAGGAAGAAAAGCGTCTGCTCGCCGAATCGGGCGCGGACGTGCGCGCGAAGGGCAAGATCGTCATCGCGACCGTGAAGGGCGACGTGCACGACATCGGCAAGAACATCGTGTCGGTCGTGCTCCAGTGCAACAACTTCGAAGTGGTCAACATGGGCGTGATGGTCCCGTGCAACGAGATTCTCGCGAAGGCGAAGGTCGAGGGCGCGGACATCATCGGTCTGTCCGGCCTCATCACGCCGTCGCTCGAAGAGATGGCCTACGTCGCGAGCGAAATGCAGCGCGACGACTATTTCCGCGTGAAGAAGATTCCGCTGCTGATCGGCGGCGCGACCACCTCGCGCGTGCACACGGCCGTGAAGATCGCGCCGCACTACGAAGGCCCGGTCGTGTACGTGCCGGACGCGTCGCGCTCGGTGTCGGTGGCGTCGAGCCTGCTGTCCGACGAAGGCGCGGCGAAGTACATCGACGAACTCAAGACCGATTACGACCGCGTTCGCGAGCAGCACGCCAACAAGAAGGCGCAGCCGATGGTCACGCTCGAAGCCGCGCGCGCCAACAAGACGAAGATCGACTGGACCGGCTTCGAACCCGTGAAGCCGAAGTTCATCGGCCGCCGCGTGTTCAAGAACTACGACCTGAACGAGCTGGCGCAGTACATCGACTGGGGCCCGTTCTTCCAGACCTGGGATCTGGCCGGTCCGTATCCGCAGATCCTCAACGACGAGATCGTCGGCGAGTCGGCGCGCAAGGTGTTCTCCGACGCCAGGTCGATGCTCTCGCGCCTGATCCAGGGCCGCTGGCTGCAGGCGAACGGCGTGATCTCGCTCTTGCCCGCGAACACCGTCAACGACGACGACATCGAGATCTACACCGACGACTCGCGCACGGAAGTCGCGATGACGTGGCGCAATCTGCGCCAGCAGTCGGTGCGTCCGGTGGTGGACGGCGTGATGCGCCCGAACCGCTGTCTCGCCGACTTCATCGCGCCGAAGGACTCGGGCAAGGCCGACTACATCGGCATGTTCGCGGTCACGGCGGGCATTGGCGTGGACGTGAAGGAAGCGCAGTTCGAGAAGGATCACGACGACTACAGCGCGATCATGCTCAAGGCGCTCGCCGACCGTTTCGCGGAAGCGTTCGCCGAGGCGATGCACGCACGCGTGCGCCGCGACCTGTGGGGCTATGCGTCGGGCGAGACGCTCGACAACGACGCGCTGATCGCCGAGAAATACGCGGGCATCCGTCCGGCGCCGGGCTATCCGGCTTGCCCGGATCACCTCGTCAAGCGCGACATGTTCGACGTGCTGCAGGCCAACGAGATCGGCATGAGCGTGACCGAATCGCTGGCGATGCTGCCGGCGGCGAGCGTCTCGGGCTTCTATCTCGCGCATCCGGACAGCACGTATTTCTCCGTCGGCAAGATCGGCCAGGACCAGCTCGCGGACTTCGGCCGCCGCATGGCGCTTTCCGAAGAGGACGCACGCCGCGCGCTCGCGCCGCTGCTCTGAGGGTGAGTCGGCGATTGCGGCGAGTCGCGGCGGGTCGCGGCGGATCGCTGTGACCCGGCCCGCGCGCCGCGGCTGTCCAGCCCCGGACGCGTCCGTTGCAGCCAGCCGACATATGCCATTCGATAGACTGAATATTACGCGCGCGTCATTTTTCGGCTTTGTAAGATGGCAGCGCTTCACCCTTGGCCAAACGCGGCGGCGCGCATCGTCCGGCGCCGCGCCGGCTCGATCATCAGCAAGTCCTTAAAAAAATCGCCTTTGGAGAATCGTATGAAGAAGCTGATGTTGATGTTGACCGCCTTCGGCGTCGCGGCGCTCGCGCAGCCGTCGTTCGCCCAGCCGGCCGCGCCTCACGAGTCGAGCGCGGTGTCGTCGTATTCGGCGCCCACCGAAAAGCACGTGAAGAAGCCGAAGAAAAAGAAGGTCAAGAAAGGTGCGGCCTCGGCCGCCGAAGCCGCGCCGGCAGCGGCCAGCGAGTAAGCGGCGTCACGCGCCGCCAGCGCTTGAAAAAGCAAAGAGCCCGCATCGAGCGGGCTCTTTCTTTTTTGCAGTTCACCGTGCGACTCACACCCAGCGCGCGACGTCGTCGGCTTCGAAACTCAGCACGCTCGACGTTCGCGGCCGTCCGCGCAAGGGCGCGTCAGATGCCCCACACGATGTCGTTGTCTTCTTTCTTCGCCGCGCGCAGCATGTCGAGGAACGGGAACGCGCGCTGGGCGAGGCCCGGCGGCAGTTCGTGATGCTCGTAGCCGTCTTCGCCTTCGTGGAAATGGCCTTCGTGTTCGGCGCGATCCTTCTTGTCGGTGGCGATGGCCGCTTCGAGCTTGCCGATGGCCGTGTCGAGTTCCTCGTGCGTGATCACGCCGCGCTCGCCGAGCCGCTTGCCGATGATGCCGAGGAGGTATTGCGCGAGATTTTCCAGCATCGTCACGTCAGGCGACGCGTGGCATTTGAATGTAACCAGCATGTCTGTTCCCTTTATGATTTTTGATGTCCGCTTGACCTGGGCTGGACGCCGTTGCCGGCGCCCGCTGTAACTGGCGCCCCGCAACCGGAGATGCGCCAGCGGAAAAGCGAAACTGGCGAGCCCGGGTGTGCCGGGCTTCTCATTTCACATATTAGCACCTGCTAAAATCCGTCTGGACGGAATTACCCGCAGGGCGCGGCCCTGTCCGGCCAGCCGGTACGCCACAGCCAGCGCGCGACGCGCGCGCCTGACGCGACAGCCGCCGGACAGGCGGCCAACCGGCCAGAACGTGGCGGGTTAGCTGCCCCGATCGCTGGCCTGAAAGCTGACAAAGGCCGGCGGCGGTGCCCCGCCCTCACCCGAATTCGACGGCAAGCGCCGGCCTTCGCGCTTCATGCGGGCCGGCCCCGCACCCAACTACCCGCACAGGACCTGCAACAAGCATGCTGCCCGCACAGAAACACACCCTGGAGACTCTGCTCGCCGACGCCGTCGCCCAGGTGGCGAAGGCCACCGAGGGCGCGACCGAAGCCGCATTCGTCGTGCCCACGATCGCGCTCGAGCGTCCGAAGGTCGCCGCACACGGCGACGTCGCCTGCAACGTCGCGATGCAGCTCGCCAAGCCGCTGCGCGCCAATCCGCGCGCGCTGGCCCAGCAGATCGTCGACGCCGTGAAGGCGCTGCCCGCCGCCGCCGGTCTGATCGCCGACGCCGAAGTGGCCGGTCCCGGCTTCATCAACCTGCGCCTGACCGTCGACGCCAAGCGCGCCGTGCTCGGCGCCGTGTTCGCCGAAGGCGCCGCGTTCGGCCGCTCGCAGCGCGAAGCCGGCAAGCGCGTGCTGGTCGAGTTCGTCTCGGCCAATCC
Organism: Paraburkholderia sp. SIMBA_027; assembly: GCF_046535315.1. Lineage (NCBI taxonomy): Bacteria > Pseudomonadati > Pseudomonadota > Betaproteobacteria > Burkholderiales > Burkholderiaceae > Paraburkholderia > Paraburkholderia sp. SIMBA_027. The sequence goes on from NZ_JAWRWY010000006.1 coordinate 129,164, forward strand.
CACCGGTCCGCTGCACGTCGGCCACGGCCGTCAGGCCGCGCTCGGCGACGCCATCTCGAACGTGCTCGGCTCGCAGGGCTACGACGTGCACCGCGAGTTCTACTACAACGACGCGGGCGTGCAGATCGGCAATCTCGCCGTCTCCACCCAGGCGCGCGCGCGCGGCCTGAAGCCGGGCGACGCGGGCTGGCCCGAAGCCGCCTACAACGGCGAATACATCGCCGAGATCGCACGCGACTACCTCGCGGGCGAAACCGTCGCGGCCAAGGACGGCGAGCCCGTCACCGGCGCGAAGGATCCGGAAGACCTCGAAGCGATCCGCCGCTTCGCCGTCGCCTACCTGCGCCACGAGCAGGATCTCGACCTGCAGGCGTTCGGCGTGAAGTTCGACCGCTACTACCTCGAAACGTCGCTCTACACCGAAGGCCGCGTCGAGAAGACCGTCGAGTCGCTGATCGCCTCGGGCCAGACCTACGAGCAGGACGGCGCGCTGTGGCTCAAGACGACCGACTACGGCGACGACAAGGACCGCGTGATGCGCAAGTCCGACGGCACCTACACGTACTTCCTGCCGGACGTCGCATACCACGTCACCAAGTGGGAACGCGGCTTCACCAAGGTCATCAACGTCCAGGGCTCGGACCACCACGGCACCATCGCGCGCGTGCGCGCGGGCCTGCAGGCGCTCGGCATCGGCATTCCGACGGGCTATCCCGACTACGTGCTGCACAAGATGGTCACCGTCATGCGCGACGGCCAGGAAGTGAAGATCTCCAAGCGCGCGGGCAGCTACGTGACCGTGCGCGACCTGATCGAATGGTCGGGCGGCGCCGATGTGGACCGCGCGGGCAGCGACGTCGCGCCGGATCAGCTCGACGAAGCGACCATCCGCCGCGGCCGCGACGCCGTGCGCTTCTTCCTCATCTCGCGCAAGGCCGACACGGAATTCGTGTTCGACATCGACCTCGCGCTGAAGGAAAACGACGAAAACCCGGTGTATTACGTGCAATACGCGCACGCACGCATCTCGTCGATTCTCGGCGACTGGCAGGGCAAGTTCGGCGGCAAGCTCGACGCACTGCCGCAGATCGACCTCGCGCCGCTGTCGAGCGAACGCGCGCTCGCGCTCATCGCCAAGCTCGCCGAATATCCGGACATGCTCACGCATGCGGCCGGCGAACTCGCGCCGCACGCGGTCGCGTTCTATCTGCGCGAACTCGCGGCTGAATTCCACTCGTTCTACAATGCCGAACGCGTTCTCGTCGACGACGCGGCCGAGCGCGATGCGCGCGTCGCGCTGCTCGCGGCCACGCGCCAGGTGCTCGCGAACGGTCTCGCGATGATCGGCGTGTCGGCGCCCGAGCGCATGTAACGCAACTGACGCATGCGTCGCGCCGCGCTGTGCCGCGGCGCATGACCACGTGAAGCGACATGTTTGGGGCGCGTCCGCGAGCGGGCGCGCCATTCCAGGATTCTCTTGTTTGCAGGTGATTCAGACGATGGCAAAACCGCGCCGCACTACAAAACAGCAGTCGAAACAGTCCGGGGGTACGTTTCTCGGTGTCGTGCTGGGCCTGATTGTCGGCCTTGCGATCGCGGTGGTGGTGGCGCTCTATATCACGCGCTCGCCCACGCCGTTCGTCTCGAAGGTCGCGCCGCCGGCCGCTTCGGACGCCAGCCAGAGCGAACAATACGATCCGAACCGTCCGCTGCAGGGCAAGACGCCGGGCCAGCCGGTCACGCCGCAAGCCGCGCAGAGCACGCCGCCGAACACCGCGCCGGGCCAGACCACGAATCAGTCGCAGTCGTCGGGCATGCTCGACGAGCCGCAGATCGTCGAAGTGCCGCCGTCGGGTTCGACCGACAACAGCGCGAACAACGCCGCCAACAACGGCGTCGCGGTCGCGCCGAAGCCCTCGACGGGCAACACGGCCGACACCACGCAGCCCGCGAAGAAGCCGCAGCCGTCGAGCCAGCCCGCGCAGCAACTCGCGAACAACCAGCCGCAGAAGTCGCCGAACGCAATTCCGGCGCCGAACGCCGCGAAGCCCGCACAGCCCGGCTCCGGCGCGCCGTCGGCCGCCGACGCCAACACCGGCTACTTCCTGCAGGTAGGCGCGTACAAGACTTCGTCCGACGCCGAGCAGCAGCGCGCGCGTCTCGCCTTCCAGGGCTTCGAGTCGAAGGTCACGCAGCGCGACGCGGGCGGCATCACCTACTACCGCGTGCGCATCGGTCCGTTCTCCAAGTTCGACGACATGAACTCGACGCGTCAACGTCTGTCAGACGCCGGTATCGACACCGCCGTCATCCGCTTCTCGAAGCAGTAACCGCCGTCCGCGCCGCGCCGCCGCGCGCTTCGCTCCCCGCGCCGTCCGCACCGTTGCGTGCGCAAGCGCCACGGGCGGAGCGCGCAGCCCGCGGCGCGGTCTCATCCAGCAACGCCGCGGCCGCGCGCAGCCTGCGCGCCGCACCCATCGGGCCGGACGCCGCCGGCCTCGTCCAGTGGAACCACACGCTATGAAACGCATTCTCGGATCGCTCCTGCTCTCGCTCTCCATGATCGCCGGCGCCGCGCACGCCTCGCCTGCCGCGCCGGTCGCCAGCAAGGACTACACGGTGCTCAAGGCGCCACAGCCGCTCGACGTGCCCGCGGGCAAGATCGAAGTGATCGAATTCTTCTGGTACGGCTGCCCGCACTGCAACGCGTTCGACCCGTACCTCGAATCGTGGATCAAGAAGCAGGGCGCGGACGTCGTGTTCAAGCGCGTGCCGGTTGCCTTCCGTGACGATTTCGTCCCGCATTCGAAGATGTACTACGCGCTCGACGCGCTCGGCCTCGCGCAGAAGCTCACGCCGGCCGTGTTCCACGAAATCCACGTGAACAAGAACTACCTGCTCACGCCGGAAGACCAGGCGAAGTTCCTCGCCACGCAAGGCGTCGATCCGAAGAAGTACATGGACGCGTACAACTCGTTCTCGACGCAGAGCGCGCTCCAGCGCGACAAGGCCATGCTCGACGCGTACAAGATCGACGGCGTGCCGACCATCGCGATCCAGGGCAAGTACGAAACCGGCCCGGCGCTGATGCAATCGACGGAAGACAAGGCGCTGCCGGACACGCTGCAGGTCATGGACTTCCTCGTTTCGCAGATCCGCGCGAAGAAGATGTGAGCGCGCGCGCCGGCATGACACACCCGCTCAAGGTTTTCATCACCGGCGCGTCGAGCGGCATCGGCGCCGCTCTCGCCGCCGAATACGCGCGGCGCGGCGCCGTCCTCGGGCTCGTGGCGCGCCGCGCCGACGCGCTCGAGGCGTTTCTCCAGTCTCATCCGCAACACCCCGTCTCGATCTATCCCGCCGACGTGCGCGACGCCGATGCGCTCGCCGCCGCCGCGCGCGCGTTCATCGCCGAACACGGCATGCCCGACATCGTGATCGCCAATGCCGGCGTGAGCCGCGGCGCGCTCACGGGCGAAGGCGAACTCGCCACGTTCCGCGACGTGATGGACACCAATTACTTCGGCATGGTCGCCACCTTCGAGCCGTTCGCGCAGACCATGGCGCAGACGCGGCGCGGCACGCTCGTGGGCATCGCGAGCGTGGCGGGCGTGCGCGGGCTGCCGGGTTCGGGCGCGTACAGCGCGTCGAAGGCCGCGGCGTTCGCCTATCTCGAAGCGCTGCGCGTGGAGATGCGCCCGTTCAAGGTGCCCGTGGTCACCATCGCGCCCGGCTACATCCGCACGCCGATGACCGCGAAGAACCCATACCGCATGCCGTTCCTGATGGACGCCGACCGCTTCGCCGCGCGCGCCGCCGACGCCATCGCGCGCGGACGCGCCTTCGCCGTGTTTCCGTGGCCGATGCGCGTGGTCGCCGCCCTGCTCGGCGCACTGCCGCGCTGGCTCTACGACCGCGCCTTCGAGCGCGCGCCGCGCAAGCCGCGCACTGCGCAGCATTGACCCCTGCCCCCAATCGTTGGGGGAGATCGGCCTCCCACTCGTCGTGGGAGCGATCAGACCCACGCTCGTGGGGGATGGGGAGCGATCGCCCCCCATATTGGTATGCCGATTAATTTGTTGTCCGGGCTATATCCCTTCGATAAGCTTTCCCGATCGGACCCTCGCGCCGTTCGTCGCGCGCGCAGCGCGGCAGACGGCGGACCGGTCCGCACACCAACGGCAAGACCCTGGCAAAACGGAGATCCCATGCGCTTCACCTCGCCCGCCCCCGTGCTCGCCGCCGCCCTGTGCGCGCTCGCCTGCGCGGCCACGCCCGCGCTCGCGAAACCGCTCACGATCTGCACGGAGTCGAGCCCGGACGGCTTCGACGTCGTGCAGTTCAACTCGCTCGTGACGACCAACGCCTCCGCCGACGTGATCTTCAACTCGCTCGTCAGCTACGACGAAGCGCAGAAGAAGGTCGTGCCCGCGCTCGCGCAATCGTGGGACGTGAGCGCCGACGGCCTCACTTACACGTTCCATCTGCGCCCGAACGTGGCGTTCCAGACCACCGAATGGTTCAAGCCCACGCACACGCTGAACGCCGACGACGTCGTCTTCACCTTCGAGCGCATGCTCGACGCGAATAACGCGTGGCACAAGGTCGCCGGCCCGAGCGGCTTCCCGCACGCGCAGTCGATGGGTCTGCCCAAGCTCATCAAGTCGGTCAGCAAGGTCGATGCGAACACGGTGAAGTTCGAACTGAACGAGCCGAACGCCACCTTCCTCTCGATCCTCACGATGGGCTTCGCGTCCATCTACTCGTCCGAATACGCCGATCAGCTGCTCAAGGCGGGCAAGCCGCTCGACCTGAACGCGAAGCCGGTCGGCACCGGTCCGTTCCAGCTCAAGAGCTACACGAAGGACGCGGTGATCCGCTACGACGTGAATCCGTCGTACTGGGGGCCGAAGCCCAAGGTCGACCGCCTGATCTACGCGATCACGCCCGACGCCGCCGTGCGCGCGCAGAAGGTGAAGGCCGGCGAATGCCAGATCGCGCTCTCGCCCAAGCCGCAGGACGTGGCCGACGCGAAGACCGACAAGGCGCTCAAGGTTGTGCAGACGCCCGCTTTCATGACGGCCTTCGTCGCGCTCAACACGCAGAAGAAGCCACTCGACAACCCGAAGGTGCGTCAGGCGCTGAACATGGCGTTCGACCGCACGACGTATCTGAAGACCGTGTTCGACAACACGGCCACGCCCGCGACCAATCCGTGGCCGCCCATCACCTGGGGCTACGACAAGACGATCCAGCCGTATCCGCACGACATCGCGAAGGCCAAGGCGCTGCTCGCCGAAGCGGGCGTGCCCAACGGCTTCTCGACGACGATCTGGGTGCGCCCGAACGGCAGCGTGCTCAATCCGAATCCGCGTGCGGGCGCCGAACTGCTGCAAGCCGATTTCGCGAAGATCGGCGTGAAGGCGGAGATCAAGGTGATCGAATGGGGCGAGCTGATCAAGGAAGCCAAGCAGGGCCAGCACGACACGCTCTTCATGGGCTGGGCCGGCGACAACGGCGATCCGGACAACTACCTCTCGCCGCTCTTTAGCTGCAACGCGGTGCAGTCGGGCATCAACTTCGCGCGCTTTTGCGATCCGAAGCTCGACAAGCTGATCGCCGACGGCAAGGCAACCGCCGATCAGGCGAAGCGCACGAAGCTCTACGAGAGCGCGCAGAAGATCATTCACGATCAGGCGCTGTGGATTCCGCTCGGCTATCCGACCGCCGCCGCCATCACGCGCGCCAACGTGAACGGCTATCAGGTGAGCCCGTTCGGCCGCCAGAACTTCGGCGCGGTGACGGTGCAGTAAAGCCGTCCGTTGCGCGGCGCGTTGACCGCGAAATGAAAAAAGCCGGGGCATGTCCCCGGCTTTTTTGTGCGCGCTTGTTGAGCGTTTGTGCGTAGCGGGCGTAACGTGCGCTGCCCGCGCCGTGCTCAAGCGACCGCGAGCACCCGCTCCCCGGCCTCGCGTGCGGACGCGCCGCGCGCAATCAGCGCCTGCCAGTGCAGCTTCGGAAACACGTCCTCGCCGAGCGCGCTCTGCATCGACAGATTGCGCACCTCGACGCCGCGCCGCGCGAGCAGACCCGCCGCACCGCGAAACGACGGTTCGATGATGTCGCGGAAATCCTCGTCGAGATGACTCGGCTGCATGTTCGCCGCCGACTCGTAGAAACGCGGCGTGAGCGCCGCATTGGCGAGATCGACGCCGTGCAGCAGGATGCGGCGAAAGCCGAGCGCCGCCAGCACCTGCAAACCCGTGTACGCGACCGTGCAGCCGTCGAACACGCCGCGCCGCAGATCGAGGCTGAAACCCAGCGTGTGCGGCGCGTCGAACAGCGCGAGCGCGCGCTCGTCGTAGGCCGTGCGCAGCGCGTTCTTCTCGACGGCGCGGCGGCCGGCGGGAAACAGCATGTCGTCGACGAGAAACACGCGGCAGCGCAGACGCTCCACGCCGAAGCGCTGCACGATATGCCAGAGCACGACCGGCGTCGCAAACAGCGTGAGCGGCTCGCGAATCACGCGCTCGACCAGATCGACGCGTTGACGCGCGAAGCCCGTGTCGACGATGCAGTAGTAGTCGAAGCGCACGCCCGCGCGTTCCTGCAGCGCGATGGCGCCGTTCACGCCCATCACGCGCGGCATGGCGAGCGCGCGGTAATCGATCTCGTTGATCGACGGACCGGTGGCGATCAGATGGCATTCGCGCGCGTCGGGCAGCGGCAGCACCGCCGTGCCGTTCACGCAGGGCAAACTGCGGCCGCCGATACGCATGCCGGTAAGCCGCCCCGTTGCGTCGCGTTCGAGCGTGACGCCGTGCGCGATGCGCTCGTTATGACGCCACGCGCGTGAATGCGTGTGGCGATAGAGCAGCTTGAAGAAGGTGTTGAGGGCGCGGCGCACCGGCGAGGACGCGGCGGACTGCGCGTTCTCGACAGGCGCGGGGGCGTGATTCGCATTCGCGGCTTTCGCAGCGAACGCGGCGTCCGCCGTGCTCGACTGTCGCTCCGCTTCGACGCCAGCGCGCGACGAGCGGATGGCGTTGCATTCGGAGACCATCGCTAATCCTTGCATCGAGACGAAGCCGAAGGCTCCGCGCATAAAGGAAGGAAGAGCGAGTCTACGTTTTGCTTTCGTTACGTTGGTTACAAAGAGTAGGAAAAACTATTACAGACGCTTACGAGCGAGAAATTTGCTGACATCTCCGCTCGGGCGGCACACACGTAACGAAGCTGGAAATACGCAACAATTTGCGCAATCCACAGGGACTGCAAACTCCTTACCAAAATCGCTTGATCGAGTGCAAAGCCCGTAATGATTGGGCTTTCACATCGTCACGGGGCAGCTTGCTACCTTTCATTGCACCGTCAAAGCCGAGACGATTGTTGCAGATTCGTAATTTTCAAAGCCGCGCGGCGAGCTAGATTGGAGTCGTCCATTCATCCAGCGAAGGAGACTCCGAATGAACACGAAGACGAAGCTGATTGCCGCATTGGGTGCAGGTGCAACGATCCTCGCCGTATCGCAGACCGCGATGGCCGGCGTCTCCGTCGGCCTCGCCATCGGCGCACCGGCGCCCGTGTACGCCGCGCCGGCGCCGGTCTATGCACCGACCTATGTCGGCTGGCACGACGACCGCCGTTGGGACGACCGTCGCTGGGGCGATCGCCGTTGGGACGACCACCGCTGGCACGACCGTCACTGGGGCAGCGACCGCCGCGGCGCCTACGGCCACGACGACGGCTATCGCCGCTGGTAAGCGCGCGGCATCGCGTGGCTGATTAGCCGAGCCACGCACCGCAATCGCAGCAAACGCAGCAAACGCAGCAAACGCAGCAAACGCAGCAAACGCAGCAAACGAAAAACGCCTCGCGCAGTGCGAGGCGTTTTTCGTCGTGCGCAATGCGCGTCGGACCGTCACGCCATGATGTGCGCGCCGCCATCGATATACACGGTGTTGCCGGTCAGCCGCCGCGCGTAGCGCGTCGCCAGATACGCGGTGGCGTAACCCACATCCATGATGTCGACGAGTTCGCCGAGCGGCGCGCGCTCGACCGCTTCGGCCAGCATGCGGTCGAAATCGGGCAGCCCCGACGCCGCCCGCGTCTTGAGCGGCCCCGGCGAAACCGCATGCACGCGGATGCCCAGCGGACCGAGTTCGTACGCGAGATAGCGGCACGACGCTTCGAGCGCCGCCTTCACCGGCCCCATCAGGTTGTAGTTCGGCACGACGCGATTCGCGCCGTCATAGCTCATCGCGAACAGCGTGCCGCCGCGCGGCATCAGCGGCGCGGCGCGCTTCGCCATGCGGATGAAGGAGTGGCACGAGACGTCCATCGCATACGCAAAACCCTGCGCCGACGAATCGAGCAAACCGCCTTGCAGATCGGCCTTCGGCGCGTAAGCGATCGAATGCAGCGCGATGTCGAGCGAGCCCCAGTGCTCGCGCACGGCGTCGAACACGGCGTCGAGCTGCGCGTCGTCTTCGACGTTGAGCGGGAGCAGCAGCGTCGCGCCGAGTTCCTGCGCGAGCGGTTCGACGTAGGGTTTCGCCTTGTCGTTGAGATAGGTGAGCGCGATGTCCGCGCCCAGTTCGGCGAAAGCGCGCGCGCAGCCCCACGCGATCGATTCGGCGTTGGCCACGCCCGTCACGAGCGCGCGCATGCCGGCGAGCGGCCGGTCGGGAGGAGTGTGCATGACGGACCTCGCGAGTGATGTTGCGGTTGTCTCAGACGATTTCGCGCCTGACCTCACGCGCGGCGCGCCTCGATGCACGCGCCGCGCGTGAATGCGCTATCGCACTTCACATTCCACTTCACTCGCCCGCAGAACGCGCGGCGCGGCGGCGCGCCGCGGCCGGACGCGACGTGCGCGTGGCAGCGGGCGGGCTCGCGGGACGCACGCGGCGGGCCGCGGGTTTCGTTGCCGTCTTCGTTGCCGTCTTCGTTGCGGGTTTCGTCGCGGCTTTGGCGGCGGTTTTCGCTGCGGGCTTCGTGGTCGGCTTCGTGGTCGGCTTCTCGGTCGGTTTGGCCGCCGGTTTCACCTCGGGCGCATCGACGGCCTTCACCGCAGCCTCGACAGCCGCCTTCACTTTCGCGTTCGTCGCGCGGCGCGGCTTCGCGGCGGCGGATGCGGCATCGGCCTTCGGAGCGTCGTGCTGATCTTGCGGATCGGCGGAAGCCTTCACCTGCGCGCCGCCCGCCGCCTGCGTCGAGCCGGAGCCGCCGCCCGCCGCACCGCTTCCGCTCGCGCCACCACTCTCGCCACCACTCGCACTGCCCCCGCCCGGCGGCGGCGGCAGCGGTTCTTTCTCGCTGCCCGGCTCCAGACCGAGCACGCGCTGCACTTCGGCGAAACGCTCCGCGCGCTCGCCGTCGAGCGGCCCCGACGCGCTCGCGACCTGATACACCGCCGACATCAGCAAACGACGCGAACGCGCATCCGGCACGAGGTCCGGCAACGCGGCGACGGCGGCCTGCGCATCGAGCTGCACGATCGCGCCCTGGCGGCGCGCGGCCTCCTTGAGTTCCGCGATGCTCGGCTGACGTTCGCCGAAATATTCGCGCGCCAGCTCGCGCATCCTCTGGAACGGCCGGTACTGCACCACATGCATTTCATCGGCGAGGTACGCCATGATGCGCATGAACACATCGAGAAGCGACGCCTTGTGCACATGCGCGTGCGCCGCGCGCAGGCGCATCTGCGCCAGCTCCTTGCGCAGCGCCGTGAGCGGCGGCGCGATCGGATCGAGCGGCAGGCTGGGCGCGACGCCCACCCACGCCTGCACCCACGGCGCGGTGTAGAGGCTGTAGAAGGTGCTTTCGGTCCACGTGTCGCGCGCGTCGCGATACGCGTCCCACACGGCCTCGATGCTCGCCGACACCTGCTTTTCGATCAGCGTGAACGGGTTGTCGCGCTCCGCCGGTTTGCGATGCGCGCGCACCGCGTCGGCCACGGCGGGCAGCGCGCCGAGCACCGGGTTCGCATCGCTGAAAAAGCTGCGCTCCACGCGCGACGGATGCGACTCGCGCAGCAGATGCGCGCTGAGCGCATTGCTCGACGCGCGCACGGTCGGCGAGACGAACAGGTCGTAAATACGCTGATTGTTTTCCGCGAAACGACGCACGACTTCGAACGGCTGCTCGTCGTCGCGGCCGTCGTCGAGCGCGAGAATATCGTCGATGGTGCGGCGCTCGAAGCGGATCTCGTAGCGTCCTTCGAGCGCTTCGAGACGGCCCGCTTCCGGCGTCGAATCGGTGATGCGCGCCTCGTAGAGTCCGGGCGGCAGCACGTCGATCAGATCGAGCGCCGAAAATAGTTCGGTGTGCTCTTTATTCGCCACGCTGGCCGACACGAAGATGCCGAGATGCCCCACCTTGTCGTGCAGACAGTAGACGATCACCTGCTCGTTCGCGACGATTTCATCCACGCTCGCGTAGAGATCGGGAATCCAGTTCAGCGCCTGTTGCGGCGGCGTGATGTTGTCGCCCCACGAAGCGAGCACGATGATCGGCGTGCGGATGTTGCGCAGATCCACGGGCGCGCGCGCGTTCTTCGCGTAGACCTCGTTGCGCGTGAGGTGATTGCCCACGAACAGGTTCTGCACGATCCAGTCGATTTCCGCGCGGTTCAGCTGGAAGTGGCCGCCCCACCAGCGCTCGAATTCGAGGAAGCGCTCGCGCTCCGTATCGACCTTCGCATAGAGGTTGTAGAGCTTGCCCCAGAATGTATTCGACGGATTGAGGTTCTCGAAGTTGGTGACGAGATGCGCGCCGTCGAAATGGCCGTCGCCGAGATCGGCCGCCAGCGACGACATCCACGAGCCGCCCAGCATGCCGCCCGAATAGCGCATCGGATTCTTGCCGCGCACGCCCGCCCAGTACGAAAGCGGCGAGCCCGCGAGCATCAGCGGACCGACCAGCGAAGGCGCGGACGCGGCCAGCAACGCGGCGGCCCAACCGCCCTGGCAGTTGCCGATCACGAAGGGCTGGCCGTCGGCGTCGGCATGCAGTTCGCGCACTTTCTGCAGGAACACGGCCTCGGCCTTGCCGACCGATTCGATCGTCTGCGTATCGGTGGGCACCGGGAAGAACGTCACGAAGTAGCACGGATGGCCCTTGCGCAGCGCGATGCCCACTTCGCTGTCCATCTTGAAGCCCGCGATGCCCGGACCGTGGCCCGCGCGCGGATCGATCACGACGAACGGACGCATGCGCGCGTCGGTCTGCACGCCCTCTTCGGGCTTGATGCGCAGCAGCGCGTAATTGCAGGGATCGTCGAGTTCGCGGCCGTCGACGATCACCTCGTAGTCGAACGCGAGCACCGGCGGCATGCCGGCTTTCTCGTGCATGTAGGTCTGGTTGCCGCGCTCGCGCAGCACGTCGAGGAACAGCACGCTGCGCTGCCAGGCGTCGAACAGATAGTCGTAGAGCGGCTGGATCGCGGCGGGCGCGGCGGCGGGCAAGGCCGGAAACGGCGGCATGGACTGAATCGACGGAATCGACGGAAACGACGCCAGCGGCTGCAACGGCGAGAAGGCGGTGGTCGCGCCCGCGCTTGCGGCGTCCAGCGCCTGTTGCGCCTGCGCGAACAGCGGATTCAACGCCGGGTCGAAGGCTGATCCGAAGGCGGATTTCAGCGCCGTCTGCGCGGCCTCGGCTGATTCGGCGAACGCGTTGGCGAGCGGCGAAAACAGCGGCGAGAGCGAGGAAAAAGCAGGCAGCGACGGAAACGATGAAAGCGACGAAGGCAGGGAAGTCAGCGACGGCGGCAGCGGCCAGAGCGGCCAGAATGCGTTCGGCGCGTGAGTCGCATTGGGCGCGGCGTCCTGCGTCGCGTGGGAATCGGCTGGGAGTGCAGGCGAGAGAGCGGAAACTGCCACGACACGAATCTCCTTTAAGGGGGAGCGCGCGGCGTCTCGCGCAGGCCGCGCGAGCGAACCTGGGAGGCGGCGCGCGTCCGGCACCGGGCCGGCGAAGCGCATGCGCTGCGGATCGGCAGGCGGCGCAAGGCATGAACTGGCGCACGCGCGGCGCGGACCCGGCGGCATGCAAAACCACCAGGCGAGCGCAGGCGCCGCGCCGTGCTGCACTGCAGTATCCCAATCTAGGCAGCGCTCTGACGAAAGTCAAGGCGGGCCGAATCGCGCAGTCGCTGTCATCATCGCCGCGCGCCGTGAATGAGGCGTGACAGACGCGCTCGCGGGCCTTCGGCGGCCCTGCGACAAACGGTATCGGCACGGTTTTTTCGCGGCCGCTAACGCGCTCCGCAAGCCGATGCGCGATGAATCGGCGTTCGCGCCACGCGCCATCACCGAACCGGCGCGACACCGCCCACGCGCATTCCACGCGCACTTTTCGACCGGCGCCGCGCACGCTGGACTACACTGTTAGCGCTTTGCGCGCCGCAACATGCGCACGGCCGCCGCACCCGTTTTACCGCGTGGTTTCAGTCAACGTAGCGCCCTTCGAAGAGATGGACATGACTGCATCGCCCGACAAGTACTCGGTTCTGCTGGCGCGCTGCGCCGGCCTGCCGCCCGTGCCCACCGCCGTCGCGCATCCGTGCGATGTGTCGTCGCTGACGGGCGCGCTCGACGCCGCCAATCTCGGCCTCATTTCGCCGATCCTCGTCGGCCCCGAAGAGAAGATCCGCTCGGTGGCGCAGGAGGCGAATCTCTCGCTCGACAACGTCGTGATCGTCGACGCCCCGCACAGCCATGCCGCCGCCGAGCGCGCCGTGCACGCCGTGCGCGCGGGCGAGGCCGAACTGCTCATGAAGGGCAGCCTGCACACCGACGAACTGCTGCACGAAGTGGCTTCGGGCGCGAACGGCCTGCGCACCGAGCGCCGCCTCTCGCACGTGTTCGCGATGGACGTGCCCACGTATCACAAGCCGCTCTTCATCACCGACGCGGCCGTCAACATCTTCCCCAAGCTCGCCGACAAGGCCGACATCGTGCGCAACGCGATCGATCTCGTGCAGGCGCTCGGCATCGGCACGCCGAAGGTGGCGATCCTCGCGGCCGTGGAAACGGTCTCCGACAAGATGCCCTCGACGATCGACGCCGCCGCGCTCTGCAAGATGGCCGACCGCGGCCAGATCACCGGCGGCCTGCTCGACGGCCCGCTCGCCTTCGACAACGCGATCAGCGCCGAAGCCGCGCGCATCAAGGGCATCACCTCGCCGGTCGCGGGCGACCCCGACATCCTGCTCGTGCCCGACCTCGAAGCGGGCAACATGCTCGCCAAGCAGCTCACCTTTCTCGCGGGCGCGGAAGCGGCGGGCATCGTGCTCGGCGCGCGCGTGCCCATCATCCTCACGAGCCGCGCCGATACCGTGCGCTCGCGCATCGGCAGTTGCGCGATCGCGGTGCTGCTCGCCCACGCGCGGCGCGCGCGCATGACCGCGGAGGCGCTGTGACCGCTCATCTCACTTCCGCCCAGCTCTCGGAGCAACACGCCGCCGAAGGCCAGATCGTGCTCGTCGTGAACGCGGGCTCGTCGAGCATCAAATGTTCGGTGTATCGCGTGATCGACGATCCGCACGCCGAAGCCGGCGCGCGCGCGATACACGGCGCGGGCGGCCAGATCGAAGGCATCGGCGTGGCGCCGCGCGTGGTCGCGCATATGGCCGACGGCCGCCTGATCGTCGACGAAAAATTTCCGGTCGCCCAGGTCGCCGACCACGACGCCGCGTTCCGTCTGCTGCGCCTCGTGCTCGCCGTCGGTTTGCGCGACACGCCGCCCGCCGCGATCGGGCATCGCGTGGTGCACGGCGGCGCGCACTTCACCGACGCCGTGCTCATCGACGACAAGGTGATCGAGGAACTCGACGCGCTCACGCCGCTCGCGCCGCTGCATCAGCCGCACAATCTCGCGGCGATTCGCGCGGTGCGCGTGGCCGCGCCCGAGCTGCCGCAGGTGGCCTGTTTCGACACGGCCTTCCACGCGGGCAACGACATCATGGCGCAACTGTTCGCGCTGCCGTTTCACTACTACGAGGAAGGCATCCGCCGCTACGGCTTTCACGGGCTCTCGTACGAGTACATCGCGCATCATCTGCACACCGTCGCGCCCGATATCGCGCGCGGCCGCGTGATCGTCGCGCATCTGGGCAACGGCGCGAGCCTGTGCGCGATGAAGGACGGCAAGAGCGTGGAAACGACGATGGGCCTCACCGCGCTCGACGGCCTGCCGATGGGCACGCGCTGCGGCGCGCTCGACGCGGGCGCCGTGCTCTGGATGATGGCGCACGGCATGGATTACGCGGCGATCGAGAAGGTGCTGTATCAGGAGTCGGGGCTCAAGGGCATTTCGGGCCTCAGCAGCGATATGCGCGAGCTGCTCGCGAGCGACAGCAAGCAGGCGAAGCTCGCGGTGGACTTCTACACGTATCGGATCGCGCAGGAAGTGGGCAAGCTCGCGGTAGTGCTCGGCGGGCTCGATGCGCTGGTGTTCACGGCCGGGATCGGCGAGCATGCGGCGCCTGTGCGCGCGCAGGTGTGCGAGCGGCTCGCGCCGGTGTTCGGCATCGCGCTGGACACGGCCGCGAACGACGCGGGCAAGGAACGCGTGAGCGCGAGCGACAGCCGCGTGCCGGTGTTCGCGATTCCCACCGATGAAGAAGGCATGATCGCGCTGCACACGGCGCGGCTGCTGCGCGAGGCGCATGTGCATGCGCAGCCCGACGCGGGCGCGGGCGCGGCCGCGCGGCTCGGGCAGTGAAGTTGAGCACTGCGTGAGCGCTCTGCTTCGGCACGAGCGCCCGCGCGCCTGACGGCTCGGGCGCGCTTCTCCCTCAGGCGAACGCGGAGAGACCGCCCGGCAAGACCGGCGCGGCGCTTTCCACGTCGCGAACCGGCTCCGCCTGCGCTTCGTCGTCGCGCAGACGCTTGGGCGCCTCGCAATGCACGAGCGTATCGATGAAATACTTCGCGCGCGGCCACGGACCGAAGCCCGCCGCCGAGTTGATGTGACCCGCATCGCCGAGATTCACGAACGCGCTGCCCAGTTGCTGCGCGAGCTGACGCGCGCCGGCGAGCGGCATCCACGGATCGGTTTCGCTGCCGATCAGAATCGACGGCACGCTCAGACGGCGCGCCTCGAACGGCCCGGCGAAACGAAACTTCTCGGGGCTCGCGGGCGCGACGAACAGCACGCCCGCCACATCCGCGCCGAGCTTCCCCTGTTGCAGCGCGTGCGCGGTCACGAGACAGCCGAAGCTGTGCGCCGCAAGCAGAAAGGGCCCGCGCTCGCGCGCGAGGCGCTCGCGCAGGGCGTCGCTCCAGACCGCCAGATCGGGAGCGTCCCAGTCGGCCTGCTCCACGCGCAGCGAGTGCGCGAACTGACGTTCGAGCCAGGTCTGCCAGTGCGCACCGTCGCTGCCGTGCAAACCGGGCACGGTGACGAGTCGCGGCGGCCAGCGGGATTGAGCGCACGAAAGCATGATTTTTTCCTCGCATCGAGAGGTCGAGCATGGATTGTGATCCGCGACCCGTGCGTGCCGAACCAATTTTTTTTGCTTTGCTTTTTCAGGGGCGCCCGCCGACGCCCACCGGCAGGCCGTGCCGCCGCCCGCGTCGAGAAAGCCAGGCCAGCGGCGGCCCGAAAAAGTAGAATGGAGCGAATGCTGATTCAGTTGCCCATTCATCTGGCGATTCCGGTCGCCGGCTTCCGTCACTGAATTCCGTCGCGGGCCGTAGCCGCCTTTTGCTTCTGCTTTCGCCGCCGGGATTCGACACACCACGCGCAGCACGCTCACAAGCACGATGAAGATTCTGTTCTGGCTCCCGCAATCCGACGCTTCCGCCTGGCTTCAGGGCCTGTCCCGCGCGCTGCCCGCCGCGGAACTGCGCGCCTGGCAACCGGGCGACACCGCCCCCGCCGATTACGCCGTGGTCTGGCATCCGCCGCGCGAACTGTTCGCCGCGCGCCCCGGCCTCAAGGCGGTGTTCAACCTGGGCGCGGGCGTCGATGCGATCCTCGCGCTCGAACGCGAGCATCCCGGCACGCTCCCTCAAGACGCGCTGCTCGTGCGTCTCGAAGACTCCGGCATGGCGCCGCAAATGGCCGAATACGTGCAGCACGCGGTGCTGCGCTATCTGCGCCGTTTCGACGACTACACGCAGCAGCAGACGCGCGGCGAGTGGCACGTGCTCGCGCCGCATCCGCGCGAAACCTTCACCGTGGGCGTGCTCGGGCTCGGCGTGCTGGGCGCGCAGGTCGCGCACGCGGTGGCCGCGCTCGGCGTGCCGGTGCGCGGTTTCTCGCGCAGCGCGAAACATCTCGACGGCATCGAGACCTTCTCGGGCGAGTTGCACGGCGCGCAGTTCGACGCCTTCCTCGACGGCGTGAAACTGCTCGTCAACCTGCTGCCCGCCACGCCCGACACCGAGAACGTGCTGAACGCGCGCACCTTCGGCAAGCTCGCGCGCGGCGCCTATGTCGTGAACGTCGCGCGCGGCACGCATCTGAACGAACAGGATCTGCTCGATGCGCTGACCAACGGCACGCTCGCCGCGGCCACGGTCGACGTGTTCCGCACCGAGCCGCTGCCGCACGATCATCCGTTCTGGCAGGAGCCGCGCATCACGATCACGCCGCATAGCTCGGCGCTGACCTTGCGCGACGAAGCGATCTCGCAGATCGCCGACAAGATCGAGGCGCTCGCGCGCGGCGAAACCGTGAGCGGCGTCGTGCATGCCGCGCGCGGCTATTGATGATCGGCTGAACACCGCCCGCCGCCCCCACAAGAAACCGGAGACACACATGGCCAGCAACGCCCTGCCGCAAGCCGTCAAGATCGTCGAAGTCGGACCGCGCGACGGTCTGCAAAACGAAAAGGAATTCGTCCCCACGGCGATCAAGATCGAGCTGATCGACCGCCTCACGCAGGCGGGTTTCGCGAACATCGAGGCGGCCTCGTTCGTCTCGCCGAAATGGGTCC
Organism: Paraburkholderia sp. SIMBA_027; assembly: GCF_046535315.1. Lineage (NCBI taxonomy): Bacteria > Pseudomonadati > Pseudomonadota > Betaproteobacteria > Burkholderiales > Burkholderiaceae > Paraburkholderia > Paraburkholderia sp. SIMBA_027. Next base: position 146,115 of record NZ_JAWRWY010000006.1, read on the forward strand.
CGCAGATGGCCGACGGCGCCCAGGTGATGGACGGCATCGCGCGCCGCGCGGGCACGATCTATTCGGTGCTCACGCCCAATCTGCGCGGCTTCGAAGGCGCGCTCGCCGCGCGCGCGGACGAGATCGTGATCTTCGGCGCCGCGAGCGAAGCGTTCTCGCAGAAGAACATCAACTGCTCGATCGCCGAGAGCATCGAGCGCTTCGCGCCCGTCGCCGAAGCGGCCAAGGCCAACGGCGTGCGCATTCGCGGCAGCGTGTCGTGCGCGCTCGGCTGCCCGTATCAGGGCGAAGTGCCGGTCGCGTCGGTGGTCGACGTCGTGGCGCGCTTCGCCGCGCTCGGCTGCGACGAGATCGATATCGCCGACACCATCGGCGTGGGCACCGCGAAGCGCGTGCACGAAGTGTTCGAAGCCGTCACGAAGGCGTTCCCGCGCGAGCGCCTCTCGGGCCACTTCCACGACACCTACGGCCAGGCGCTCGCCAACATCTACGCCGCGCTCGAAGAAGGCATCGCGATCTTCCACGCCTCGGTCGCGGGCCTCGGCGGCTGCCCGTACGCGAAAGGCGCGACCGGCAACGTCGCGACCGAGGACGTGCTGTATCTGATGAACGGCCTCGGCATCCGCACCGGCATCGACCTCGATCAGGTGGTCGCCGCCGGCGACTTCATCTCGACGGCCATCGGCCGCCCGAACGTCTCGCGCGCGGGCAAGGCGCTGCTCGCGAAACGGCAGAACGCCGCCGCGTGCGCGTGACCCGCCCGCGTACTCGCCACACTGCAACGAAGGACCTCAGGACATGACGGAAACGCTCATCAACTCCGAGAAAGACGGCATCGACGCCCTGCCCGATTCCGCGCAACGCGTCGCGCTCCTGCTGCGCGACCACGGCCATGCCAAGCCGGTCGTGCTGCTGCCCGAAACCGGCAAGACCTCGGCCGAAGCGGCCGCCGGTCTCGGCTGCGAAGTGGCGCAAATCGCCAAGTCGATCCTGTTCCGCCGCCGCTCGGACGACGCGCCCGTGCTCGTGATCGCGAGCGGCGCGAATCGTGTCGACGAAAAGAAAGTCGAGGCGCATGTCGGCGCGATCGGCCGCGCGGATGCGAAGTTCGTGCGCGAGAAAACCGGCTATGCGATTGGCGGCGTGTGCCCGATCGGTCACGCCACCAAACCCGTCACGCTGATCGACGCCGACCTGTTCTCGCTCGACAGCCTGTGGGCCGCCGCCGGCCATCCGCATGCGGTGTTCAATCTGTCGCCGCAGGAACTCGCGGCGATGACCGGCGCGCCCGTGGTCGACGTCGCGCTGCGCGACGCATGAGCGGCCGCGCACCGAACCCGTCGTCGGCGATGCCGGCAGCGATGTCTTCGGCGACCGGCACGCCCTCGCCCTGCATCAGCGTGTGCCGCATGCACGAGCCGAGCGGCCTGTGCGAAGGCTGCCTGCGCACGCTCGACGAGATCGCCCTGTGGTCCACGTTCGACGACGCCGCGAAACGCGCCGTTTGGGACGCGATCGAAACGCGCCACGCGAACTGGATCGCCGAGCGCTTCGGCAGTAAAAACAGCAACAACAGCGATGAGGCCGCATCATGACCGCGCCCGCCCGCATCGTGCAGATCGGCGAAACGTTTCGCTCGACGCTCGCACTCTCGCCCGATTCGGTGAAGTCGTTCGCCACGCTCGTGAACGATCTGAACCCGCTGCATCACGACGACGACTACGCCGCGCAAAGCCGCTTCGGCGGTCTGATCGCCTCGGGCACGCAGCCCACCGCGCATTTCATGGCGCTGCTCGCGACGCATTATTCGCAGCACGCGCAGCCGCTCGGCCTCGAATTCGACATGAAGCTCAAGCGCGCCGCGCACGCGCACGACGTCATCACTTTCGAATGGCGCGTGGTGGAGGCGTACTGGAAAGCGAGCCTGAACGGCGATCTCGTGAAGCTCGACGGCACGGCCACGAACCAGCGCGGCGAGACGCTCGTGATCGGCCGCGCGACCATCCTCGTGATGCCGAAGCCCGCCTCATGACGCTGCCGGATTCGATCCGCGTATTCGAGCGCGGCTGGCTCTCGTCGAACAATGTGCTGCTCGTCGATGAGGCACGCGCGGCGCTCGTCGATACCGGTTACGCCACGCATGCCGCGCAGACCGTCGCGCTCGTGCAGCATGCGCTCGCGGGCCGCACGCTCGACGCGATCGTCAACACGCATCTGCATTCGGATCATTGCGGCGGCAACGCGCGATTGCAGACGCAATGGCGCTGCGACACGCTGATTCCCGCCGCCAGCGCCGACGCCGTGCGCGCGTGGGACGCCGCGCGCCTCACCTTCGACGCCACCGCGCAGACCTGCGAGCGCTTCGCGTTCACGGGTACGCTCGCGCCGGGCGACCGGCTTTCGCTCGGCGGTTTCGACTGGGACGTGCTGGGCGCGCCGGGCCACGATCCCGACTCGCTGATGCTCTACGCGCCCGAGCCGCGCGTGCTGATCAGCGCCGACGCGCTCTGGGAAAACGGCTTCGGCGTGATCTTTCCGGAACTGGATGGCGCGAGCGGATTCGCCGAGCAGCAGGCCGTGCTCGACGTCATCGCGCAACTCGATATCGCGATGGTGATTCCGGGCCACGGCGCGCCGTTCGCCGACGCGCGCGCCGCGCTCGAACGCGCGAATTCACGTCTTGCGTGGCTGCGGGCCGATCCGGCACGCAACGCGAAAAACGCGCTCAAGGTGCTGATCGTGTTCAAGCTGCTCGATGTGCGCAGCCTGAGTTTCGACGCGCTGAACGCGATGGTGGCGAACGCATCGATCATCCGCGCTGCGGCGCAGCAACTCGCGCCCGAAAGCGCGTGGCCCGCCCTGGTGCGCGAACTCACCGGCGAGCTGGCGAAAAGCGGCGCGCTGGTGCTGCGCGAACACGGCATCGAGGCGCCCGCCGGCACGGTCTGAGCCGCGCCAAAAAAAACGCTCGTCCTTTTTCGGGGACGAGCGTGAGTATCGTGCTCTGACGTGATCAAACTGTCGAGCCGATCATACTCGCGCGAGAATACGCGCCGCATCAGTGATTTCCCTAAAAACGGGGCGGCAGTGAAATGCCGTGTAACAAGACGGTTAAAGCATGCAGAACCGCACCTTGATGCAGCCTAAATCGCTGAAATTCATGGCGCCAAAAATTATTTGGCCATCCGAATCAATAGACGAAATTGGAGCGCGTGCATCAAAGACCGATATGCACGCGCAGCCAGTCGAACAAATGCGAGCACAGATATAAACCGAGCCCGATCGTGCCGCCGATCACCGTGCCGTTCACGCGTATTTCCTGTAGATCCTTGCCGATCTTCAGTTCGATCAGGCGCGCGGTTTCACGCGTGTCCCAGTTACGCACCGTGTCGCGGATGTGATGCGTGAGATAGCGCGAAAAATCCGGCGCCATCGCGCGCGCAGCGTCTTCCAGATGGCTGTTGAGCGAGGCGCGCAGATCGGCGTCGGCGGCCAGCGCTTCGCCGAGCCAGCGTCCCGTCGCGGCCACTTTCGCGTGCAGCGTGGAATCGTCGCGTTCGAGGTCGTCGCGCAGCCACGCGCGCAGGCTCTCCCATAGCTCGCGCGTGTAGTCGTTGAGCGCGCTGCCTTCGCGCAGGCTCGTCTTCAGTTCTTCGCCCTTGCGCAGAAACGCGGGATCGTTCTTGAGCTGCACGATCAGGCGCTGCACGATCTCGTCGAACTTCACGCGCAGATGATGCTCGCGGTCCTCGCTCACTTGCAGCAGCAGGCGGTTCACGGCGCTTTCCAGCACGCGCGCGCCGCTTTCGCCGATCCATTCCGAGGGCAGGAATTTCTCGGTCTTCGGAAACTCGCCCTTGAGTCCGTCGACGATGCGCGTCGCCACGAACGCGCGCGTGCTGTCTTCGGCCAGCAGCAGGCCGAGTTGATCGAGCAACTGGTCGAGCAGTTCCTGATGACGGCCGTCCTTCGTGAGCGTGTCGAGCAGCGCGCCCGCCGACTTCGAGAGATCGACCTTGTCGAGCGCCGCATGCAGACCGTCGCGGATAAAGCTCTGGATGCGCGCGTCGTCGGTGAGGCCGAGCAGGCCCGACATGAGCCGCACCGCGTAGTCGCCGAGATGGCGCGCGTTTTCGGGCGCGCGCAGCCACGTGGACAGGCGCTCGACCGGATCGTGGCGGCGGATCAGCCCGACGAGCGAACTCACGTCGAGAAACTTCTCCTGCACGAAGGCGGCGAGTTCGTCGGCGATGCGGTCCTTGTTGCGCGGAATCACGCCCGTGCGCCGCGCGATGAACGGAATCGGCACGCGCCGGAACAGCGCGACCACGGCGAACCAGTCCGCCAGCGCGCCGACCATCGCGGCCTCGCTGACGGCCTTGATGCCGTCGATCACCACGCCCGGCGGCGACAGCGCCGTGACGACGAACACCAGCGCCGCGCCCAGCAACAGCGCCAGCGCGCGCCGTTTGGCGCGGCGCAGGTCGCGTTCGTCCTGACTGGGTTCGGCGTGCGTGTCGCGCGTGTCGTGCTTGTCACGATGCGCGGGCGGGATCGGATCGGGCGATGAGGAAGGCGTGGTCATGCGGCTGACGCGTCGGGCGGTTCGAACCGCGCCATTATGCGGCCAGCGTGTTGAGGGCCGCCTCGGCCGCGCCATATCGGCTTGATCTCGCCTCGATCGAATTTGCCGCGTGAGGTCGGCGGCGCCGACGCCTTGCGTGCCCTGCGTGCATCGTGCGCGTGACGCGAATCACGCGCCTTGCGCCTTGCTCCGCGCCGGCACGATGCGCCAGCCGAGATTGACGCCCGCCGCCGCGAGCAGGATCAGCGCCGCGCCCGCGACCTGAATCCACGCGAGCCGCTGACCGAAGGCGAACCAGTCGACCAGAATCGCCACGACCGGATAGATGAACGAAAGCGCGCCGGTCATCGCCGTCGGCAGCTTCTGGATCGCGCCGTAAAGCAGCACGTACATGATGCCCGTGTGCACGATGCCGAGCGTGACGATCTGCGCCCAGTGCACGGGCGTCGCGGGCAGCGTGCCGTAGTGGATGAACGGCGCGAGCGCGAACGCACCGAACGCGAGTTGCACGAGCGCGATCAGATGCGGCGGCGTGCCTTTCAGATGCCGCGTGATGATCGACGAAATCGCGTAGAGCAACGCCGCGCCCGCCGCGCAGGCCACGCCGGTCAGATATTGGCCCGGCACCGCGAGCACGGCGGGCTGCACCTCGACCACGCCCACCAGCCCGACGAACGCCAGCGCGAGCCACACGACGGTGGACGCGCTCACGCGTTCGCGCAGCACCAGCACGCCGAGTCCGACCAGCATGAACGGCTGCGTGTTGTAGACGGCGGTGGCCATCGAAATGGAGGCGCGCGAGTACGCGGCGAACAGCAGCACCCAGTTCGCGACGATGGCCGCGCCGCCCGCCATCGCGAGCGCCAGCGTGCGCCACGGCAGCCGCTGCCGGAACAGCCCGAGCGCCGCGCAGACGAGCGCGAGCATCGCGCCGCCCAGCACGCAGCGCATGAACGCGACGTTGATGGGCGCCTGCTGCGAATCGACGACGAGCCAGCCGATGGTGCCGGACATCAGCATCGCAACGATCATCTCGCCCGCGCCGCGGCGGATTTCGGGAGTGGCCATGAGTGCGTGTTCCTCGTGGAGGGATGCGTCGGTGAATGGTTGAAAGTCTACGCAGGCCGTCTCGCGAAATACAGCGCTAAACTAAGGCACAACCGCTCACTTTCCTTCGAATCGAAGGCACAAGACGCAAGCGAGCCGACAAACCGCAGGAGGCAGATGATGAACAAGCGACCGAACCCGCCGGCCGCCGCGCTCGACGAGATCGACCGCGCGCTGCTGGCCGCCCTCGTCGAGGACGCGCGCGCGAGCGTGAGCGAACTCGCGCGGATCGTCGGGCTGTCGGCGCCCAGCACCTCGGAGCGCTTGCGGCGGCTCGAAGCGCAGGGCGTGATCGGCGGCTATACGGTGCGCATCGACCCGCGCGCGCTCGGCTACACGCTACAGGCCATCGTGCGCGTGAAGCCGCTGCCGGGTCAGTTGCATCTGGTGGAAGACGTGATCCGCCGCATTCCGGAGTTCATCGAATGCGACAAGGTCACTGGCGACGACTGCTTCATCGCGCGCATCTGGCTGCATTCGATCGAGCAGCTCGACGAGATTCTCAACAAGGTCACCGAGCGCGCGGAGACCAGCACGGCGATCGTCAAATCGACGCCCGTGCCGCGCCGCCTGCCGCCGCTCGGCTGATCCGCGCCCGCGGGTTCGGTCCGGACGCTAGTCCTGCCGCTCAGTCGCCTCGAAGAACGACAGGATCTCGGCGGTCAGTTCCGCGCTCGCTTCTTCGGGAATGTAATGGCCGCAGGCGAGCGCGCGGCCGCTCACGTCGCGCGCCACCTTGCGCCATTCGGCGAGCGGATCGAAGCACTGCTCGATCACGCCATGCTCGCCCCACAGCACGCGCAGCGGGCACGCGACCTTGTGGCCGCGCTCGATGTCGGCGCGGTCGTGTTCGAGGTCGATGGTCGCCGACGCGCGATAGTCCTCGCACATCGCGTGCACCGCACCGGGCTGGCGCAGCGCCGCGCGGTACGCGCCGAGCGCCTTGGGCGCGAACGGCGCGAGGCCCGCGTGACGGCTGCCCATCACGCGCTCGATGTAGGCGTCGGGATCGGCGCCGATCAGCGCTTCGGGCAGCGGCTCGGGCTGAATCAGCAGGAACCAGTGGAAATAGAGCGTGGCGAATTCGCGGTTGGTCTGCTCGTACATGGCGAGCGTGGGCGCGATGTCGAGCAGCATCAGGCGCTCGACGGCGTCCGCGTGGTCGAGCGCCATGCGATGCGCGACGCGCGCGCCGCGGTCGTGCGCGCAGACGAGAAAGCGCTCGAAGCCGAAGTGACGCATGACCGCGACCTGATCGGCGGCCATCGCGCGCTTCGAATAGGCGGCGTGCGTGGCGTCGCTCGGCGGCTTCGACGACGCGCCGTAGCCGCGCAGGTCGGTGGCGATCACGGTGAAGTGCTTCGCCAGATCGTCCGCGCAGCGATGCCAGATCATGTGCGTCTGCGGATGGCCGTGCAGCAGCAGCAGCGGCGGTCCGTCGCCGCCCTTGATGCCCGCGATCTCGACGCCGTTCGCGGTGGGAACGGTGAAGGGCGTGAATCCATCGAACGGCATGGCATGTCTCCCTGGTGGGCTTGTTGGTCTGTGCGACATTGTAGGAGGGGCGCGCGGCGCGCAGCGGCGCTTTCGGGCCAGAAAAGCTAGAAACCGAACACTCCCTCCAGACGATGCGGCGGCGCGCGCGGCATGCGCGCGAGGACGCGCACCTATAATCGAACGACCGTTTTATAAGCGATGTAAGGAGATCCCGTCATGGCATTGCCCGCCGTCCTGCAGAACCTGTCCTTGCCCGTCGTCGCCTCGCCGATGTTCATCGTGAGCTATCCCGAGCTGGTGCTCGCGCAGTGCAAGGCGGGCATCGTCGGCTCGTTCCCGGCGCTCAACGCGCGCCCCGCCGAACTGCTCGACGAATGGCTCACGCAGATCGAGGAACAACTCGCCGCGCACAAGGCCGCGAACCCCGACGCCGTGATCGGCCCGATCGCCGTGAACCAGATCGTCCATCAGTCGAACGCGCGGCTCGAACACGACATCCGCGTCTGCGTGGAACATCGCGTGCCGATTTTTATTACGAGCCTGCGCGCGCCGCCCAAAGAACTGCTCGACGCGGTGCACAGCTACGGCGGCATCGTGCTGCACGACGTCATCAATCTGCGCCACGCGGGCAAGGCGCTCGAAGCGGGCGTGGACGGGCTGATCCTCGTCGCGGCGGGCGCGGGCGGCCACGCGGGCACGACCTCGCCGTTCGCGCTGGTGGGCGAAGTGCGGCGCATCTTCGACGGCCCGATCGTGCTCTCGGGCGCGATCGCCAACGGCGGCTCGATCCTCGCCGCGCAGGCGATGGGCGCCGATCTGGCCTACATGGGCACGCGCTTCATCGCGACCCAGGAAGCGCACGCGGTCGAAGCGTACAAGCACGCGATCCTCGAAGCCAAGGCCGCCGACATCGTCTATACGAACCTGTTCACGGGCGTGCACGGCAACTACATCCGCGAAAGCATCGTGAACGCCGGGCTCGATCCGGACGCGCTGCCCGAGTCGGACAAGTCGAAGATGAGCTTCGACAGCGGCGCGGCGAAGGCGTGGAAGGACATCTGGGGCGCGGGCCAGGGCGTCGGCCTGATGGACGACGTGCCGTCGGTGGCGCAACTGGTCGAGCGTCTGAAGCAGGAGTACGACGAGGCGAAGGCGCGGCTGGGTATCGGGAAGTCAAGCGGGCGATAAAAGCGAACGATAAAAGCGGGCGGCGCGCAGCCAGCTCGCGCCCGCCCGCGCCGCTAGACCACCGTGCGCAAGGCCGCGGCGCGAATCTGCTCCACGCCCGGCCAGAGCGCGCGCGAGCCGAAGCGCTCGGCGAGGAAATCGACGAACGAACGCACCTTCGCCGACAGATGGCGGCGGCTCGCGTAAACGGCGTAAATCGGCAGCTCGCGCGGCGGCAGCGCGTCGACGAGCAGCGGCACGAGGCGGCCCTCGGCGATGTCGTCGCCGATCACTTCGGTGCCGAGCATCGACAGCCCGCCGCCCTGCAACACCACCACGCGCAGCGCCTCCAGGTGATTGACGATCAGGTTGCCGGCCGGCTTGGCCCGCGCGCCCGCCTCCGAGAACGGCGCCAGCTCGGCCGCCGACGCGCCCGCGTAATGCACGAACTTGTGCTTCGCGAGATCGGCGACCGTCTTCGGCACGCCGTGGCGGCGCAGATACTCGGGCGAGGCGCACAGCACGATATGCGCGGTGGCGAGCGGCCGCGCGATCAGCGAAGACGATTTGAGGCCCGAAGGCGAGGCGCGGATCGCCACATCGAAACCCTCGTCAATCAGCTCGACGACGCGATCCGACAGCGTGATATCGACGGTCACCTGCGGAAAATCGGCGGCGTAGTCGGCGACCGCGCCCATCACGTGGCGCAGCCCGAACGCCGTCAGCGACGACACGCGCAGCCGCCCTTGCGGCACCACGCTCGCGGCGCCGACGGCCTGACCGGCCTCGTCGAGTTCGGTGAGCGCCTGGGCCACGCGCTCGTAATATTCGCGCCCGGCCTCGGTCGGCGCGACGCGGCGCGTGGTGCGGTTCAAGAGGCGCGCGCCGAGCTGCTGTTCGAGGTGCATCACATGCTTGCTCGCCATCGCCGCCGACATGCTCATGCGCTCGGCCGCCGCCACGAAGCTCCCCGCCTCGACCACCTGCCGGAACACTTTCATGCTGACGAGGGTATCCATCGCGTCTTTCTTCCCGCAAAAATCAGGTTAATCAGGAAACAAATCAGGAAATAATCGGCGATATTGTGCGCGCTTTATCAAATCCTGGTAGCCAAACACCCAGGCTTCGCCGTTGCGCGCGCAATAAAAAACCCCGCGCTGCGAACAGCGCGGGGTTTTTTCCCCGGCGGGTGAAAGCGCGTGCCTAGAACTTCGCGCGCAGCCCCACGCCGTAGGTCATGCCCGACGACATGTTGTCGTAGTGGTCGTACATGTAGGCCGCGTAGACGTCGGTGCGCTTCGACAGCGGATAGTCGTAACCGACCGCCGCCGTGTTGTGCGTCTGGTTCAGGCCGCCGCTGTCGCGCGAGTACGCGTACGACGCCATCACCGTGCCCGGGCCGGCCGGCACCGAGACGCCGCCCTGCGCCGTGTTCACGTGCCAGCTGCTGATGTCGCTGTTGTTGTTCGTGTACATGTACTGGCCGAAGAACTTCACGTACTTGAGGTCGTACGACAGGCCGACCTGCGCGACGCCCTGGCTGCGCAGACCGACGATGGTCGCCTCGCCGCTGACGATGCTGCCGATGTCGCCCGGCGTGCTGTTGAAGTTCACGTACTGATACACGGCCGTGGCCGCGAACGGGCCGTGGAAGTACAGCGCCTGGGCGCTCCACTTCTTCTTGCCGTTGTCGCCGGCCTGGTTGCCGAGCGCGTACATCACCGAGCCCGACAGGCCGTTGAAGTTCGGCGTCGAGTACTGCACCGCGTTGTTCCAGCCCGAGTCGCCCACCACGCCCTGATCGGTCGTGTAGGTCGGGTAGGTCGAGAGGCCGAGATAGACGTGGTACACCATCGGCGAGAAGGTGTACGAGTCGATGAACGGGTTGAACAGGATCGTCGAGACGAACAGCTGCGTCGTCAGGCGGCCCGCCGTGAACGTACCGTACGGCGATTCGAGGCCGACGTAGGCGTTACGCGCGAAGAAGGTGTCACCGGAGAAGCGGCCGTCCTGGCCGTTCTGCGCGCGGAAGAAGCTTTCGAGCGCGAAGATCGCCTTGTAGCCGCTGCCGAGGTCTTCCGAGCCCTTCAGGCCCCAGTACGACGTCGACATGCCGCCGCCGCCGACGTTCCAGGCCGTCTGGCTGCCGGGGAAGCGCGTCGCGCCGACCCATTCGTCGACCTGACCGTAGAGCTGAACGCTCGATTGCGCAAACGCCGACGACGAAGCGCCGGCGAGAACGGCGGCGATGGCGCACGCCTTGAGAGACGTACGCAAGGGCGTGCGCAGCGCGCGGCTGACGGCTGTATTCATGAGTTCTCCTGTCCTTGTCAAAAAAGTGAGACTGGCGGCTATGGCGCTCGCGCAAACCGTTTGTTTTTCGTCGGCCGCTGGCGTGGCCGTTCTGGGCGGATCCATCTTTGCGGACCATTTTTATGGACAAAAATATCGGTTGTTATCGCCGGTATATCGCCCCGATTAGTTTGTCGCCCGTGAAACCTGCCTGGTCGGTTTTTGGCGCCTCGTGCGCTGCGTCGCAGCATCGACTTCGCTCGCTGCGCGACCTTTGCCTGCGGGGCTTTGACCCGGTTTTCACGTGCACCGGCGCTTCCGATGACGCGCCGCCGTAGCGAAGGCGAGATTTGATGACGAAAGGGTTCTGTATGACGAGTGATTTCCAAAAAAGTGTGGTATCCACGCGTCAGTTTCGTGTGATGAAGGCGCAAGCGGCGTGTGGAAGCGCTTTCGGCGATTTCGCGCGACATGAAATGCGATGCGGCGGACGAATCGCAAGACAGCGGGAAGCACGCCGAAAGTGCGTCTGAAAGACGATCGGAAGTGAAGTGGGACGGGTTGCGCGGGGAAGGGTGAGACGCGCGGGCGGGAAGAAGACGGTGGTGTGCGTGGGCGCAGGGTGCGCGCAGGGTGCGCGCAGCGTGGTCGGCTGGTCGGCGTCCGTGGCAGTTAGTTGCGATAAACCAAGCCGAAGTCGCCGAGCGCGCCTTGGCGGTGGCCCTGCCCGTCAGTTAGTTGCGTGGCTTCAGTTTCGATACGGCGACGACATCGGCGGACGAGGCACGTCGCCGCCGCCGCGCGCGTACGGCCGGAAGCCGCCACCGCGCTCTTCGTTATAGCGCGCGACGTCTTCGCGGATCGAACCGGCGCGCACCGGCGAATCGGCGGGCGGATGCGGCACTTGACGCGTTTCCGCGCTCACGGGCTGGATGGGGCCGTGATAGCCGCCGCCCGTGCCGAAGCCGTTGCCATAAGGGTTGGCGTAGGGATTGCCGCCGTAGCCGCGCGAGCCGCCATTGTCGCGGCGCGAAGCCTGACGGCCACCGCCGCGCTCGCGCCAGCCGCCCTGGTCGGCGACGCGCATCGGCATGGGTGCGACGCCGCCGTGCGGGACATAGCGCATGCCCTGCATGCCGCCGTAACCGCGCGGCGCTTCGCGCACCACGGGCGCGCGCTGAAACCCACCGCCGCCGTGGAAGCCGGGTTGTGCATGGGCGAGCGCAACGAGGGCCGCCAAACCGGCCCCCAGTATCCACTGCCCCATCCGTAACAACCCTGCACGCATTGTGTCGATCACCTGCCCGACGATCAGCATGGCGTCCAGCCACTCGGGCCATGGCGGGCCAATTCCGGGAAGCGTGCGCGGCGCGTAACGATTGCCGCCGCAACGGTCGCCCTGACGTTCCTTGACGGTAATTTATGGGCGCCCGGAAGGGGTGTCGAGCCAAAAAATGTTATGCCCTCGGAAGGGTTGTAACACCATGTTACTGCTGGATTTCCGGTCTTTCCGGCGCGCTTCGGCCAGGCCCGGTTCGTGCTCCTGAAAGCCCGTCCGGCGTGGCTTTGCGGGCAGAAGGGCGGGATCGTTCGGCGTGCTTCGCGATGCGTCTTTCGCCAGAGGAATAAGGTGATGGGCAAGCGCATTGTCTCGCGCCGGCGACACCCGTCGACGCCCTTCCGGCCGTCGCGAAAATCGCGCCTGAAAGCCGCGACTTCATGCGCACTGCTCATTAATCAATTCTTCAAATGAATTTGCATTTTCAATGGCCTTGCGCCGACAATAGCGTTCCCGATGATCCGTTGTGCGCCCATCGAACCGCGCACGGCGAGGCGCTGCTGCGCGCACCCGAGATTGTGTAATGGCTCGTCCGAAATTCCTGCCCGATAACTTCACGCTGTGCCTCGTCGGCACCGTGATCCTCGCCAGCCTGCTGCCCGTGCACGGCGCGGCCACCGTGCCGTTCAACTGGCTCACCAACGTCGCCGTCGGCCTGCTGTTCTTCCTGCACGGCGCCAAGCTCTCGCGCGAGGCGATCGTCGCCGGCGCCACGCACTGGCGTCTGCACCTCGTCGTGCTGGCGAGCACCTTCGTGCTGTTCCCCGTGCTCGGCCTCGCGCTCAAGCCGCTGCTCTCGCCGCTCGTCACGCCCGCGCTCTATATGGGCGTGCTGTTCCTCTGCACGCTGCCCTCCACCGTGCAGTCGTCGATCGCGTTCACCTCGATCGCGCGCGGCAACGTGCCGGCGGCCGTGTGCAGCGCGTCGGCGTCGAGCCTGATCGGCATCTTCGTCACGCCCGCGCTGGTGAGCCTCGTCGTCACCAATCAGACGGCCGGCGGCACCTCGGCATGGCACACGGTCTGGAACATCGTGCTGCAACTGCTCGTGCCGTTCGTCGCGGGCCAGTTGCTGCGCCCCGTCATCGGACGCTGGATCGAGCGCAATCGCGGCGTGCTCAAATTCGTCGATCAGGGCTCGATCCTGCTGGTGGTGTTCGGCGCGTTCTCGGAAGCCATCAACGAAGGCCTCTGGCACCACACGCCGCTCGCCGCGCTCGGCGGGCTCGTGGTGGTGAACGCGGTGCTGCTCGCGCTGGCGCTCGGCATCACGATGTTCACGAGCAAAAAGCTGGGCTTCTCGCGCGCGGACCAGATCACCATCATTTTCTGCGGCTCGAAGAAGAGCCTCGCGGCGGGCGTGCCGATGGCGAAGGTGATCTTCGCGTCGAACGCCGTGGGCGCGGTCGTGCTGCCGCTGATGCTGTTCCACCAGATCCAGTTGATGGTGTGCGCGGCGCTCGCCCAGCGCTGGGGAGCACGCGACATGAGCGCCGAGCGCGCAGCCGATGCCGGCGACGAATCGCGCGCCGGCGGCGAACGCACGGCGGCGGCGCGTCGATAACGCCTTCGGTGGGCGCGGCTGCGCCCACCTTCTTCCTCTCGCTGCCGGGTTCTTCGCGCAGCCACCCCTTCCTCACCGACCGACCTGCGCCACTCGCTCGCGCGCTCGTCTTCCTCCGCTGCATCCGCCCTTCATCGCGACCCTGACGCTCCCCGGCCACAGCGCCGCGCCGCGCAAATCGCCGCGCAAACGTTAGCCTCCCGGTCCGCGCCCCCTTTTCGTCTGACTGTCATTAAAAGTTCATTCAATTGGCAGACGCTGCTGCCGTTATTTCTGTCGTCAAAGCCTGTCTTGGCTCTTTCCATGTCTGCACGCGCGTCCACGCCGCCGGTCCAGAGAACTGCGGCTCCGATGGCTATTCCGCTGTCCGCCGCCAGCCCGGCCGGCATCGAAGCCCTGATCGCCCAGCGCCAGCTGCGCGCCGTCTTCCAGCCGATCGTCGATTTGGACGATGGCGCGATCCTCGGCTACGAGGGCCTCGTGCGCGGTCCCGCCGGTTCGCCGCTCGAATCGCCGGCCGCCCTGTTCGCCGAGGCGAACCGCGCCGGCTGCACGCTCGCGCTCGAACGCGCCGCGGCGGCCGCCTGCATCGCCGCCTTCGCGCAGCTCGGCTGCCACGGCAAGCTGTTTCTCAATTTCAGCGCCGACGCCCTGCGCGACCTGACCGATCACGGCGGCGACACGCTCGCGCTGTTCGACGGCACGCTCGACGCGCACCGCGTCGTCATCGAGCTGACCGAGCAATGCGCGGTCGAGGACGTACGCGGCTTCAAGCACGTGGTCGCGGCGCTGCGCGCGGCGGGCGCGCAATTCGCGCTCGACGACTACGGCAGCGCCAACGCGAGCATGAATGTGTGGGTGCAGTTGCAGCCCGACGTCGTGAAGATCGACCGCTTCTTCATCCAGGACATCGCCAACGACGCGCTCAAGTTCGAAGCCGTGCGCGCGATGCAGCACTTCGCGCAGGCGAGCGGCGCACGGCTCGTCGCGGAAGGCATCGAGAACGAGGCCGATCTGATCGTGCTGCGCGATATGGGCATCGCGACCGGTCAGGGCTTCTTCCTCGGCCGGCCCGAGGCGCAGCCGCCGCGCGCGCTGGCCGAACGCGCGCGCGACGCGCTGCGCGCGCAGCACATCGCCGTGTTTCCGGAAGCCACGCGACACACGGGCGCGAGCGGCAACGGCAGCGCGCCCGCGGAGAAAATGCGCGTGCACGCACCCGCGCTGCCGCGCAAGGCGACCAACAACGACGTGCTCGAACTCTTCACCCGCCTGCCCGATCTGCACGCGGTGGCCGTGGTCGAAGGCGAGACGCCCATCGCGCTGATCAACCGGCGCGCCTTCATGGACCGCTACGCGCTGCCGTATCACCGCGAGCTGTTCGGCAAGAAGGCGTGTCTGCAATTCGCGAATGCGTCGCCGGTGCTGATCGAGCAGACCATGAGCGTCGAGCAGATGGCGACGCTGCTCGCGAGCGACGACCAGCGCTATCTCGCCGATGGCTTCGTGATCACCGACAGCGGCCGTTACGCCGGGCTCGGCACCGGCGAGAGCCTCGTGCGCGCGGTCACCGAAGTGCGCATCCAGGCCGCGCGTTACGCGAATCCGCTCACCTTTTTGCCGGGCAACATTCCGATCAGTTCGCACATCGACCGGCTGCTTTCACACGACGCGGGCTTTCACGCGTGCTACGTCGATCTGAACCAGTTCAAGCCGTTCAACGACCAGTACGGCTACTGGCAGGGCGACGAGGTGCTGAAGTTCGCGGCGCAGGTGCTCGCCGACGCGTGCGATCCCACGCGCGATTTTCTCGGCCACGTGGGCGGCGACGACTTTCTGCTGCTGTTCCAGAGCGAAACGTGGCGCGAGCGCGTGCGCCACGCGATCGAGACCTTCAACGCGGGCGCGCAGCGTTTCTACGCGCCCGCCGACCGGCTCGCGGGCGGCATCCACGGCGAGGACCGCCAGGGGCATCCGGCCTTCTTCGCGTTCGTGACGATGGCGGTCGGCTGCGTCCATATCGCGCCGGGACACGGCTCGCAGCATGGCAGCGACGCGATCGCGTCGCTGGCCGCCATCGCCAAGCGCCGCGCGAAGCAGGAAGCGAGCGGACTCGTCGTGATCGACGGCGGCGAAAGCGCGACGCTGCTGCCCACGCTCGCGGCGACGGCGAGCGCTCACGCGAACGCGACACCGGCCTAGCGCGCAGGACGCAAAGAAAGCGCAATCGACAACCGAACGCAGACAAAAAAAACGAGGCCGGCGCGGAGTGATCCGCGCCGGCCTTTTTTGCTCTGGGTACGTCATGCAGGTTACGCACCCTTAACCCACGCGCCGCTAGATCGTCCCCATCAACACCAGCACGACCACGACGATGACCACGATGCCCAGCGTGCCGGACGGCGCGTAGCCCCAGGACCGGCTGTGCGGCCATGCAGGAAAAGCGCCGATCAGCAGCAGGATCAGTATGACGAGAAGCAAGGTGCCGAGCATGATGCCTCCGTTCCGTTCGAATGATGACCTGCGACATAGCGCAAACGCCGTGCCCGTCGTCCGCACGACCGACGATGTTTAGGAAGTTTTACTAAACATGTCAATTTACGTTTATTCCCGTGATTACGGGTATTTACGGGGGTTTTTCGGCCCGTTGCAACGTTGTGCGGCCAGGTTTTTACTATACAATCGCCGCACACCTGACCACACCAGCCAGGGCTAACAGGAATCATGGGGACAACCATTCGCGACGTCGCGCAGGCGGCCAACGTGTCGATCGGCACGGTGTCCCGCGCGCTGAAAAACCAGCCGGGGCTTTCCGAAGCCACGCGCGCGCGCATCGTCGAGATCGCGCAGTCGATGGGCTATGACAGCGCGCAGCTGCGTCCGCGCATCCGTCGCCTCACCTTCCTGCTGCACCGCCAGCACAACAATTTCGCGGCCAGCCCGTTCTTCTCGCACGTCCTGCACGGCGTGGAAGACGCGTGCCGCGAACACGGCATCGTGCCCGCGCTGCTCACCGCCGGTCCCGCCGACGACACCATCCAGCAATTGCGCCTGCACGCGCCCGACGCGGTCGCCGTGGCGGGCTTCGTCGAGCCCGAAACGCTCGCCGCGCTGGTCGCGCTGCAACGCCCGCTCGTGCTGATCGACCTGTGGTCCGAGGGCCTGCGCTCGGTGAATATCGACAACGCCGCGGGCGCCGCGCTCGCCATGCATCATCTGTTCGCCATGGGGCGGCGGCGCGTGGCGTTCATCGGCGGCTCGCTCGCGCACTACAGCATCGCGCAGCGCGCGCTCGGCTACCGGCGCGCGTTCTTCGAAGCCGGTCTGCTGTTCGATCCGTCGCTCGAAACCACCATCGAAGGCGGTCTCGATCCGGACACCGGCGCGGCGCTCGCAATGCAGCGTCTGCTCGACGGCGCGCGCCAGCGCGGCGAGGCGGCGCCCGACGCCGTGTTCGCCTACAACGACGCCGCCGCGCTCGCCGCCCTGCGCGTGTGCCAGGCGAACGGCCTGCGCGTGCCCGAGGACATCGCCATCGTCGGTTTCGACGATATCGCCGCCGCCGCGCACGCCACGCCCGCGCTCACGACGCTCGCCGTCGACAAGGAAGCGCTCGGACGGCGCGGCGTCGAATTGCTGCTCGAAGAAACGCCGCAAGCGAACGAGATCGTGCTGCCGGTGCGGCTCGTCGAGCGCGCGAGCACGACCGGCGGCGGGTTGAAGTCAGCGCCGAAATCCGCTGCGTCACTCACCGTGCCGCCGCCATTGGAAACCGTCGCGCGTCGCGGCAAGACGCAGCCCGAAGCGTCCTGAAGCGGCCGCAGAATCACGCCGCATCGCCAGAACAACGTAGCAAACCGAATCAAGCCGAACCCACGCAGCCGAGATGAGAAAGCCATGACGAAGCCATCCGACACCGCACTCACCGTTGAAGCCCAGACCGCCGCGCCCGCCGTCGCGAGCTTTCGGGACCGCGCCTTCCTGCTCGGCCATATCGCCGACACGCTGCGCTTCTACGCGCCCAACGTGTACGACCCGTCGGGCGGCTTCTTCCACTATTTCCGCGACGACGGCTCGATCTACAACGCGCATTCGCGCCATCTCGTGAGCAGCTGCCGCTACGTGTTCAACTACGCGATGGCGTACCGCGAAACCGGCGAGGCGCAGCATCTCGACTACGCGCGCCACGGCCTGCAATTCCTGCGCGAAGTGCATTGGGACCCGCAGCTCGAGGGCTACGACTGGGAGATCGACTGGCGCGACGGCCAGAAGCGCACGCTCGACGCCACGCGCCACTGCTACGGCCTCGCCTTCGTGCTGCTCGCTTACGCGCACGCCGCGATGGCCGGCATCGAAGAAGCGAAGCCGATGATCGCCGCCACCTTCGAGCTGATGGAACATCGCTTCTGGGACGGCGCGGCGGGCCTCTACGCCGACGAAGCGAGCGCCGACTGGGAGGTCTCCAGCTATCGCGGCCAGAACGCCAACATGCACACCACCGAGGCGCTGCTCGCGGCCTACGAGGCGACCGGCCATCTGGTCTATCTCGACCGCGCCGAGCGCGTCGCGTCGAACATCACGCTGCGTCAGGCGCGGCTCTCGCAAGGGCTGGTCTGGGAGCACTTTCACGCCGACTGGTCGGTCGACTGGGACTACAACAAGGAAGACAGCACGAACATCTTCCGCCCGTGGGGTTTCCAGCCGGGCCACCAGACCGAGTGGGCCAAGCTGCTGCTGATTCTCGAACGTCATCGTCCGCTGCCGTGGCTGCTGCCGCGCGCGATCGAGCTGTTCGACGCGGCCATGATGCACGCCTGGGACAACGATCACGGCGGCCTCTACTACGGCTTCGGGCCCGACTACACCGTCTGCGATCACGACAAGTATTTCTGGGTCCAGGCCGAGACCTTCGCCACCGCCGCGCTGCTCGGCAAGCGCACCGGCAACGAGCGCTTCTGGGACTGGTACGACGAGATCTGGCGCTACAGCTGGAAGCATTTCGTCGATCATCGCTATGGCGCGTGGTATCGCATCCTCACCTGCGACAACCGCAAGTACAGCGACGAAAAGAGCCCGGCCGGCAAGACCGACTATCACACCATGGGCGCGTGCTACGAAGTCCTGAACGCGCTGCCCGGACGCGGCATGGCGCCGATCGTCGGGCGCGAGGAAGAGCACGCGAACGTCAGTGCCAACGGCACGGACGGCGCGGCCTGATCCGCGCGACACGGCAAGAGATAACCGCAAAGCACCCGCAACGCACCGGCGACGCACAAGCAACGCACCCGCGACCGATTCAGCGAAGGAACATGCGATGAGCACCTGCAGCACTGGCCCCGACTTCTCGACCGGCTTCCCCGCCTTCATTTCGGCGGGCGACATCCTCACCGATCTCGTGCGCGGCGCGGCGCCCGAGGGCTCGGCGCACACCGGCGCGCCGGGCACCGATTCGAGCTGGCGCGCGCATCCGGGCGGCGCGGGCTGGAACGTGGCGCGCGCGGTCGCGCGTCTGGGCCTGCCGACGGCCTGCGCCGGCTCGCTCGGCACCGACAACTTTTCGGACGAACTCTGGAACGCGAGCGTCGCCGCCGGTCTCGACATGCGCTTCATGCAGCGCGTCGAGCGCGCGCCGCTGCTCGCGATCGTGCACCAGACGCATCCGCCCGCGTACTACTTCATCGGCGACAACAGCGCGGACCTCGCCTTCGATCCCGCGAAGCTGCCCGAGGGCTGGCGACGCCACGCGAAGTGGGCGCATTTCGGCTGCATCAGCCTCGTGCGCCAGCCGCTCGGCGAAACGCTCGCGACGCTCGCCGCCGAGCTGCGCGCGCAAGGCGTGAAGATCAGCTTCGATCCGAACTACCGCAACCTGATGGCGCACGGTTACGAGCCGATCCTGCGCCGCATGGCCGCGCTCGCCGATCTCATCAAGGTCTCCGACGAGGACCTGCGCATGCTGTTCGCCGACAAGAGCGAGCCGGACGCGATCGCCGCCGTGCGCGCGCTCAATCCGGCCGCGACGCTGCTGGTCACGCGCGGCGCGCAGCACGCGACGCTCTACGTGGGCGACGAGGTGATCGACGCGACGCCGCCGCGCGTGCAGGTGGCCGACACGGTGGGCGCGGGCGACGCGTCCATCGGCGGTCTGCTGTTCAGCCTGATGAGCACGCCGCAGCGCACTTGGCGTCAGCATCTGGCGTTCGCGCTGGCTGCGGGCGCCGCCGCCTGCCGCCGCGCGGGCGCGCATTCGCCGACGCTCGACGAGGTCGTCGCGCTGCTGGAAGACTGAAACGCGCGGGCGTTGCACCGTTACGAGGCATGACACGCAAGCGCCGCGCGAGCGTCACATGCGTGCCCCGCAGGCGCGCGGTCAACGTGCTAGCATGGGATTCCCTTCCTCGAGAAGCACGCTGGAGCCCGCTATGGACGACGTCACCTACACCAAGGGGATCTACACGGCAGTCGCCTCCGTGCGACCCATGAACGCCGGCCAGTACCAGGGCCTGGTCTCCCTGGCGCGCGACGACGGCGAAGATCTCGAGAACGCGATCTACGAAGTGGAAGCCGCTTCCGGCACGCCCGAGGAAGCGCTGGAGGAAGCCAAGGCGCTCGCGCACCGGCTGCTCGGCGAACTCGAACTGTAAGCGCGCCGCAGTCGCACGGTATTCGAGCCGTCTTCAGCGCCGTACTCGCGACGTATTCGAATCGGCCGATGGATTAGCGCGATCCGTTTAGCGCGTCGAGCCCGTGTCCTCCACTTCCTGTGTTCCGTCCGGCGAGGCGATCCCGCGCCGGACGGTTTCCCGCGTCCGGCACGCAACCGTGCGTGCGCGGGCCGCAACGGCGACTGCGCCGCTGCCCGGGATCGCATGCGGCGCGTTGCGTTGCGCCGCTGCGGTCGAATGGAGGGTCGACATGACCGAACAGCTCTTTCTCTACGGCGTCTACGCCATCCATGTGCATCCGCTCGAATTGCAGGGCGCGCGCTGGGACGCCGAGTATCAGATCACCCATCGCGACCAGGCCGTGCAACCGTGGATCACGATCGGCGGCAACGCGGGCTTTCCGCAAAGCGCCGAAGCGATCGACGCCGCGCACCGCCAGGCCATCGCCGATATTGAACACGGCGCGGGCATTCCGAAGCCGCGCGCGTTTCCTTAAGCGGGATGCGGTTCCTTCGGCGGGACGCGGTTCTGCACGCGGAACGCGGTTTCGAAAGCGACAGGCCCGCGGTTCCTTGAATCGCTTCCTTGCACGAACCGCAGACGCGGCGCATGGGCGGTCCGCAGGCCGCGCGCACGACTTGCTCATCGCTCACGCGTAGCGCTGCGCGGTCGCGCGCGGCTTGCACGCGAGTGGCCGCCCGCGCCCTTTTCTGCGCCCTTTCCAACCGCCCGCCGCCGCTTCCCGGCGCGCACGCGCGGCACCGCATGAATCGCGCTTGTCCTGCACGCGCGGCGTTGCTACGCTCTCGCCATTCCGACCCCGAAGGACCGCCATGACGCCCGATTCGCCGGAGGGCACCGCGAACGAGGAAGCCGCGCGCGCCGCCGACCAGGCCGACGCGCACGCCGCCACCGACGAAGACCGCAAGCGCCCCGGCAGCGACCGCACCGACGCCTGGCAAACGCGCGGCGGCCCCGCGCCGCGCCGCCTGCACATCGGTTCGCGCGAAGTGCTCGTCTACGGCATGCCGGTGCATGGCTGGCAGGATCTCTATCACACGGCGCTCACCATGCGCTGGCCCACCTTCTTCGCCTCGCTCGCCGCGCTGTTCGTGGTCGCCAACGCGTTCTTCGCGTGCCTCTACCAGCTCGGCACCGCACCCATCGCGAACCAGTATCCGCACGGTTTCGCGGGCGCGTTCTTCTTCAGCGTCGAAACGCTCGCGACGGTCGGCTACGGCGACATGCATCCGCAAACCGTCTACGCGCACATCGTCGCCACCTTCGAGATCTTCGTGGGCATGTCGAGCATCGCGCTCGCCACGGGCATCGTGTTCGCACGTTTCTCTCGTCCGCGCGCGAAGATCCTGTTCGCGCGCCAGGTGGTCGTGCATCCGATCGAAGGCCGCCTGACGCTGATGGTGCGCGCCGCCAACGCGCGCCAGAACGTGATCGCCGAAGCCAGCGCGAAGCTGCGCCTCGTGCGCATCGAAACCTCGTCGGACGGCTACACCGCGCGGCGCATCCACGACCTCAAGCTCGTGCGCGACCAGCATCCGCTCTTCACGCTCGGCTGGAACCTGATGCACGTCATCGACGAAACCAGCCCGCTGCACGGCGCGACGCCCGAGTCGCTGGCGCTGCAGGCCGCCACGCTGCACGTGGTGATCGAAGGCTCGGACGAATCGACCGCGCAGACCATGCAGGCGCGCTACATCTGGCCGGACGGCCAGGTGCGGTTCGGCCATCGTTACGTCGATCTGATGAGCGAAGACGGCGGCGTGAGCCGGATGGACTACACGCACTTTCACGACGTCGAGCCCTTCGATCGGACCCGGCCTGACAGACCGCGTGTGATCTGAATCAAAACCGCGCGCAGCCGCGCCGCGCGCGCCGGACGCGCGACGAAAGAGAATTTCCCTCCAAAGCTCGCCATTGCGAGCAGGCTTTGGCGCATTCGGCGCATGCGCCCGCAGAGTTAGCAAAAAACTTCCGCTATTGACGCGAAAAAATGGAGTCTTCAGCGAGCGCACAGAAAGACGCAGAGACGCAGCGCTCGCCACACAAGAACGGAGACTTCCCCCATGACCGCGCGTCCCGCGTTTGGCGATCAGCCTGCTTCGCCGCCCTTTTCGCCGCCCCTCGCCGATTACCAGCTCACCGACAACCTCACCGCCACGCGCGGCCGCATCTTCCTGACCGGCACGCAGGCGCTGATCCGCCTCGCGCTGATGCAGCGCGCGCTCGACCGCGCGCACGGCCTGAACACGGCGGGCTTCATCAGCGGCTATCGCGGCTCGCCGCTCGGCATGGTCGACCAGCAGGCGTGGAAGGCGAAAAAACTGCTCGAAGCCGCCGACGTGCGCTTCCTGCCCGCGATCAACGAGGAACTGGGCGGCACGGCCGTGCTCGGCACGCAGCGCGTGGAAGCCGACCCCGAACGCACCGTCGAAGGCGTGTTCGCGATGTGGTACGGCAAGGGCCCGGGCGTCGATCGCGCGGGCGACGCGCTCAAGCACGGCAACGCCTACGGCTCGTCGCCGCACGGCGGCGTGCTGGTGGTGGCGGGCGACGATCACGGCTGCGTGTCGTCGTCGATGCCGCATCAGAGCGACTTCGCGATGATGGCGTGGCACATGCCCGTGGTGAATCCGTCGAATGTCGCGGACATGCTCGAATTCGGCCTCTATGGCTGGGCGCTCTCGCGCTACTCGGGCGCGTGGGTCGGCTACAAGGCGATTTCGGAAACCGTGGAATCGGGCTCGACCGTCGATCTCGACGCGCTCAAGACCGACTGGCAAGCGCCCGAATTGGCCGATGCGGATTTCGCTGCGCCGCCCGGCGGTCTGCACAACCGCTGGCCCGATCTGCCGAGCCTCGCGATCGAGCAGCGTCTCGCGGCCAAGCTCGACGCCGTGCGCCACTTCGCGCGCGCGAACAGCATCGACAAATGGATCGCGCCGAGCCCGCACGCGAACGTGGGCATCGTCACCTGCGGCAAGGCGCATCTGGACCTGATGGAAGCGCTGCGCCGGCTCGACCTCACCGTCGCCGATCTCGAACAGGCGGGCGTGCGCATCTACAAGGTCGGGCTTTCGTTTCCGCTGGAGATGTCGCGTCTCGACGCCTTCGTCTCCGGTCTCACCGACGTGCTCGTGATCGAGGAAAAAGGCCCGGTGATCGAGCAGCAGATCAAGGACCATCTCTACAATCGGAGGGACAGCGGCAAGGACGGCGCGCGCCCGGCCGTGATCGGCAAGCATGCGGAGGACGGCACGCTGCTGCTTTCCGAACTCGGCGAATTGCGCCCGTCGCGCATCTTGCCGGTGTTCGCCGCATGGCTCGCGAAGCACAAGCCGATGCTCGACCGCCGCGAGCGTGTGGTCGACCTCGTCGCGCCGCAGATCCTCTCGAATGTCGCCGATGCCGTGAAGCGCACGCCCTGGTTCTGCTCGGGCTGCCCGCACAACACCTCGACGAAAGTGCCCGAAGGTTCGATCGCGCAAGCGGGCATCGGCTGTCACTTCATGGCGTCGTGGATGGAGCGCGACACCACCGGCCTGATCCAGATGGGCGGCGAAGGCGTGGACTGGGCCGCGCATTCGATGTTCACGAACACGCGCCACGTATTCCAGAATCTCGGCGACGGCACCTACTTTCATTCAGGCATCCTTGCGATTCGCCAGGCCGTGGCCGCGAAGACCAACATCACCTACAAGATCCTCTACAACGACGCCGTGGCGATGACGGGCGGCCAGCCCGTGGACGGCAGCATTTCCGTGCCGCAGATCGCGCGCCAGGTGGAAGCCGAAGGCGTCTCGCGCTTCATGGTCGTGAGCGACGAACCCGAGAAATACGACGGCCATCACGGCCAGTTTCCGAAGGGCACGACGTTCCATCATCGCAGCGAACTCGACGCCGTGCAGCGCGAACTGCGCGAAACGCCGGGCGTGACCGTGCTGATCTACGACCAGACCTGCGCCGCCGAAAAACGCCGCCGCCGCAAGAAAGGCGAGTTCCCCGATCCGGACAAGCGCCTGTTCATCAACGAAGCCGTCTGCGAAGGCTGCGGCGATTGCGGCGTGCAGTCGAACTGCCTCTCGGTCGAGCCGGTGGAAACCGAACTGGGCCGCAAACGCCGCATCGATCAGTCGTCGTGCAACAAGGACTATTCGTGCGTGAACGGCTTTTGCCCGAGCTTCGTCACGATCGAAGGCGGCAAGCTCAAGAAGGCCGCGGGCGCCGCGTTCGATCCGCAGGCGCTGGCCGCGCGCGTGAGTGCGCTGCCGGTGCCGTCGACGCATCTCGACAACGCGCCCTACGACATTCTCGTGACCGGCGTGGGCGGCACGGGCGTGGTGACGGTGGGCGCGCTCATCAGCATGGCCGCGCATCTGGAAGGCAAGAGCGCATCGGTGCTCGATTTCATGGGCTTCGCGCAGAAGGGCGGCTCGGTGCTGTCGTTCGTGCGCTTCGCCGTGACCGACGCGCTGCTCAACCAGGTGCGCATCGATACGCAGCAGGCCGATCTGCTGCTCGCCTGCGACATGGTGGTGGGCGCGAGCGCCGACGCGCTGCAAACGGTGCGCCACGACCGCACGCGCATCGTCGTGAACACGCACGAGATTCCGAACGCGTCGTTCGTGCAGAACCCCGACGCGAATCTGCACGCCGACGCGCTGCTCGCGAAGATGCGTCACGCGGCGACGAACGGCGCGACGCCCGCGCAGGATCCGCTGTCGACCTGCGATGCCCAGGCGCTCGCGCAACGCTATCTCGGCGACACCATCGGCGCGAACATTCTGATGCTCGGTTTCGCGTGGCAGCTTGGCCTCGTGCCCGTGTCGCTCGCGGCGCTCACGCGCGCGATCGAGTTGAACAACGTGGCCGTGCAGGCGAATCTGTTCGCGCTCTCGATCGGCCGTCTCGCCGCCGCCGATCCGGCCGCGCTCGAAGCGCTCGACCTTCGGCGCGCGAATGTGGCCAGCGAAGCGGCGCTCACCGCGCGCAAGCTCACGCAAACGCTCGACGAACTGATCGCCGATCGCGAAGCGCGACTGCTCGCGTATGGCGGCGCGGGCTACGCGAAGCGCTATCGCGCGCTGACCGACGCCGCGCGTCTCGCCGACAAGTCAGCCGATCAGGCGCTTGCTCGCGCGGTCGCCGCCACGTTCTACACGTTGCTCGCGGTGAAGGACGAATATGAAGTGGCGCGCCTGCATGCCGATCCGGCGTTCCGCGCCGCGCTCGAAGCGCAGTTCGAAGGCCAGGCGGGCAGCGACTTCACGGTGAAGTTCAACCTCGCGCCGCCGCTGATCGCGCGCGAAAAACACGGCCAGCCGCCGCGCAAGATGCAGTTCGGCCAATGGCTCTGGCGCGCGCTCGCGCTGCTCGCGAAGGGACGCGGCGTGCGCGGCACGTGGTTCGATCCGTTCGGCCACACGCTCGAACGCCGTATGGAACGCGCGCTCGCCGACGATTACGAGGCCACGTTGCGCGGCGCGCTGGTTCAACACGCGCACACGACGACGGACAGCGCCGCCGACCTCGCGAAGTTCGCGAGCCTGCATCAGCGCGTGCGCGGCTACGGCCACGTGAAGCTCGCGAACCTCGCGGCGGTCAAGCGCGGCGAGCGCGAACTCGCGGCGCGTCTGGGTATCGACGTGAAGACGAGCGCGGCCGTGAGCGATGCGCTCGCCTCGTTCAAGGGCGCGGGCGCGGGCGCGCTGCGCGGCATTCCGGTGGTTGTGGCGAAATAAACCCTGTTTTCAGGGGTGAAATCACGCAATGCGAACGGCGCGGGCTCATCATGGCTCGCGCCGTTTTCTATTGCGCTTCGATCGACGTGAGCGAAGCGCTCACACTCACGTTCAGGCCAGTTCTTCCGCCATCCAGTCGACGTCGCCGCACAGCACGCACAGGCGGTCGCCGACCTGCACGGCCATCGAGAGCGTCACGCACGGCAGCGCCTCGTTGATCGACAGATACGGCGACGTCACATGCACGCGTCCCGGCGAGACCAGCGCCGCGCGGAAGTACGGCCGGCGCAGCCAGTTCGCGCCCTGCGCGTCGTCGAGCGGCAGGAAGCGCGCGCCCTGGTCCGCGCGATCCACGCGCAGCACGACGTTGCGCCCGGCCTGACGCCCGCTCGCATCGAGCAGGAAGCAGCGCGCCGCGTGATCGAGCGCGAGAAAATTCCAGCACACCTCTTCGAGCGGCTCGCCCGCGCCCAGCCGCTCCGCCGCGCGCTCGAACGCGCGCACATAGGGCGCGAGACGGCTCGCGGTGCCGCGCTCGCGCGCCTCGGTCTGCTCGCGGTAACGCTCGGTCGCCTCGGCGATCACGGTCTGCGCGTGCGTGGCGTCGGTCAAGCCCGGCGCCGGACGCGCGAAGAAAAAGCCCTGCACGAAGTCGGCGTTGCAGGCGAGCGCGATCTGCGCTTCGTGCTCCGTCTCCACGCCCTCGATCAGCACGAGCTTGCCCGCCTCGTGCAGCAGCGAAACCAGCGCGGGCAGCGTCGCGGCCATGTCGGCGCGATGCGCGGCGTGCATCAGCATGATGCGGTCGAGCTTCACGATGTCGGGATTCAGTTGCCACACGCGGCCGATATCGACATGACCGGCGCCGAAGTCGTCGAGCGCGATCAGGAAGCCGCGTTCGCGGAACTCGGCCACGGCGTGCGCGAGCGCGTCGAGATCGGTGGCCTCGGCTTCGAGCACTTCGAGCACCACGCGCCGGGGCGGCAGCCCGAGCCGCCGCAGATTCGCAAGCAGCGCCGCCGCGTGATACGGCTCGATCAGCGTGCCCGGATGCACGTTGAGAAACAGCCACTCGCGCTCGGCGCCGAGCAGCGAGAAGTTCTCCAGATGCAGCCCCTGAGCGAGCCGGTCGACCTGCAGCGCCTCGCCGACGCGCGCGGCCGCGCCGAACACGTCGAGCGGCGAGACGGGCCGGTCGAGCGCATCGTGCGCGCGCAGCAGCCCTTCGTAGCCGATCGCACGCATGTGCGAAAGGCTGAACACCGGTTGAAACACGCTGGTGAGCGCAAGCTCGCCATGTTGCGCGCTATAGCGCTGCAGCCCCGACGAAACGCTCAGGGTGAACCCGAGCGGCGCCGCGGCCATCTTGTCCTGCTGCTCTGTGATCATGCCTTCCTCTTCGCGCAAGTTGATCGCCGCGGGTGCGTACCGGCGGCCGATGCGTTGCGTCGTTGGCAGGCGATAAAGCAAGGTCCGTGCGCACGCTGCGACCCGCCCTGCATCGAAGCCTGCACCGCGCACCGTGCGCGTGCGCGCGCGGCGGGCATGATGCGTCCCTGCACGCACCAGAATCGTGCATACGACCGCTGCCGCCATGCTCGCCGCGGCGAGCGCCCTACAAGTCCCTTGCACGCTTCGCGGCGTGCGCAGCCGCGCTCGGGCTACACTTACCGCCAACCGCCGCCTGCCTCGTCAGGCATGCTCCGCATCGTTCGCCGCGACACCGCGGCACGTTCCGCATTCAACGGATGATTGGGGCCGCACCGCGCGCCCCCGCATCCCTGCTCGTCTCGCCGCTCATCGATGGAAACCATTTTCACCGTTCTCATTCTGCTCCTCGCCGTGGCCCTTTCGGGGATCATCGTGCGGCTGCTGCCCGTCAAACTGCCCTTGCCGCTGTTGCAGATCGCCATCGGCGCGTTGCTCACGTTCCCGCGCATCAATCCGCACGTGACGTTCGATCCCGACGTCTTCATGGCGCTGTTCATTCCACCGCTGCTGTTCGCCGACGGCTGGCGCATGCCCAAGCGCGAGTTCTTCATGCAGCGCCGCGCGATCCTGCTGCTCGCGCTCGGCCTCGTGCTGCTGACCGTGGTGGCCGTCGGCTATTTCGTGCACTGGCTGGTGCCGCAGATCTCGCTGCCCGTGGCCTTCGCGCTCGCCGCCGTGCTCTCGCCGACCGACGCCGTCGCGCTCTCCGCCATCGCCGGCAAGGACAAGATTCCCGCGCAGCTCATGCACATCCTCGAAGGCGAAGCGCTGATGAACGACGCCTCGGGCCTCGTCGCGCTCAAGTTCGCGGTGGCGGCGGCGCTCACGGGCGTGTTCTCGCTGCGCCAGGCCACGCTGAGCTTCTTTCTGATCGCGGCGGGCGGGCTCGCGGTGGGCGCGGCGATCGGCTGGTTCTTCAGCTTCATGTCGTCGCGCTTCCTGAACGTCGATGCCGAAGGCGACCCCGCGCCGGGCGTCGTCATGACCTTGCTGATTCCGTTCGCGGCTTACCTGTTCGCGGAACATCTCGAAGTCTCCGGCGTGCTCGCCGCCGTGGCCGCCGGGATGATGATGAACTACACGAGCGTCGCGCACATGGGCCCGGTGTCGGCGCGCGTGCGCGCGACCAGCACGTGGTCGATGATCGAGTTCGTGTTCAACGGCATGGTGTTCACGCTGCTCGGCCTGCAATTTCCCGGCATTCTCGGCAAGGCGCTGCTCGACGCGCATCACACGAGCAACGTGCAGATGCTGCGTCTGCTCGGCTATATCGGCGCGGTGCTGATCGCGCTCTACGCGATGCGCTTCGGCTGGGTCTGGCTGCTGCGCTGGGTGGCGAGCCGCGGCGCGGCGCGTCACGGCGTGGCCAATGCGGTGCCGGGGCTGCGCACCGTCGCCATCACCACGGTCGCGGGCGTGCGCGGCGCGGTGACGCTCGCGGGCGTGCTCTCGCTGCCCGTCGCGCTCGCAAGCGGCAAGCCGCTGCCGGGCCGCGACAGCGCCATCTTCATCGCCACGGGCGTGATTCTCGCGTCGCTGCTGGTGGCGATCGTCGGCTTGCCCTTGCTGTTGCGCGGCGTGCGGCGCGGCGCGCATCCGGCGCACGTGGCCGAGGAACGCGCCGCGCGTGTGCAGGCCGCGCAGGCTGCGATCCGCGCCGTCGACGCGCTGCACGAGACCGCCACGGAGGACATGAACGAATCGCAGTCCGCCTATGCCGCCGACACCACCGCGCGCGTGATGGACACCTATCGCCGCCGCCTCGCGACGCTCGACGCCGACCGCGATCTCAGCAAGCACGCGCGCGAAGCCGAATCGCTCGAATTGCAGATGCGCCTCGCGGCCATGCGCGCCGAACGCGCGACGCTGCTCGATCTGCGCAACCGGCAGACGATCAACGACGAAACGCTCGCGAAGCTGATGCGCGAAGTCGACCTCTCGGAAACGGCGATGACCACGCGCGGACGCAATCGCGGCTAACGCATCACGCTGCGCAAACAAAAAAACGCGACGCCCTTGCGGGCCGTCGCGTTTTTTTTCGTCTGCCCCGCACGGGTTACGCCGCGCGCGCGAGACGGTGAATCAGACCGCCGCGTCCTGCACCGGCTTCTTGCGCAGCAGCGCGTAAAGCACGATCGCGCCGAACGTCGCGGTGCCGATGCCGCCGAGACCGAAGTTGCCGAGCTTGAGCGAGAAGTCGCCCGCGCCGAGCACCAGCGTGACGGCCGCGACGATCAGGTTGCGGTTGTCCGAGAAGTCGACCTTGTTGACGACCCAGATGCGCGCGCCCGTCACCGCGATCAGACCGAACACGACGATCGACACGCCGCCGAGCACCGGACCCGGAATGGTCTGGATCACCGCGCCGAACTTCGGCGAGAAGCCGAGCACGAGCGCGATCACCGCGGCGATGGCGAACACCAGCGTCGAGTAGATCTTGGTGACGGCCATCACGCCGATGTTTTCCGCGTAGGTCGTCACGCCCGTGCCGCCCGCGAAGCCCGAGACGATGGTCGCGAGGCCGTCGCCGATGAACGCGCGGCCCACGTAGCGGTCGAGGTTGTGGCCCGTCATCGCCGAGACGGCCTTGATGTGGCCGAGATTTTCCGCGACGAGAATCACGGCGATCGGTACGAGCAGCGCCATCGCGTGCGGGTCGAACACCGGCGCGCTGAACTTCGGCATGCCGAACCACGCGGCGTTCCCGACGATCGCAAAGTCGATCGGCTTGCCGAGGCCCATGCCGTTGGTGACGATCGCGTAGATCACGTAGGCGATGATCAGGCCGACGAGAATCAGCAGACGTTGCAGCATGCCGCGCGTGAACACGGCCACGCCGCCGACGCAGAGCACGGTGACGAGCGCCATCCACGAATCGAACTGCGAGCCGCTCACGCCCTTCACGGCGATCGGCGCAAGGTTCAGCCCGATCACGCAGACGATCGCGCCGGTCACGACCGGCGGCATGAGCGTCTCGATCCACTTGGTGCCGATGGCGGAGACCAGCACGCCGATCAGCGCATAGACCACGCCGCACGCGATGATGCCGCCGAGCGCGACCGGAATGTTCGGATTCGCGCCGTGACCGCTATAGCCCGTGGCCGCGATCACGAGGCCGATGAACGCGAAGCTCGAACCGAGATAGCTCGGCACGCGTCCGCCCACGACCACGAAGAACAGCAGCGTGCCGATGCCCGACATGAAAATGCAGAGGTTGGGATCGAAGCCCATCAGCAGCGGCGCGAGCACGGTCGAGCCGAACATGGCGACGACGTGCTGCACGCCCATCGCGAACATCTGCGGCCAGGCGAGACGCTCGTCGGGCGCGACGACGGTTTTGGCGTCCGTCTGCGCGCGCCAGCGCGGGAAATAGGAATCGGACATCGGGAGCTCCTTGTGTGCCGTGATTTTTTGCCGTAACGGGCCGGCGCACACGCGCGACAGGGCGCGGCGCGGGCCGGATCGGATTCTGTTTATCGGAACGGGGCGCGAGCCGGATGCGGCGTGCGTCGCACGCGCCGGGATTCGCTGATGCCCTTGATGGAAATCAGGCGCGAGTGTACGGAGCCGCAATCGGCGTGGCAAGGCGGGCATCCGCGCATGTGGGCCGGACGAAACAGGCGGCGGCGATCGACTTCGCCGCTATTTCTCTGTTATTGCTCCGTTACTTCTCCGCTGTGTCGGCGCTCGTTTACCCGCCTCGCTCCGATACGAGTTTCGGACTAATCCTATATCGAGCGGGAAGGGCCGGGCATAGACTGAAATCTCTGCGTGACCCCATGACAGTTCATGCAGAGGTTGTAAGTTGTAAACTCTCCGACTTCCCGCTCATGCCGTTCTGGCCTGAGCGGTTTTTTTTGTGCGGCCGTTTGATGCAGCCATGCGTACGTGCGCGGTCATTCGCGGAAATTGTGCGAACGCTCGCGAACGCCGCGCCACGTCAGGCGAACGCGTCCTGCGCGAGTTCGCGCACGTAGTCCCGCACGCCTTCGGGCCAGTCCACGCTCCACGCCTCGAACCGCGCCCGCTCGCCCGCATAGAGCGCGCGCAACGCCTCCTCGTAACCCGGCAGATTGCCCGCCAGCGCCGTCATGAAACGATGCACGGCTTCGCGCGAGGCGCGCACGCGATGCTTTTCCTCGCCCGCGATCCGCGCCGTTTCCACCAGCTTGCGCAGCACCACCGACGCCCCGCCCGGCTGCGCCGCCAGCCAGTCCCAGTGACGCGGCAGCAGCGTGACCTCGCGCGCCACCACGCCGAGCTTCGGACGGCCGCGGCCGCGCGGCGCGTCGTCGGCGGAATCCTGATCGGCGGATGCGTCAGCGGACTGCGCCGCTTCCTGAGCGGCTTCCTGAGCGGCTTCCTGCGCGCGCGCCTGCCAGGCGGCGTCGGCGGCGAGGCGCGCGGCCACATCGGCGGGACGGCCGCGCAGATCGAATTCGACCGGACGCGCGTCGCGGTCGTCGAAGATCAGCACCGACGCCGACGCATCGCGCTCCAGCTCCGCCTTCACCGCGAGCGCCACGTCGAGCGCCGCGCCGCGCGCCAGCAAGCGCGTCCCCGCAAAAGCCGTGA
This sequence comes from Paraburkholderia sp. SIMBA_027, assembly GCF_046535315.1. Taxonomy (NCBI): domain Bacteria; kingdom Pseudomonadati; phylum Pseudomonadota; class Betaproteobacteria; order Burkholderiales; family Burkholderiaceae; genus Paraburkholderia; species Paraburkholderia sp. SIMBA_027. Next base: position 178,156 of record NZ_JAWRWY010000006.1, read on the forward strand.
CGCTTTGCGCCACCGTGTGTTGAATCGCTGCCATGTCGATTGCTCCGTTCGAGTCGTGCAGCGAATATTACCCGGGTAAATTACGGAGCGCAATATCACCCGGGTAATATTTATGTGCGGTCGACAACGCGCAATCCGCTCAGAGATCCGGCCCGGCGTCCTGCGGCTCGCGCGCGACGCTCGGCTGCCAGACGGCCACGCGGTTGCGGCCCGCGCGCTTGGCCGTGTAGAGCGCGGCATCGGCGGCTTCGATCAGCGCGCGCCAGTTCTCGAAGCCGCGCTCCGAGGTGCTCGCCACGCCCACGCTGGCCGTCAGCACGCCGTTCGGGCTGTCCTCGTGCGGCACCGCCAATGCCTCGATCGCCGCACGCAGCCGCTCGGCATGCGCAAGCGCCTGCGCCGCGCCGGTCTCGGGCAGCAGCAACACGAACTCCTCGCCGCCGTAACGCGCCGCGCAGTCGCCGGGCCGCCGAGCATGCGCGCCGATCGCCCGCGCCACCGCCGCGAGCGCGCCGTCGCCGGCCGCGTGGCCGTAGCGGTCGTTGAAGCGCTTGAAGCGATCGACGTCGATCATCATCACCGCCAGCGGCTGACCCGAACGCCGCGCGCGCAACCATTCGTGGTCGGCGCGCGCTTCGAAGGCGCGGCGATTCGCCAGCGCCGTGAGCGCGTCGGTGCCCGCGAGCGCGCGCAGTTCGTCCTCCACGCGTTCGCGGCGGCGCAACTGACGCGTGAGCACCAGCGCGAGCGTGATCAGCGACGCATCGAGCAGCGCCGTCAGCGAGCCGATGATCCACGCGCGCACGCGCCATTCCGAATAGATGTCGCCCGCCGCCACCGCGACGCTGAACACGAGCGGATAGCCCTCCACGCGCCGGAACGCGAACCAGCGCCGCACGCCGTCGAGCGGCCCGACGCCGAAAAACCCGCCCGCCTCGACGTGCTCGAACCGGTGAAACAGCGCCGAATCGGCGAGATCCTTGCCGATCATCGCGCTCGCGTAGGGGCGGCGCATCAGCAGCGTGCCGTCGGCGAGCGTGAGCGTGACCACGCCGTTCGCGCCGATCTCCACGCCGCTCATCAACTGACGGAAATAGTCGAGCCGCATGGTGCCGACGACCACGCCCGCGAACGTGCCGTCGGGCTTCGAAAGGCGGCGGCTCAGGCCGATGGTTGCGTTGGCGGCGCCGTCGCGCGGAATGAAGGGGCGGCTCACGTAGAGCCCCATGTTCGGTGTGTCGCGCTGCACGATGAAGTAGTCGCGGTCCGCGACGTTGACCTCGCGCGGCGGCGAAGCGCGCGAGTCGAAAATCACGTCGCCGGCCTCGTTCGCCACGAGAATCACGCCCAGATGCTTCGCCGTGGCCGAGCGGTCGAACAGCACGTTCTGGCGGATATCGTCGGGCAGTTCGGCGATGCGCGGATCGCCGAGCGCGTCGATCACGGCCTGCAAGGACAGCTCGTAGATCTCCAGATTGCGCGCCGCATCGCGCTCGAACAGCAGCGCCATGTTGTACGCGGCGGCGCGCGCGCTCGCGAGCGCGTCTTCGCGCATCTGCGCCATGACCCAGCCCGCCACCGCCGTAAGCACGGCGGCCAGCACGATGCTGATGACGATCATCACGTTCGGTCGGCGGGTCATCATGACGGTGGCGCGTGCGAGGCGGTTTGCAATCGAGTGTAGTCCGCGAATCGCACGACGTGTGGGGTTTGCCACGCATGGCGTCGCATGAAGCACGCCTGGTCGTCTCGCTTGTTCGTTTATTACGTATTGACTGAACAATGGCGCAGCGTCACTTGATTCGGATTCCTGCATTTATTTTGCGCGCCAGAAAATCGGCGTTTTTATGTGCGCTAGCCGCTATTCGAATCGAGCAAACCGGTGATCGCGCCCGCCTCGATCCAGACGCGCCATTGCGTGCCGAAATCGAAATCGGCGTCGATATCGAACGCGCGTTCGAGCGCTTCGTCGAGCGTCGCGCCATGCTGCAAAGCGACGAACGCTTCGTGCGCCGCGCGCGTCTGCGCGAGCGGCCGCGCATGCCAGCGCGGGCGCACAACGAGCGTCCAGCCAGGCTCGTCGATGCGCGCGGGCCAGGCGTCTGGCGCGGTGTTTTCCTGATCGTGCTGATCGTGCTGATGCGCGCGCCAGATCGCCAGCACGGCGTAGCGCGAAGCGAACGCCGTACAGGCGGGATGCAGCGCAAGGCGCGCGCCCATCAGACTTTCGGCGCCGATGGCCTGCCATTGCGCGGCGCTCAATGGCGTGGCGTCGGCAGCATAGGCCGCGCGATGCAGCGCCCATTCGAGGCGCGCGACATCGCCGAAATACGCGTAACGCGCGTCGCGTTCGTAGCGCTCGACGAACGTCGGCAGCATCGCGCCAAAGCGATTCAGATCGGCCTCGCGCGAAGGATGCGCACGCGCGTAGGCGAGCGCGAGCGAGTCGAAATACGCATCGCCCGTGAGCGCCGCGAGCACCGGATACGCGATCGCGAGCGCTTGACGGCGTGCCGCGCGCACGTTGCCGCGATAGAGGCCGAGGCGCGCGTCATTCACACCGCTCGCGATGCGCAGATGTGCGGCGAGCGCGACATCGGCGGCGGGATCGTCGAGTGCGTTTGCGAACGCCGCTTGCGCCGCTTGCAACGCGGCCAGCGAATCATCGGCGGCGTAGCGATCGGCGCTCATGGTCGCTCCGCCGTGCTCGCGCCGGCATGCGCGTCCGCCTCGCGTTCCGCGCGCGTCATGTGGTCGCGCGCGAGGCGCGCCTCGTCGAGCAGCACGTCGAGCGGCGGCACGTCGGTGTCCCACTCGATCAGCGTCGGCACCGCGCCGAAGCGCTGCAACGCGGCGGCGTACAGCGACCACACCGCGGGCGCGACGCGCGAGCCGTGATCGTCGATGACGGCGGCGGGCGTCACGCGATGGCCCGCAAGATGCAGCTCGCCGACCGCCTCGCGCGGCAGCGCGGCCATCGCCTCTGAAGCATCTTCGCCGTGATTGCGCGCGTTCACGTAGAGATTGTTCACGTCGAGCAGCACGCCGCAACCGGTGCGCCGCGACAGCGCCGCGAGAAACGCGGTCTCGCCATAGCTGTCATCGCGAAAACGCACGTACGTCGAGACGTTTTCGATCAGCACGCGGCGGCGCAGCGTGTCTTGCAGACGCGACACGCGCGCGCTCAGATGATCGAGCGACGCCTGATTGAGCGGCATCGGCAGCAGATCGTGCAGCGCCGCATGCGGCGTCGCGCCCCAGCACAGATGCTCGGAGACGAGCGCCGGTTCGATGCGCTCGACGAGCCGCGCGAGACGCGCGAGGTGCGATTCGTCGAGCGGCGCGGCGCTGCCGAGCCCGAGACCGACGCCGTGCAGACTCACGGGCCAATCGCGCCGCACCGTGTCGAGCACGTGCAGATCGTAGCCGCCGTCGCCGAAATAATTCTCGCTGTGCACTTCGAGCCAGGCCACGTCACGCACACCGCGCACGCCGACGTCTTCCTGCGCCGACGCGCGCATGAACGCGTCGAAATGCGCATGCCGCAAGCCGATGCCGACGCCCCGCGCCGGCTTCGCGGTCCGGCTCACGCTTATTGCTCCGGCGTGCCGCCGAGCTTTTCGCAGGTGCCCTTCGGCATGGTCTTGAAGTCGCCCTTGTCGTGATCGACCTTGGCCTGGCCTGCGCAGTCGTGCACGCCGGTCTTGCTGGAGCAATCGTTCTTGCCGGCCTTGGCGACGCCGTAGCAATTGACGGTGTCGTCCGCGTGCGCGACGCCCGCCGTCGCCAGACCCGCGAGCGCGGCGGCGATCACCGCCTGACGGCTAAGTGCGTTTTTCATGAGGACTCTCCTTGAGCGAATTCGATGTCGATGTCCGTGCCGATGTCGATCGGCATGCGAACAGAGATGGGGATCGGTGATTGTCGAGGCCGTCGCTGCAGTGCACGACCGGCCGCGCACTATTTTGCCTCACCGAAAAGCTCGCCGCGCAGGCCGCAGGGCTCCGTTGCCCCCGGTGCATGGAATCCGATGAAAAACGTCGGATCTGGCACCGAAATTCCGAAAACTATTTCAATTTTCGCAACGATGTTTGCCACATCTCAATATTTATCTTTGAAGTGCACTGCAATAAAGTGCCATCAACGGATCGAGCAAGACGATTGTTACGGTCCGAAACATAATCTTTGGAGGTTGTTGACCATGAAGTCCCTGATTGCTGCAGCACTCGCTGCGACCGTTCTCGCCGCTCCGGCCCTCTCGTTCGCTCAACAGAGCACGAACCAGCCGCTGACCCGCGCTCAAGTGCGCGCAGAACTCGTGCAGCTCGAAAAGGCCGGCTATCGCCCGGGCCTGTCGAGCCCGTACTACCCGGAAGACCTGCAAGCCGCGCAAGCGCGCGTCGCGCAACAGAACGCCACGGCTGAAACCACGGCCTACGGCGCATCGACCAACGGTTCGACGCAAGCCGGCAGCCACACGCAGCCGAACATCAAGCCGGTTTACTTCGGCCAGTAAGTTCGCAAGATCACGCGCCCTGCCGTTCGTGAAACGGCACGCCGCGTAAGTACCCCGGACGGGCCCGCGCTCGACTCGATTCGAGCGCGGGCCCGTCGGTCGTTGCGCTGTGCGTGGACAACGTGCACTAGGAGTGCTTCGACCGCGATATCGATATCGCCATCGACAGACATCGACGCCGCGCAGCTTGTGCGAGGCGTCTACCGCAACCTCCGCCGCCGGATTTCCGGCGGCTTGCCCGGGCGCTCCGGCGTCCGGGCCTTTTTCCTCTTCCTGTGCTTCGATCCGCCTCCTCCATCCGGGGACGCGGATCGCACCTCTTCTCGCTTCCCCGGAACACTTTTTCGCCGATCAGTCCGGCGCGACGACGCTCGCGCAGACCTCGCGCTCTTGCGTGGACGCGCGCCGCAAACGCGCGAGACGCGCACTCGTCACCTGAACCAGCATCGCGATCAGCACGGCTTCGGCGAACGCGAGCGCCGTCGGCTGGCGTGCGAGACCGAGCGTCAGCATCAGACAGAACGCCGCGAAACCGAAGCGCCCCAGCACCATGCCGCGCAGCAGCGCGATCACGAATGCCGCCCCGTGCGCGCGATGCGACGACACCGCCAGCACGCTGCCCAGCAGCGGAAACACCGCGAACAGCCCGCTCCACGCCGCCCCAAGACGCGACGAGAGCGTTGTGACCGCCAGCGTGAGCGCCGCGCCCGCGGCCATGCGAGTGGCGAGATCGGTTCGGGTGAGCGGCGCGCCCGCCGCGACCACCTCGCTGCGCGGCAGGAAAGTCTGGCCGAACAGCGTGGCGGCCAGCGCCGCGCCGAGCGCCCACGGCCACGACACCGGCAACTGCGCGAGCACGCAAGCGGCGGCGAACCACGCGACGAGACCCGCGCCGAGCGCCAACGGCCACGATCGCGCGCGGCAGGTCCAGGCGTAGGCGAAGTTGAAGGATTCGGAAGCGAGGATCGCGTACAGCGAGAGCGTCGCGGCGCGCGCGCCGAACGCCGCGCCGTGCTCCATCGTCAGCAGCCAGAGAATCGGTCCGGCGACGACGGGCAGTCCCGCCAGCCAGCCGGCCACTTTCGGCCCCGAACGCTTGCCCGACAGCGACACGAACAACAAAAAAAGCGGGACGAGCGTGAGCTTGAGCGCGAGCATCGGACGGGCGGCGGCAACGTGATGGGAAGCGCCGATGGTAACAGCGCCGCGACGCAAGTTTGCGTGGTCGTGCCGGGCCGGGCTGTCTGCGGGAGCAGCTTGTCGGGGCGGCTGTGGCTGGCTGTTAGTTGCGATTCAACCGACCATCGCCGCCGCCACTCAAAACCCCTGCGTCACGAGCCCCAGCACCGAAAGATCCGGATGCGTGCCGTCGATGATGCTTTTTCCGACATGCGTCGCTTCGTCCTTCGCGTCCTGATCGCTGCGGAAGGTTTCGTCGCCGTCGGGGTGATACGGGACCGTGTGGCCCGGCAGCGCCGCATTCGCGCCCGGATGGCAGACATACGCGGTGTAGGTGTAGCGCGTGCCGACGTCGTCCGCGGGCATCGCCTTGATATGAATTTCGAAGCCTTCGTAATCGACTTTCTGAGTCGACGGCATCAGCGTCGGTTGTGCGGCGGCGGGCATGATGGCCTCCCTTCTCCGGATGTGCCGGGCTCGTGGCCCGGTGATGGAAGAAGTGTAGGCGATGCGCGGCCGCGCGAATCGCGTTGCGCGAGGCGTCGCCTAGAATGGGATGAACCGGTTAGCCGACGACCCGACGGACATTGCCGAACGGAGGACCCTTATGCCGACGAACACCGTGCGCCTTCATCGCGTGCTGCGCGCCACGCCCGAGCGTGTGTATCGCGCGTTTCTCGATGCCGCCGCGCTCGCGAAATGGCTGCCGCCCCATGGCTTCACGGGCACCGTGCATGAACTCGATGCCGTGGTCGGCGGCCGTTATCGCATGTCCTTCACGCACTTCGCGACGGGCGCGAGTCATGCGTTCGGCGGCGAGTATCTGGAGCTGACGCCCGGCCTGCGGCTGAAGTATTCCGGCACCTTCGACGATCCGAATCTGCCTGGCGTGATGCACACCACGGTCGTCTTGCGCGCGGTGTTTTGCGGCACGGAAATGGACGTCACGCAGGAAGGCATTCCGGAAATGATTCCGGCCGAGGCGTGTTATCTCGGATGGCAGGAGTCGCTTGCGTTGCTGGCGATGCTGGTCGAAGCGGAAGCTCGCGCGTAGCGTGACGAGCCTGTGCGGCGACAACGCGAAAAGGCAAACCTGAAAGGCAAACCCAAAACGAAAAAGGGTTACAGGCAAGCGCCTGTAACCCTTTGAATTCGTTTGGTGGAGAGGAGGAGGATCGAACTCCCGACCTTCGCATTGCGAACGCGACGCTCTCCCAGCTGAGCTACCCCCCCACAACGAAAATGATTCTAGCACAGCTAAATTTGCTTGTGCCAAGCGTCATTTTTGAGCTGACGCAAAACTATTTCGAAGGCGAGCCCGCCAGGATCCACGCAACGACATCGTGAATATCGCTGGCGCTCATCGCGGGATGCGAGGGCATCGGAATCGCGCCCCACACGCCCGCGCCGCCGTCGCGGACTTTCTTTTCGAGCTTGGCCTGCGCGAGTTTATCGCCCTTGTATTTAGCGGCGATGTCATTGAACGACGGACCCACGAGACGGCGATCCACCGCGTGACAGCCCATGCACGCGTTGGTGCGCGCGATGCTCTGACCGTCGCCCGCGGCGAATGCCGGAGCCGCGCCGAACAGGGCGGCGACACCGCCCGCCGCCATGGCCAACACCATCACGCCACGTCGAATTGCCACCACGGAACGACCCACCATCACATCGTCGCTCCGCCGTTGGCCGAATGCGGCGCGGATTCCGTCACGGGCGCGGGCGCCTGCTGCTCGATCGGACGCGAGCTCACGCCCGAATCCGGAATCGCGCCGACGGTCGGTGCATCGGCCGTCGCGGCGGGTGCCTGCGGCGCCGACGCAGCCGACGCATTCGCGGCCATCGCCTGCTGCGGGTTGATGTACTGATAGCACTTCACGACCTGCGAAACGCCCATCACCGTGCTCGATGCGTCGGCGGCGATACGGCCTTCCTCCGGCGTGACGAGGCCCATCAGATAGATGTTGCCGCGCTCGGACACGACCTTGAAGTTGTTCGCGGAGATGTTCTTGTACGCGACCAGTTCGGCCTTCACGCGCCCTTCGAGATACGAGTCGTTGGCGCGCGACGAGAACGAACTCGCCGGCATGACCGCCAGTTCGTTGACGACCGATTCCACATTCGTGACGCCGCGCACGATGCTCTCGGCCTTCTGCTTCGACGCTTCGTCGGGCACTTCGCCGGTCAGCAGCACACGCTGATTGAACACCGCCACGTTGACGTGCGCGGTGTCGGGCAGCGCGTTGCTCACGTTTGAGAGCGCCTTCACCTGAATCTCGCGATCTTCGGTTTGCGAGCCCACGGTGCGGCGGTCGGTCGCCACGAGTGCCGTGCCGCCCGCCGCGCCCGCGAGCGCGAGAAAGCAGCCTTGCAGGCTCGCGCACAGCGAAGCCGCGAAGCCGATCGTCAGCGTGGTCCGTGCCAGCGCGCGCGTCATGCCGGTTCTGATCATCAAGTGCCTCTCCTTCGTCCTTCGGGTGTCAGTCGTCGCCCAGCAGCATCGCGTCGATGCCGTCGCACAGGCAGTGGATCGTCAACAGGTGAACTTCCTGAATGCGCGCGGTCCGCTCAGACGGCACGCACAGCTGAATATCGGTGTCGGCGAGCGCGCCGTTGATCTGGCCGCCGCCCTTGCCGGTCAGCGCGATCACGATCATTTCGCGCTCGTGCGCTTCCTGGATGGCCGCCAGCACGTTCGCCGAATTGCCCGACGTGGTGATCGCGAGCAGCACGTCGCCGGGCTGGCCGAGTGCGCGCACCTGCCTGGCGAACACCTGCTCGTACGCGTAATCGTTCGCGACGGCGGTGAGCACCGAGGCGTCGGTGGTGAGTGCGATCGCGGGCAGGCCCGGACGCTCGCGCTCGAAGCGGCCGATCAGTTCGGCGGCGCATTGCTGGGCCACGGCGGCCGAACCGCCGTTGCCGCAAGCAAGGATCTTGTTGCCGTTCGCCAGCGCGGCGAACATGGTATCGACCGCGGCGGCAATGGGCACCGCCAGGGTTTCCATCGCGGCGAGCTGGAGCGCTGCGCTATCGCGAAAGTGCTGTTGAATGCGTTCGACGGACATCGACTCTCTAATCTGTACTGCGGGTATCGCGAAAATTCCGCTGGGTCGCGGCGTGCCGCAAGTTTAGCGCAATCGCGCGCGTTGTCTTCCGGCGTTCTTTTTCTCTGCGCGCGATTTTCGCGCGTTTTATCGCTTCTTTCGCGCCTTTTTTCACCTGCTTACGAGTGAAGCGGCAATGCTGGCATGCAGACGCTCATTCGTCGTCGGCGCGAAATGCATCGCGCAGCCAGGTGAGCCGGCCGCCTTCGAACGTCACCAGATCGAAGCGGCACGCGCCCGGCACCGCTTCGTGCGCCTGCGCGCGCGCCGCGAGATAGTCGCGCGCCGCGAGCAGCAGACGTTGCCGCTTGTGCCAGCCGACGCTCGCCGCCGCGCCGCCGTAGCCGCGCCGCGCGCGGGCGCGTACCTCGACGAACACCAGCGTGCCGTCGCGATCGCGCATCACGAGGTCGAGTTCGCCGCCGCGGCAATGCACGTTGCGCGCCACCAGCACCAGTCGCTGACGTTGCAGATAGACGAGCGCGTGCTGTTCGAAACGCGCGCCGATCTCGCGACGCGTGCGGCATTCGCCCGCACGCGTTCCGGCGTTCGACCGCGCCCGTGCGGAAAAGTTGTCGCTCCTGCCTTCGCCTCCGCCTTCGTCCTCGCGTTCATCCCGTGCACCGCCGCGATCCGCCCGATGCGGCGTCGCGGCCGGCCCCACATGGCACAATGTCGGCCTCTTTGCTTGCGTTCGCGCGTTCCGTGTCATGACGTCCCTCTCGTCCCCCTTCGAACTCGCCCAGGCCCAGCACTATCCCGCCGCCACGCTTTATGTCGTGGCGACGCCGATCGGCAACACCGCCGACATCACGCTGCGCGCGCTGCACGTGCTCGGGCTCGCCGATCGCATCGCCGCCGAGGACACGCGCAACACGGGCCAACTGCTCGCGCGCTACGGCATCTCGAAACCGATGATCGCCGTGCACGAACACAACGAGCGCGAAGCCGCGCAGCGCGTGATCGAGCATCTGCGGGCGGGCGAACGCGTGGCCTGCGTGTCCGACGCCGGCACGCCCGGCATTTCCGACCCGGGCGCGAAACTCGTGGACGCCGTGCGCGAAGCCGGCTTCCAGGTCGTGCCGATGCCGGGCGCCAGCGCGCTCGCGACCGCGCTGAGCGTGGCCGGCGACTGGGTGTCCACGTTCACGTTTCTCGGTTTCCTGCCGCCCAAGGCGAAGCAGCGCGCGAGCGCGTTGCAGCCGCTCGCCGCGCATGCGCACGCGATGGTGTTCTACGAAGCGCCGCACCGAATCGTGGAGACGGTGCAGGCGCTCGCCGATGCGTTCGGTCCCGCGCGCCGCATCCTGATCGCCCGCGAGTTGACCAAGCTACATGAAGCGCTGTGGCGCGGCACCCTGGCCGAAGGGCCAACGTGGCTGGCCGAGGATGCGAATCGTCAACGCGGCGAGTTCGTGCTGGTGGTGGAAGGCGCGCCCGCGCAGACGTCGGGCGACGAAAATCACGACGCGCTGCTGCGCGTGCTCTTGCAGGAAGTGCCGGTGAAGGGCGCGGCGAAGCTCGCGGCGGCGCTCACGGGCGCTTCGCGCAACACGCTTTACGCGCGGGCGCTCGAACTGAAGCATGAAGGCGGGGAAGAGGACGAAGAAGGCGGCGAGCCGGACTGAGCCGTCATCGCCACACGGCTGCGCGCGTCCGCCTGGGCGCTCGTGGCCTGAAAAACGAAAGGGCCGCAACGCGTCAGCGTGCGGCCCTTCGTGTTTTGCCGGGGTTCGGCCCGAATCAATCTGCGGATCGGTACGGATCTCGACCGGTGCGCGCCACGCGCCAACACGGTCGAATCAGCGGACGATCCGCTCAGCCGATCAGCGGTCGCTGCCCGAGTTCGAGTTGGCGGCCAGCATTTCCGCCTGCGCGGCCTTCGCTTCCTGACGCGAGAGGCCTTCGATGTTCACCTTGGCGGTGCCCGCGTGCTGCAGGCCGAGCATCTTCGCCGCCGCATACGACAGGTCGATCACGCGGCCGCGAGCGTACGGGCCACGGTCGTTGATCTTCACCACGACCCACTTCGAGGTCGAGGGCACGCTCACGCGCACGTACGCGCCGAGCGGCAGCGTGCGGTGCGCGGCGGTCAGCGCTTCCATATTGAAGCGCTCGCCGCTCGCGGTCTTGCGACCGTGGAACGCGCGGCCGTACCACGAGGCGCGGCCCGTCTGGTGGAACGAGCCGACGTCCGGGCTGTCGCTGTCGATCGGCTGGGCGTCGGCGAGCGACTTGTCGTTGTTCGCGCCCGAAGCAGGCAGCGCGGCCAGCGCGGAGCCGTAGCTCTGCGGCGTGGCAAACGCGGTGTGCGCGTCCTTGGTGCTGAGCGCGTTGCCCTGCGCCTGGTCTTGCGGACCCGGCGGCATGGCACAACCGGCCAGCACGGACACGGCTGCGAGACTCCCGAATCGTCGTCGAGAAAGTCCGAATTTCATAAGCTAGTCATCACGTTTCAAGGCCGTCCCGCGCCTTGGTTGCGCGTTGCCGGATAGCCTCGGCGGTCGCAGGTAAAAGGACTCCCCGCCCGCGAAACGCGGACGAAAGCCGATACCCGGATGCAGCTCCTGAGCCGCTACCGCTGGTTTTCTTTCACGTCTGGCGCAACCTGTCCCCGGCAGCCTGACCAGACCCCACATGCCGCCATCGAACGCGATGGGCTGCATTCAGGCACGCCGGAACAACACGGCGCACAGGAACGGCGGCGTAGGCCCCACCCAGCGTCACGGCAGCAAGACCGTGGCAGGCGCGTGGCACCTGGCTGGGCAAGACGTGCGGTGCCGAACGGATCGGCACCTGATTTGCCGTCTTGTAAGGCAGCCTGTTGGGCGAGCCTCGACGGACGGCACTGCTTGACGGCGATGCATCGCGACCCATTTTTTACCGCGGGTCACATCGCCCAGTGAATGCACGTAGAACGTGCGTGATGGGTCGCATTATACCTAAAACTTATTCTTGTCATCCGTTTCCCATAGAAATCCTGACCATTTCTCACCATTGATGTAATAAAGGACGATCACCCTACTCACCTCGATCCCTTGTCTGACAAGGGATTCAGCCGATCGCTGCGCGCCTCGGGCGGCGCTCCCTGCGCGCCGGTACAATCGAATCTTTGGCCGGCGCCGAGGCGGCCGCGGTTCGCTCGCGACGTTTCCTGACGTCGCGGACGTGGACGATCCCGTCCGCAGCCCGCCTCGATGCGCCCCGTCGTCCCAACAACATTTCCGTCCCCGCGTTAGCGCATGAAAGTCACGCTGATTCCCGTCACGCCGTTCCAGCAAAACTGCTCGCTGCTTGTCTGCGAAGCGACGAACCGCGCCGCCGTCGTCGATCCCGGCGGCGACCTCGACCGCATCGAAGCCGAGATCGCGAACCAGGGCGTGCAGCTCGAAAAAGTCCTGCTCACGCATGGCCACGTCGATCACTGCGCGGGCGCGAAGGCGCTGGCCGAGAAGTTCGGCGTGCCCATCGAAGGTCCGCAGGAAGACGAACGGTTCTGGATCGAGCAGTTGCCGCAGCAGAGCGTGCGCTTCGGCTTCGGCCATGCGCAGCCGTTCGAGCCGGATCGCTGGCTCGTCGACGGCGACACCGTGCGCTTCGGCGACGAAGCGATGGAGGTCTATCACTGCCCCGGGCACACGCCGGGCCACGTGGTGTTCTTCAGCCGCGCGCACCGGCTCGCGCTGGTCGGCGACGTGCTGTTCGCCGGGTCGATCGGCCGCACCGACTTCCCGCGCGGCAATCACGCCGACCTGATCCGCTCGATCCGCGAAAAGCTCTGGCCGCTCGGCGACGACGTCACGTTCGTGCCGGGCCACGGACCGGTGTCGACCTTCGGCGAGGAGCGCCGCTCGAACCCGTATGTCGCGGACGGCGTACCCGGCGCGACGGGCCAGGCGCAGTGGGGCTGAAGTGGGCTGATGTCGGGCCAAGCGCTGCGAACCCAGCACCAGACAGATTGAATCAACCAGGCGAAGCAATGAATCAAGCAGCCATAGAGGAAATTTACGTCAGCACCGATGTGGAGGCCGACGGTCCGATCCCCGGTCCCCATTCGATGCTGAGTTTTGCGTCGGCGGCCTACACGGCCGACAAGCGCCTGATCGCCACGTTCTCGGCGAATCTCGCCACGCTCGACGGCGCGGCGCCGCATCCGGTGCAGGCCGCATGGTGGGAAACCCAGCCCGAGGCGTGGGCCGCGTGCCGCACCGATCTGCAGGACCCGGCCGCCGCGCTCGTCGCCTACGTCGAATGGGTGGAAAAGCTGCCCGGCAAGCCCGTGTTCGTGGCGATGCCCGCGGGCTTCGATTTCACCTTCATGTTCTGGTACATGATGCGCTTTGCGGGCCGCTGCCCGTTCTCGTGGTCGGCGCTCGACATCAAGACGCTGGCCTTCGCGATGACGGGCCTGCCGTACCGCAAGTGCATCAAGCCGCGTTTTCCGAAGCACTGGTTCGACGATCACCCGCACACGCACGTCGCGCTCGACGACGCCATCGAGCAAGGCGCCCTGTTCTGCAACATGCTCGCCGACCTGCGCGCGCAGCAGGCCGCCGCCGCCGAAGAAGGTACCGCCTCAAGGCAAAATACCGCCGTCTGAGCGCTAAGTTAGGGAAATTCCCTCGTCATCTGTGGTTTGCATTGCGTTTCGTTTTCCCGGCCTCTACCATTTGGGAATCCGGCGACGCACATGGAGGCGCATTTGACACTCGATACCTTCTCCCAGAAGATCCTGCGCCTGCTGCAGCTCGACGCGCGCCGTTCGGTGCAGGAAATCTCCGATCAGGTGGGCCTGTCCAGCACGCCGTGCTGGCGCCGCATCAAGGACATGGAGCAGTCGGGCGTGATCCAGCGCTACACGGCGCTGCTCGATCGCGAGAAGCTCGGCCTGCATGTCTGCGCGCTCGCGCATATCCACCTCACGCGTCACACGGAAGGCGGCGTCGAAGCGTTTGAGCGCGAGATCGCCACCTGCCCCGAGGTGACGGAGTGCTACAGCACCACGGGCGAGTCGGATTACATCCTCAAGATCGTCGCGCCCGACATCAAGTCCTACGACACCTTCCTGCACGAGCGCATCTTCCGCATCCCCGCGGTCGCCCAGGTGCGCACAAGCGTCGTGCTGCGCGAAATCAAGTTCGATACGCAGTTGCCGCTTTAAGCGCACTCGCGCGCACCTGAGGCGCAGACGAGCGCTTCGGCGTCAGGTGTGCGCGGCGAGCGACTTTACCGCCTCGAGCCGGCTCGCGCCGAGTTCGCGCCTGAGCGCGTCGAGATCGACGGCCTCGAGCGCGCGCGGGTTGCCGCCCGGCGCAAGCACGGCCTGAATTTCCAGGCCGGTGCTCAGGTAATGCAAGGTCACCGATTCCACCTGCACGCCGCGCGCCGCGAGCGCCTCGCGCAGCGCCGCGGCCACGCGGTCGCGCGGCGGCAGGCTCGCGACCGAGCGCGCGAGCATGTCGTCCTCGGGATCGACGTGGATCAGCGCGTCGAGCACGCGTGCATCGGTAAGCACGCGCTCGCGCGCCATCTCGGCGATGTAATGCCCCTCGGACACCGAGATCAGCGGATCGACGAGGATGTGCGCGTCGACCAGCGCGAGGTCGCCGGTTTTGCGCGTACGCATTTCGTGCACGTCGAGCACGCCCGGCGTGGAGAGCAGCAGCGCGCGCAGATCGGCCGCGGCGGCTTCGTCGAGCGCGCGGTCGGAGAGATCCTGCAACGCATCCCAGCCGAACACCCAGCCCATGCGCGCGACCATGAAGCCGACGATGGCCGCCGCGATCGGGTCGAGCAGCCGCACGCCCATCAAGCTGCCGACGATGCCGAGCGCCACCACCAGCGACGAAGCGGCGTCCGAGCGCGCATGCCACGCGTTGGCGATCAGCATGGCCGAACGCACGCGCTGGGCTTCGCGCAGCATGTAGCGGAACAGCCCTTCCTTCGACATCAGCACGAGCACGGCCACGGCGAGCGCGCTGGCATGGACGGGCGGAATATCGTCGAGATTCGCGATGCGGGTGCCGGCGCGCGCGAGCATACCCACGCCGACCGTAATCAATATGGCGCCGAGAAATAATGAAGCAACGGTTTCATAACGGCTGTGGCCGTAATTGTGATCGGCGTCCGGTTTTGCGCCGCTATGGCGATTGGCGATAAGTACGACGAAATCGGAGACCAGATCGGAAAGCGAATGCACGCCGTCCGCGATCAATGCCTGCGAATGCGCAATCACACCCACGACGATTTGCAGCACGACCAGCACCGCATTCACGGCGACACTGACCAGCGTGGTCTTGCGCGCCACGCGCTGTTTATCGGAAAACGTCTCGGCGACAGAGGAAGCCATGCTCGGGGCAGCGAGGTCACAATATCCCGATTGTAATGGCCACGCCGTCCCTAATTGTAGATAACCCTGGAATCTTCTTTTAAATCAGGCGACTACGAGAAAGCGTCGCATTCGCATTCAAATATGAACCCGAAGAGCCGGTTCAAAACGGCCTGGCTTAATCCGCCGCGACGGCCGATTGAGGAAACAGAATATGGCATCCGAACGTAAGAATACGTAAGGTAGACGCAATAGATCGCAAAATGCGGACGCAAAAAAGCCGCGCGTCATTTCCCCGTGACTGCGCGGCTTTTCTGCTGGACGGACATTTGAGGTCCGCCTGGCAAACACTGTCTGGCGATTTACTTCTGGATCAGGAATTTCTCGCGATCCTTGCCCGCGATCCAGCGCGGCGGCTTGCCACGGCCCGACCACGTGCTGCCGCTCTCGGGGTCGCGATACTTCGGCGCGACGCTGGCGCGCGAGCGACTGGCCTGCTTGGCGGCCTTGCCGGCTGCACGGCCGCCGCCGAGTTCGGCGAGCGTGATGCCGTAGTCGGCCATTTTCTGCTTGATCTCGTCGAGGACTTCGGCATATTCACGCGCCTTCGCCTCTTCAATCTGCTGCTCCAGCTTCTCTCGCTGTGCGAGAAGTTCCTTGTATGACGACATGAGTAAAGGTGCCTTGATGGTTCGTTGATAATGGCTACCGATCTTGCGCCAGTATGCCGATTGACAGATGATTCGCCTCGGAAATTGGTGGCGAGATTAACACAGAAACGAATCCCCGGAAAAGCGCGCGCAATAAAAATAATTAAAACAGATTTCCAACTGTTCCGCAGCCCCGCAAGTCATAAAGACGCTTTCATTGCGTGCAAATCAGTATTTTTACTGAATGCCGCTTTTTCCAGATAAATCCGATTCTCACAACTGGCAACTTATGAAAATTAATTGGTAAGAATTCGCAAAACATTTCATGCGATGAGAACTTTGCATGCGATGCGTCATTTATCGGGGAATGGCGCATCGCAACAATCGGGAAAATCCCACAGATGGCGGCATCCAGTTAGAGGGATTATTCAGATAGCGTGGCGCTCAATGCAGTCGATTAGCACGGCATGCAAGGATGGCGTATCGGCCTGCGGCTCCTCGAAAACGAAGCGCGCACGCTGTCCGTCTAGCGCGAGATCGGCGCCATAACGGTCCACGCCCAGTAACTCCAGTCCGGCGCGGCGCGCGGGATTCGCCTCGAAGGCCGCGATCAGCGCATCTTCCTCGCCGGCGTCCAGCGGATCGAGGTCGTCGATATCGTTGCCGTCGAGCCAGCCCATCGCGCCGAAACCGCCGATATAGCGCAGGCGCTCGACGTGCATCACCCAGAACGTAAAGTCGCCGAGTTCGAGATAGCGCGCCGCGTCGGGCTGATAGCGCAGGTAGCGGCGCGCGAGCGGCGAGTGCGCGTCGGCGTCGGTGGGCTCGAAAAGACCGAGCAGCGTCATGCGCGGGGCGTTCAGCACGTCCTCACCGCGCGCGCCCGTCTGCGCGATGAGCAGTCCGGCGCGCGGATCGCCCTGCAGGTTGCGCGTGTGCTCGGCAAGCCGGCTCACGAGAATCACGGGCCGGTGCTCCGTGTCGACAGCGAACGGCAGCAGCGTCGGATACGGGAAGCCGTGCGGCTCGCGCGCGTGCGTGGCGAGCGCGCCGACGGACACCTGATGCAGCAGATGCAGCGGGGCATGGGCGGGAATCTTCACGGCAGCGTCCTCGGGCGATGGAAACGGCGGAAACGAAGCAGGCCGGCGGCGGCAAGCCCGCATTCCGCGATGCCACTATTAGAGCAGGCCGCGGCGCGGCGAGCAGCCTGCGCGCGCGTTGGCTAAAATCGTCGCCTGGCTTTCAGACAGCTTATTCGCCCGGCCTGGCCGACATCGATCCGGGCCGCCGCCGTCCGCTTTCGCTGATTTCCGCCACCACAGCCGCCGCTTCACTTATATCCAGCCGCCATCCTTCGCCGGAATTTCCCAGTGTCCAACCACGCCTCCGATCCCGCACTCGACGCGCAGCCCGCCGCCGTCCATCGCGCCCTGCCCGCCGCCCGGCGTCACCGCGCCCGCATCGCGACGATGGCGCTCTTCTTCGTCGCCGGGATGATGTATGCCTCGTGGGGCGTGCACGTGCCGACCGTGCGCGACAAGTTCCACCTGAACGCGGCCATGCTCTCGTACGCGCTGTTCGCGGTGGCGGGCGGCTCGATTGCCGCGATGACGTCGATCGGCACCTGGATCGCGCGCGTCGGCTCGCGCCGCGCCTGCTTCGCGGGCGGCATCACGATGAGCGTCTGCGGCGCGCTGATCCTCGTCGTGCCGTACTACTGGATGCTGATCGTCGTGCTCGCGGCGTTCGGCATCGGCATGGCCACGCTCGACGTCGCCATGAACGCCGAGGCGAGCGCCGTCGAGGAAGCGGTCGGCAAGCCGATCATGTCGGGGCTGCACGGCATGTTCAGTCTGGGCGGCATGGCCGGCGCGGCGATCGGCGGCGCGCTGCTCTCGCGCGGCATGGCGCCCGCGCTGCATCTGCTGCTCGCTTCGGCGCTGGCCGCGCTGGTGCTGGCCGTGTCGTGTCCGGCGGTGCTGCCGCACGTGCCGCATGCCGCGCACGGCGAGCACGCTAAAACCGGCAATCGCTGGCGCACGCCCGCATTGTGGGCGCTCGGCGCGATCGCGCTGATCGCGCTGATCGCCGAAGGCGCGATGTACGACTGGGCGACTGTCTATATGCGCGACGTCGTGCTGTCGACGCCCGCGCTCGCGAGCGCCGCCTACGCCGCGTTCTCGGGCGGCATGGCCGTGGCGCGCTTCGCCGGCGACGCCGTGCGCGCGCGCTTCGGCGCGCCGCAACTCGTGATGGTGAGCGCATCGCTCGCCTGCGCGGGGATGATCGGCGCACTGCTGCTGCCGTTCTCGTTCACCGCGCTCACGGGTTTCACGCTGATGGGTCTCGGCCTCGCGAACATGATGCCGGTGCTGTTCGCGGCGGCCGCGCGCGTGAAGGGCATCCACGCGGCCGAAGGGCTCGCGCACGTCGCGGGCATCGCGTACTTCGGGCTGCTGTTCGGGCCGGTGGTGATCGGCGGCATTACGCAGGTGACGAATCTCACCGTGGGCCTGTCGGTAGTCGCGCTGTGCGCCGCGCTGGTGGCGTTCGCCGCGCCGAAGGTGTTGCGGCGGCTGGGCATCTGAGCGAGGCGCCTCGCATCGCCGGTACATCCGGCAGCCTCGGGCAACGCCCAAACAAAAAGCCCGCGAGTCGAAAGACCCGCGGGCTTTTTTCATCGATGCCGATGAACGGCACGTCACGCAGCGCCGCCCGAAGGCCGCGCCGCGCACGCCGCTCTTACATCTTCACCACGTCGAGCAGCGACTTCTTGCCCGACTTGTAGTTGTACAGCGAGATCACGCCGTGCTTGAGGTCGCCCTTCGAGTCGAAGGTCGTCTCGCCGATCACGCCCTTGTAGTCCGTCGTCGGCATCTGCGCGAGGATCTTGGCCGGATCGGTCGAGTTGGCGCGCTTCATCGCGTCGACGATGATGTACACCGCGTCATACGTGAACGGCGCGTAGATCTGGATCGGCTGGCCGAAGCGCTTCTCGTACTTTGCTTCGAACTCCTTGCCAAGCGGCATCTTCTCGAGCGCCATACCGGCTTCCGAGCAGACGATGTTGTCGGTCGCGTCGCCGGCCAGGTCCGAGAGCTTGTCGGTACAGACGCCGTCGCCTGCCAGCACCTTCGCGCGCAGGCCGAGCTGCTTGGCTTGCTTGGCGAACGGGCCGCCGGTGGCGTCCATGCCGCCGTACATGATCGCGTCGGGGTTTTCGCCCTTGATCTTCGTGAGAATTGCGCGGAAGTCCACGGCCTTGTCGTTCGTCGCGTCATGCGACAGCACGTTCATGCCGAGCGCCTTGGCGGTCTTCTCGAATTCGTTCGCGAGGCCCTGGCCATACGCCGTCGAGTCGTCGACGATCGCAACGCTCTTAACCTTCAGCGTCTTCGACGCGAAGTTCGCGAGCGCCGGACCTTGTTGCGCGTCCGTTGCCACCACGCGATACGTGGTCTTGAAGCCCTGTTGCGTGTATGCCGGATTCGTTGCCGACGGCGAGATCTGCACGATGCCCGCATCGCTGTAGATCTTCGAAGCCGGAATCGACGTGCCCGAGTTCAGGTGACCCACGACCGCCACGACCTTGTCGTCGACGAGCTTCTGGGCGACCTGCGTGGCCGTACGCGGGTCAGCCGCGTCGTCCTGCGCGTCGAGTGCGAGCGTGACCTTCTGGCCGCCGATCGTCAGACCCTTCGCGTTGATCTCTTCGACTGCGAGACGCGCGCCGTTTTCGTTGTCTTTGCCCAGGTGAGCGATCCCGCCCGTCAACGGCGCAACGTGGCCAATCTTGACCGTGACGTCGGCGCTCGCCGCCGTTGCAAACGACGCGAACAGCATGGCTGCTGCGCTGATCGGCAACAGCTTGTGAAGCTTGATATTCATGTAAGTCTCCAGTTTCGAACCCAAAAGCAACGTAATCGCCCTGTGCCCCCGCGCCCCGAACGTGTCGCTCCCCGTCGGACGACCACGCAGGATGCATCCTTGATGCACCTGGCCAGTATGGTTTCGAATGCCGTTTGTGACAGCGTTCGCGCACCATACTTGCGCGCAAGTGTAGGTGATCAAATTAATTTGGGGGACTTTTTTCAGATATCGGGGCGAGTACCAATAGGCTTTCACCCGAGCCCCGCGGAAACCCCGCCGGAAGCCCGCTGCGCCTTGCTCTGCAAGGCTTCTACAAGACGTTTGCAATCTTTCGGAAAGCTAAATCCAGGCAGCTCACGACTCTTTTTTGAGATTTTTTGTGAATCAGCCTCGGCGTATTTTTTACTGCTTGACGGCAATCGGTTTTCACGCTGGAACAACCGCCAACGTTTGCGCATTTTCAGCGCGCCGCAATTGAGTTCGGATTCCTCGATAACCGCGCGCCTTTAAAGTCAGCTTTCGTTTAATTGATACCGAGGCTATGAGCGCGTATTCACCGATTCACTCGCTGCGCCTCGGTCATCGGCGAACTGGATGCATCAATTCATGTTGTCCGCGCACGCATCGACCGCGCGAAACGAACGCGCTCGACGCGTGCGAGGCGCGTGTGAGGCACGCTTCGAATAAACGAAAATATTACGATCCGCTTGCGAGTACGACGCACGCTGCAGGCAGGGCGGCGCCTATGGCAAACTGGCTCCCCGTTTTACCGGCCCAGGCCGCACACCCATTCGCGAAGAAGGAGAGCAACGTGAGCGTAACGACTCGATGGATCGACATTCCCGCCGGCAAGGACAGTTTCGGCGCCTATCTCGCCCTGCCCAAAGGCGGCAAGGGTCCCGGCATCGTCATCATCCAGGAGATCTTCGGCGTGAACGGCCATATCCGTGACGTGGTCGAGCAATATGCGCTCGACGGTTACGTCGCGATCGCGCCGGACATCTTCTGGCGCAGCGCCCCGCGCGTCGAACTCGAATACACGGGTGCCGACCGCGACCGCGGCATCGAGCTGATGAAAGCCACCGACTTCAATCTCGTCGTGCAGGACATCGCGGCAACCGCCGACACGCTGCGCAAGCTGCCCGAGTGCACGGGCAAGGTCGCG
This sequence comes from Paraburkholderia sp. SIMBA_027, assembly GCF_046535315.1. Taxonomy (NCBI): domain Bacteria; kingdom Pseudomonadati; phylum Pseudomonadota; class Betaproteobacteria; order Burkholderiales; family Burkholderiaceae; genus Paraburkholderia; species Paraburkholderia sp. SIMBA_027. The sequence continues at coordinate 198,974 of NZ_JAWRWY010000006.1, forward strand.
GCCATCGGCTACTGCCTCGGCGGCCGTCTCGCCTATATGGCGGCGGGCAGCGGTTCGGTCGACGCGGCGGTGTCGTACTACGGCGGCGGCATTCACACGCAGCTCGATCTCGCCGACAAGATCAAGCAGCCGATCCTGTTCCACTACGGCGAACTCGATCACGGCATTCCGCTCGATCAGGTCGGCCAGGTGAAGGAGCGCTTCGCGGGCCGCGACAACGCCGACGTCTATATCTACCCGGGCGCCGATCACGGCTTCAACTGCTCGGTGCGCGCGTCGTACAACCAGAACGCGTCGGTGCTCGCGCACGGCCGCACGCTGAGCTTCCTCGCCGAGCATCTGTAAGCGGGTTTCCCGGATCATGGCGATCGCGTCGATCGCCTCGATCGCCTGACAACGGCCATTGCGGCAGAATCGCTGCAATGGCCGTTTTGTTTTTTGGGCGATGCGTTCGCCCGCTGAGCCGCGAGACGGGTCTGAAACTCGCCGCGGCATTCACTCACGACGCCAACAGGGAGCGCGCGCCTTGCAGTCCGACTATCTGGAATACGACGCCATCGGCCTCGCCGAACTCGTGCAGCGCCGCGACGTGAGCCCGCGCGAGTTGCTGGACACCGCCATCGCGCGCGCCGAAGCGGCCAATCCCGCGATCAACGCCATCGTGCTCAAGGATTACGACAGCGCACGCAAACGCGCCCAGCACGTCGCGCCCGACGGCGACGGCTTCGACGCACTCGCGCAAGGGCCGCTCGCGGGCGTGCCCTTTCTCGTCAAGGATCTGGGCGCGGCCGTCGCCGGTTTGCGCATGACGCTCGGCAGCCGTCACTATCGTCATTACATTCCGACCGCCGATGCGCCCGTGGTCCAGCGCATTCGTGCGGCGGGCCTGAACATCTTCGGCAAGACCAGCGCGCCGGAACTCGGGCAGATGCCGTACACCGAGCCCGAGCTGTTCGGCCCGTGCCGCAATCCGTGGAATCTCGATCACACGCCCGGCGGTTCGAGCGGCGGCGCGGCGGCGGCGGTCGCGGCCGGCATCGTGCCGCTCGCGCACGCGTCCGACGGCGGCGGTTCGATCCGCATTCCGGCCGCGTGCTGCGGCCTGTTCGGCTTCAAGCCCTCGCGCGGCAACCAGCCGACCTCGGACCTGCCGCGCCCGCCGGGCGAACTGGGCGTCGATCTCGCGATATCGCGCAGCGTGCGTGACAGCGCGCTGATGCTCGATCTGCTCGCGGGCGATCCCGGCCTCGCGCCCGGCGCGCCGGGCAGCTTTCTCGCGGCCGCGCGCGCGCCGCTCGACGGCGGCAAGCCGCTGACGATCGCCTACATCACCGATCCGCTGTTCGCCGACGCGCTCTCGCCCGACGTGCGCGACGCCCTCGACGACGCCGCGAAGCTGCTGACTTCGCTCGGCCATATCGTCGAGCCGATCGAACTGGGCATGGATTTCACGGCCACGCGCGAAGCCTTTCTGATGATCTGGTCGGTCGTCGCCGAGCAATACGTGCTGAACGCCGACACCATCACCGGCAACAAGCCGCGCCGCCAGGACTTCGAGATCCCGACGTGGGCGATGGCGCACATCGGCCGCAAGTTCGGCGAGCGCGAACTGCCCGCCGCGCTCGCCGAGCAGCAGCGCGTGACGGCGCGCTTCGACGATCTGATGAAACGCTTCGACGTGATGCTGTGCGCGTCGCTCGCGGCGCCGCCCGTGAAGATCGGCGAGCTGAAACCCACGCAGTCGGAGCGCCTGCAGATGCGCGCCGTCACCGCGATGCCGGTCGAAGCGTTGATGAGAAAACTGCTGACGGAAGCCGCGAACAAGGCGTTCGCGTGGGCGGGCTGCACCGAGATCTTCAATATGACCGGCCAGCCGGCGATGACGGTGCCGCTCGCGTGGAATGCGCGCGGTCTGCCGGTCGGCGTGCAGTTCGCGGCGCGCGAGAATCACGACGCGTTGCTGCTGCGCCTCGCCGCGCAACTGGAGGCGGCGCGGCCGTGGTTCGGCAGGCGTCCGCCTCTGCTGATGGCGCGCGTCTAGACTCGCGCGCCGCTTTCAGGCTCAGTGCGGCTTGTGCCGCGAGAGGCGCTTACGCCTTCTTGTTATACGCGCTGCACCAGCCCTTGCCCGCGACCTGCTTGCCGCCGAACATCGGGCACGGCGCGAACGCGTCGGTGGCCTTGCCCTGGTAGAACGTGCAGTTGCTGCAATCCTGGCCGGCGGCGTACTTCGCGTATTTGGCCTTGTCGACCTTGGCGGCGTCGAGCTTGTAGCCGAGCGCCTGGGACGTGGGATCGGCTTCGGATGCCTTCGGGGCATCGGCGAAGGCCTGGCGCGACAGCGCAACGGTCGTGGCGACGCCAAGGCTCGTGATCAGAAAGCTGCGGCGGGACGATTTCATGGGACTTACTCCAGTATTGTGGGCAACACCGTTCTGACGACGGCGCGCGAGAAGCATAGCAACGATGCCCCACCGCGTGAGCCTGCAATTCCGGAGATAAGAGAAGCGCGTCATCACGACGCGCACGCGCGCTCAACCCGGCCCGGCCATCTCGCAGACGCGCTGCGCAATCGCAAGCGACGCCGTGAGCCCAGGCGACTCGATGCCGAAAAGATTCACGAGCCCGCGCACGCCGTGCGAGGCGCGGCCCTGGATCACGAAGTCGGCGGCCGGCTCGCCCGGTCCCGAGAGTTTCGGACGAATGCCTGCATACGCAGGCTGCAACGCGCCGTCGGGCAGCGCGGGCCAGTAGCTGCGGATCTGCGCGTAGAAACTGTCGGCGCGGCGCGGATCGACGTCGTAATCGATCGACTCGATCCATTCCACGTCGGGACCGAAACGCGCCTGGCCGCCGAGATCGAGCGTGAGATGCACGCCCAGCCCCGCTTCGTTCGGCATCGGATAAATGAGCCGCGAAAACGGCACGCGCCCCGTCACGCTGAAGTAATTGCCGCGCGCCAGATAGAGCGGCGGAATGTGCCGCGGATCGAGTCCGCGAATGCGTTTGGCGAGCCGCGTCGCTTGAAGCCCCGCGCTGTTGACGAGCGAGGCCGCGCGGATTTCGGTCGGCGCGTCGCCGCCCGTGCGGATCACGAAGCCGTTCGCGCTCGCGTCGATCGATTCGACCGGCGATTTGAGCGCGACCACCGCGCCGTCGCGCTCGGCGTCGCCTTGCAGCGCGAGCATCAATTGATGGCTGTCGACGATGCCGGTCTGCGGCGAATACACGGCCGCCACGCATTCGAGCGCCGGTTCGAGCGCGAGCGCCTCCGAGCCGCTGATGCGCGTGAGGTCGAACACGCCGTTTTCCTTGCCGCGCGCGAGGATCGCGTCCAGTTGCGCGATCTGCGCGGGCGCGGTGGCGACCAGCAGCTTGCCGCAGCGCGCGTGCGCGACGTGACGCTCGGCGCAGTAGTCGTACAGCATCTCGCGGCCGCGCACGCAGAGCGTCGCCTTGAGCGAGCCGCGCGGATAGTAGAGGCCCGCGTGAATGACCTCGCTGTTGCGCGAACTGGTGCTGGTGCCGATTGCCTCGGCGGCTTCGAGCACGATCACTTCGCGGCCGCGCGCCGCCAGCGCGCGCGCCACGGCGAGGCCGACCACACCCGCGCCGATCACCACACATTCGATCTGGTCCATGACGCTGCGCTCGCCTCCCGCTCGCTCCGGCATCCTTCAAAAATTGTACGCCGCGCATCGGCAAGCCACCGGCGCGAGTGCGGGCGAAGGCGCGCTGGCGTACACGCATGACGCGCGCGTGCCGGGCGGCTTCGGGACACGATTTTCCCGGGGTCGAATCGATTTAACGCGCACGCGGCGCGAGGCGGCATTACATTTGCTGTAATAGTTTTCTCGCCCTACGCGATGGAAACCGGGCGGGGTTGTCCCCACATCCTGAAAACAAAGGGGTTTTCGTCCTTGCCGCGACGCCGGGCTTCGCCGCGATCCGGCGGCCGCAAACGCGGCGTTTGCGAACCCGGTATAGGATCGATGGTCATAACGAACCCTGCCAAGCATGGAGCCTGTCGAGATGACGTTATGGAAGACCGCCCTGAGCACCGCACTCGTCGCCGCCTGCGCGCTGGCTGCGAGCGCGCGGGCTCAGGAAACCGCGCCGCCCGCAGCAGCGTCGATCACGGTGACGAATCCCGCGCCCACGGCTGCATCGGCGGCGGCGGCCGTTGCGGCGGCCGTTGCGGCGTCCGGCACGTCCGCGCCGGCTTCGCCGCTCGCGCCGCAAGGCGTCGTCAACTGGACGCTGGAAGTCGACCGCGACGGCCAGAAGATCGACAGCTTCGAGGGCTCGACCACGGTCGGCCAGGCGCGCACGGACACGCATCACAAGGTGGTCACGCACAACGTGGGCTGCAAGGATCAGCCCGCGGGCAGCATCGACCTGCAACGCACGATCACGGTGTCGCCGCTGCAAGCGAACGCCAGCGCCGCGATTCTCGCCATCGACGCCCAGGAAACGCTGGAGAACCCCGTCGCGCCGAAAACGACCGACGGCTGCAAGCTGCCGCCGCAGCCGCGCCAGGTGAGCGCGAGTCATCCGGGCCTGAACGTGCCCGCCGGCCAGTGGGTGACCTGGACGATCGTCGATCACGATCCCAAGCTCGTCTACCGGGTGCGCGCGAACCTCGCGCCGCCCGCCGCGGGGCCCTGACGGCGCACCGGTCGACCACGAACCGGAGCGCGGCCCACCGGCCGACGCCGTCCACCCCGCGTCAGAACACGTAGCAACACACGCATGCGAAATCTCGAACAACCTCTCATCGACATGGACCCGGCCCACGCCGGGGACTTCGTCGCGGTGAGCTGGAACCTGCACAAGGGCCGCTCACCGCTTGGCTTTCAGGCCTGGCAGGCCATGCGGCGCTGGGTGCAGTCGACCCACGCCGACGCCTGGTTTCTTCAGGAAGCGATGGCGCGGCGTCTGCCGCAGCCGGTGCTTTCGTCGACCTTCGGCGCGCCGCTCGGCGATCCGCTCGAAGACGTCTGGCAGTGCCAGGCCACCGAAATCGCCCACGCGCTCGAATTGCAGATCGCCCTCGGGCCGAACGTGTTCAAGCCGTCCTGGCGGCACGGCAACGCCATTCTGTCGCCGCATCCGCTCGACCTGGGCGGACGCTGGGACATCTCCGCGCATCGCTTCGAGCGGCGCGGTCTGCTGGTGGCGCGCGCGAGCGTGGCGGGCCAGCAGGTGACGCTGCTGTGCGCGCACCTCGCGCTCACCCGCAGCGCGCGCCTCAAACAGATGCACTGGATCGCCCACTGGATCGCCAAGGAAGCGCCGCAAGGACCGCTCGTGCTCGCGGGCGATTTCAACGACTGGCGCAACGATTCGGTGCCGCTGTTCGCCGAACACGGCCTGCAGGAAGTGGCGACGCTGCTCGGCGAGCCCGCCCGCACCTTCCCGGCGTTCTCGCCCGCGCTCGCGCTCGACAAGATGTTCGTGCGCGGCCTGCAACCCGTCGAACTGATCACGCCGCCGCAGGAAACGGCCTGGCTCTCCGATCACCTTCCTTATATGGCGCGGCTGCGGCTGGAGTGACGCGAGACGGCGGGCTCGCGCGCCGATTTCGCCGATTTCGCCGATTTCGCCGATTTCGCCGATTTCATCCTTCCCGCCGATGATTCCCACGCCGCGCGAAAACGGCGTCGGAACCGCTGAAAAACGCCCTGGGTCTGCGAAGCAAGCGCGTTAATATGTCGCGTCGCGCGCCTCGATGGCGCGCTTTTCTTGCTCCGAGGCCCGCGTGCATCACCTCGCCACCCTGCTCCAGATCGCCGTCGTCTACCTGTTCGCGCTGATCAGTCCCGGCCCGAACTTCTTTATGGTGACGCAACTCTCGCTCGCCGGACGGCGCGGTCTCGGCATTGCGTCGGCGTTCGGCGTCGGCACGGGCTCGACGCTCTGGGCCGCGCTTGCGATGCTCGGTTTCGCCGCCGTGCTCCAGCACATCGACTGGCTGTATCAGGGCGTGCGCATCGGCGGCGCGCTGTATCTGCTGTGGTTCGGCATCAAGCTGCTGCGCTCGGGCATGCGCCGCGACACGGCATCGCAGAACGCCGCGCCCAGCGCGCCCGTCGAGCCGCTGCCGCCGCCCGACCGCCGCGCGTGGTTCCGCACCTGGCGCGCGGGCTTTCTCACCTGCCTGACCAACCCGAAGTCGTGTGTGTTCTGGACCAGCGTGTTCGCGGCGGTCTTTCCCGCGCATCCGCCGACGTGGTTCTACGGCGCGGCGCTCGCGCTGGTGGCGGCGATGTCGTTCGGCTGGCACGCGGGCCTCGCGCTCCTGTTCGCCGATCAACGCACGCAGCGCGGCTACAAGCGCCTGCGCCGTCCGATCGACGCGTTCTGCGGCACGGCGCTGATCGGCCTCGCCGCCAAGCTCGCCGCCGACCGCTGACCTTTGACCGCCGGCCTTTGACCGCCGCCCTTTGCCCGTTGAAGCCCGCTCGGCGTCTGCTGAAACCCGCCGATGTCTGCTGAGGCATCCTGAGCAGTTTCAAGCGTTGTTCGCGCGCCGCGAAACTGCCCCGCCGTCAGGGTCAATGGTGCGGCCTGTCAGACGATCCGGTATTATCTGGGGCGAACATTCGCAGGCGCGCCTCGTTCGCGACGCGCGCCGCTCGCGGCAAGCACGCCCGCTCCCTGGTGGAACGGGCAGGACGGCCGGATTCGAGTCGCTCTGAGCGAAATCGAATCGAAATCGGGCTGAACCGGACGCAATCGGGGCCGCATGCGGCCCGGAGCACAAAGCCCGGCACGGCCCGGCCGGCGCCAGCCGTTTTCCGCCGATCGGCAGCCAGCGCTACCCGTCACGCCAGCCGCGTACGGGCGCCAGCACGATGCCTCGGCCCACGCGAGCTTCCCTCCCCTTGCAGCGCGGCGCCGCCCATGAGGCGCGCACGCGGTAAAATGGCGGATTGCGCCTCGTTCGCATCGAGGCTGCGGGCTCGCAGCGGCACGGTCAACGCCTGCAAAGCCACGTAGCCACCGGATGTCAGAGCCGCGCGCCGCGCATCGTCATACCGGGCCAGTCATGCATCGTCATGCGGCCGGAAGGAACGCCCCGTCCGGCGGACCTCGTTTCGCATCATCAGGAACCATGAGCAAACACACCGAAGAAACCGTTCTGAGCGTCCATCACTGGACCGACACGCTTTTCAGCTTCACCTGCACGCGCGACCAGGCCCTGCGTTTCGACAACGGCCAGTTCACGATGGTCGGCCTCGAAGTGGACGGCAAGCCGCTGATGCGCGCCTATTCGCTGGCGAGCGCGAACTACGAGGAACACCTCGAATTCCTGAGCATCAAGGTGCCGGACGGCCCGCTCACGTCGCGCCTGCAGCATCTGAAAGTCGGCGACAAGGTGCTGATCGGCAAGAAGCCCGTCGGTACGCTGGTGGCCGACAACCTGCTGCCCGGCAAAGTGCTGTGGATGCTGTCGACCGGCACGGGCCTCGCGCCGTTCATGTCGATCATCAAGGATCCGGACATTTACGACCGCTTCGACAAGATCGTCCTCACGCACACCTGCCGTTTCGTCGATGAACTCGCGTACAAGGAATTCATCACCGAAGAACTGCGCGAGCACGAATACCTGGGCGAGATCGTCCGCGAAAAGCTGGTCTACTACCCGACCGTCACGCGCGAAGTGTTCGACAACCGCGGCCGTATCACCGAACTGATCGACACCGGCAAGCTGTTCGCCGACCTCGACCTGCCGGCGTTCACGCCCGAGCGCGACCGCATCATGCTCTGCGGCAGCACGCACATGCTGCGCGACACGGTCGAACTGCTCGAAAAGGCCGGCCTCAAGGAAGGCAGCAACAACGAGCCGGGTCACTATGTGATCGAAAAGGCATTCGTCGGCTGATTTCCTCGCCGGCGGCGGCGAAAAGCCGCAGCACGCCACGCCCAAAAAACCGGAGCCCCGCGCTCCGGTTTTTTTTCGCGGTATGCACGCAACAACAACACGCATAAACTGCCCGGACAGTTACATTTTTCGCCGATTTCGCGTAGCTTCCTTGTCAGTGTTTTTCTGACAGAAATCGAGAAGACGCACGCGAGCCGAACTTCAAGCCGGCTCTCAGGTTTCGCCGCTAAAGCCTTTCCCGACTGTATCTTTTCTTATTTTGGGATATTATCGCGGCGCAACATCGGCCATTTCGGAATGCCTGGCAGAGACTCGGTCAGGTTGTTACCGGATGTAAATTTCGTTACGCTGCGCCGAGCGAATTCGGGGTCCCGCTTTCCGACGCGGAAAGGCCACCGATTCAGCCGGCGCGGAGCCAGGAACCAGGCGGGACCGGTTCCTCAACGGGGGAAGGATGGATACGTCGACTTACGCCGCGGGCAACGCGCGCGCGCCTGGCGCTGATGCGTCCGCGGCGCGCGCCAGCCATGCGGGCGGCGGCCTCTCCTTGCTGGCCAACGCCGACGGCGCACGCGCCGCGCTCGACGCCATCGCGCGCGTGCAGCGGCAGATCGTCGCGGCCGGCGCCGCACGCGTGGACGCCGACGAGGCCGCGCGCCATCGCGTCGCCCGCGAGCTGCACGACAGCGTGGGCGCCGAACTGGCCGCGACCCGTTTCGCCATCGCCAACGTCTACACCTGGCTGCCCGCCGATGCCCCGCCGCAATGCGCCGACGCGCTCGCGCTCGTCGCCCGCTCGCTCGACGCCGCCGCCACTGCCGTGCGCCACGTGCTCGACGGCCTGCACGCACCCGAACTGGATGCGGGCCTCGCGCCGGCGCTCAAGCGCTGGACGCGCGGCTTCGCGTCGCGCACCGGCCTGAGCGCGCAATTCACCGGCGGCACCTGCGACGCACGCCTCGCGGCGCTGCCCGGCGAAGCCGCGCTGGCCGTGTTCCGCGTCGCGCAGGAAGCGCTCACCAACGTCGCGCGCCACGCCCAGGCGACGCGCGTCGAAGTCCGTCTCGACAGCACCGAGCGCGAGCTGATCCTCACCGTCGTCGACGACGGCGTGGGCCTGTCGCGCGAAGCCGCCCGCCGCGTGAAGCGCCAGAGCCGCCAGCAGGACGCGTCGCTCGCGTTCGTGCACGACGACGCCGCCGGCGCCACGGGCCGCAGCTACTACGGCGTCTCCGGCATGCGCGAGCGCTGCGCCGCATTCGGCGGCACGCTGCGCGCAGCGACCGCGCAACCGGGCCAGGCCCGCCCCGGCACGAACGTCGAAGCGCGCTTCCTCTGGGACACGCTCTGCGCCGACACCGCCCCGTCTTCTCTTCCGAACTCCGCTCAGGACGCCCGCTCATGACCCTGCGCATCCTGCTCGTCGACGATCACGCCGTGGTGCGCCAGGGCGTGCGCCAGTTGCTGCTCGACCGCGGCATCGCCTGCGAAGTGATCGAAGCCCAGACCGGCAGCGAGGCGCTCGTCGCGCTCGCGCGCCACGCCTGCGACGTGGTCCTGCTCGACATCTCGCTGCCCGACATGAGCGGCATCGAGGTGCTCAAACGCGCGAAGAAAAAGGCGCCGCGCGTGCCGGTGCTGATGTTCTCGATGTATCGCGAGGATCAATACGCGGTGCGCGCGCTGAAGGCCGGCGCGTCGGGCTATCTGTCCAAGACCGTGGACGCCGCGCAGATGACGGCCGCGATCCAGCAGGTCGCGAGCGGCCGCAAGTATGTGAGCCCGGCGATGGCCGAGGCGCTCGCCGATTACGTGCTGGTCGACGCCGAGCAGCTCCCGCACGAAAAGCTCTCCGACCGCGAATACCAGACGCTGTGCATGCTCGCCTCGGGCAAGCGCCTCACCGACATCGCGCACACGCTCTCGCTCTCCGTGAAGACGGTGAGCGTCTACCGCACGCGCCTGCTCGAAAAGATGAAGCTCAACAACAACGCAGAGCTGACCTTCTACGCGATGAGCAACCAGCTCGTCGATCTCGCGCCCACCGCGGGCTTCTGAGCGCCGCGGATTCACACTGCGGCGTGCGGCGTCCTCTTGCCGCACCCGGCTGCGCGCCGTCGCGCCGCACGCCTGCACGCCCGGCGCATGCAAGCGTGCGCCGTCCCACTCAGGCAACCTTCTCGCCATAAGCCCTTGATCCGGAAATGATTTCGCCGATTCGCGAAACGCCCGGCAAGGATTGCGCGCGCCCGCGCCCGTTTGCGGCGGAATCGACTGCGCCTTGCGGCGGCTTCCGACCCGATTGAGCCGGGTCCGACACGGCGATCGGATAAAATTGCAGGTTTCCCCGACATACGGCACGCAGGCGCGATCCCATCCGATCGGCGCCTCGCGCGTTCTACCTGGAGTTCCCCGCCAAATGTCCCTCTTTCGCAAGAAGAACGTCGAAAACATGCTGAAGGCGAGCGCGCAGGGCGCCGGCCTGAAGAAGGCTCTCGGCGCTCTGGACCTCACTTTCCTCGGTATCGGCGCGATCATCGGCACCGGCATTTTCGTGCTGACCGGCACCGGCGCCGTGCAGGCCGGCCCCGCGCTGATGGTCTCGTTCCTGATCGCCGCCGTGGCCTGCTGCTTCGCGGCGCTGTCGTACGCCGAATTCGCCTCGACGATCCCGGTCGCCGGCTCGATCTACACCTATTCGTACGCCACGCTCGGCGAACTGATCGCGTGGATCATCGGCTGGGATCTGATGCTCGAATACGGCCTCGCCAGCTCGGCGGTCTCGGTCGGCTGGTCGGGTTATCTGCAATCGCTGCTCGGCGGCTTCGGCGTGCATCTGCCCGCCGCGCTCACGGCCGCGCCGGGCGCGGTGCCGGGCGTGCACACGCTGTTCAACCTGCCCGCCTTCCTCGTGATGATGGGCATCACGGCGCTGCTCGCGATCGGCGTGCGCGAATCCACGCGCATCAACAACATCATGGTCGCGATCAAGGTCACGGTCGTGCTGCTCGTGATCGCCGTGGGCGCGTTCCACGTCAAACCCGAGAACTGGCATCCGTTCATGCCCAACGGCTGGAACGGCGTGTTCGGCGCGGCGGCGGTGATGTTCTTCGCCTTCATCGGCTTCGATGCGGTCTCGTCCGCCGCCGAGGAAGTCAAGAATCCGAAGCGCGATCTGCCCGCCGGCATCATCGCCTCGCTCGCCGTCTGCGCGGTGCTCTACGTGGCGGTCGCGGCCGTGGTCACGGGCATCGTGCCGTCGGCGCAGTTCGCCAACATCGGCCATCCGGTGTCGTACGCGCTGCAGGTCGCCGGCCAGCCGTGGGTCGCGGGCTTCATCGACCTCGGCGCCGTGCTCGGCATGCTCACCGTGATTCTGGTGATGAGCTACGGCCAGACCCGCATCATCTACGCGATGTCGCGCGACGGCCTGCTGCCCGCGAAGCTCTCGAAGGTGCATCCGCGCTTCGCCACGCCGTTCTTCACGACCTGGCTCGTGGGCATCTTCTTCGGCTTGATCGGCGCGCTCGTGCCGCTCAACGTGCTCGCCGAGCTGATCAACATCGGCACGCTCGCGGCATTCTCGATGGTGTCGATCGCCGTGCTCGTGCTGCGCAAGACGCACCCGCATCTGCCGCGCGCGTTCCGCTGCCCCGGCGTGCCGGTGGTGCCGGTCCTCGCCGTGGCGTCGTGCCTGTTCCTGATGCTGAACCTCGCGCGCGTGACGTGGATCGCGTTCATCGTCTGGCTGGTGATCGGCATGGCGATTTACTTCGGCTACTCGCGCCGCCATTCGCGCCTCGCGCATCAGCCGCACGAGCAGTAAGCGCCCGACATTCCCGGCGCGCTTTCGCTGCGCTGCAACGGCCCGTTCCGGCCTGTCCGGACGGGCCGTTTTTCATGCGCGCGCCCGACATGGCCGCAGTGCAAAAAACGCCTGAAACACGTGCAAAAACGCTGAAAAACGCCGCTTATGGCGAGTAAAAGCCCGCGCAGCGTAAATCGGCAAAGTGTGCTTTACTGTGCCGAGCATCATCGCGGCAGCCGGAAGAACGGCAATACAGCAGCACGGCATCGGTAATTCAGCAGCAAGCATTCCACGCACTGAACAGCACAGCACCAGCCGGACCCTCGTCCCCGCTTTCGCCCTCGCTTTTGTCCTCGTCGCGCGCGCCCAATCCGCGCCGCGGCATGCGCCGTCTTCCGATTCGGACGCGCGCCGGACGAAAGATCGCAGGCGGCATCTCGGGGCAAGTGGTGAACGCGGGCCAGGCCGGTCCCTGATCCTCACCGAGTGTGGTACCCGGGCGCGATGCGCGCGCGTCGCTCCGGGCGACAGGAGACAGCCCATGGCGATCAGCCTCAGCCTCACGGTCAACGGCCAGCCCGTGACCGCCGAGATCGAACCTCACACGCTTCTGGTCCAGTTTCTGCGCGAGCAGCGGCGCCTCACCGGCACGCACGTCGGCTGCGACACGGCCCAATGCGGCGCGTGCACCGTGCATCTGAACGGCCGCGCGATCAAATCGTGCAACACGCTCGCCGTGCAGTGCGACGGCATGAACGTGACGACGATCGAAGGTCTCGCCGCCAACGGCGCGATGCATCCGATGCAGGCCGCTTTCCGCGACTGCCACGGCCTGCAATGCGGCTTCTGCACGCCCGGCATGGTGATGAGCGCGGTGGCGCTCGCGCACGCGTGTCCGGGCCTGACCGAAGCGGACGTGCGCGCGAACCTCGACGGCAATCTGTGCCGCTGTACGGGCTATCACAACATCGTGAAGGCCGTGCTCCAGGGCGCCGAAGCCATGCAGGCCGCGGAGCAGCCCGCCGCGCAACCCGCCACCGCTTCGGCGGCGTGACGAGGGAGGCCGCCATGAACGCACCCGACTCCCAGCCGCGCATGATCGGCGCCTCGGTGAAGCGCAAGGAAGACTATCGCTTCCTCACCGGCGCGGGCCAGTACACCGACGACGTCGTCCTTCCCCAGCAAACTTACGCCGTGTTCGTGCGCTCGCCGCACGCGCACGCGCGCATCCGCAGCATCGACACCGCCGCCGCCAAAGCCGCGCCCGGCGTGGTGGCCGTGTTCGCCGGCGCCGACGTGGCCGCCGCGGGCGTGGGCGGCCTGCCGTGCGGCTGGCTGATCCACAGCATCGACGGCTCGCCGATGCACGAACCGCCGCATCCCGTGATCGCGCACGAGAAAGCGCTGCACGTGGGCGACCAGGTCGCGCTCGTGATCGCCGAATCGTGGAAGCAAGCGAAGGACGCCGCCGAACTCGTCGAGGTCGATTACGAGGAACTGCCGGCCGCCGCGGACACCGCCCGCGCCGCCGACGACGGCCAGCCGCTCGTGCACGACGGCGTGCCGAACAACACCTGCTACACGTGGGGCCACGGCGACAAGGCCGCCACCGACGCCGCCTTCGCGCAGGCCGCGCACGTCACCACGCTCGACATCGTCAACAACCGGCTGGTGCCGAACGCGATCGAGCCGCGCGCCGTGAACGCGAGCTACGCGCAGCACGACGACAGCTACACGGTCTACGTGTCGAACCAGAACCCGCACGTCGAGCGTCTGCTGATGGCGGCGTTCGTGCTCGGGCTGCCGGAAACGAAGCTGCGCATCGTCGCGCCCGACGTGGGCGGCGGCTTCGGCTCGAAGATCTTCCTCTACGCCGAGGACGTGGCGCTCACATGGGCCTCGAAGCAGATCCGCCGTCCGGTGAAATGGACCGCCGAACGCAGCGAATCCTTCGTCTCCGACGCGCACGGCCGCGATCACGTGACGAAGGCCGAACTCGCGCTCGACAAGGACGGCAAGTTCCTCGCCATGCGCGTGCACACCACGGCGAACATGGGCGCGTATCTCTCGACGTTCGCGTCGAGCGTGCCGACCATCCTCTACGCCACGCTGCTCGCGGGCCAGTACGCCACGCCCGCGATCTACGCCGAGGTGAAGGCCGTGTTCACGAACACCGTGCCCGTCGATGCCTATCGCGGCGCGGGCCGACCCGAAGCGACCTACGTGGTCGAGCGGCTGGTCGAAACCGCCGCGCGCGAGATGCGGATCGATCCCGCCGAGATCCGCCGCCGCAACTTCATCACGCAGTTTCCGTACGCCACGCCCGTCGGCCTCACCTACGACACCGGCGACTACGAAGCCTGTCTCTCGCGCGCGCTGGAACTCGCCGACGTGAAGGGCTTCCCCGCGCGGCGCGACGCGTCGAAGGCGCGCGGCATGCTGCGCGGCCTCGGCTACTCGTGCTACATCGAGGCGTGCGGCCTCGCGCCGTCGAACATCGCGGGCGCGCTCGGCGCGCGCGCGGGCCTGTTCGAAGCGGGCGAGATCCGCGTGAATCCCACCGGCTCGGTGACGGTGTTCACCGGCTCGCACAGCCACGGCCAGGGTCACGAAACGACCTTCGCGCAGGTGGTCTCCGACCGCCTCGGCGTGCCGATCGAGCAGATCGACATCGTCCACGGCGACACCGCGCGCATTCCGTTCGGCATGGGCACGTATGGCTCGCGATCGATCGCCGTGGGCGGCTCGGCGATCATGAAGGCGCTCGACAAGATCGAGGCGAAGGCGAAGAAGATCGCGGCGCACATGCTCGAAGCGGGCGTGGAAGACATCGAGTTCGCCGACGGCGTGTTCCGCGTCGCGGGCACCGACCGCAGCAAGACCTTCGCGGAAATCTCGCTCGCCGCTTACGTGCCGCACAACTATCCGCTCGAAACGCTCGAACCGGGCCTCGACGAAAGCGCCTTCTACGACCCGACCAACTTCACCTATCCGTCGGGCGCCTATCTCTGCGAAGTGGAGATCGATCCCGACACCGGCGAGACGCGCATCCAGCGCTTCACCGCCGTCGACGATTTCGGCAACGTCATCAATCCGATGATCGTCGAAGGCCAGGTGCACGGCGGACTCGGCCAGGGCATCGGCCAGGCGATGCTCGAGCGCTGCGTCTACGACACCGAAAGCGGCCAGTTGCTCTCCGGCTCGTACATGGACTACGCGATGCCGCACGCGAGCGACGTGCCCTCGTTCAACGTGGAAACCGCGAAAGGGACGCCCTGCACGCACAATCCGCTCGGCGTGAAGGGCTGCGGCGAGGCGGGCGCGATCGGCTCGCCGCCCGCCGTCATCAACGCGATTCTCGACGCGCTCGCGCCGCTCGGCGTGAAGGACTTGCAGATGCCCGCGACGCCGCATCGCGTGTGGCAGGCGATGCAGGCCGCTTCGTCGTCCGCTTCGTCGTCCACGGCGCAATCGTCATCGCAATCCACGTCGCAGCAACCTTGAGCGGAGGCCCACCATGTACGCATTCGACTACCAGCGCGCGGGCGACGCGCAAGGCGCCGTGAAAGCGATTGCCGCCGACGCGGACGCCAAATTCCTCGCGGGCGGACAGAGCCTGCTCGCGGCGATGAAGCTGCGGCTCGCGCAGCCGTCCACGCTCGTCGACGTCACGCGCATTCCCGAGCTGAAGACGATCTCGGTCGACGGCAAGGTCGTGAAGATCGGCGCGGCGGTCTGCCATGCCGACGTCGCCGCGAACGCGCCGATCCAGAACGCGCTGCCGGGCCTCGCGCAACTGGCCGCGCATATCGGCGACCGCCAGGTGCGCGCGCTCGGCACGCTCGGCGGCTCGCTCGCCAACGACGACCCGGCCGCCGACTATCCCGCCGCCGTGCTCGGTCTCGGCGCGACCGTGGTGACGGACCGCCGCCGCATCGCCGCCGACGACTTTTTCCTCGGCATGTACGAGACCGCGCTCGAACCCGACGAGCTGATCGTGGCCGTCGAGTTTCCGGTTCCGGAACGTTCGGCCTACGAAAAGTTTCGCAATCCGGCCTCGCACTTCGCGCTGACGGGCGTGTTCGTGGCGCAGTTCGCCTCGGGCGTGCGCGTGGCCGTGACGGGCGCGGCGCCGTCGGTGTTTCGCGCGACGGCGCTCGAAACGGCGCTCACGGCGAGCTTCACGGCGCAGGCGGCGCGCGCGGTCACGATCGGCGCGGACGGCTTGAACGGCGATCTGCACGCGAGCCCCGAGTATCGGGCGCACCTGATTCCGGTGCTCGCGGCGCGCGCGGTGACGAAGGCGCTCGGTTAGGCGCGTGCGGGAATCGGCGTCCGTTCGCGCGACTTTCTGCGCGCGCGGACGCCGGTGCTTCTCGCCCACCTTCCGCCCGCCACCAAGGAAAACGCTCGCGCAGTCAAAGGCCGCCATGCTCCCCGCCACCATCGACGACACGCTCGCGCAACTCGAAGCGCAGGGCTATTTCGCGAGCCGCGAACTGGCCACGGCGCTGTTTCTCGCGCTCAAGATGCAGCGCCCGCTGTTTCTCGAAGGCGAGCCCGGCGTGGGCAAGACCGAACTCGCGAAAGCCGCCGCGGCGCTCTGCGGCACGACGCTGCTGCGCCTGCAATGCTACGAAGGTCTCGACACGGCGAGCGCGCTCTACGAGTGGGACTATCCGCGTCAGATCATGGCGCTGCGCCTCGCCGAAGCCGCCGGCGACACGCCGCGCAACGACACGCTCTATCGCGACGAATTCCTCCTCAAGCGTCCGCTGTTGCAGGCGCTTCAACCCGATCCGCAACATCCGGGCGCACGCCGCGTGCTGCTGATCGACGAAATCGACCGCGCCGACGAGCCGTTCGAAGCCTTCCTGCTCGAACTGCTTTCGGACTTCCAGGTGTCGATACCCGAATACGGCACGGTGCGCGCGAGCGAGCCGCCGCTCGTCGTCATCACGTCGAACCGCACGCGCGAAGTGCACGACGCGCTCAAGCGCCGCTGTCTCTATCAGTGGCTCGGCTACCCGGATCGCGCGCGCGAACTCGCCATCGTCGCGGCGCGCGCGAGCGAGACCTCGGCCGATCTGCAACGCCGCGCCGTCGCTTTCGTGCATCAACTGCGCACGATGGATCTGTTCAAGGCGCCGGGCATCGCCGAAACCATCGACTGGTGCCGCGCGCTGCACGCGCTCAGCGTGACCGAACTCGATCCGCAATCGGTGCAGGACACGCTGGGCGTGCTGCTCAAGTATCAGGACGATCTCGCGCAGCTCGACGCGCAACGGATCGCCGACACGCTCGCGCTCGCGGAGTAATGTCGATGCCGATGCCGCGCGCGCCTGCGCTTGCCACTTCGCTCACCGCCGCTTCCCGCGCATCGGACGCGCACGGCGGCCCGCCCATGCTCGCGCGCAACGTCGTGCACTTCGTGCGCGTGCTGCGCGGCGCGGGCTTGCCGATGTCGGGCGCGCGCGCCGCCGAAGCCATCGACGCGCTCGCCTTCATCGACCTCGCGCGCCGCGACGACGTGCGCGCGGCGCTGGCCGCGCTGCTCACCGCCGCGCCCGACGAGCGCGAACTGTTCGACGCCGCGTTCGCGCTGTTCTGGCGCGATCCCGACTGGGAAGGCAAGCTGCGCGCGCTGCTGCTGCCGAAGGTGCGCGGCGCGCTGCCGCCGCCGCGCCGCAATAACCGTCTCGCCGACGCGCTCGCCGCGCGGGCCGCCACGCGCGCGAACGCGCCGCACCCGCCCCCAACGCACGAACAGCACGAGCAGCACGAACTGCGCGCGCACGCGACCTTCAGTGCCGAGGAGCGCCTGCGCCAGCGCGACTTCGACACGCTCACCGCCGACGAATGGCGCACGCTGCGCCACCTGATCCGCGCGCGCCGGCTGCCGCTCGCGACCGAGCGCACGCGGCGTCTGAAAACCTCGTCGCGCGGCACGCACGCCGATCTGCGCGCGAGCGCGCGTCATGCCGTGCGCGCGGGCGGCGACTGGACCGTGTGGAAATACCGCGCGCCCGTCGAGCGCAAGCTGCCGCTCGTGCTGCTGCTCGACATCTCCGGATCGATGAGCGCCTATTCGCGCGCCGTGCTCTACTTCTGCCACGCGCTGCTGCAATCGCGCGAACGTCTGCAAGTGTTCCTGTTCGGCACGCGCCTCACCTACGCCACGCGCGCGCTGCGCGAACGCGATCCCGACATCGCGCTCGCGCAACTCGCCGCGCAGGTGGCGGACTGGTCGGGCGGCACGCGCATCGGCGCAACGCTCGCGGAATTCAACCGCCGCTGGGCGCGCCGCATGCTCGGCGGCCGCGCCACCGTGCTGATGGTCACCGACGGCCTCGACCACGACGCCACCGCCGCGCTCGACGACGAAATGGCGCGCCTGCACCGCTTCGCGCATCGCGTCGTCTGGCTCAATCCGCTGCTGCGTTACCGCGATTTCGCACCGAAGGCGCGCGGCGTGCAGGCGATGCTGCCGCACGTCGACGCGCATTATCCGGTCCACAACCTCGACTGCCTCGAAGCGCTCGGGCGCAGTCTGCGCGAGACGCCGCCGCGCGCGCCACATCAAGGAGCCACACGATGGAGCTGACCGAAACCCACACGCTGCCGGTGCCGCAGCAGCGCGCGTGGGAAGCGCTCAACGACACGGCCATCCTCAAGACGTGCATCCCGGGATGCGAGAGCATCGAGCCCGACGGCGAAAACGCGTATGCTGTCGCGCTGACCGCCGCTGTCGGGCCGGTGAAGGCGCGCTTCAAAGGCCGCATGCAGCTCGCCGATATCGACGCGCCGCGCAGCTACACGATCCAGTTCGAAGGCCAGGGCGGCGCAGCGGGCTTCGGCAAGGGCGACGCGCGCGTGACGCTCGAAGCGGCCGGCGACGACGCCACGACGCTCAGCTACACCGCCCGCGCACAGGTCGGCGGCAAGCTCGCGCAGATCGGCTCGCGGCTCGTCGACGGCGCGGCGCGCAAGATCGCCGCCGAGTTCTTCAAGCGCTTCGGCGAGCAGTTCGGCGACGAAGCGGAGCAAACCGCCAGCAACGAAAACGACAGCACAGCAACCGACCCGCCAGCCGCGAGCGCCGACGACACCGCGGCGACCGGCGACGAACCGCAAAAGAGGAAACGATCATGGACAGCGTGGATCTCGAAGTCCTGAAATCCAGCGTGCGCTGGCTCGAAGAAGGCCACCGCGCGTTGCTGGTGACGGTGGTAAAGACGTGGGGCTCGTCGCCGCGGCCCGAGGGCGCGATGCTCGTCGTGCGCGACGACGGCCTCGTGGCCGGCTCGGTCTCCGGCGGCTGCATCGAGGACGATCTGATCGAGCGCGTGCGCCGCGAAGGCGTGCGCATCGCGAAACCCGAAGCCGTGAAATACGGCATCAGCGCCGAAGAAGCGCATCGCTTCGGCCTGCCTTGCGGCGGCACGATCCAGCTCGTGCTCGAACCGCTCAGCGCGGCCTCGGGCATCCGCGCGCTGCTCGACGCGGTGGAGCGCGGCGAACTCGTCGCGCGCACGCTCGACATCGCAAGCGGCCAGGCCACGCTCGGTCCCGCGAGCGCCACCGACGGCATCGATTTCGACGAGCGCCGCCTGCTGACCATTCACGGCCCGCGCTATCGCATGCTGGTGATCGGCGCGGGGCAGCTGTCGCGCTATCTCTGCCAGATCGCCGTGGGGCTCGACTATCAGGTGACCGTGTGCGATCCGCGCGAGGAATACACCGACGTCTGGGACGTGCCCGGCACGACGCTCGTGCGCACCATGCCCGACGACACCGTGATCGACATGAAGCTCGACGAACGCTGCGCCGTGATCGCGCTCACGCACGACCCGAAGCTCGACGACCTCGCGCTGATGGAAGCGCTCAAAACGCCCGCGTTCTACGTGGGCGCGCTCGGCTCGCGGCGCAACAACGCGGCGCGGCGCGAGCGGCTCAAGGAATTCGATCTGAGCGAGGCGGAACTGGCGCGGCTGCACGGGCCGGTGGGCATCTATATCGGCAGCCGCACGCCGCCCGAGATCGCCGTGTCGATCCTCGCGGAAGTCACGGCGGCGAAGAACGGCGTCTCGCTGCCGACGATCCTGCAGGTCGAAGGCGCGAAGGCCGCGCGCGAGCAGGCCGCGAGTGCCGGTTCGTGTCACGTGTGAGGCGCGCGCGGTTTCGGCCGCGTTCGGCTCGACGCAGCACGCGCGACACCGCGGCGCGCGCATGAAAAACGGGCCGCGACTTGCGTCGGCGGCCCGTAGAGTGCTGCGGGATGCAGCGAATTGCGCGCCCTCGGCGGGCGCCTGTCATCGTTGTCTTGTCGCTAAACCAGGCCGATTGGCGGCTTAGCCAAACAGCTTCATCGCCTGCGCGAGCGTATTCGTCACGCCCCACACGAGCGGCACCAGCACGTAAAGCCAGAACACCGCCATCAGCGCCTTGTTCGAGGACTTCGTGGTTTGCACGGCTGCATTCGTCATGATGGTCGCTCCTTATTTACCGGCGGCCGCGAGTTGCGCGTCGCTCATGTGATGCTTCTCGTCGACGCGGCGCACCAGCAGATTGCAGATGAAACCGACCACCAGCAGCGAGGCCATGATGTGCACGGTCATCGTGTAGGCGTCGGCCTTCGCCACGCCGTGCGCCACCTGATACGCGCGCACGTAGTTCACGAGCACCGGACCCGCCACGCCCGCCGCCGCCCACGCGGTCAGCAGACGGCCGTGAATGCCGCCGACGAAGGCCGTGCCGAACATGTCCGCGAGATACGCGGGCACGGTCGAGAAACCGCCGCCGTACATCGAGAGGATCAGGCAGTACGCGAGCACGAAGAACACGATGTTGCCGCTCTGCGCGAACTGCGGCACCGCGTAGTACAGCACCGCGCCGAACACGAAGAAGATGAAGTACGTGTTCTTGCGGCCGACCCAGTCAGACGCCGAGGCCCAGACGAAACGTCCGCCCATGTTGAAGAGCGAGAGCAGGCCGACGAAGCCCGCCGCGGCACCCGCCGTCACGGTGTCCTTGAAGCTTTCCTGGATCATCACCGAGGCCTGGCCGAGAATGCCGATGCCGGCCGTCACGTTCAGGAACAGCACCAGCCAGATCAGGTAGAACTGCGGCGTCTTGAGCGCCTGATCGATATGCACGTGCGAGCGCGAAACGAGCTTGCCGCTGGTCGCGGGCGGCGTCCAGCCTGCGGGCTGCCAGCCCGGCGCGGGCACGCGGATCGCGATCGAGCCGATCGTCATCGAGATGAAATAGGCGATGCCCAGCACCACGAAGGTCTGCGCGACGCCGACGCTCGTGTCGCTCGAGAAGTGCTTCATCAGCATCACGGAGAGCGGTGCGGCGATCATCGCGCCGCCGCCGAAGCCCATGATCGCGAGGCCGGTCGCCATGCCGCGGCGGTCCGGGAACCAGCGGATCAGCGTCGAAACCGGCGAAACATAACCGAGGCCCAGCCCGATGCCGCCGATCACGCCATAGCCGAGATACAGCAGCACGATCTGATGCAGATACACGCCGAGCGCCGAGACGAGGAAGCCGCCGCCGAAGCAGCAGGCCGCCGTGAACATCGTGCGGCGCGGGCCGACGCGTTCGAGCCACTTGCCGCCGAACGCGGCGGACAGGCCGAGGAACACGATCGCGAGCGAGAAGATCCAGCCGAGCGAGGTGAGCGTCCAGTCGTCGGGCGACGACTGCGTCACGCCGATCACTTTCGTCAGCGGCGAGTTGAACACCGAAAAGGCGTACGCCTGGCCGATGCACAGATGCACCGCGAGCGCGGCGGGCGGCACCATCCAGCGCGAAAAGCCGGGCGGTGCAATGGTGGCCTCCTTAGAGAAGAAGGGTGCGGGTGCGGTGCCGCGCGTCGAATCCGCAACGCTGCTCATTGGTCGGTCTCCTTGGGAAGCTAAATACGTCATGCCGTGCGCACACGTGCCGGCGCCGCCTCGAAGGCGGCCGGCAATCGCTGAATGGGTCCCCGTAGCGATGGTTTTCCTGCGTGCGCGCACGAAGCGCTTACATGCCGAAAGCTCGGCACGCCCGAACGTTAGTGCCCGGCGCGAGTGTTGGCAATATGAGACAGAAATGCATATGGGCCGAACAAGCCCATGACGGAGGACAGGAGAGCGAAGAAAAGCGCTTGACTGCGGCCCTGTGAACGGGAATCGCGCGATATTTGCGCCGCGCGTGGATCGCGCGGCTCAGGGTAAATCGTTAGTGAGGCGTGGCGTCAAAGCAACCCGACGGCGAAGGCGGCGGCCACTGATCCGGCGACCAGCACCACGCCAATCGTGCGGCGCTTGTTCAGTTCGGTCCACAGCAGCACGCCCGTCAGCGAGAGCAGGATCAGGCTGCCCGCGATGGTGTCCATCAACAGCACCCAGCCGATGCCCATGCCCACGCCGCGGTGCAGATTGTTGAGCGTGGCGAAGAAGGCGCTCTGCGTGCGCCGCACCGAGACCGTGTTGTTGCCCACCCAGTACTCGACGGCGAGGCTCTGGCGCGGCCCCATCAGCGCGAATTGCCACGATTCGGGCTGCACCACGCTTCGGTCGCCCCACGCGACCGGATGCGCCTTCTCGCGGCGGATCTTGCCGGGCTTGCCGTCGAAGGCGAGTTCGCGCTGCAGCCAGTGCGCGAGCGCCTCGGGCGACGGCGGCCGCTCCCCGGGCAGCGCCACCTGCATCTCCTTGACCTGCGGCGCGCCCGACGAAATCTTCATCGGCCCCGCGCGATGGTTGAGCAGGAAACCGGTCACGCCGAACAGCAGACCGAGCACCGCGCCCCACAGGCCCACCCAGCCGTGCACCTTGCGCAGCCATTTGATGAAGGTCGCGCGGCGCGAGCGCTGGCGACGCGCGGCGCGATCGGCAGCGTCGAGCGGTCTGGTGGACGCACCGTCTGACGCATTAGCGGACGGATTGGCGGCATTGCGGGCGGAAGGCGATTCGATCGCGATCTCGTCGACACGGGCATTCACGGGAGCACTCCAGACACGGCGCCGCGCCATGCGCCGCAGCCAAGCTTACAAATGAGAATAGTTATTATTACATATTCGAAAGCCGGGCCGCCGCGAAACCCGCCGTGCGGCCGTCCGCACGCTGGGACGGCGGCGGCGCTTGACAAGCGAATAGCATGACTTTTAAGTGAGGGGATGGCGCAAAAACGCGCATGGCCGGCGCAAAAAGCCCATCGAGCAGGCGACGCACAATCGACCCGGCACGCCCCCATCAACCGCAGCGAAGCCCCCAGAAGGCCGCCATGCGCTACGTCCTCGTTGTTTGCCTTGTCCTGCTCGCGACGCCCGGCGGCGCGAGAGCGGCCGAATTGCGCTCGCCGTTCGAACCGGCCGCGAGCGCGGCGGTGGCGACCGTGACGACTGTCGCGACCGTCGCCGCATCCGACGCCGCCGAGCAGGCGCCCTACACCAACGAGGCGGAAACCCAGACCTTCACGATCAACGCCGACGGCTCCTACACCAAGACCGACACGCTCACGCTGCGCGTGAACACCGAAGCGGGCATCGCGCGCGCGGGCCAGTATTACGTGTGGTTCAACCGCGAGATGGCGCACGTCGAGATTCTCGACGCGTGGACCGAGGACGCCCGGGGCGGCCGTCACGACGTGCGTCCCGACCAGATCCGCGATGTGCAGGAAGTGCGCTCGTTCGACGCGCCGATGTTCCAGGACGTGCAGGACAAGGTGATCGTGTTTCCCGCCGTCGAGCCCGGCGCGCGCGTGCATCTCACCTGGCGCAAGACGCAGCGCGTGCCGCTCGTGCCCGGCTGGTTCAGCGACTTCACGCCGCCCGACATGGCGCCCACGCATAACTTCCGCGTGATCTACGACCTGCCCGCGAACGTGCCGCTCTACGCCGACGCGCGCGGTTTCACGTCGATCGCCCCCGTCACCGCGCGCGGCCGCACACGCTACGAATTCCGCTACGACAAGCGCAATTTCGGCCGCCTCGAATATGGTTCGGTTTCCTACGTAAGCTACGGCGACCGGCTGATGGTCTCCACCTTCCCCGACTACGCGGCGTTCGCGCGCGTCTATCGCGAAGCGGCCGTCGACGCGAGCGCGCGCGACCCCGCCGTCGTGCAACTCGCGCGCACGCTCACTGCGCGCGACGCCACCGAACGCGCGAAAGCGCAGACGCTTTACGACTGGGTGCGCCGCAATATCCGCTACGTGGCGATGAACATCGGGCGCGGCGAGATCGTGCCGCATCGCGTGAGCGAGGTGCTCGCGAACCGCTACGGCGACTGCAAGGACCACGTGGCGCTCTACGGCGCGCTGCTCGACGCCGTGGGCGTGCGCAACACGCCCGCGCTCCTCAACAGCGGCACGATCTACACGCTGCCCGCCGTGCCCGGCTTCGGCGTGATCAATCACGTCATCACGTGGCTGCCGGGCTTGCAGATGTTCGCCGACTCCACCGCGAGCAACGTCGAGTTCGGCTATCTGCCGTCGACCGACATGAACCGCCAGACCGTGCTGGCCGGCGACGGCTCGCTGATGAGCACGCCCGCCACCGCCACCACCACGCGCGACAGCGATCTCGACATCACCGTGGCGGCCGACGGCTCGGCGCGCTTCGTCTATCGCCTGCAATCGGAAGGCTGGGCCGCCGAGCAGACGCGCAGCGTGCTGCGTCTGCAAACGCCCGCGCAGCGCGAGGAATCGCTGCAATGGGAATTGCGCAACGCGAATCTGCGCGGCAGCGCCACGCTCGCGTCGAGTCCGCTGGACGCGACGGGCGGCCCGCTCGTCGTCACGCTCACGGGCACGCTGGACGGCTTCGTCGATCCGCAGATGACCACGCCGGTGCCGACGCTCACGAGCCTCGTGGGCGGGCTCGACGCGAATCTGCGCTACTGGCTCGGCGAGACGCGCCGCACGCAGCCGTTCGTGTGCCGCAACGTGGAGATGACCGAACGCGCGCGCATTGCGCTGCCCGCGAGCCTGCGCGTGCTCGACGTGCCGTCGCCGCAACAGGCGGGCAATGCCTTCGTCGATTACCGCTCGCAGTATCGGCTCGACGCGCAGGCGAACGTGTTGCGCGTGACGCGCACCGGACGCACGCATTTCGCAAGCGACGTCTGCAGCGCCGACGAATTCACGCAGATGCGTCCGGCCTTCGAAACGATGGCGCGCGACCTGCGCGCGCAGTTGATCGTGAAGCCCGCGTCGAAGCCCTTGTTGACGCCCGAAACGGGCGCGGACTAGGCGCGATCGTCAAACCGGCCAGAGCGGCCCTTCCTGCATCGCACCGATCTGCTCGCGCAATTCGAGAATGCGCTCTTCCCAGTAGCGCTGCGTGTTGAACCACGGAAACGCGGCCGGAAACGCGGGATCGTGCCAGCGGCGCGCGAGCCACGCCGAATAGTGGATGAGGCGCAGCGTGCGCAGCGCTTCGATCAGATGCAGTTCGCGCGGATCGAATTCGCTGAAATCCTCGTAGCCCGCGAGCAGATCGGCGAGCGCGCGCGATGCGCCTTCGCGGTCGCCGGGCAGCAGCAGCCACAGATCCTGCACGGCGGGACCCATGCGGCTGTCGTCGAAGTCGACGAAATGCGGGCCGGCATCGGTCCAGAGCACGTTGCTCGGATGGCAGTCGCCATGCAGACGCAACTGGCGCACGTCGCCCGCGCGCTCGAACGCCGCTTCGACGCCTTCGAGCGCGAGCCCGATCGCGGCCTGCCACGCGCCGCGCACGTCGGCGGGCACGAAGTCGTGCTCGATCAGCCAGTCGCGCGGCTCGTAGCCGTAGCTCTGAATGTCGATGGACGGCCGCGCGCGATACGGCTGCGTCGCGCCCACGGCGTGGATCCGTCCGATGAATCGGCCGATCCATTCGAGCACGTCGCTGCGGTCGAGTTCGGGCGCGCGGCCGCCGCGCCGTTCGAACAGCGCGAAGCGAAAGCCCTCGAATTCATGCAGCGAACGGTCCTCCAGCACGCGTGCGGGCACGGCCGGAATCTCGCGCGCGGCGAGTTCGGCCACGAAGGCGTGCTCCTCCAGAATCGCTTCGTCGCTCCAGCGCTGCGGGCGGTAGAACTTCGCGACCAGCGGCTGCGCGTCTTCGACGCCGACCTGATAGACGCGGTTTTCGTAGCTGTTGAGCGCGAGCATGCGGCCATCGGTGCGCTCGCCCGCGGGCATCAGCACGCTGTCGACGGCGTCGAGCACGCACTCGGGCGTCAGGCGCGCGTAAGGTGCGGCCTGGGCCGAATCGGCCGAATCCGCCGGTTGCGGCTCGTCGGAGGGGAAGGAGGTATCGTCGTTCATCCCCGCATTGTGCATCTTGCGGAGCGCGGCGGCGAGCCGCAAACGTGGGGGTCGGGGAAGGTTTGGTTGCCGCGCGGCCGCGCAGTCAAACGTTAAACCGGGCGGCCAGGCAGGCAGCGGGGGCAAGCCCCTTTTCGTAGATCTCGCGTAGATCGCGCGTGGAACGCGCGCAGGCAGAGGCAGACAGCGACAGACAGCGGCGCGCGCGCAGACGGGCCGGGGATCGGCCCGCGAGGCGCAGTGGCGCTCAGTGGACTTTCGCGCCGGCGGGCATGACGTGCTCGCCCGTGTCGATCAGATCTTCGAGAAAAAAGGGCTCGGTATTGAGCTCTTTCGACGCGCCGGGCTCGCCGCTGTACCACGTGACCATGGCCATGTCGCCGAGAATACGTTGCACGATGCCGCGCGCCCCATTGGGCACGGCGATATGGACGGTGCGGACGATAGAACCGATTTGCATGATGTTTCCCCGTTCCCATTGCCGGCTTTCCCGCAGGAAAGACCGGTCACTGTACTGACAAAAACCGCTGCGCACACCACCAGGTTGCGCATGCATCCAACCTGCTCCGACGGCCCGCGTGCACGACGGCATGCACGATTGCGTTCACCACGGCATGCAGCTTCGGATTCGCTGTGCAAGCGCGTTTTGGGCCAACCGGTTTCCCCATTGTTGCCTGTTTGGGCACGCCCGCAAAGCAAAAAAATAGGGGGGCCGAACAATGGCAAAGCCCGCCGCAGACGGGCATGCTGTTACTTTCGCACGCCGCGCGCCTTTGTGCAGCGTCGAATACAGCGTATTCCGTGGCGCTGTTCGGCGAATCCCGCCCGGGCCGCGAAGACCCGTCTCGCGTTGCGCGATTGCGTCGCCCACAACACTTACGAGACGCTGACTGTACCAGATGGTGAACCGGCGCCCGCCTTTCCACCCTTTCGCGTTCGGCACGCGAAGTGCGCCGGCACACACGTCCACGCGAAAGAACACGCACACGAGCGCACGCAAGCACACGCAAGCACGCGCAAGCACACACGCAACCCCATACGCGAGCACGCGCCCAGCCGCCGAAGCCGGTGCGCCACGCGTGAAACCCACATGCAGCGAGGCTGCAACACGGGTGCACACGGGCGCGCGCAGGCGCTATAGTCCAGTCCCAAGGAGACAAACGGCGCGCCGCAAGGGCGAGCCGCCACCGACCACCCCCGATAGCGATCGGACCACCACCAGATAAACACAAGCCGTCCGGACCAGGCGCGCGCGCTGCGCACGCATCGGCGCGGCGCATCGCCCTGAGCGAAGGAATCGCTGTTCCATGTGGATCGTCCGGCTCGCACTCAAGCGCCCGTATACGTTCGTCGTGCTCGCGTTGCTGCTGTTGATCGTCGGGCCGCTGACGATCGTGCGCACGCCCACGGACATCTTCCCGAACATCGACATTCCCGTGCTCTCGGTCATCTGGACCTACACGGGCCTGCCCGCCGACGAGATGTCGCGGCGCATCGCGCTCAACTACGAGCGCGGGCTTTCCGTGGCCGTGAACGACATCGAGCACACCGAATCGACGTCGCTCAACGGCATCGCGATCGTGAAGATCTTCTTCCAGCCGCACGCGAACGTGCAGGAAGCGCTCGCCGAAGTCACCGCGCTCTCGCAGACGCAACTGCGCCAGCTGCCGCCCGGCATCACGCCGCCGAACATCCTGCGCTACAACGCCTCGACCGTGCCGATCCTGCGGCTCTCGCTGTCCTCGCAGCAACTCACCGAGCAGGAACTGTTCGACTACGGCAACAACTTCCTCAAGACGCAGCTCGCGACCGTGCCGGGCGCGAGCGCGCCGCTGCCGTATGGCGGCAAGCAGCGGCAGATCATGGTCGACATCGACCAGCGCGAATTGCAGCAGCACAATCTCTCGCCGATGGACGTCGTCAGCGCGATCAGCACGCAGAATCTGATTCTGCCGTCGGGCACGGCGAAGATCGGCGCGACCGAGTATTCGGTGCTGATGAACGCGAGCCCCGACACCATCGCGGGCCTCAACGACATCCCCGTGAAAACCACGGCGAGCGGCACGGTCTACATTCGCGACGTGGCGCACGTGCGCGACGGCTTCGTGCCGCAGACCAACATCGTGCGCGTGGACGGCCAGCGCGCCGCGCTGCTCACCATCAACAAGAGCGGCAACACCTCGACGCTCGACATCGTCGACCACATCAAGGCGATGATGCCGCAACTGCGCAACCTCGTGCCGTCGTCGCTGAACATCGACCCGGTCGCGGACCAGTCGCTGTTCGTGCGCGCCTCGATCAAGGGCGTGCTGCGCGAGGCGCTGATCGCCGCCGCGCTCACCGCGCTGATGATCCTGCTGTTTCTCGGCAACTGGCGCGCGACGCTCATCATCGCCGTGTCGATTCCGCTCTCGATGATCACCTCGATCATCGCGCTCGCAGCGCTCGGCGAAACCATCAACATCATGACGCTCGGCGGCCTCGCGCTCGCCGTCGGCATTCTCGTTGACGACGCAACGGTCGCGATCGAAAACATCAGCCAGCAGCTCGAACAGGGCAAGACGCTCGAACAGGCGATTCTCGACGGCGCGCATCAGATCGCGATTCCCACGCTGGTGTCCACGCTCTCGATCTGCATCGTGTTCGTGCCGATGTTCCTGCTCACGGGCGTCGCGCACTATCTGTTCATTCCGCTCGCGGAAGCCGTGGTGTTCGCGATGCTCGCCTCGTACTTCTTCTCGCGCACGCTGGTGCCGACACTCGCGAAATACCTGCTGCGCCATCACAAGAGCGCGGACCTTCATCACGAAACCACGCGCAATCTGTTCATGCGCGTGCACCTCGCGTTCGAACGCGGCTTCGAGCGCACGCGCGGGCGTTATCGCGCGTTTCTCGCGGCGCGCGTCGCGCATCCCGTGGGCTTCGTCACGCTCTTTCTGGCCTGTTGCGGCGCCTCGCTGCTGCTGATGCCTTTCCTCGGACGCGACTTCTTTCCGCAAGTCGATGCGGGCACCATCGCGCTGCATCTGCGCGCGAAGACCGGCATGCGCGTGGAAGAAACGGCGGTGCTCACCGACCGCGTCGACGCGCGCATTCGCGCGCTGATTCCCGCGCGCGAGCTGCATTCGATCATCGACAACATCGGCCTGCCGGTGTCGGGCATCAATCTCTCGTACAGCAACACCGGCACCATCGGCACCTCGGACGCCGACGTGCTGATCTCGCTGAACGAAGACCATCATCCGACCGCGGACTACGTGCGCAGCTTGCGCCGCACGCTCAACGACGAATTCCCCGGCGTGCAGTTCGCCTTCCTGCCCGCCGATATCGTGAGCCAGACGCTGAACTTCGGCATGCCCGCGCCTATCGACGTGCAGATCACGGGCCGCGACGCCACCGCCAACCGCGCCTTCGCCGCGCGCCTGCTCGCGAAGCTGCGCAGCGTGCCCGGTCTCGCCGACGCGCGCATCCAGCAGCCCGCCGACCTGCCGCGCATCTTCATCGACGTCGATCGCACGCGCGCGCAACAGGCGGGCTTCACGCAGAAGGACATCGCGAGCGATCTGCTCATCACGCTCTCGGGCAGCCAGCAGACCACGCCCACGTTCTGGCTCAATCCGATGAACGGCGTGAGCTACAACGTGGTCACGGAAGCACCGCAATACTCGATCGATTCGCTCCAGTCGCTCGCCAACATTCCGCTCACCGCGAACGGCCGCAGCAATATTCTCGGCTCGCTCGCGAGCATGCAGCGCGAGGCGGGCGAGGCCGTGGTCTCGCACTACAACGCGCAGACCGCCGTCGATATTTACGGCAGCGCCGACGGCCGCGATCTCGGCGCGGTCTCCGACGACATCCGCAAGATCATCGACGACTCGCGCGCCCAGTTGCCCAAGGGCTCGGCCATCGAACTGCGCGGCCAGGTGCAGACGATGAACGACTCGTTCTCGGGCTTGTTCGGCGGACTCGTGTTCGCGATCGTGCTCGTCTATCTGCTGATCGTGGTGAATTTCCAGTCGTGGCTCGATCCGTTCATCATCATCACGGCGCTGCCGGGCGCGCTCGCGGGCATCGTCTGGATGCTGTTTCTCACGCACACCACGCTCTCCATTCCCGCGCTCACGGGCGCGATCATGTGTATCGGCATCGCCACTGCGAATTCGATTCTCGTCATCAGCTTCGCGCGCGAGCAGTTGCGCGAACATGGCGACGCCGCGCGCGCGGCCATCGAAGCGGGCTTCACGCGCTTTCGTCCCGTGTTGATGACCGCGCTCGCGATGGTCATCGGCATGGTGCCGATGGCGCTCGGGCTCGGCGAAGGCGGCGAGCAGAACGCGCCGCTCGGGCGCGCGGTGATCGGCGGCCTGCTCGTGGGCACGCTCGCGACGCTGGTGTTCGTGCCCGTGGTGTTCTCGCTCGTCTATCGCAAGCTCGCCGCGCGCCGCCAGCGCGCCATCGAACGCGTCGTACCGAAACCATGACGACTTCTCCCCTTCTCACTTTCACGCCGACCGATCATGCACGTTGACGCGCCGCCTCCCGATTCTCGTGAACCTCGCGAACATCGCCGCACGCGCCGCTGGCCGCTGGCCGTCGCCGCGCTCGTCGTGATCGCGCTCGCGGCGCAAGGCATCTGGTCGCGCCACAGCGCGCACGCGGCGCTCGAACAGGACGCGCAGCATGCAAGCGTGCTGAGCGTGCAGGTGGTCTCGCCGCAGCGTTCGCAACACGCGCTCGATCTCGTGCTGCCGGGCAACGTGCAGGCCTTTCTCGACACGCCCATTTACGCGCGCACCAACGGCTATCTGCGCAAGTGGTACGTCGATATCGGCGCGCATGTGAAGGCGGGTCAGTTGCTCGCGGAAATCGACGCGCCCGAAGTGGACGATCAGTTGCGCGCCGCGCGCGCCGATCTCGCGAACGCCGAGGCCAATTACGCACTCGCGAAAACCACCGCCGACCGCTGGACGCAGATGCTGCAAAACCGCTCGGTCTCGAAGCAGGAAACCGACGAAAAGGTCGGCGACATGCTGGCGAAAAAAGCCACGCTCGACGCGGCGCGTTTCAACGTGTCGCGGCTCACGCAGTTGCAGTCGTATCAGCGCGTGACCTCGCCGTTCGACGGCATCGTCACGGCGCGCAACGTGGACGTCGGCGCGCTGATCGACGCGGGCAGTTCGGGCGGTCCGCAAAAGGAGCTGTTTCATGTGGCGCAGGCCGACCGGCTGCGCGTCTATGCGAACGTGCCGCAAGCGTACGCGCAGCAGATCCGGCCCGGCGCGCACGCGTATCTGACGCTCAACGAAACGCAGGGCGCGCGCTATCCGGGCGTGATTGCGCGCTCGGCGGGCGCGGTCGATCCGCAGCAGCGCACGATGCTCGTCGAAGTCGACGTGAACAACGCCGATGGCACGCTGCTGCCCGGCGCCTACGCGCAGGTGCATTTCGCGCTCGACGGCGCGGCGACGCCGCTCACGCTGCCCGGCAATGCGTTTCTGTTCCGGCCGCATGGCGTGATGGTCGCGACCGTCGATGCAAACGATCGCGTGAAGCTCGTGAAGGTGACGCTCGGCACCGACTTCGGCACGCGCGTGGCCGTCGCCGACGGACTCGGCGCGCAGGCGCGCGTGATCGTCAATCCGCAGGATTCGATCGTCGACGGCACGCCGGTGCGCATCGTCGAGCCGAACGCGAAGAAAGCCGCGCCCGCCGGTTCGGAGTCGGAGGGATCATGACGCGGCGCTTTCTCGATCTCACCGCGCGGGCCTTGTGCATCGTCGGCGTGAGCGCGCTCGTCGCCGGCTGCAAGGTCGGCCCCGACTACGTACGGCCGACGGCGCAGGTCGCCGCCACTTACAAGGAAACCGACGCCGACGCAAAAGCGCTCGACGGCACCGGCTGGGCGCTCGCGCAGCCCGCCGACGGCGCGCCGCGCGGCGCGTGGTGGCAGATCTACGGCGACACCGAACTCGACGCGCTGGAAACCCGCGTCGCCGAAGCGAACCAGAACGTGCAGGCCGCACAGGCGCGCTTTCGCGCGGCGCGCGCGAACGTCGCGCAGCAACGCTCCAGCTTCTTTCCGGTCGTGACCGCCGGCGGCGACTTTTCGCGCGCGCGCACCTCGGAGAACCTCGCGTACACCTCGAAGGCCGGGCGCACGATCAACGACTACAGCGTGGGCCTCGACGCCACCTGGGAACCCGACGTCTGGGGACGCGTCGCGCGCAGCGTCGAAAGCGCGCGCGCCAACGCGCAGGCGAGCGCCGCGGACATGCAGGCCGTGCTGCTCTCGATGCAGGCCGAACTCGCGACCGATTACTTCGAACTGCGCGGCATCGACCGCGAGCGCCAGTTGCTCGACGACACGCTCGCCGCCTATCGCGAGTCGCTCGCGCTCACGCAGCATCGCTACGACGGCGGCATCGCCACCGACGCCGATGTCGGCCAGGCGCAGACGCAATTGCAGACCACCGAGGCGCAGGCGATCGATCTCGGCGTGCAGCGCGCGCAGCTCGAACACGCCATCGCGATTCTCACGGGACAGCCGCCTTCCACGTTCACGCTCGCTGTGCTGCCCGGCGCGCCGCTCTCGGCGCAACCGTTCGCCTCGCCGCCCGGCGTACCGTCGACGCTGCTGGAGCGCCGCCCCGACATCGCCGCCGCCGAGCGTCGCGTGGCCGCCGCCAATGCGCAGGTCGGCGTGGCCACGGCGGCGTTCTTCCCGAGCCTGATGCTCGCGGTGACGGGCGGTCTGGAGGCGACGAACTACAGCCAATGGCTCGTCGCGCCCGCGCGCTTCTGGTCGCTCGGCCCGGCGCTCGCGGGCACGCTGCTCGACTTCGGCGGACGCGAGGCGGTGCGCGACGAGGCGCGCGCGCAATACGACGCCAGCGTCGCGCAGTATCGGCAAACCGTGCTCGACGCGTTCGGCCAGGTCGAGGACAACCTCGCGGCGCTGCGCATGCTCGAACAGGAAGCCGTGGCGCAGGATCGCGCGGTGGACGCCGCGAAGCGCACGCTGGCGATCGTCGAGGATCGCTACAAGAACGGTGCGATCACGTATCTCGATGTGGTGGTCGCGCAGACCACGACACTGTCCAACGAGCGCCAGGCGGTGGCGATCGCGCGGCGGCGGCTTGCGGCGAGCGTCGCGCTCGTGAAGGCGCTTGGCGGCGGATGGCGCGCGGCGGCGCTGGATTCGGTCGATGGGGGCGCGCCGACGTCGGCGTCGGCGTCGGCGTCGGCGTCGGTTGCTCACGCAACCAGCGACGCGGCCTCTTCCTCTGCTTCGTCCGCTCCTTCGCACAACTGACGCTGTCGCAGCACGCAAAACCCGCCCCACGCTGCCAATCCACGCGGCACGGATCGTGCAACAGGCGTATCGTTGCGCCTTTGCCATTTTCCGCAAGGAGTTCCAGTCGTGACCGCATCACCGGGCGCCGACCGCAAGACCGCGCCCAGCAGCGCCTCCGCCGCTTCCCCGAGCGCGACCCTTCCCTATATCGAGCGCGGCAGCCCCGCCTTCTGGCGCGCGAGTCTCGCGCTGCTGTTCGCGGGCTACGCCACGTTTTCGCTGCTCTACTGCGTCCAGCCGCTCCTGCCCGCGTTCTCGCAGACGTTCGGCGTGAGCCCCGCGCAAAGCAGTCTCTCGCTCTCGTTTTCCACCGCCGCGCTCGCGGGCGCGATCTTCGTCGCGGGCTTCTTCTCCGAAGGCTGGAGCCGACGCGCGATGATGACGGCCTCGCTCACGGCCTCGTCGCTGCTGACGCTCGCCGTCGCGTTCGTGCCCCACTGGGAAACATTGCTGGTGCTGCGCACGCTCGAAGGCATCGCGCTCGGCGGCGTGCCCGCAGTCGCGATGGCCTGGCTCGCCGAGGAAATGCATCCCGAAGGGCTCGGCCTCTCGATGGGTCTCTACGTCGGCGGCACCGCGATCGGCGGCATGGCCGGACGCGTGATCACCGGCATCTGCACCGACCTGTTCGGCTGGCGCGTGGCCGTGGCCGTGATCGGCGTGCTGGGGCTCTGCTCGATGTTCGCGTTTCGCTCGCTGCTGCCGCCGTCGCGCCATTTCGTGCCCAAACGCGGGCTCGGCTTCTCGCATCACCACGCGGCGCTCATCCGCCACTTCGGACGGCCCGGCCTGCCCGTGCTGTTCGTGATGGGTTTCGTGCTGATGGGGAGCTTCGTCACGCTCTACAACTACATCGGCTACCGGCTGATCGCGCCGCCGTACAGCATGAGCCAGGCGGCCATCGGCGCGATCTTCCTCGTTTATTTGACCGGCGTGGTGGCCTCGCCGTGGTCGGGCCGCATGGCCGACACCTTCGGTCGCGGACGCGTGCTGATCGCGAGCCTCGCGCTGATGCTCGCGGGCGTCGTGCTGACGATGTTCACGCCGCTCTACGCGATCGCCGCGGGCATCGCGTGCCTGACGATCGGCTTCTTCGCGGGCCACGCGGTCGCGAGCGGCTGGGTCGGCCGGCTCGCGCGCGAAGCCAAGGGCCAGGCCGCGGCACTCTATTTGCTGGCCTATTACCTGGGTTCGAGCATCATGGGTTCGGTCGGCGGCCACTTCTGGGCCGGCTGGGGCTGGGGCGGCGTCGCGGGTCTGGTCGCCGTGCTGCTGGTGGCCGGGCTGGCGCTGGCAAGCGTGTTGCGCGCGCGCGAACGCGAAGGCGCGGCTTGATCGGTCAGGTCCGGCGGGGCGGCTGAGGGTGCATCAACGGTGCATCAAACGGCGCAGCCCGGATGCATTCGAGCGCGCATTCGAAGCTGCATTCGAAGCGGCATTCGACGCAGCACGCATCGAATCGAAAGCTGTTCGTAACCTGAAGTCGCTGCGCGCGCGCACCGCACGGTGTCCGTCGCGACGCCGCGAGGTCCCGCCACACGGGCCTGCGCGGCCGTGCGGCGGCGCACACGCGACACGCGTGGGAGGCGTCTCGTTTGCAAGCCTCACCTATACTCGATTCAGGCCCGCAGCCGCAGCGCCGCACGCCGTGCGACAGAAGAAAGCCGTTTGAACGCGCCGCGCCTGCCGCCCCACGAAAAAAGGAGACGAGCATGGAAGGATATTTCACGATCGGCGATTTCGTGATGATCATCCCGATGGCCCTTGCCGGCGCGCTCTTTCTCGGCGCCTTGCCCTGCGCGACCGAATTCCGGCACAACACCTTGCGCGTGATCGGCGCACTGATCGGCGCCATGGTCGCGGTCGCGCTGGTCGAAACGTTGCCGGCGCTGATGTAGCGATTCAGACGGCGCGCAACGGCGCGGACACTGCGGACGTTTGGGGGTTCCGCGTCGTCTGCGAGGTTGTCTGGCGTGGCTGACGTGCGCTTGAGTCCGCTCAGGCGCATGCAGGCGCGCCGTCCTGCGCGGACGCCTGGGCGTGCCGCGCTACGTGCCGCGCTACGTGCCGCGCATGTCAGCGCAAACCGCACTCCCCTACACCCGGCTGCAATCCCTTGAGCTGACGCGCGGCCGCGCGCCAGTACGCCTCGCGCGTCGTCGCGGATGCGGCGGCATCGTCCGCATCATCATGGTCGGCGACGAGCGCGGGCAGCGCGACCCACGGCAGCGTCGGATACAGATGATGTTGCCGATGCAGATGATGATTCATCAGCATCAAGCCGATCACGCGCGGCACCCGAAAGTCGCGCGAGCGACCCGGCTCGTCGAGCGCGACGCCGTAATGCGGCAGGTTATCCGCGAGCGACAGCCACAAGCCGCGCGCGAACATCGCCGCGGCCAGCACCGGCCACGCCTTCCCGTACAGCGCGAACGCGCACGCATACAGCGCCAGCGAGCAGAGCCAGTCGCGCCGTGCGCGGCGGCGCTTTTGCGGATCGGTCGCGTGATTCACAAAAAGACGCTGCACCTGAACGTCCTCGGCGCTCGCGCGTTCGCCGGGCGTGCCCACGCCGCGCGCGACGAGCGTGCGCGCGAGCCGCACCGGCAGAAACGCGAGCAGCGGCACGAGCAGTTCGCCCACATACAGGCCGCCGAGCAGCCGCACGTACCACGCGAGGCGACGCAGCCAGCGCGGGCCGTGTGCATCATCGACGTCGGGACGATCGAACGCCTCGCGCGTGAAGCGGTGATGCATCAGGTGTCCGAAACGCACGGCGTCGAACGGCATCGCCATGCCGATGGCCAGCAAGCGCGCGACGATTTCGTTCGCGCGTCGCGAGCGCAGCAATTGCCCGTGGATGCCTTCGTGAATCAATCCCCAGTGGATCGGCGTGGCGAGCACGACCGGCACGAGCGACGCCATCAGCGCGAAAGTCGGGCCGCCCGCCGCGCGCAACAGCAGTGGCAAACCGAACAACTGATACGCGAGCGCAAGCGTGGCGACGGCGATGAGCGCGGTGTTGGCGCGCAGATCGGGTTTGCGTGCGGGTGTGCGCCCGGGCATGCGGCGGCCTGCCGTGCCGGCGGACGCGCGCGGCGCAGCGGCAGGCGGTGCGGACACTGCCTCGCCCAGGGTACGAACGGCGCTCGTCGACTCCATCGGCAATCCTCAGTGCAAAGACTGCCGCGACGTTAGCAGCGCTCCGTGACAGCCCCAGGACGCGCAGCCTTCGGCGTCGCAAGGCCTGTCACCGCGCATGACAACGTTGATGCCGAATAAAAAACGCCTCGCATGCAGCGAGGCGTCGGGCGTCCATCTTCACGCGTCCGCAAAACGGACGCGCGCGATCAGATGTGCTGATCGGTCGACGGCTTTTCCCACAGATTCACGCCGCCTTCGGTCGCGAAACGATCGATCTCGGCCAGCTCTTCCGCCGAAAACTCGATGTTCTTCAGCGCCGCCACGTTCTCGCGCACCTGCTCCGCGCGGCTCGCGCCGATCAGCGCCGAGGTCACGCGGCCGCCGCGCAGCGTCCAGGCGATCGCCATCTGCGCGAGGCTCTGGCCGCGACGCTGCGCGAGTTCGTTGAGCTTGCGCACGTGCTCGATGTTCTGCGCGCTCAGATGCTCGCTCTTGAGCGAACCGCCGCCCGGACGGTTCACGCGCGCATCTTCCGGCACGCCGTTCAGATACTTGTTCGTGAGCAGGCCCTGCGCGAGCGGCGTGAACGCGATGCTGCCCGTGCCGATGTCTTCGAGCGTGTCGAGCAGATCGTGCTCGATCCAGCGGTTGAGCAGGTTGTACGACGGCTGATGAATCAGCAGCGGCACCTTGTATTCGGCCAGCAGCTTCGCCATTTCACGCGTCTTCTGCGCCGAATACGACGAGATGCCCACGTACAGCGCCTTGCCCTGCTGCACGGCCGTGGCGAGCGCGCCGGCGGTTTCTTCGAGCGGCGTTTCCACATCGAAACGGTGCGAGTAGAAGATGTCGACGTAATCGAGGCCCATGCGCTGCAGGCTCTGGTCGAGGCTCGCGAGCACGTACTTGCGCGAGCCGCCGCCCTGGCCGTACGGACCCGGCCACATGTCCCAGCCGGCCTTCGACGAGATCAGCAGCTCGTCGCGGTACGGACGGAAATCGTCCTTGAAAATACGGCCGAAATTGGTTTCGGCGCTGCCGTACGGCGGGCCGTAATTGTTCGCGAGGTCGAAGTGCGTGATGCCGAGATCGAAGGCCGTACGCAGAATGTCACGCTGCGTCGAAATCGGCGTGGTGTCGCCGAAGTTGTGCCACAGGCCGAGCGAGAGCGCCGGCAGCTTGAGTCCCGACTTGCCGCAAAAGCGGTATTGCATCTCCGAATAGCGTTCAGCAGCTGCTTCGTAGGCCATCGTTTGAATCCTCGACGAGAACAGGTTTTCAGGAAGTCCGGCGGCGGCGCCCGATACACGCGAATGCCGCTCCAGCAGCGGTTTGCGCCCGCTCGATACGCCGCGCGGGCTGCCATGTTAGCCAATCCGCGCGATGCGTGCAGAGGCCCATCATGTGGGATGCGAACATGGACGCCAAAGCGCGGCTCGCCTACACTGCGGCGTCCGTCCAACCCCGGGAGGTCTCTTATGATGAAAGCGGTTTCGTTCGCGCTGATCGCCTGCGGCGTGGTGCTGCTCTACTTCGGCGGCCAGTCGTTTCACTCGTTCTCGAACGACGTTTCGCGCCTCGTGACGGGCGCGCCCACCGACCGCACGATGACGTTGATCGTGGCCGGCGTGGCCGCGACCATTGCGGGCCTCACCGGTCTCGCGCTCAGCGGCCGCCGCCGCTAGCGCATCGGCTTTACATCGGCTGCACGTCTGTTGCACGAAGGGCGCGATGCGTGACGCGCGCGCCCTTTATCGTCGAACCTGCACCGTCAAACCAGCTTGACCTCGGGCTTCGAGGCCGAGCGCGAACCCGGCAGCGGCACGTTGCTCGCGCCGTGGTAGGTGTAGACGAGCGAGAACTTCACGTCGTTGCTCTGGTTCTGGCCCGCCGAATGCAGCGTGTTGCAGTGGAAGAACACCACGTCGCCCTTTTGCAGCGTGGGCGAAATGGCCTGCTCGATCCACGCCTGATTCTCGGGCACGTCGGAGCGGAAGAACTTGGCGGCGTCGAAGCTCGACGACGTGAACGGCGCCGTATGCGAACCCGGCACGAACCACAGGCCGCCGTTCTCGACCGTTTCCGGCCCGAGCGCGAGCCA
Source organism: Paraburkholderia sp. SIMBA_027 (assembly GCF_046535315.1). NCBI lineage: Bacteria > Pseudomonadati > Pseudomonadota > Betaproteobacteria > Burkholderiales > Burkholderiaceae > Paraburkholderia > Paraburkholderia sp. SIMBA_027. The sequence continues at coordinate 237,576 of NZ_JAWRWY010000006.1, forward strand.
CACGGAAACGAGGTCGTCGCGTTCGAACGACCAGTAGCGCACGTCGCGATGCCAGCCCGTGAGGCTGCCGTACGCGGGATGCTTGGTCATCATGCAGTTGTGATGCACGCGCGAGAGCATCGGCTCCTCGCCGAAATACAGCTCCATCCAGCCCGCGATTTCCGGCGACGTGGCCCACGACGCGAATTGCGGATCACGCCCATAAGCGTCGAGCAGACGCCGCACCGTATGACCGCCCGGCGCGTCTTTCGAATCCGGCGCGCCAGGATAACGCAGGTCGGCTTCGAATTCGACCGGCGCCTGCGCCGCCTTCAACTGCTCCTGCGCGGTGCGCTTGATCTCGTCGCAACGCTCGGGCGCGACGAGGCCCGGCACGACCACGAAACCGCGCTCGCGCAGCGCCTGCACCTGTTCTTTCTTTGACTGAACTGACATGAGACTTCCGTTATTCGAGGCCTGCGAAGGCTGCGCACCGAAGCGGCTCCGATGACGCGCGAGGCGCGCAGCAGCGGCGCCCCGAGGCCTGTTTGCCCGAGCCTGCGCCGTTCGCTCGATTGTAAAGCGTGCGGGCTCGGGCGGAGGCAAGCGTTAGCCATCCGGATGATATGTGTGCGTGCGCAATCCCGCGCCGGCGGCGAACGTATCCGGAGCACGCCGATGGCGCACGCGCACCGCGATGGCGAGAAAGGGCGCGATGACATGCTTCTTTATTGAGCACACGCGGGTATTAACCGACTTTCTGGCGTCACGATTCGCGTGTAGTCTGCGCGCATGCAGTTTCATCGCACTTCACCTCCAATGCGCGGACGGACCGCCAGCCAGACCTTGCCCAGCAAGGCGCTCGCCTCTTCGGGCCGATCCCCGCGCTCACTCTTTCGCCTTGCGCACGCCCAGCGTCTCGCCGCGCGAATTCCGCTATCGTGACTTCCCTGCAAACAGGCACGTTTGGTGCTCGAAGCATCACGTCGCGCGAGGCGCACACCGAACCCGATTCCGCACACGCCATGCATACCCTTTTTGATACTCGCCGTATGACTCGCGCCGCACTGAAGGCCGCGCGCCCCCGCCGTCATGTCGTCCGCGCGCTGCGCCATCACGCCGCACGCACGCACGCGCTCGCCCAGCACGTGCGTGAAGCGCGCCCCGTCGACGGCATGCGCGCCTGGTTCCACGCGTTCTTCTCGGTGCTGCGTCAGCGCGCCGGTTCGCGCCACTTCTCGCTGCGCACGCTGCTCTATCGTCCGAACACGACGCTGCGCACGCTCGCCGCGCCCTCGACCGTCCATACGGCGCGCAACACGCGCCGGCCGCGCCGCATGGGCGCGAGCAGCGAAGGCTGGTTCGGTTTCGCGATGCGTTAAAAGACACGCGCAGAAAAACAAAACCCCGCACGGGCGCGAGCCCTGCGGGGTTTTTCATGGCGCGTGCGACGCCGCTTGTGCGGCATCGAACGGCGCAGCGTGCTTACGCCAGCGCGACGACGGGTTCCGTGCCGGCGGCTTCAGCCAGCGCGAGCGCCTTGTCGGTGGCTTCCCACGAGAATTCCGGCTCTTCGCGGCCGAAGTGGCCGTAAGCAGCGGTCTTTTCGTAGATCGGACGCAGCAGGTCGAGCATCTGGATGATGCCCTTCGGACGCAGGTCGAAGTGTTCGCGCACGAGCTTCGTGATGGTCGCGTCCGAAACCTTGCCGGTGCCGAACGTGTTGACCATGACCGAGGTCGGCTCGGCCACGCCGATCGCGTACGAGACCTGAATCAGGCAGCGCGACGCGAGGCCGGCGGCCACGATGTTCTTCGCGACGTAACGGCCGGCGTAGGCAGCCGAACGGTCGACCTTCGACGGATCCTTGCCCGAGAACGCGCCGCCGCCGTGCGGAGCTGCGCCGCCGTACGTGTCGACGATGATCTTGCGGCCCGTGAGACCGCAGTCGCCTTGCGGGCCACCGATCACGAAACGGCCGGTCGGGTTCACGAGGAACTTGATGTCGCCCTTGATCAGGTCGGCCGGCAGGACGGGCTTGATGACTTCTTCGATCACGGCTTCGCGCAGCGTGCCGAGGTCGATGTCCGGCGAGTGCTGCGTGGACAGCACGACCGTGTCGATCGCGTGCGGCTTGCCGTCGACGTAGCGCACGGTGACCTGCGACTTCGCGTCCGGACGCAGCCAGGGCAGACGGCCGTCGCGGCGCAGGTTCGACTGGCGCTCGACCAGACGGTGCGAAAGGTGGATCGGCAGCGGCATCAGCTCGGGCGTTTCGTCGCACGCATAACCGAACATCAGGCCCTGGTCGCCCGCGCCTTGATCGAGATTGTTGTCGTGCGCGCGGTCCACGCCCTGGGCGATGTCCGGCGACTGCTTGTCGTAGGCGACGAGCACCGCGCAGCCGCGGTAGTCGATGCCGTAGTCGGTGTTGTCGTAGCCGATGCGCTTGATCGTGTCGCGCGCGACCTGGATGTAATCGACGTTGGCCGTGGTGGTGATTTCACCGGCGAGCACGACGAGACCCGTGTTGCAGAGCGTTTCCGCTGCAACGCGCGAGTATTTGTCTTGCGTAAGGATGGCGTCGAGAATCGCGTCCGAGATCTGGTCGGCGACCTTGTCCGGATGGCCTTCCGAAACGGATTCGGAGGTGAAGAAATAATCGTTTGCCACGTGTAAGGCTCCTTGTAGCTGGTGACGGTGGTACTCACGTTGCCAGCTTCGGGCCTCGAAGCGGCGACGCTTTAGCGGATTACCAGACCGGCGCGCCTGCAGATCGGTCGAAAAGAACGATGTGCGGCAAACCGGCTTCGCCCCGCAAGTTGTCAGTTAACTCGGCGAAGCCCGTATTATAGCGACTTCCCTAATTTGTCGCAGAGTCGCCGCGCGTGTTGTCAATCGCCTTCTCCAGTTCGTTTATGCCAGTCTTGGGAGCCGCATCATGCTCGGCAAGCTAGGCTCCCGTTTCGCCATCGGCCTGCTCAAGCTGTTCGCGATCTTGCCCTATGGCTTCGTCGCGCGCCTCGGCGACGGCCTCGGCTGGCTGCTTTATCAGATCCCGAGCCGCCGCAAGCGCGTCGTGCACACCAATCTGCGCCTGTGCTTCCCCGAGTGGAGCGACGAGAAGCGCGAGGACGTGGCGGGCAAGCATTTCCGCCAGGCCATCCGCAGCTATATGGAGCGCAGCGTGCAGTGGTTCGGCTCGGCGAAGAAGCTCGAAAAGCTGATCCAGCTCGACAGCGAAGTCGATCTCACCGATCCCGATCTGCCGCCCACGCTGTTCCTCGGCCTGCATTTCGTGGGGATCGAGGCGGGGTCGATGTTCCTGAACTACTCGCTGCATCGCCCGTGCGGCTCGCTGTATCAGCCGTTCTCGAACCCCGAGTTCGAAGCCGCCGCGAAAGCCGGCCGCAGCCGCTTCGGCGCCGAAATGGTCAGCCGCGCGGACAGCGCGCGCGCCGTGCTGCGCTGGCTGCGCGACCGCAAGCCCGTGATGCTCGGCGCCGACATGGACTACGGCATGCGCAATTCCACCTTCGTGCCCTTCTTCGGCGTGCCCGCGTGCACGCTCACGGCGGTCGGGCGTCTCGCGAAAGTGGGCCATGCGCAGGTCGTGCCGTTCATCGGCGAGGTGCTGCCCAATTACAAAGGTTATCGGCTGAAAATCTTCAAACCTTGGGACAATTACCCGACCGGCAACGACGAGGAAGACGCGCGCCGCATGAACGCCTTCCTCGAAGAGCAGATTCCGCGCATTCCCGAGCAGTATTACTGGGTGCACAAGCGCTTCAAGACGCGGCCGCCCGGCGAACCGAGCGTCTACTCGTAAGCGTCTCGCCACGACCGAAGGCGCGCGGGCGCGGGTCCGCGCGTCGCTTACAATAACGGCATGAAACTCAAATTCACCAAGATGCACGGCGCGGGCAACGACTTCGTCGTGCTCGACGGCTACAGCGAAGACCTTGCGCTCACGCCCGAGCGCGTGCGCGCGCTCGCCGACCGCCACTTCGGCGTCGGCGCCGATCAGTTGCTGCTGGTCGAAAAGCCGACCGTCGACGGTGTCGACTTCCGCTATCGCATCTTCAATTGCGACGGCGGCGAGGTCGAGCATTGCGGCAACGGCGCGCGCTGCTTCGTGAAATTCGTGCGCGATCGCAAGCTCACCACGGCGGACCGCATCCGCGTGCAGGTGCAGAACGGCATCATCTCGCCCGCCATGCAGCCGAACGGCGAAGTCGTGGTCGACATGGGCAGCCCGGTGTTCGAACCGGCGCGTCTGCCGTTCGACGCGAGCGGTCTCGAAGGCCGCCGCGAAGGCAACGACACGCTCTGGCCGATCGACGTGAACGGCGAGACGCGCTGGATCTCGGCCGTGTCGATGGGCAATCCCCATGCGGTGCAGGTGGTCGAGGACGTCGAGGCGTATCCGGTGCTCACGGAAGGTCCGCTCGTCGAAACGCATGCGCGCTTCCCGAACAAGGTCAACGCCGGTTTCATGGAAATCGTGTCGCGCACCGAAGTGCGTCTGCGCGTGTTCGAGCGCAGCGCGGGCGAAACGCTCGCGTGCGGCACGGGTGCGTGCGCGGCGGTGGCGGCGGGCATTCGCCGCGGTCTGCTCGATACGCCCGTGAAGGTGCACACGCACGGCGGCACGCTCACGATCGACTGGGACGGCGCGCGCGACGAAAACGCATCGCTCTTCATGGCCGGTCCGGCCACGACCGTCTTCGAAGGCGAGATCGAGCTGACAGTCTGAGTCGGCTCGGGCCGCCCGAGCCACTGCGGCACACGCAACACCCATCGGCAGTACACATCAGAAGCACCGCAGCATCGCATCACGCATGGCGCGCCGCCGCGCGCCGCTTCTTCACCGAAAGCGTCTACAACATGAACGATCGCGAAGTCGCCGACTACCTGCTCGCCCACCCCGATTTCTTCGTCGAGCACGCCGAACTGCTGGCGACGATCAAGCTCGGCAATCCGCACGGCAAGGCCGCCGTGTCGCTGCAGGAGCGCCAGATGGAAATGCTGCGCGAAAAGAACAAGCACCTCGAACTGCGCCTCGCCGAGCTGCTGCGCTACGGCCACGAGAACGACGGCATCGCCGCGCGCTTCGTGCGCTGGACTTCGCAGGTGGTCGCCGAGCGCGATCCGCATGCGCTGCCGCGCACGATCGCCGGGCAATTGCGCGCCGAATTCGACGTGCCGCTCGCGGCCCTGCGCGTCTGGGACGTCGCCGACGCCTATGCGCAAGCGGACTTCGCGAAGCACACGGGCGAGGAAGTGCGCCTGTTCGCCAACAGCCTCGACGTGCCGTATTGCGGCGCGAACACCGGCTTCGAAGCCGCGCAGTGGCTCGCCGCCGCGCCGGGCGCCGAAGGCGAGGAGCAGCCGACGCAGTCGGTCGCGATCGTCGCGCTGCGCCGCCGCGCGAACGACGAGGAAGGCGACCCGAGCGGCGAAGCGTTCGGTCTGATCGTGCTCGGCTCGCCCGATCCGCGCCGCTTCCACGACGGCATGGCCACCGATTTCCTGCGCCAGATCGGCACGCTCGCGAGCGCGGCGCTCTCGCGCCTGCTGCCGCACTGACGCAGCCGCACTGAATTCGCACTGAAGCCGTGAACGCGCCCGATCCGATCGCCGACTACCTTGCCGAGCTCGAGCACGTGCGCCGCCTGTCGGCGCACACGCTGCGCGCCTACGCGCACGAACTCGACGAGCTGAAGAAGCTCGCCAAGGGCCGGCCGCTCGAACGCGTCGAAGCCGCCGAGGTGCGCGGCGCGGTGGCGCGCGCGCACGCGGGCGGCCTCGCGGCGCGCTCGATCGCGCACCGGCTGTCGGCGTGGCGCGCGTTCTATCGCTGGTATGCGGGGCGTGTCGAGCTCGACGCAAATCCCGTCGCCGCCGTGCGTGCGCCCAAGCGCGCGAAGACGCTGCCCAAGGCGCTGTCCGTCGACGACGCCACGCGCCTCATGGAGGCGCCGAATCCCGCGAGCACAGGCGCGGACAGCCTCGAAACGCTGCGCGACCACGCGATGCTCGAACTGTTTTACTCGTCGGGCCTGCGCCTCGCGGAACTGGTCGGACTCGACGTGCGCTACATCCGCCGCGACGGTTACGAGTCGTCGAGCTGGTTCAAGCGCGACGCCGCCGAAGTCGAAGTGCACGGCAAGGGCAACCGCCATCGCGTCGTGCCGGTCGGCAGCAAGGCGCTCGCCGCGCTCGACGCCTGGCTCGCGGTGCGCGACGCCTGGATCAAGCACGACGACGCGCCGCTGTTCGTCTCCGTGCGCGGCAACCGCATGGCGCCGGGCGTGGTGCGCGAGCGCGTCAAGCGCGCGGCGCTCGCGGCGGGCATTCCGGCGAACGTGCATCCGCACGTGCTGCGGCACTCGTTCGCCACGCATCTGCTGCAATCGAGCGGCGATCTGCGCGCCGTGCAGGAACTGCTGGGCCATGCGAGCATTTCGGCCACGCAGGTCTACACGTCGCTCGATTTCCAGCATCTCGCCAAGGTCTACGACAACGCCCATCCACGCGCGAAGAAGCGCGATTAGGGGCAATCAGACGGAGGCAATCAAGCGGCCTCCGCCGCGACCGGCCCGAACACTCCGGCGCGCGCGTGATCCTGAGCGACACGCGGCGCGCCCGCAAGCGGCAGGCGCAACGCCCGCCGCCGCATCACCTTTAGCGAAGCCATCATGAATATCGTCACCCTCAAGCCGTCGAAAGAAAAATCCCTGCTGCGCCGCCATCCCTGGGTCTACGCGAACGCGATCGACCGCGTCGAAGGCAAGCCCGCGTCCGGCGCCACGGTGATCGTGCGCGCCCACGACGGCCGCTTCCTCGCGCGCGCCGCCTACAGCCCGCATTCGCAGATCCGCGCGCGCGTCTGGAGCTTCGACGAAAGCGAACCCATCGACCACGCGTTCTTCAAGCGCCGCGTGCAGCGCGCGCTCGCCCATCGTCAGGCGATGGTGCGCGACACCGGCGCCGTGCGTCTGATCTTCGGCGAGGCGGACGGTCTGCCCGGCCTGATCGTCGACTGGTACACCGAGGACGTCGCGCAGAACCCGCGCGGCCAGCTCGTCTGCCAGTTCATGGCGGCGGGCGTCGAGGCGTGGAAGGAGGCGATCGTCAACGCGCTGACCTCGGCGACCGGCTGCCCGAACGTCTACGAGCGCTCGGACGTCTCGATCCGCGACAAGGAAGGGCTCGAACAGATCACCGGCCTGCTCGCCGGCGACGAACCGCCCGAAACGATCATCGCGAACGAAAACGGCGTGCGTTATCACGTCGACGTGCGCAACGGCCACAAGACCGGTTTCTATGTCGATCAGCGCGACAACCGCGCGCTCGTGCAGACCTGTGCGCAAGACCGCGACGTGCTCAACTGCTTCTGCTACACGGGCGGCTTCTCGCTCGCGGCGATGAAGGGCGGCGCGAAACGCGTGGTGTCGATCGACTCGTCGGGCGAGGCGCTGAACACCGCGCAGAAGAACGTGCAGGCCAACGGCTTCGACGCCGGGCGCGCCACCTGGCTCGACGCCGACGCGTTCAAGACGCTGCGCCGGCTGCACGAAGAAGGCGAGCGCTTCGACCTCGTGGTGCTCGATCCGCCCAAGTTCGCGGCGTCGCGCGAGCACGTGGACCGCGCCGCGCGTGCCTACAAGGACATCAATCTGACCGGTTTCAAGCTGCTGCGCCCGGGCGGCCTGCTGTTCACGTATTCGTGCTCGGGCGCGATCGACGCGGAGCTGTTCCAGAAGATCGTCGCGGGCGCGGCCGCCGACGCGAAGGTCGATGCGCGCATCATCAAGCGCCTCGGCGCGGGCGTCGATCATCCGCTGCTCACGGCGTTCCCGGAAGGCGAGTATCTGAAGGGCCTGCTGTTGCAAATCGCCTGAGGCGGCCTTATCTGCGACTGGGTTCGCGAGCGGCGCTGTTCATCGCTATGCACTCGAAGTCGGGATGCGAAGCGCGGATTCGACCCCGAATCGCCTTCGCGTGTCCATTGAATCGAAGCCGTGCCAGCGCCCTCGCCGCAGATATGTTTCAATAGCTGGTTATGTTGTAACACCGCGAGATTCCGGCACGCGGGCGCTTGCGCCGCGCCGCCCATACGAGACACTTACCAGGCAAAGAGCATGGCAAACAGCATGATTCCCGTCACCATCCTGACCGGCTTCCTCGGCAGCGGCAAGACCACGCTGCTCAAGCGCATCCTCGGCGAAAACCACGGCATGAAGATCGCCGTGATCGAGAACGAATTCGGCGAAGAGAATATCGACAACGAAATTCTCGTGCAGGACAGCAACGAGCAGATCATCCAGATGAGCAACGGCTGCATCTGCTGCACGATCCGCGGCGACCTCTCGCGCGTGCTCGCCGACCTCGCGCAGCAAAAGCGCGACGGCAAGCTCGACTTCGAGCGCGTCGTGATCGAGACCACGGGCCTTGCGAATCCGGGTCCGGTCGCGCAGACCTTCTTCATGGATAACGAGATCGCCGACGAATTCCTGCTCGACGCGATCATCACGCTGGTCGACGCCAAGCACGGCAACAAGCAGCTCGACGAGCACGAAGTGGTGCAGCGCCAGGTCGGTTTCGCCGACCGCCTGTTCATCACGAAGGCCGACCTCGTCGACGCGAAGGAAGTCGCCGACCTGCGTCACCGCGTGCTGCACATGAACCCGAAGGCGCAGGTGCGCGAGGTGAATTTCGGCGAAGCGGACATCAAGGAAGTGTTCGATCTGCGCGGCTTCAACCTGAACGCCAAGCTCGAAATCGATCCCGACTTCCTCGCCGAAGACGAGCACGACCACGCGCACGATCATCACGATCACGGCCATGAACACGGCCACGGTCACGATCACGGCGACCACGCCGATTGCGATCACGACCACGGCAAGTGCACGCACGAAGGCCACGACCACGGCCATCACCACCACCATGCGCACCACGACGACAAGATCAAGTCGTTCGTCTACCGCAGCGACAAGCCGTTCGATCCGAACCGCCTCGAGGACTTCCTCGGCGGCATCCTGCAGATCTACGGCGAGCGCCTGCTGCGCTACAAGGGCGTGCTCTACATGAAGGGCGTGGACCGCAAGGTGGTGTTCCAGGGCGTGCACCAGATGATGGGCAGCGACCTCGCGGCCAAGTGGCTGCCGGTCGAGAAGAAGACCAGCAAGATGGTGTTCATCGGCATCGAACTGCCGCAGGACCTGATCACCGACGGCCTCGACGCCTGCCTCGTGAAGTAAGCGACGCGCGCTGAATGCGACGCCCGGCTTCGCGCCGGGCGTTTTTGTTTGTGCGCGCCACGATCGTCTGGCGAACGAAGGCCTGACAGCGCGCGAGTTCACGGCCGGCGCCAGCGAAAACCCGCTCGCAAGTGCGCCTAACGCGCCTCCTGGCGGCCTCAAAAGCGCCTTTCCGGCGCCGATTCACGCATCGAGCGTCAAATAACGTACCCGACCATCGCTTTTTCACGATTGGCGCGTTATATTTTCTGGATATCGACCGGCAGACGAATGCCGCCGACGCAGGGATTTCCCGCTTGCGGCGCGAGTTTGCGGTTCGGTTACAATACGGCCCCACTGGAAGACAGGGCGCCCGCCGGAAATAGCTCGATAAGCTATCCGGAAAAAACGCGCATCCCCGGCCGCGCATCGCGTCGCAGCGCGCAGCCGGTACGAAATATGCCTCAGGAGCATCTGAAGAACGGTTTCCAGAGGAGTTCGGCCCCGCAGCGGCGCTCAGGCGTCACCGACAATGCACCGTCGTGCCCGCCAGCGCGCAGTTTGACGCGCGAGCAGCGCGCGCCAAACGTGGTCAAAGCCACTGCGGGCAACACCCAAGTGCAGGCAAGATGTGCCAGTTTTGCCTCACTCATTGAAGAAGCAAGCCAGATGACGACGAAACGACTCTTGACCGAAGCCGAAATCCTGAAGATGAGCGACAAGGATTACATGAACGAGGATCAGCTCGCCTTCTTCAAGAACCGGCTCGAACAGCTGCAGGCGGAAATCCTCCGCAATGCGGGCCAGACCACCGAGAATCTGCGCGAAACCGTGATCGTTCCCGATCCGGCCGACCGCGCGACGATCGAAGAAGAGCACGCGCTCGAACTGCGCACGCGCGACCGCGAGCGCAAGCTGCTGAAGAAGGTGCAGCAGTCGCTCGCGCGCATCGACTCCGGCGACTACGGCTGGTGCGAGGAAACGGGCGAGCCGATCGGCATCCCGCGTATGCTCGCGCGCCCGACCGCCACGCTCTCGCTCGAAGCGCAAGAGCGCCGCGAACTGCGCCAGAAGCTGTTCGGCGACTGATTGGCCGCCGGCGGCGCCGCGCGGCGCGTGCCGGATCGACTGCCTTCTTTCGAAGCGCACGGAGTCCCGTGCGCTTTTTCATTTGCGTTTCGCTTCCTTCCCGCCTGCGCTTTCCCGTTCCCTCCCTCATTGCTTCGCGCCTCGCGAACGACCTGAGCGCCACGCCGGATCGCATGCCGACACGGCTTTTCTGCGCTGTCAGACCTTGAACTGCCCGCTGCCGCCCTAAACTTCTACCGACACGCCCGCTCGCGCGCCTCGCGCCGCGTACGGCGCGTCACCGGATCCGCAAGCGCGGCGCACATGCCGCCGCGCGAAGTCCACGCAACACGCTGGCATCAACGGTAAAAAGGAACGCACATGGAGCAATATCACGGCACGACCATCGTATCGGTGCGACGCGGCGACAAGGTCGCCCTCGGCGGCGACGGTCAGGTCACCCTCGGCAACATCGTCATGAAGGGTGGCGCGAAGAAGGTGCGGCGCATCTACGGAGGCAAGGTCATGGTCGGCTTCGCCGGCGGCACCGCCGACGCGTTCTCGCTGCTCGACCGCTTCGAAGCCAAGCTCGAAAAGCATCAAGGCAATCTCACCCGCGCGGCCGTCGAGCTCGCGAAGGACTGGCGCACCGACCGCATGCTGCGTCGTCTCGAAGCGATGCTGATCGCCGCCGACGCCAGCACCACGCTCGTCATCACCGGCAACGGCGACGTGCTCGATCCCGAAGAAGGCATCTGCGCCATCGGTTCGGGCGGTGCGTATGCGCAGGCCGCGGCCCGCGCGCTCATGCAGAACACCGACCTCTCGCCGCGCGAGATCGTCGAAAAGTCGCTCGAAATCGCCGGCGACATGTGTATCTATACGAATCACAACCGCGTGATCGAGACGATCGAGTAAGCGTACCCAGACCGAACCGACGAGAAGGAATCAGGATGAGCACCATGACCCCCGCCGAGATCGTCTCGGAACTCGACAAGCACATCATCGGCCAGGCGAAAGCGAAGAAGGCCGTGGCCGTCGCGCTGCGCAACCGCTGGCGCCGCCAGCAGGTCGCCGACCCGCTGCGCCAGGAAATCACGCCGAAGAACATTCTCATGATCGGGCCGACGGGCGTCGGCAAGACCGAAATCGCGCGCCGTCTGGCGAAGCTCGCCGACGCGCCCTTCATCAAGATCGAAGCCACCAAGTTCACCGAAGTGGGCTACGTGGGCCGCGACGTCGACAGCATCGTGCGCGACCTGATCGAAATCGCCGTGAAGCAGACGCGCGAAACGGAAATGCGCAAGGTGCGCAGCAAGGCCACCGATCAGGCCGAAGACCGCATTCTCGACATCCTGCTGCCGAGCGCGCGCCCGGTCGGCTTCGGTTCGTCGGATGCGTCGGCGTCGGCGCCGGCCGACGGCGGCGACAACGCCACGCGCCAGACCTTCCGCAAGCGCCTGCGCGAAGGCCAGCTCGACGACAAGGAAATCGAACTCGACGTCGAGATGCCGCAAGCGGGCATGGACATCATGGGGCCGCCGGGCATGGAAGACATGACCGAGCAGATCCGTTCGATGTTCGCCAACCTCGGCGGCGGCAAGAAAACGCGCCGCAAGGTGAAGGTCAAGGAAGCGCTCAAGCTGATCACCGACGAAGAAGCGGCCAAGATGCTCAACGACGAAGAGGTCAAGCAGAAGGCCGTGCAGAACGTCGAGCAGAACGGCATCGTGTTCCTCGACGAAATCGACAAGATCGCCTCGCGCAACAACGAAGGCAGCGGTGGCGGCGAAGTCTCGCGCCAGGGCGTGCAGCGCGATCTGCTGCCGCTCGTGGAAGGCACCACCATCAACACGAAGTACGGGATGATCAAGACCGATCACATCCTGTTCATCGCGAGCGGTGCGTTCCATCTGTCGAAGCCGAGCGATTTGATCCCCGAATTGCAGGGCCGTTTCCCGATTCGCGTGGAACTGGAATCGCTGTCCGTGAAGGACTTCGAAGCGATTCTCGTCTCGACCGACGCCAGCCTCGTGAAGCAGTATCAGGCGCTGCTCGCGACCGAAGACGTGCAGCTCGACTTCGCGGAAGACGGCATTCGCCGCCTCGCGGAAATCGCCTACTCGGTCAACGAGAAGACCGAAAACATCGGCGCGCGCCGCCTCTATACGGTCATCGAAAAGCTGCTGGAAGACGTGTCGTTCGCGGCCGGCAACCACGCGGGCCAGAGCGTGACGGTGGACGCCGCCTACGTCGACAAGGCGCTCGGCGAAGTGGCGCAGGACGAAGATCTGTCGCGCTACGTGCTCTGACCTTCAAGCGTCTCGCCAACGAAAAAAGCCCTGCGATGCAGGGCTTTTTTCATGGCTGCGCCGTGACGCTTACTGCTTGACCGGGCGCTTCGCGAGCTTGCGTTGCAGCGTGCGGCGGTGCATGTTGAGCGCGCGCGCCGTGGCGGAGATGTTGCCGCCGTGCTCGGCCAGCACGCGCTGGATGTGCTCCCATTCGAGGCGCGCAACCGACAGCGGCGTGGGATGCTCGATGGCCGCTTCGGCTTGCAGCGCGCTCGCGTCGCTTTGCAGTGCCGAGAGAATCATTTCGACGTTCGCGGGCTTGGCCAGATAGTTGTCCGCGCCGTCTTTCACCGCCTGCACCGCCGTGGCGATGCTCGCGTAACCCGTGAGCACCAGCATGCGTGCGTCGGGCTGCAGGTCGCGCAGCGGCGCGATCAGCGACAGGCCCGAGTCGTTGCCCAGATGCAGGTCGACGGTGATTTGCGCAAACTTCTGCTGGTTGGCGAAACGCACCGCCTCGTCGGCGTTGTGCGCCTGCTGGACCTGATAACCGCGTCGCGTGAGACCGCGCGTCAGGATGTCGGAGAAGACTTCGTCGTCGTCGATCACCAGAAAATTCATATCGCTCATGCCACTTTCTCCGTGTTGTTTAGGCCGCGTCGGGCCGGGCCGGCCCCTCGCCTGATTCAATATCCGGACCCTTGGCCGCCGCGCCATCGCGCGAGCCCGCAACCTGGTCCGTCTCGCCCGGCGATGCCGGCGCCTGTGCCGGGCCGCCCGTTTTCACAGGCACCCGCAGCACCGCACGCGTGCCGCGCGCCTTGCGCGCGCGCGTGCCGCCGCCCACCGCGGCCGCAGCACTCGCTGCGACTCCTCCACTGCTCCCTTCGGACGCGCCGCCCTCGGACGCCGCGCCCGCCGTCGTCGCGTCGGTCAGTTCGATCGAACCGCCCAGCCGCGCCGCCGACGAAAACGCCAGATAGAGCCCGACGCCGTGACCGCCCTGTGTGCTGTCAACGGGCGCGGCGCCCAGCGAGGCGCGCAGTGAAGCCGGAATGCCCGGCCCCGCGTCGCAGACTTCAAAATCGATAAAGTCGTTCAGGCGCGGCGACGGATACGCGCGCAGCGAAACGAAGTCGCGGCTCGCGCGCGCGGCGTTGTCGAGCAGAATGGTGAGGATCTGGCCGACCGCAACGGTGTCGTCGAGGCTCAGGTCGGCGGGCGGTTCGCCCTGCAGCTCGAACTTCACGTGCGGATGGCGCAGCCGCCATTGCTCGACGAACGGCCCGAGCCATTCGCCCACGAACTGACGGCTGCCCGCCGACGAGGCGCGGCTGCGCAGGCGCGCGAGCGCCGAGGTACAGAGCGTGATCTGCTTGTCGAGCAGTTCGAGGTCGGCGCCGTAGGGCGCGAGGCCCTGGTCGGTGCGCGCGATGTCGCGCAGCTCTTCGGTCAGCATGGAAATGGTGGAGAGCGGCGTGCCGATCTCGTGCGCGACCGTGGCCGCCTGCACGCCGAGCGCGACCGCGCGTTCGTCGCGCAGGAGACGCTGCTGCGCGTCGGCGAGCGCGTATTCGCGCTGGCGCAACGCGCGCGACATCCGCGCGACGAACCAGACGATGAGCGCCACGCTCACCATGAAGTTCACCCACGTGCCGGCGCGGTAGTAATCGAACAGGTTCGACGGGTTGTCGAGATTGAGGGGAACGTTGTCGAAGCCGAGCAGCACGTAGCAGGCGACCGCGAAGCACGCGAGCCACGCCGTGAGATACCAGGGCAGCACGGCCGCCGCGATGGCGAGCGAAGGCAGATAGAGCGAGACGAACGGATTGGTCGTGCCGCCCGACAGAAACAGCAGCGCCGAGAGCGCGCCGAGGTCGACCCAGATCTGGCCGAACAGTTCGAGATTGGATTCGGGACGATCCTGCGTGACGCGCAGCCAGGTGACGCCGTTGAACGCCACTTCGAGGGCGATCACGAACAGCATGGCAGGCAGCGGCAATTGCACGCCGAAGAAAAATTGCACGAACGCAATCGTGCAGAGCTGGCCGATGATGGCGAGACTGCGCAGCCAGAACAGATGGCTGAGATTGACGCGAGCACTGACGGTTATTCGATGCATGCTGTCAGTTTACCTGTTCGTACTTGTCCGATTCCTTAACCTGAGCAGCTTTGTTTGAATATTGCTCATAGTCGAATCTGCTCGAAATAGATTTGCCTGAAGCCGCGTTAATCATCTAAGGCCAATAAAACATGCAAACGGATACTCACGATCCGCTTCAGCCGGTAAGGAATCTCTTCCTCGATTTCGTCGATGCCGCCGTGCGGGCGGACCCGGAACAGACGGCTTCCAGAGAAGCCATTGCACTGCTAACCAATACGCGCGCCACGCTGCTCGCGCTCGGCGACGACGCGCTGGTCGGCATCGCCGCCGAGGTGAAGGATCCCGCCAAAGCCCACGCCGCGCTGCGGATTGCGCTGGCCGCGGCCCGTCTCGCACCCGCTCGCGCGGCGGCGCAGTTCGCCGCCGGACTGGCCCTGCAATTCGCGAATCGTCATGCCGATGCCGTCGAACCATACCGCCGCGCGCTTGCAATCGACCAAACGTTTCCAAATCTTCGCAACAATCTTGCAATCTCTTTGATGCTTATCAATTCTGAGAGAAGCGAGATCGATTGGCTTCTCGAAGAAGCCGTTGCGGCCGATCCGAACGACAGTCGGGCATGGGTCAACCTCGCGTTGCTGCGTCCGACCGACATCGATCTTGCGCGACCTCATGACGCAGCCCGGCGGGCCGTCGCGCTCGCGCCGCACGACCCGCTCGCGCTCAACAACTACGCGATGGTGTGCAAGGAAGCGCAAGACTGGGACGAAGCGGAACGCATGGCGCGCGCCGCCTGCGAGTATGCGCCCAACGGGGCTTCGTCGCGTTTCAATCTGGCGATTCTGCGGCTCGTGCGCGGCGGGTATGCCGAAGGCTGGGCCGGACACGAACTGCGCTGGCAAGGTTCGCGCGAACTCGCGGCGGGACGGCCCGCGTTTCCGAAACCGCAATGGCGCGGCGAACCGCTCGCCGGGCGCACGCTGCTGCTGTGGGGCGAACAGGGCATGGGCGACCTGCTGCAATTCGCCCGCTACGTGCCGATGCTCGCCGAACGCGTGCATCGCGAAGGCGGCAAACTGGTCTGGAATTCGTTTCCGCAGATGGGCGCGCTGCTCTCGCGCAGCCTCGGCGCCCACTGCGATCTCTATTGCGCGGGCGGTCCGGTCGAAGCGCTGCCGCCGTATGACTGCGAGGTGTCGCTGCTGAGCCTGCCGTTCCTCTTCGAGACGCGCGACGACACCATTCCCGGCCCCGCCGCCTATCTCGCGCCCGATCCGGCGCGCGCCGCTTACTGGCGCAAGCGGCTCGCCGACGATGCCGGCGAGCGCCGCCTGAAAGTCGGCCTCGCCTGGACCGGCAGCCTCACGCATCAACGCAATCCGTTCCGGCGCGTCGGGCTGGAGCGCTTCGCGCAGGCGTTCGCGGGCATGCACGCCGACGTGGCGTTCTACTCGCTGCAGCCGGGCGCGCAAGCCGATGTCGACGCGGCGCGCGCGGCGGGCTTCGAGATCGCCGATTACAGCGCCGAATGGCCGGACTTCGACGACACCGCCGCCTTCGTCGACGGACTCGATCTGGTGATTTCGGTGTGTACGTCGGCGGCGCATCTGGCGGGCGCGCTCGGCAAGCGCGCGTGGCTGCTGCTCGACGTGAATCCGCATTGGGTCTGGCAGCTCGATCGCCGTGACAGCCCGTGGTATCCGAACACCACGCTGTATCGGCAGAAGCAGTTCCGCGACTGGCAGCCCGTGCTCGACGCCGTCAGCGCCGATCTGGCCGGGCTCGCGCGAGCGCATCGCGAGGCGCTCGCTTAGGCCGGGGTCCATTCAGAGGCTCGATTTGGCCCGGTTCGACGAGCCGGCGCACGGCGTCAACGGCCCGGCGAGCTTCCTGACGGCGTCTGCCCCGCGGCGACCGCGGCGGCGAGACATTCGGGACACAGACAGCGGCCGCGCGGATCGAGCTGGCTCGCGGGCAGCGCGGGCAGCGACTTGCACCAGCAGTCGAACGGCTCGGCGTGGCGGCCGCAGTCGAAGCGGTTGCCGCAGCGCGGACAGCGGACGCTGCGGGTCGTGTCCGAAGAGGTGTCCCGAGTCGCGGACTGCGTGGCGGCGTGGGGCCTGGAGGCGGTCATGGCGCGCTCCTCGTGTGCCGGCGTCGGCGGTAGGGAAATGATGCCACAGCGCGGCGCGCGTCCGGGCAGCCGCGCGGCCCGTTGGTTCCAGACAACGCATCGCGGACTGTCCGCCGCCCATTCCCCACCGCGACATCGCCGCTCAAAGGAATAAATTTCCCGATATCGACGATGAATTAGTGCATTTTCCCAAAATTACGAGCGCGGCTGTAAGCCTGCCACACTGCAACGGCGCCTTCTCTAAAACCCGGTCGCAAACCCTGTTGCGCCGCGCCAGTCCTGTACAATTCGGCCTGTTTGACCCGCACAGACCCGCGCGGCCGGTTTCGCCGGATTCTTCGCGCTTTTCGTCTCGTTTTTGTCCCGTTTTCTGTCCAGTCTCCGCCGCCATGTCCGAGCCTCTCGACCTCACGCAGATCGCGCCCACCCTGAAAGCCGAAATTCTGGCCGAAGCGCTGCCCTACATCCGTCAGTACCACGGTAAGACCGTGGTCATCAAATACGGCGGCAACGCCATGACCGAAGAGCGGCTCAAGCAAGGCTTCGCGCGCGACGTGATCCTGCTGAAGCTCGTGGGCATCAACCCGGTCATCGTGCACGGCGGCGGCCCGCAGATCGACACGGCGCTGAAAAAGATCGGCAAGCAAGGCACCTTCATCCAGGGCATGCGCGTCACGGATGAAGAAACCATGGAAGTCGTCGAGTGGGTGCTCGGCGGCGAGGTGCAGCAGGACATCGTCACGCTGATCAACCATTTCGGCGGCCACGCGGTCGGCCTGACCGGCAAGGACGGCGGCCTGATCCACGCGCGCAAGCTGATGATGCCGGACCGCGACAACCCCGGTCAGTACATCGACATCGGCCAGGTGGGCGAGGTCGAGGCGATCAACCCGGCCGTCGTGAAGGCGCTCCAGGACGACGCGTTCATTCCGGTCATTTCGCCGATCGGCTTCGGCGAAGACGGTCTGTCGTACAACATCAACGCCGACCTCGTGGCGGGCAAGCTCGCGGTCGTGCTCAACGCCGAGAAGCTCGTCATGATGACGAACATCCCCGGCGTGATGGACAAGTCGGGCACTCTACTGACCGATCTTTCGGCGCGCGAGATCGATGCGCTGTTTGAAGACGGCACGATTTCCGGCGGCATGCTGCCGAAGATCTCGTCGGCGCTCGACGCGGCCAAGAGCGGCGTGCGCTCGGTGCACATCATCGACGGCCGCATCGAGCACTCGGTGCTGCTGGAAATCCTGACCGAACAGCCGTTCGGCACGATGATCCGCTCCCACTGACGCCCCCTCTGCGTTGGCGGCGCCTCGCGCGCCGCCAACGCTGTCTCCCCCATGAACGTGAATCGCCCGCAGTCCAGGTCGCCCAGGCGGCGGCCGACGCGCGCCGCACACCGCCCCGTCTGGCTGTTCGACCTCGACAACACGCTGCACGGCGCGTCGCGCGCGGTCTTTCCGGCCATCAACCGCGGCATGACGCAGTACATCATCGACTCGCTGGGCGTGAGCCGCGACGTCGCGAACCATCTGCGCACGAGCTACACGCACCGCTACGGCGCGGCGCTGCTCGGCCTGCTGCGCCACCACGCCATCGATCCGCACGATTTCCTCAAGGTCGTCCACACCTTCGACGATCTGAGCGCCATGCTGCACGCGGAGCGCGGCCTCGCGCGCATCCTGCGCGCGCTGCCCGGCCGCAAGATCGTGCTGACCAACGGTCCGACCGAGTACGCCCACGCGGTGCTCGACGCGCTCGGCATCGAGCGGATCTTCGAGCGCGTGCTGGCCATCGAGCACATGCGCACGCGCGAGCGCTGGCGCGCCAAGCCCGATGCGTCGATGCTGCGCAAGACGCTGCGCGACATCGGCGTGGCCTTCGAGGACGCGATTCTCGTCGAGGACACGCGCGGGCATCTGAAGCGCTACCGCCGCCTCGGCATCCAGACGGTGTGGATCACCGGCCACCTTCCCGCAGCGCTCGCGCGCGGCGGGCGGCCTCACTATGTCGACCATCGCATTCGTTCGCTAAAATCGCTGGGACGCGGACTGCGGACAGGGCAACTGCGGGGCCAATCGCGCAAGCCACCGCGCAGCGTCACCGGCACGTATCGGCACGTAACAGACTGACCGCGAACGCCAACAGCGAACGCCGACCGCGCCGCGCCCGACGGACCACGGGCGCGTCATGCAGCACGCAGCACGCAGCACACGAATCCGGAGCCGGCGCTGACGCCAGCGCGCATCCGGACGCACACCACACCGCAAGATTCGACGGCCCGGCGGACTCGCCGCGGGCCGCGATCCGGACTCAGGGGCGACATTCATGCAGCCGACCGAAACGCGTGACGCAGTCGTAGCAGCAGAATCACCGGACTCAGCCGACGCACCGCCGCGCCGCGCCAGCCGTCCGAAGCCGGGCGAGCGCCGCGTGCACATTCTCCAGACGCTCGCCGCCATGCTGGAAGCGCCGCGCGGCGAGAAGATCACCACCGCCGCGCTCGCCGCGAAGCTGGGCGTCTCCGAAGCGGCGCTGTATCGCCATTTCGCGAGCAAGGCGCAGATGTACGAAGGGCTGATCGACTTCATCGAGCAGACGCTGTTCGCGCTCGTGAACCAGATCGTCGCGAAGGAGCCGAGCGGCGTTTTGCAGGCGCGCGCCATTGCCTTGATGCTGGTCCAGTTTTCGGCGAAAAACGCCGGCATGACGCGCGTGCTGACCTGCGAAGCGCTGGTGGGCGAGCACGAGCGCCTCGCCGAACGCGTGAACCAGATGCTCGACCGCATCGAGGCCACGCTGCGCCAGTGCCTGCGCGTGGGCATCGCCGAACTCGCGGAGAGCGCGTCGGCCAACCCCGGCGCAGGGGCCGCGCCAAAAGGTTACGATCCGGCGGTGCGCGCGAATCTGGTGGTGCGCTACGTGATCGGCTGCTGGCACCGTTACGCGCAAAGCGGCTTCACACGCTCGCCCAGCGAGCACGCCGACGAGCAGATTCGCGTGATTCTTCAGTAGCGCGGCCGCGCCCGCTCTTTCCGCCTGTTTTGCGGCACGTTCGGCGCGTCTTGTCGCCTGTCGCGGCCGTGCGCTTCGTTTCCGCCCGTAAGGAGAAGAACGCATGAACCGTCCCGACACCCGTCCCATTCCTCCCGCCGCCCTGTCCATCCTCGCGGGCCTGTCCGCGCACTGGGGCTGGCTGCTCGCGCGCGGCATCGCCGCCATCGTGTTCGGCGTGCTCGCCTTCATGTGGCCCGGCTTCACCGTCATCACGCTCGCCATCGTCTGGGGCGCCTATGCGATCGTCGACGGCGCGTTCGCGCTGCTCTACGGCGCGCGCGGCGGCGGCACGCGGCGCTGGACCTACGTCGTGGTCGGGCTGATCGGCGTGATCGCGGGTCTCGTGGCGCTCTTCTGGCCCGGCGAGACGGCCATCGTGCTGGTGATGATCATCGGCTTCTGGGCGCTCGCGGTCGGCGTCTTCGAAATCATCTACGCATTCCAGTACCGCCGCGCGATCGCGCATCCGTGGGCGGTCGGCCTCTCGGGCCTGCTCTCCGCCGCCGTGGGCTTCTTCATCGTCATGTTTCCGGGTGCGGGCGCGCTCTCGCTGATCTGGGTGATCGCCGCCTACGCCGTGCTCTACGGCATCCTGATGATCGTCGCCGCCTTCGGGCTGCGGCGCTGGCGCAACACGCATCCGAACGGCGTCTGAGCCTGCGTTGGGGTTGCGCTGGTACAGCGTCGTAAGGGCGGGCGGCATCGCACGCCGCCCGCCCGCGCGCCGCTCCAGCGACAACCCGTCCGCCGCATTGACGCCGGCGTTTTCCGCTATACTCTGCCTTCACTTGCTTCACCCACGCGCCGATTTGCTGACTCGATTGCGGGCGCGTGAACTCCCACGGCATGGGCCCGGAGTTCGATATAAATGCGGCTAAAGAGGTCGTCAGCTGCGCCAACTCCTTCGCACTCCGCGCTCGCCGACACCGTTTAGCCGCCCGAAAAACACAGGCGGAACGAATGGAATCGATCGGCATCGTCGCTCCTCAAACACTGCATTTCGACGAGCCTCTGCAACTGCAGAACGGCACGGCGCTGGCCGGGTACGACCTCGTGGTCGAAACCTACGGCACGCTCAATGCCGCACGCAGCAACGCGGTGCTCGTCTGTCACGCGCTCAATGCGTCGCACCACGTCGCGGGCGTCTACGCGGACAACCCCAAAGACGTCGGCTGGTGGGACAACATGGTCGGGCCGGGCAAGCCGCTCGACACCAACCGCTTCTTCGTGATCGGCGTGAACAATCTGGGCTCGTGCTTCGGCTCGACCGGCCCGATGAGCATCGATCCCGCCACCGGCAAGCCCTGGGGCGCGAAATTTCCCGTCGTGACCGTCGAAGACTGGGTCGACGCGCAGGCGCGCGTGGCCGATCGCTTCGGCATCGAGAAGTTCGCGGCGGTGATGGGCGGCAGCCTCGGCGGCATGCAGGCGCTGGCCTGGAGCCTGCGCTATCCGGACCGCCTCGGCCACTGTCTGGTGATCGCCTCCACGCCCAAGCTCTCCGCGCAGAACATCGCGTTCAACGAAGTGGCGCGCTCGTCGATTCTCTCGGACCCGGACTTCCACGGCGGCGACTACTACGCGCACGACGTGAAGCCGAAGCGCGGCCTGCGCGTCGCGCGCATGATCGGGCACATCACCTATCTCTCCGACGACGACATGGCCGAAAAATTCGGCCGCGCGCTGCGCCGCGCCGAGGGCGCGCAGAACGAGTACAACTTCAACTTCGACGTGGAGTTCGAAGTGGAGTCGTATCTGCGCTACCAGGGCGACAAGTTCGCCGACTACTTCGACGCCAACACCTATCTGCTGATCACGCGCGCGCTCGATTACTTCGATCCCGCCCGCACCTTCGACGGCGACCTGACCCGCGCGCTCGCGCACACGAAAGCGAAATATTTCGTGGCGAGCTTTTCGACCGACTGGCGTTTCGCGCCCGCGCGCTCGCGCGAACTCGTGAAGGCGCTGCTCGATCACAATCGTCAGGTGACCTACGCGGAAATCGACGCGCCGCACGGCCACGACGCCTTCCTGCTCGACGACGCGCGCTATCACAACGTGGTGCGCGCCTATTACGAACGCATTGCTGCTGAGGTGGGCGCATGAACCAGAGCGCTTTCGACAGTCTTTCCGCCCGTCCCGACTTTCGCACCATCGCGCGCTGGATCGAACCGCGCTCGAAGGTGCTCGACCTCGGCTGCGGCGACGGCGCGCTGCTTTCGCTGCTCTCCGAAGAGCTCGAATGCACGGGCTACGGCATCGAGATCAACGACGCGGGCGTGCTCGCCTCGACGAAGAACGGCATCAACGTGATCCAGCAGAATCTGGAAGACGGCTTGCGCCTGTTCGAAGACGCGAGTTTCGATTTCGCGATTCTTTCGCAGACGCTGCAGACGATTCACCAGACCGCCGCGATCCTGCGCGAGACGGCGCGCGTGGGCAAGGAATGCATCGTCTCGTTCCCGAATTTCGGTTACTGGCCGCACCGGCTTTCGGTCCTGCGCGGTCGCATGCCGGTCTCGAAGTCGCTGCCCTACCAATGGCACAACACGCCGAACGTGCGCGTGCTCACGGTGAAGGATTTCGAGGCGCTCGCGCCCGAAGTCGGCATCGAAATTCTCGATCGCGCCGTGCTGCATGGGGGCCAGACCGTGCGTTGGGGTGTGAACTGGCGTGGTAGTCTTGCGGTCTATCGCGTGAAGAAACGCTGACGCCGGGACCGGCGCCGCGCGTTTCTCGCCGAATTCATCTCGATACACACGCGCCGCCGCCCGACGACATGCCGAATCCGCCCCAAGAGGCCACCAAGCAGGACGCACACGAGGCGCGCCACGCGCCCGACGCGCCCGACGCGCCCGACGCGCACGACACGCACGACACGCACGACGTTGGCGCTCACGACGCGCACGACCTGTCGGCTCACGAAGACCATCCGGGCTGGCGCGCGTACCTGAACACGCACATGCTGATCTGCGTGTTTCTGGGCTTCACCTCGGGGCTGCCGCTCTTCACGCTCGTCTATCTGGTGCAGGCGTGGCTGCGCTCCGAGGGCGTCAATCTCAAGGAAATCGGCCTCTTCGCGCTGATCCAGTTTCCCTATACCTGGAAATTCGTCTGGGCGCCGCTGATGGACCGCTACGTGCCGCGTCTGCCGGGCTGGAAGCCCGGACGCCGCCGCGGCTGGATGCTGGTCACGCAGATACTCGTGGCGGGCGCGATCGCCGCGCTCGGTTTCGTCTCCCCGAAAGAGTCGATCTGGACCGTTGCCGCACTCACCGCGCTGGTGGCGTTCTTCGGCGCGAGCCAGGACATTTCGGTCGACGCCTACCGGCGCGAACTGCTCAAGGACACCGAACAGGGTCTGGGCAACGCGGTCCACGTGAACGCGTACAAGATCGCGGCGCTCGTGCCCGGCTCGCTCGCGCTGATCCTCTCCGATCACCTGCCGTGGAGCACGGTGTTCGTCGTCACGGCGGCGTTCATGATTCCCGGCATGATCCTCTCGCTCGTCGTGACGGAGCCGGAGATTCACGGCGCGCCGCCGAAGAATCTGCGCGAAGCCATCGTGCAGCCGTTCGCCGAATTCGTGAACCGCGACGGCCTCGCCGCCGCGCTGTTCGTGCTCGCGTTCATCTTCCTTTACAAGCTCGGCGACACGATGGCGACCACGCTCTCGACGTCGTTCTTTCTCGACATCGGCTATTCGCGCACCGAGATCGGCGTGATCGCCAAGATGACCGCGTTCGGCGCGAGTCTCGCGGGCGGCATTCTCGGCGGCATCGCGCTGGTGAAGATCGGCATCGGGCGCGGCTTGTGGATCTTCGGTTTCCTGCAGATGATTTCGACGCTCGGCTTCGCGTGGCTCGCGCAGCTCGGACCGGGCTCGCCGTCGCTCGCTGCGATCTACGACGTCGTGCTCGCAGTGAGCCACGGCGTCACGCAGATCGCGAGCGTGTTCGGCGCGCACACGCAGCTCACGCTCGATCCGCGCGCGGTGGCGCTCGCGCTCGTCTACGGCTTCGAGACCTTCGCGACCGGCCTCACGCTCGCCGCGTTCACCGCCTATATCGCCAGCACCACCGATCCGCGCTACACCGCCACGCAGTTCGCGCTGTTCACGAGCCTCGCCTCGATTCCGCGCACGCTCGCGTCCGCCGCGAGCGGTTATGTCGTCGCTAAAATTGGCTGGTTCGATTACTTCGTCGTCTGCACGCTGCTCGCCGTACCGGGTATGCTCCTGCTCATTCGTATCGCCCCGTGGAGAAACCGGTCGTGACCCCGCCTCAGCCAGCAGTTTTCGCTTTCCGTTCGACGCGACGCCGTCCGGAGGGAAGCGATGCGGGCGGCGCGGCGGGTCGGCAACGTCCGCGCAAAGGCACGCCCGCTCGTCCGCCGCTTCGCACCGCGTTGCGCGCGCTCGCGCTGACGCTCGCCGCCACGCTGCAGGCGGGTGTCGGCCAGATCGCGCACGCCACGGAAAATCCGGCCGCCAACCCGGCCGGCGCCACGTCCACGCCCGCCACCGAGTCGAGCGCCCCGACGGGCGCCGCGTCCAGCGGCGCATCGGGCAGCGCCGCGCCGAACGCCATCTCCGGCAGTGCGCAAACCGGCGTGCAAAGCAGCGGCCCGAGCACCGGCCGCGTGGTGCGCTTCGGCAATATCGCCGTGTTCCGCAGCCTGATTCCGTCGCCGATGCTCGAAGCCCAGGCCACCGCGGAATACAACGAGATCGTGCGCGGCGCGGCGCATTCGAACCGCCTCTATCCCGATAGCGATCCGCACGTGCAGCGCGTGCGCCAGCTCGTCGACAAGCTCGCGCCCTACGCGCTCAAGTGGAGCGACCGCGTGAAATCGTGGAAGTGGGAAGTGGCCGTGGTGCGCTCGCCCGATATCCGCATGTATTGCCTGCCGGGCGGCAAGATCGTCGTCTACGGCGGCCTGCTCGACCGCGTGAAGCTCAACGACAACGAACTCGGCATGCTGCTCGGCCACGAGATCGCGCATGCGGTGCGCGAGCACGTGCGCGAGCGTCTCGGCGAACAGCAGGCCGCGCAGATCGAATCGGGCGCGGTGCCGCAACTGTTCGGTCTCGCCGATCTCGGCATGTTCCCGCTCGGCATCGGCTCGCGGCTCGTGGAGATGCACTATGGCCGCGCCGACGAAACCGAAGCCGACGTGATCGGCAGCGATATCGCCGCGCGCGCGGGCTTCGATCCGCGCGCCGCGCTCACGCTCTGGGACAAGCTCGCGATGGCCACGCGCGCCGATCGCGATCAGGGCTTCATCTACGTGCATCCGTACACGCCCGCGCGGCGCGCCGACATCGCCAAGCGTCTCGCCGACATGATGCCGCTCTACGCGAAAGCGATCGGCAAGCCGCTCGCGCAGTTGCCCGACTACGAGGGCATGCCGGCCGTGCAAAAGCGCAAGGTGGTGGCGTCGCCCTGAAGCACGGCGCGCGGCGCCGGATCGCGAACGAAGCACGAAAAAAATGGGCGCCCGAGCGCCCATTTTTCTGCCTGCGAATTGCGTGGAATTGCGTGGATCGACCTTACTTCTTCATCTTCCAGTCGTAGTCGATCGTCAGCGGCGCGTGGTCGCTGAACTTGATGTCCTTGAACACCGATACGTCTTTCGCCGTCGCCGCGATGCCCGGCGTGGCGATCTGGTAATCGATACGCCAACCCACGTTCTTCGCGTAAGCCTGGCCGCGGTTGCTCCACCACGTGTACTGCTCGGGGCGCTGATCGATCGTGCGGAACACGTCCACGTAACCGACGTCGTCGAACAGTTGCGTGAGCCACGCGCGCTCTTCGGGCAGGCAGCCGGAATTCTTCTGATTGCCCTTCCAGTTCTTGATGTCGATTTCCTTGTGGACGATGTTCACGTCGCCGCACAGCACCACTTCGCGCTCGCGCTTGAGTTCGGCCAGATGCGGCATGAACGCGTCCATGAAGCGATACTTCGCGGCCTGACGCTCTTCGCCGCTCGAACCCGACGGCACGTACACCGAAATGACCGACAGATTGCCGAAACGCACTTCGACGTAGCGGCCTTCGGCATCGAATTCCTCGCTGCCGAAGCCGATGATCACGTCGTCCGGCTCGTGACGCGTGTAGACGCCCGCGCCGCTATAACCCTTCTTCACCGCGTGCTGGAAGTAGCCCTTGAAGTCGTGCGGCGCGAGGAATTCGGGCGTCATGTCGTCCTGCGAGCACTTGATTTCCTGCACGCAGAGCACGTCGGCTTTCTGGTCGCCGAACCATTCGAAGAAGCCCTTCTTCGCCGCCGAACGGATGCCGTTGAGGTTCGCGGTGATCACACGCAGCATGTTGTGTTTCCTTGTGGTTTGCGTTTCAGGGAGCTCGCGGCGGCGCGGCGCGCGCGAGCGGCGTGAAGCGAGGCGCTCATCGAGTCTTCACTCGAAGCGTCACTCGATCTTCATGCCATTGAGTTCCGGTTTGGCGGGCGGAAATTCGAGCTTGAGTCCGTCCATCAGACGCAGCAGCAGCTCGGCCACCATGACGTTGCGATGCGTTTTCGAGTCGGCGGGAATCACGTACCACGGCGCGTAGTCGGTCGACGTGGCCGCGAGCGCGTCCTGATAGGCAAGCTGATACGCGTCCCACTGCTTGCGCGCTTCGAGGTCGGACACATCGAACTTCCAGTGTTTCGTGGGATCGTCGATCCGCGCCTGGATGCGGCGCTTCTGCTCGTCCTTCGAGATGTGCAGCATGCACTTGATGATGGTCGTGCCGGTCTCGGCAAGCATGCGCTCGAAGTCGCGGATCTGCGCATAGCGGCGCTCGCACTCGGCCGCGTCGATCTGGCCCAGCACGCGCGGCACCAGGACGTCTTCGTAATGGCTGCGGTTGAAGACGGCCAGCTCGCCCGCCCCCGGCACCTGCATATGCACGCGCCAGAGAAAGTCGCGCGACGCCTCGATGGGCGTGGGCGCGCGAAACGCCACGATGCGCAGGCCGAGTGGATCGACTTCGTGGAACACGCCGCGAATCGTGCCGTCCTTGCCGCTCGTGTCCATGCCCTGCAGAACCAGCAGCACGCGGTCGTGACGCTGCGCGTGCAGGCGTTCCTGCTGCACATCGATCTTCTGGCCGACTTCCGTGAGATGGTCGCGGTCGCCGTCCTTGCTGCCGGTGGAAAACGGCTTGGCGGACGGATCGACGTCAGCCAACGCAAACTTGCCGGCTTTCTTGTCGCCGAATAGCGGCACGCGGTAATCGTCGAGACTCGGGGACGGGGACTTCGTCATGCTCTGCTCTCCTCCTGGTTCGGGGTAACCGCTGCTGCATGCCAGCGCCGCGCAAAGCGCAGCGTCGAAAACGAGGACGGGCGCAGGGCGATGTCGACTTCGCCCATGCGCCCGCGTTTCAGCCGCCCGTCTGCAAGCCGGTCAGCCGAGCTTCTTCTTGAGCAACTCGTTGACCTGTTGCGGATTGGCCTTGCCCTTCGTGGCCTTCATCGCCTGGCCGATCAGCGCGTTGAACGCCTTTTCCTTGCCTGCGCGGAATTCCTCGACCGACTTCGGGTTCGCGGCGAGCACCTCGTCGATGATCGCTTCGAGCGCGCCGGTATCCGAAATCTGCTTGAGACCCTTCGCTTCGATGATGCGGTCGGCCGCGCCTTCGTCGGCGGCCTTCTCGTCCCACATCGCCTGGAACACTTCCTTGGCGATCTTGTTCGAGATCGTGCCGTCGGCGATACGCGCGAGCAGCAGCGCGAGTTGCGCCGCCGACACCGGCGACGCGCCGATCTCCAGGTCTTCGCGGTTCAGCTGCGACGAGACTTCGCCCATCAGCCAGTTCGCGGCGGCCTTCGCCTGCGCGGCGCCGGCCTTCGCGACCACGGCCTCGAAGTACGCGGCCATCGCCTTGCTCGACGTCAGCACGTTCGCGTCGTACGCGGTCAGACCGTACTGCTCGACGAAGCGCGCCTGCATCGACTCGGGCAGCTCCGGCATTTCGCCCTTCACGCGCTCGACCCACGCCGCGTCGATCACGAGCGGCATCAGGTCGGGATCCGGGAAATAGCGGTAATCGTGCGCGTCTTCCTTGCTGCGCATCGAGCGCGTTTCGCGCTTGTCCGGATCGTAGAGACGCGTTTCCTGCACCACCGTGCCGCCGTCTTCGATCAGCTCGATCTGACGTCGCACTTCGTACTGGATGGCTTCTTCGAGGAAGCGGAACGAGTTCAGGTTCTTGATTTCCGCACGCGTGCCGAACTCTTTCTGACCGACCGGACGCACCGAGACGTTCGCGTCGCAACGGAACGAGCCTTCCTGCATGTTGCCGTCGCAGATGCCGAGCCACACGACGAGCGTGTGCAGCGCCTTCGCGTAGGCCACGGCTTCCGCCGCGCTGCGCATTTCAGGTTCCGTGACGATTTCGAGCAGCGGCGTGCCCGCGCGGTTCAGGTCGATGCCCGTCATGCCCGCGAAGTCTTCGTGCAGCGACTTGCCCGCGTCTTCTTCCAGATGCGCACGCGTCAGGTTGACGGTTTTTTCGTACGCTTCCTTGCCGGCCTTTTCATTGGCGGGCACCTGGATCGTGATCTGGCCGCCCTGCACGACCGGAATCTCGTACTGGCTGATCTGATAGCCCTTCGGCAGATCCGGGTAGAAGTAGTTCTTGCGCGCGAAGATGCTGCGCGGCGCGATCGTCGAGCCGATCGCGAGACCGAACTGGATCGCGCGCTCGACGGCGCCGCGGTTCATCACCGGCAGCACGCCCGGCAGCGCGAGATCGACGGGGCAGGCCTGCGTGTTGGGCGCCGCGCCGAATTGCGTCGATGCGCCCGAGAAGATCTTGGAGACCGTCGACAGCTGCGCGTGCGTCTCAAGACCGATAACGACTTCCCATTGCGTGCTCATGCTTTACACCCCTGCCGGCGCCTTGCGATGCCAGTCGGTCGCGCGCTGGAAAGCGTCGGCGACCTGCAGCATGCGGGCCTCGTTGAAATAGTTGCCGACGATCTGCAGACCGACCGGACGTTGCGCGTTCGCGCCCGCGCCGAAGCCGCACGGCACGCTCATGCCGGGCAGGCCCGCGAGGCTGGTCGACAGCGTGTAGATGTCCGCGAGGTACATCTGCAGGGGATCGTCGCCCTTCGCGCCGATGTCCCATGCCACGCTCGGCGCGACCGGGCCCATGATGACGTCGCACTGCTTGAACGCTTGCTGGAAATCCTGCGCGATGATGCGTCGGATTTTCTGCGCCTGCAGGTAGTACGCGTCGTAGTAGCCGTGAGAAAGCACGTAGGTGCCGACCAGAATGCGTCGCTTCACTTCGGGGCCGAAACCTTCCGCGCGCGACTTCTTGTACATGTCGAGCAGATCGGTGTACTGGTCGGCGCGATGGCCGAAGCGCACGCCGTCGAAACGCGAGAGGTTCGAGGAGGCTTCCGCCGGCGCGATCACGTAATAGACGGGAATCGATAACTCGGTCTTGGGCAGCGTGACTTCGACGAGCGTCGCGCCGAGCGACTCGTAAGTCTTGAGCGCGGCGTCGATGGCGGCGCGCACGTCGTCGGCGAGGCCCGCGCCGAAGTATTCCTTCGGCAGACCGATGCGCAGACCCGCGAGCGGCTTGTCGGCGCTCGCGTTCGCGCCCCACTGCTCACCCAGATGGCGCGTGTAGTCTTCGTCGTCGCGCGTAAGGCTCGTGGAATCGCGCTCGTCGAAACCGGCCATCGCGTTGAGCAGGAGCGCGCAGTCGGCGGCGCTCTGCGCCATCGGGCCGCCCTGGTCGAGCGACGAGGCGAACGCGATCATGCCGTAGCGCGACACGCGGCCGTACGTGGGCTTGATGCCGGTGATGCCCGAGAACGACGCGGGCTGACGGATCGAGCCGCCCGTGTCGGTGCCCGTTGCGGCGGGCGCGAGGCGCGCGGCCACGGCGGCGGCCGAACCGCCCGACGAGCCGCCCGGCACCGCATTCTTGTCCCACGGGTTTTTCACCGCGCCGAAGTGCGAGTTCTCGTTGGACGAGCCCATCGCGAATTCGTCCATATTGGTCTTGCCGAGCGTCACCATGCCCGCGCGCCCGAGGCGCTCGACCACGGTCGCATCGAACGGGCTCACATAGTTTGCAAGCATCTTCGAGCCGGCCGTCGAGCGCCAGCCGCGCGTGACGAACACGTCCTTGTGCGCGAGCGGAATGCCCGCGAGCGGGCCGGCGTGGCCCGAATGCAGCAGCGCGTCGGCGGCCTTGGCCTGCGCGAGCGTCGCTTCGGGATTGACGTCGACGAACGCGTTCAGGTCTTGATGCGCCTCAATCCGACCCAGAAAATGCTGGGCCAGTTCGACTGCGGAGCATTCCTTCGCAGCCAGCGCGGCGCGCAGTTCGGTCAAGCTTTTGTCATGCATTGCGTGATTCCTGGAAGAACGTGACGGCGCTTCGAATTGCGCACGCCGCCGCGAGGGGCGCTGCGCGCCGGTGCGCGAGGCGCCGGCCGTTCGGTCTTGCCGCCGTTCGCGAAATTAAAGTCCGCGAAGTTAAGGTCCGATAACTCGGATTTCTTCGAAAATAACGGTAAATGCCAGCGTGTTTACTCAATCACGCGCGGGACGAGGTACAGTCCGTCCTGTACCGCGGGCGCGGGGCGCTGGAAGGCCTCGCGATCCACGGTTTCGGTCACGGCGTCCTCGCGCAGGCGCAGCGCGACGTCCTCGATCTGCTCGATCGGGTGCGCGAGCGGCGCGATGCCCGTGGTGTCCACGGCCTGCATCTGCTCGACGAGCCCGAAGAAGTTATTCAGGCGCTCGAGCGTATTGCCGGCCTCGGCTTCGGCCAGTTCGAGGCGCGCGAGATGCGCGATGCGCTTCACATCGGTCAGGGTCAGGGCCATGCGGTCACCGGAAAATGAGGCTGAAGCAGTGCAGAAAATCAGTGCTGCAACAGCGGTTTATCGCGCCGGATCCGGGGAGCGAAGAAAGCTTCGACGCGGTCAAAAACTGACCTCCGGATCCTGCAAAACAGGCAAAATTATAAGGTATCATTACGCGTTCGACTCAAACCCGGACCGCCTTGCACCCGCCTTTCAAGCCTGATCGCAGCAATTTGCGTTCAGCAGGCGCGCAACGGGGTTGCCTCCGGTCACCATTCCCGCAGTTTCAGGCTCCTCGCGGCGGCACTTTCCGCCCGTCCTGAGGCTGTTATTTTTTCCGCTGCCGCCCGTGACCCGCTCGTTCCACAGGTCGGCCACCAGCGAGACAGGATTTTTGAATGTTCGGTTTTCTGCGTAGCTACTTCTCCAACGATCTCGCGATCGACCTCGGCACCGCCAACACCCTGATCTACATGCGCGGCAAGGGCATCGTCCTCGACGAACCCTCGGTCGTGTCCATCCGCCAGGAAGGCGGCCCGAACGGCAAAAAGACCATTCAGGCAGTCGGCAAGGAAGCCAAGCAGATGCTCGGCAAGGTGCCGGGCAACATCGAGGCCATCCGCCCGATGAAGGACGGCGTGATCGCCGACTTCACCGTCACCGAGCAGATGATCAAGCAGTTCATCAAGACTGCACACGAATCGCGCATGTTCTCGCCGTCGCCGCGCATCATCATCTGCGTGCCCTGCGGTTCGACCCAGGTCGAGCGCCGCGCGATCAAGGAAGCCGCGCACGGTGCGGGCGCCTCGCAGGTCTACCTGATCGAAGAACCGATGGCCGCGGCAATCGGCGCCGGCCTGCCGGTGTCGGAGGCCACGGGCTCGATGGTCGTCGACATCGGCGGCGGCACGACCGAAGTGGGCGTGATCTCGCTCGGCGGCATCGTCTATAAGGGCTCGGTGCGCGTGGGCGGCGACAAGTTCGACGAAGCCATCGTCAACTACATCCGCCGCAACTACGGCATGCTGATCGGCGAGCAGACCGCCGAAGCCATCAAGAAGGAAATCGGTTCGGCCTTCCCGGGTTCCGAAGTCAAGGAAATGGAAGTCAAGGGCCGCAACCTGTCGGAAGGCATTCCGCGCAGCTTCACGATTTCGAGCAACGAAATTCTCGAAGCGCTCACCGACCCGCTGAACCAGATCGTCTCGTCGGTGAAGATCGCGCTGGAACAAACGCCGCCGGAACTGGGCGCCGACATCGCCGAACGCGGCATGATGCTCACGGGCGGCGGCGCACTGCTGCGCGACCTCGACCGCCTGCTGGCCGAAGAAACCGGTCTGCCGGTGCTGGTGGCGGAAGATCCGCTCACCTGCGTCGTGCGCGGTTCGGGCATGGCGCTCGAGCGCATGGACAAGCTCGGCAGCATCTTCTCGTACGAGTAAGCAGCCCTTCGCTGCGGGCGCAACGGTGCATTTGCAATCCGGCGCCCCAGCTCTGGAACCTGGCGCTGAATGTGGTGTCACATCTGGCGCGACATCTGGTGCGACTTATCGCGCCGCAGTGGGTGAGACTGTCGAACGGTTGACGGTTCGGCGGCGGCAGACGCCGCCCCGCCTCGTCGCCCGCGCCGCTCAGGCCGAATGTGCCGCTCGTGACGTTCGTGCCGCCCATGTCGAGGCGGCGCTCGCGGCGCGCTTCGCGGCCCGGCCCTCGCGCCTCCAGTTTCACCGTTAGTTTCACCGAACCGCACACGCCCCCGGCGCCGACCATGGAATACAGTCCGCCGCCTCTGTTCAAACAAGGCCCATCGGCACTCGCACGACTGCTGTTCTTCGTCGTGCTGTCGATCGCGCTGCTCGTCTCCGACGCCCGTTTCAAGACGCTCGAAGTCGTGCGCGGCGTGCTCGGCGCCGGTCTCTATCCGCTGCAGCGCGCCGCGCTCGTGCCGCGCGACCTCTTCATGGGCGCCGCCGACCTCGCCGTCACGAGCGCCTCGCTGCGCCAGGACAACGCGCAACTGCACACGCGCAATCTTCAGCTCGCCCAGCAGGCCAACGAGGCCGCCTCGCTCGCGGTGGAAAACACGCATCTGCGCGCGCTGCTGCAGTTGTCGCAGCGCATCGGCGCGCAGACCACGCCCGCCGAAATCCAGTACGACACGCGCGATCCGTTCACGCAGAAGGTCGTGATCGGCGGCGGCTCGCAGCAAGGTGTGCAGAACGGCTCGCCCGTCGTGACCGAAGACGGCGTGATCGGCCAGATCACCCGCGTGTTCCCGATGCAGTCCGAAGTCACGCTCGTGACCGACAAGGACCAGGCCGTGCCGGTGGAAATCGTCCGCACGGGTCTGCGCAGCGTGATCTACGGCACGGCGCGCGGCGATCTGCTCGATCTGCGTTTCGTGCCGATCAGCGCCGACGTGCAAGCCGGCGACGAACTCGTCACCAGCGGTCTCGACGGCGTGTATCCGCAAGGTCTGCCAGTCGCGAAGGTGCTGCGCGTCGACAAGCAGGCCGACACGGCTTTCGCGCGCGTGGTGTGCGTGCCGCTCGCGGCCGTGCGCGGCGCGCGTCAGGTGCTGGTGCTGCATTTCACGGCGCAGTTGCCGCCGAATCCGGTAGAGGCCGCCGACGCCGCCGCTGCCGAAGCAGCGAAAGAAGCCAAGGACGCGAAGAAGAAGGCCGCCAAGGGCGGCGACAAGAAGGGCGACAAGAAAGCCGACGCCAAGCCCGCAGCTAATGCGGCAACTAACGCGGCAACTAACGCGGCAACCAGCGCGGCACCTGGCGCGGCAGCCCCGGCGGCCAAACCCGCCGCCGCGAGCAGCGCCGCGCCCGCGAAGTCTCCGGCGCCCGCGCCGGCCAAGCCTGCCGCACAAGGGGGCAGCCACTGATGCCGCGTCCGCAATACATTCTTCAACCGGTCAACCCGTACTTCATCGCGTTCAGTCTCGCGGCGGCGTTCCTGCTGAACCTGCTGCCGTGGGGCAAGCTGCCCGGCGTGCCCGACTTCGTCGCGCTCGTGCTGCTGTTCTGGAACATCCACCAGCCGCGCAAGGTCGGCATGGGCATCGCGTTCTGCCTCGGCCTCTTGATGGACGTGCACAACGCGAATCTGCTCGGCGAGCACGCGCTCGCCTACACGCTGCTTTCGTTCGGCGCGATCACGATCCACCGCCGCGTGCTGTGGATGTCGATCGGGCTGCAAATGTTCGCCGTCACCCCGCTGCTCGTGGGCGCGCAGGTCGTACCCTTCGTGATCCGCCTGTTGATGGGCGCGTCGTTTCCCGGCTGGGGCTATCTGATCAGCGGTTTCGTGGAAGCCGTGCTGTGGCCGGTCACGAGCGTGCTGCTGCTGCTGCCGCAGCGCCGCCCCGTCGATCCCGACGACACGCGGCCCATCTGAGCGGCCGCGCGCCGCTCGCCGTTGCTGGACGCCCGATGACTCACTCTTCCTACCGGCCCGCCGCAGCGCTCGCGCGAGGCGCGGGCCTCGTCGCCTGATCGCATGACCGAATTCAAGGACACCCAGCAGCAGCTCACGAAGTTCCGCCTGCGCGTCGCGGCGGCGGGCCTGTTCGTGTTCGTCTGCTTCGGGCTGATCGCGTTCCGTTTCCTCTATCTGCAGGTCTGGAACCACAGCAAATACTCGCTGCAAGCGGACGAAAACCGCATTTCGGTCGCGCCGATCGTGCCGAATCGCGGCATCATCACCGACCGCAACGGCGTCGTGCTCGCGAAGAACTACTCGGCGTACACGCTCGAAATCACGCCGTCGAAGCTCACCGACACGCTCGACAACACGATCGATCAACTCTCGACCGTGATTCCGATCGACGCGCGCGACCGCCGCCGCTTCAAGAAGCTGCTCGAAGATTCGAAGAACTTCGAGAGCCTGCCGATCCGCACGCGCCTCACCGACGACGAAGTCGCCCGCTTCACCGCGCAGCGCTTCCGCTTCCCCGGCGTGGAAGTGCGCGCGCGTCTGTTCCGCCAGTACCCGCTCGGTCCGACGGCCGCGCACGTGATCGGCTATATCGGCCGCATCTCGCAGCGCGATCAGGAACGGATCGACGACATGAGCGACAAGAATGACAGCGATACCGAGCATTACGATCCGCGTCTCGATGCCAACAACTACAACGGCACCGACTACATCGGCAAGATCGGCGTCGAGCAGAGCTACGAAACCGAGCTGCACGGCCTGACCGGTTTCGAGGAAGTCGAAGTGACGGCGGGCGGCCGTCCGGTGCGCACGCTCTCGCGCACGCAGGCCACGCCGGGCAACAACCTCGTGCTGTCGATCGACATCGGTTTGCAGCAGGTGGCCGAGCAGGCTTTCGCGGGCAAGCGCGGCGCGCTCGTGGCCATCGAGCCGTCGACGGGCGACATTCTCGCCTTCGTTTCCGCGCCGAGCTTCGACCCGAATTCGTTCGTCGACGGCATCGACCAGCAAACCTGGGACGAACTCAACAACTCGCCCGATCACCCGCTGCTCAACCGTCCGCTGCACGGCACCTATCCGCCGGGCTCGACCTACAAGCCGTTCATGGCGCTCGCCGCGCTCACGCTGCACAAGCGCACGCCGCAGTGGGGCTTCTCGGACCCCGGCTACTACATGTTCGGCGGCCACCGCTTCAACAACGACGTGCGCTCCGGCCAGGGCTGGGTCGACATGAACAAGGCGATCATGGTGTCGAACGACACCTACTTCTTCATGCTCGCGCACGATCTGGGCGTGGACGCCATCGCCAACTTCATGAAGCCGCTCGGCTTCGGCCAGCTCACCGGCATCGACATCGCGGGCGAGGCGCGCGGCATCCTGCCCTCGACCGAGTGGAAGAAGAAGGCCTACCGCAAGCCCGAGCAACAGAAGTGGTACGAAGGCGAGACGATCAGCCTCGGGATCGGTCAGGGCTACAACTCGTTCACGATCCTGCAGCTCGCGCACGCCACGGCCACGCTCGCCGATAACGGCGTGCTCATGAAGCCTCACCTCGTGAAGGCCATCGAGAATCCGATCACGAAGGCCGAGCATCTGACCGTGCCGGCCGAAAGCGGACGACTCGACGTGAAGCAGTCCGACATCGACGTCGTGAAACGCGGCATGGAAAACGTGACGATGAATCCGTCGGGCACCGCGTATCAGCTGTTCCGCAACGCGCCGTACACGTCGGCGGGCAAGACCGGCACGGCGCAGGTGTACTCGCTGCAAGGCGCGAAGTATCAGGCGCACGCGGTCGCCGAGCATCTGCGCGACCACGCGCTGTTCACCGCCTTCGCGCCCGCCGACAAACCCACGATCGCGCTCGCGCTGATCGTCGAAAACGGCGGCTGGGGCGCACAGGCGGCCGGTCCGATCGCGCGCCGCGTGCTCGATTACTGGCTCGTCGACCGTCTGAAGCCGGGCGCGGAACAGGCGGCCGTGGCCGCTGCCGCGTCGGCGACGCAGGATGCGTCCGCGCCCGTGATCGGCGGCGCGCCGCTGGAAGCGTCGGGTGCTGCGGGTGCGTCGGGTGCCGCAAGTGCATCGGCTACGGGCGGCGCTTCGGCGCCCGCGCCCGCCAGCGCGCCCGTATCGAGCGTCAAGGTTGCGGCGGGCTTCACGCCGCTGCCGCTTCCCGGCGCGGCTTCGGCGGCCGAGGCGGCGTCCGCTGCGGCGGCGGCCTCCGCGGCGGCGAACGCCGAAGCGGCGTCGAACGCCTCAGCCGCGAGCGGCGCGCACGCGCCTGCCGCACCGAAAGCCAAACCCGCGAACAACAGCGCCGGCATGAACGCCGACATCGCCGACGCCGTGAACGGCGGCACCGCGATCGGCGACGACGGCGTCCCGGCGCGTCCCGCCGCCGCCTCGCTGCCGCGCCATTTCGGCCCCGGCCCGCATCGTCCGCGCCGCCCCGCGAGCGCGTCCGGCAACGCCACGCTCGCGCCGCCGCCCAAGGCCGCCACGGGCAACGCCGACGAGTAAGGACACACCATGCCTCTCCTCCAGTTCGACAAGATCGACAAGCGCGCCGTGCTCGACACGCTGCGCAAGATGTTCCTGGGCTTCGATCGCCCGCTCGCGCTCACGGTGTTCCTGCTGCTGTGCGTGGGCATCGTCACGCTTTACAGCGCGAGCCTCGACGTGCCGGGCCGCGTCGAAGACCAGCTGCGCAACATCATGCTGACCTTCGTGCTGATGTGGGTGCTCGCCAACGTGCCGCCCAATACGCTGATGCGCTTCGCGGTGCCAATCTACACCTTCGGCATCGCGTTACTGATAGCGGTCGCGCTCTTCGGGCTCACCCGCAAGGGCGCGAAGCGCTGGATCAACGTGGGCGTGGTCATCCAGCCGTCGGAAATTCTCAAGATCGCCACCCCGCTGATGCTCGCGTGGTATTACCAGCGCCGCGAAGGCGTCACGCGCTGGTACGACTTCGTGGTGGGCTTCGCCATCCTGCTCGTGCCGGTCGGCCTGATCGCCAAGCAGCCCGACCTCGGCACCGCCGTGCTGGTCTTCGCCTCGGGCGTGTTCGTGATCTATTTCGCCGGACTCTCGTTCAAGCTGATCGTGCCGGTGCTGATCGCGGGCGTGATCGCCGTGGCCTCGATCGCGGCGTTCCAGGACAAGATCTGCCAGCCGCAGGTCAACTGGCCGCTCATGCACGACTACCAGAAGCACCGTATCTGCACGCTGCTGGACCCGACGTCCGACCCGCTCGGCAAGGGCTTCCACACAATTCAGGCGGTGATCGCGATCGGCTCCGGCGGGCCGCTCGGCAAGGGCTGGCTCAAGGGCACGCAGTCGCATCTGGAGTTCATCCCCGAAAAGCACACCGACTTCATCTTCGCGGTGTTCTCGGAGGAGTTCGGCATGGCGGGCGGCATCGTGCTGCTCACGCTCTACATGTGTCTGATCGCGCGCGGGCTCTATATCGCGGCCAACGGCGCGACCTTGTTCGGGCGATTACTGGCCGGTTCGCTGACGATGGCGTTCTTCACCTACGCGTTCGTCAACATCGGCATGGTGAGCGGGATCCTGCCCGTGGTCGGCGTACCGTTGCCGTTCATGAGCTACGGCGGCACCGCGCTGACGACGCTCGGCATCGCCATCGGGCTGATCATGAGTGTGGGGCGCCAGAAGCGGCTGATGCAAAGCTGACGGGCATTGCATTAGTACACAGCAGGCCGCACAAAACAAAACGCGCCGGTTTTCACCGGCGCGTTTTTCATTTCGGCACGCGATCTAGCGTGGATTCACCGCGAACTCACTGCGGCTGCGCGGGCGCGGATTTCATCAATTGCGCGCTCAACTGCTGAAACTTGAGGCGCGCCACCGGATCGCCCTGGGCCGCCGCCGCCGCGTAATACGCGCGCGCGACGTTGAGGTTCTTCGGCACGCCGTCGCCGCCGCGTTCGTAGAACGAGCCGGTCACGTATTGCGCGGTCATGTCGCCGCCCTCGGCCGCCTTCTTGTACCAGTAGAACGCCTGCTTGTTGTCGCGCGCGGTGCCGCGTCCGTCGAGGAACTGGTTCGCGAGCGCGAGTTCCGCCTGCACGTGCCCCTGCTTCGCGGCCTTCATAAACCACTGATGCGCTTGCGCCGGATCGCGCCCGACGAAGTCGCCGTCGTCGTACATTTTTCCGTACACGTATTGCGCGTGGGACATGTTCGCATCGGCGGCCTTGCGCAGCCACTTGCGGCCTTCGGCGACGTCGGCGCCGCCACCCTCGCCGTTCACGAGCATCATCGCGTAATTGAATTCGGCGAGCCGGTTGCCGCGCGCCGCCGCTGCCAGGAACTCCTTGCGCGCGGCCGCAAGATTGCCCGCGTTGTAGTCGGCGACGGCGCTGGCCGTTTGCGGATCGTCCTCGGCGTTCGACGCGGCTGCGCTCGAAGCGGCGACCGTCGTTGCAGGTTGGGTTGCTGGCTTCGCGCCGTTATCGGCTGCGTAAGCCGCGTTGGCGGTGAATGCGACTATGGCGACTACGGCAACCACCGCCGCCACCATCGACGCCATCGTCACGCGCCCAACCTGCGCGCTCCACTCTTGCGGATGCCTCATGACCGCGCCTCCTGCAGCGCCTGGCGCGTGGCGCGCACGAGCCAGATCACGTCGGCGGCCAGCGCGATGAACGAGAAGCCCATCTCGCGATATTGCTTCGCCTGGGCCGCATCCATCGCGAAGATGCCTGCGGCCACGCCCGCGGCGCGCGCGGCGGCAACGATGCGCGTCATCGCCGCCTGAACATCCGGGTGCTTCGAATCGCCAAGATGTCCGAGACTCGCGGCGAGATCGGCAGGCCCGACGAACAGGCAATCGACGCCCGGCACCGCCGCGATCTGCTCGACTTCCGCGAGCGCTGCCGCCGACTCGATCTGCACGAGCGTCGCGATCTGCGCATTCGCGCCGTGCAGATAGTCGCGCCGCATGCCGTAGGCCGCCGCGCGCACCACGCCCGCGACGCCTCGCTGGCCGTCAGGCGACTGCGCATCGGGATAGCGCGTGGTGCTCACCGCGCGCGCCGCTTCGGCCGCCGAGGCGATATTCGGGAACATGACCGTGCGCGCGCCCGCGTCGAGCACGTGCTTGACGAGCCACGGCTCGTTGGCCGCCACGCGCACCACGGGCTCGGTCGGCAGATGCGCCGCCGCGATCGCGCGCAGTTGCGCGATGGTGTCGCCGCTGTCGTTGGGCGTGTGCTCCATGTCGATCAGCAGCCAGTCGAAACCGGCGTGCGCGAGCGCTTCGGCGGCCGTTTCGCTGCCCATCGACAGCCATAGCCCGAACAGCGGCTCGGCGTCCTTGAGGCGTTCCTTGAGGGGATTGGTGAAGGTGCTCATCGCCGTGCTCCCGGCGAGCGTGCGCGATGCGCGTCACGCGCGGGCCGCGTGGCCCGGCGGTGCGGCAGCCGGCAAGTCTCGCTCCGTTGTGTTGTCGGGCCGCGCGAGCTGCGCAGGCCTTGCCGGAGCGATCATACCGCGACAAAAGTTTGCAGGGACGGATGGAAAACCCGTCTTGCGCGGCGCGCGACGGCGCCGGCGGAGATCAGCGGGAGATCAGTCGCGAACGACTTCGGCCCAGCAGTTGGGCGTTTCGTACAGGCGCACCTTGTGCAGCTGCAGGTTCACGCCGTAATGCGCGTCGTACACATTGGCGAGGATCTCGAACGCGATGGCCGCGAGATTTTCCACGGTCGGAATGCGGTCGATCACGACCGTCTTGTGGCCCGGCAGCGTTTCGAGGAAACCGCGCACCTGCGTGTCGCCTTCGAAGACGAGGAACGCGTGGTCCCACAGATCGACGAGATGCTGGTTCGCGAGCGACTTCACGTCGGCGAAATCCATCACCATGCCGCGATCGGGCGCGCCTTCCGTCTCGACGGTATCGCCCTGCAGGGTGATTTCGAGCACGTAGCGATGGCCGTGCAGGTTACGGCACTGGCTGCGGTGGTCGGGGATGCGGTGGCCCGCGTCGAATTCGAGTTTTCGGGTGATCGTCAGCACGGCGCTTCCGGGGCAAATTCAGGGAATGTTCAGGTACTTGTGCGTCTGCATCGAAAGGCGCCATTGCGGATGACGCTTGCACCAGTCGATGGCGAGCTTCGTGTTCAGGTCGCGCGACGGACCATCCATCGGCTGAACGAGAAAATACTCGAAGTCGAGCTTCGCGTAGTCGGCCAGACGCTGGTTGTCCTGCGGCACCACGACCTTGAGTTCGTTGCCTTTGGTGACCACGAGCGGCGCGTCGGCCTTCGGGCTCACGCAGATCCAGTCGATGGTGTCGAGCACCGGCAGTGAGCCGTTGGTTTCGATGGCGATCTCGAAGCCCGCCGCGTGCAGTGCATCGACGAAAGGCGGGTCGATCTGCAGCATGGGCTCGCCGCCCGTGCAGACCACGAAGCGGTGGTTCTCGCC
Source organism: Paraburkholderia sp. SIMBA_027 (assembly GCF_046535315.1). Taxonomy (NCBI): domain Bacteria; kingdom Pseudomonadati; phylum Pseudomonadota; class Betaproteobacteria; order Burkholderiales; family Burkholderiaceae; genus Paraburkholderia; species Paraburkholderia sp. SIMBA_027. The sequence goes on from NZ_JAWRWY010000006.1 coordinate 278,202, forward strand.
CTCGGGCCACAGCGACGCGATCTTCGCGACCAGCTCTTCGGGCGTGCGGAACTTGCCGCCGTTCTCACCGTCGGTGCCGACGAAGTCGGTGTCGCAAAAACGGCATTGTGCCGACTCGCGATCTTCCTCGCGGCCCGACCACAGATTGCAGCCGGCGAACCGGCAGAACACGGCCGGACGCCCGGCGTTCGCGCCTTCGCCCTGCAACGTGTAGAAAATTTCCTTTACCGCGTAAGTCATGCTGCTGCCTGATATCGACTCGGGGCTCGTGGGGAGCCGTCATGATGGCGGGCGCTTGTTGAGCCTTTCGGCTCGCTCGTCGCGTCGCGAAGTGCGCCGCCCGTGCGCCGCTTCGGTCTTGCCGCGTTCCAACGCCGCGCAGTCCTGAGAAGACTGCCTGCGCGGCTGCGCGCCCGTCGTCGGATCAGACCGGCGCTTCCGTTACTTTCTCGCCCGCGAGGTACGCTTCGTAGCCGCGCTTGCGCAGCTTGCACGCCGGGCATTCGCCGCAGCCGAAGCCCCACGCGTGCAGCTCGGCGCGCTCGCCGACGTAACACGTATGCGTTTCCACGCGCACCAGCTCGACGAGCGCTTCGCCGCCGAGCGTTTCGGCCAGACGCCACGTGTCGGCCTTGTCGAGCCACATCAGCGGCGTTTCCAGCACGAAGCGGCTGTCCATGCCGAGATTGAGCGCGACTTGCAGCGCCTTCATGGTGTCGTCGCGGCAGTCGGGATAGCCCGAAAAATCGGTCTCGCACATGCCGCCGACCAGCACCTTGAGCCCGCGCCGATACGCGATGGCCGCGGCGATCTGCATGAACATCAGGTTGCGGCCCGGCACGAAGGTGTTCGGCAGGCCGTTCGCGGCCGTTTCGATCTCGATTTCGCGCGTCATGGCGGTGTCGCTGATCGAACCGAGCACGGAGAGGTCGATCGTGTGATCGTCGCCGAGACGCTCGCCCCACTCGGGGAACCGGCTCGCGACAGCGGCGCGAAAGCCCTCACGGCATTCCAGTTCGACGCGATGACGCTGGCCGTAATCGAAGCCGAGCGTCTCGACGGTATCGTAGCGGTCGAGCGCCCAGGCGAGGCACGTTGCCGAGTCCTGGCCGCCGGAAAACAGCACGAGCGCGCCGTTTCTGGTTTCTGTTCGAGTCACCGTGAAACTCCGTGTATGAGGTTCCGCGCGGTCGCAAGCTGTCGAAACCCGCCGGGCGGACCGGCTCGATCCGGCGCCGGCCCAAGCAGTATAGGGCGCGCCCTCCCGGGGGATATCGGCGCCACTTTATACCGCTGATTAGCCCTGATCGCGCGCTGGCGTCTGCCCGAGGCCCATTTTGCGCGCAACACGCTGGGCACTCACGCAGGGCGATCGGCGCCCTCCAACGAAAAAGCCCCAGGAATCGTACGATCTCCTGGGGCTCTCTGCATTCTGGTGGCCTGGGTCGGAATCGAACCAACGACACGCGGATTTTCAATCCGCTGCTCTACCAACTGAGCTACCGGGCCAACGAAGAAGGGAAAGTATAGAGAGCTTTTCCGACTTGCGCAAGCCCTTTCTCAAAAGATTCTGGGAAAGGGCTCGTTCACTCAGTCATTCAGTCATTCGCCCTTGCTCTTGCCGAGGTCGACGCCGAGCTGCTTGAGCTTGCGATACAGATGCGTGCGCTCGAGGCCGGTCTTCTCGGCCACGCGCGTCATGCTGCCGTTCTCGCGCGCGAGGTGATACTCGAAGTACGCGCGCTCGAACGCGTCGCGCGCGTCGCGCAACGGAATGTCGAACGAGATCGAGGCCGTCTGCGCCACGCTGACGCCCGGCGCGCCGTCCGCGCCCAGCACCGGCAGCGCCGCCGCCGACGCCACCACGGCCGGACCGCCCGCCGCCGGCTTCGCGCCAGGCGCACCCGCCGCCGGCACCGGCGCGGCGGTGCCGCGCGCGAGGCCCTGCTCGACTGCCTTCAGCAGCTTTTGCAGCGCGATCGGTTTCTCGAGGAAGTTGAGCGCCCCGATCTTGGTCGCCTCGACCGCCGTGTCGATAGTCGCATGTCCCGACATCATGATGACCGGCATCGAGAGCTGGCCTTGCGCGGCCCACTCCTTGAGCAGCGTGACGCCGTCGGTGTCGGGCATCCAGATATCGAGCAGCACCAGGTCAGGCACCTGACGCTGACGGAATTCGCGCGCCTGTTGCGCGTCCTCCGCGAGCTCCACGACGTGTCCCTCGTCGCTGAGGATCTCCGAGAGCAATTCCCGGATGCCCATTTCATCGTCTACCACCAGGATGGTTGCCATTTACGCTGCCCTTGTCTGCACTGTTGCTTTTGATCCCTGCTCCGCTGTAACGCTTGAACGTGCGTTTGCGTTGGCGTCCGGGTCGACGTCGTCGGCGAGCTGGAGAAAGAGAATCGATATTTGCGCGCCTTCGATCACATCGCCCGCTTTCATGCGGTTGCGAATGTCGATGCGCGCGCCGTGCTCGTCGACGATCTTCTTGACCATCGCAAGCCCGAGTCCTGTTCCTTTGGCCTTGGTCGTCACGTAGGGTTCAAAGGCACGCGTGAGGATGCGTGCCGGAAAACCCGAACCGTTGTCCGAGACCGTGAGACGCACCGCAACGCGCGTGTGACCTTGCGCGTCCGCTTCGCCGTATTCTACGGCCCGCGTTTCGAGCGTTACACGAGGCTGCGCGACATCGGCCACGGCGTCCTGCGCATTCTGCAGGAGGTTGTGGATGACCTGGCGCAATTGCGTCGCGTCGCCACGAATGACGGGCAGCGTCGACAGCTCGACCTTGATCGCGCTCTTGCCTTCTTCCGCGCCATAGAGCGTGAGCACTTCGCTCACGAGGTCGTTCAACTGCAGGCTCGCGAGCACCGCCGGCGGCGTGCGCGCATAGTCACGGAAGTTGTCGACCATCTGCTTCATGGCCGCGACCTGATTGACGATGGTCGTCGCGCCGCGCTTGAGCACTTCGGCGTCCGAGGGCGCGAGCTTATCCGAGAGCTTCATCTGCAGACGCTCGGCGGACAGCTGAATGGGCGTGAGCGGATTCTTGATCTCGTGCGCGAGACGCCGCGCGACTTCGCCCCACGCGACCGAGCGCTGTGCCGAGATCACGTCGGAAATGTCGTCGAACACGACGACGTAGCCCGAAGTCTGCATGTCGCCCGCGTCGCGGCCGGTGTCGGAGACGAGACGCGCACCGCGCACGAGCAGCGTCAGCGGATCGGTTTCGCCCGGCACGGGCACCGAGAACTGCTGCTGCCAGTGGCCTCGATCGACGCCGCCGTTGTCGCCGCCCATGCGCGACGCTTCCTGATCGGCGAACGCCTTGCGCACCATCGCCGCGAAGTCGCCGAGCGCGGCCACGTGGTCGATCGGCAAGCCCACCTGGGTCTGGAACGGATGACGGAAGATGCGTTCCGCGCCGGGGTTCGCCGTGGTCAGGCGGAACTGCCGGTCGAACACGAACACGCCCGCCGTGAGATTGGCGAGGATGCTTTCGAGATACGCCTTCGAATGTTCGAGCGCGACGCGGTTCTTCTCGACGGCCTGGCGCGCTTCGGAAAGCTGCCGCGTCATCGCGTTGAACGATTGCGTGAGGAAGCCCAGCTCGTCGCGCGACTTGATTTCGCGTTTGGGCGTGTAGTCGCCCTCGGTCACTTCCTTCGTGCCCTGCGCGAGCAGGAACAGCGGCCGCGCGAGCTGGTTGCCGAGCGCGAGCGCGAGCATCATCGCCACGAAGGTCGCGAGGAACAGCGCGAGCGTGAGCGTGCCGATGTACATCTTGCGCAGGCCCGTGCGGCCGAGCGCCTTTTCCTGATATTCGCGATAGGCGCGCTGCACGGCGTCCGCGTTGCGCGCGAGCGCGGCGGGCACGGGCTGTTCGAGTTGCAGGAAGCGTTCGGCGGGCTGCAGGTCGGTGGTGTTGCCGTCGGGAATGCGCGTGACGACGCGCAACCTCAGCGCACCCTTGGGCCCATGCAGATGCGGATCGCCGTCGACTTCGCCTTCGATCGCCGCATAACCGCGCCCGCGCGCCTGATCGATCATCAGTGCGGTGGGCAGGTCCGCCGGCATCAGCGAGGAGAAGTTGCTCGACGCCTGCGCGACCACGTGCATGTCCGGCGCCGCGCCCGACATGCTGCGCACCGGCTCGACGATGGTCGCGTCCTGCACGCCGAACTGGTCGCGCGCGCGCAGCAGCGTGAGCGTCGTGCCGGCCGCGTCGCCGCTCGCGATCTGCTCGGCCATCAGGCGCGCCTTGGTCTGCAGATCGGACAGCGAGGCGTCGAGCATGCCGCGCCCGAGATTGAGACCCGCCGTGAGCGCGGTTTCCACGTTCACGTCGAACCACGATTCGATCGAGCGCGAGACGAACTGATACGAGACGATGTAGATGATGCCGCCCGGCACCACGCCCACGAGCGCGAAGAAGAATGCGAGCTTGGCGAGTAATCGCGTGCCGAACTTGCCGCGCCGCAAACGCACGACGATCACGATCACGAGCGCCGTGACCACCGACATGAAGATGATCGCGACGCCGATGTTGGCCGCGTAGAGCCAGCCGTAATAGCGGTCGAAGAATTCCGTGTTCGCGCTCGCGGCGGCGAGCAGCACGAGCAGCAGCGCCGCGGTGAACGCGACGGTGGACACCAGCAGCCTCACGACGAAGCTGCTGACACTGCCTCCGGTGGCGCGGCGCACTTTATTTAGCACGTTCGGTCACCGTGAAGCTAAAGCGCTTCCAGTCGGAAGCGAGGTTCCAGTCGCGGTTGTTGACCGCGTCGATCTGGAACGGCTTGGGCATGAGCGCGACGTCGAGCTGCATGCGCACCGAGGCCGTGTAGGTCTCGCCCGGATGCACCTGATTGCGCTCGATCACGTGCCACGACGTGACGTGCTTGATGACGGCGAGCGCGTCCGCCAGCGTCGAAAAGCCGAGCTGGAGACCGCCGCTCGACACGCGATATTCGCGCGTGAGCGGCTGGAACGAGAGGCGAATGCTTTGCGAGACGCTCACGGGTTGCTCGTCGAACCAGTACCAGCGCGGGCGCGTGAGTTCGAAATCGGTGGTGAAGTAGAGCGGAATGCCCTTGTTGACCGCGTCTTCCAGGCTGCTGTTGAGATCGAAATCGAAGCGGGCGTCGAGGCTCCAGCCGGAGCCGTCGGCCTGCAACGAGGCGCGCTGCACCGAGATCGAATCGGCGCGCGCCGGCGCGGCGGCCATGAAGCCAAAGAACAACGCGACCCAGAGCAGGGCCGCGAAGCGCAGCGGGAAGAAGCGTTTGATGGTCACCGTTTCTGGAAGCGCGCGTAGAAGAATCCGTCGTGATCCGCGGGGCGATCGGCCGGCGCGCCATCGGCCGCGGTGGGCAACAGTTGCCCCGGAGCATCCAATCGTACCGCATCCTCACGGCTGCTTTCAAACCAGGCCGCCTGCGCCTCTCCTTCCTCGGGGAACAGCGAGCAGGTCACGTAGAGCAGTTCGCCGCCCGGCTTGAGCAGGCTCCACAAGGCTTCGACGATACGGCGCTGCTCCTTGGCGAGCGTCGCGATATCGCGCTCGCGGCGCAGCCAGCGAATATCGGGATGACGTCGCACGATGCCCGAGGCCGAGCACGGGACGTCGGCGAGAATGCGGTCGAAGCGCTGGTCGCCGCCCTCGCCGCCTTCACCTTCGAACCACGCCTGCGGCTCGCCCGCATCGCCGATCACGACGCGCGCGCGACGCAACGGATGCGCAGCATCGTCCTGCGCGAAACCCAAACGCGCAAAGTTCTCGCCGATACGCCCCGCGCGCGACGCGTCGCTTTCCAGCGCGATCAGGTCGATGTCGGCGAGTTCGAGCAGATGGCCGCTCTTGCCTCCGGGCGCCGCGCATGCATCGAGCACGCGCATGCCGTCGCGAACACCGAGGATTTCGGCGGCGATCTGCGCGCCCGCATCCTGCACGGACACGTCGCCCGCGAGAAAGCCCGGAATGCGATCCACCGGCAGCGGCGTGGCCAGCCGCACGGCGTGCGTGCCGATCTGCGTCGCGGCGATGTTCTCGGCGGCGAGGCGCTGCACATAGTCGGCGGCGTTGGCGCGGCGCGCGTTCACGCGCAGCGTCAGCGGACCGTGCGTGTTGCCCGTGGCGAGAATCGCTTCCCATTGCGCGGGCCACGCGCGGCGCACCGCGTCGATCCACCATTGCGGATAGTTCCAGCGCGCGACGTCGTCGGCTTGCGCGGCGGCCAGCGCCTGATCGCGCTCGCGCAGGAAACCGCGCAGCACGGCATTCACGAGGCCCTTCGCAAAAGCGATTTCGCGGCGCGCGCCCACCGTGCGCACGACCTGATCGACGACCGTGAACGGCGTGTAGGCGGCGTGCGCTTCGTCGTCGACGAGGAGCGCCAGCGCGCAGGCCAGCAGGTTCGTCACATGGGCGGGCGGCGCCTTGCTCACGCGCTGCTTGATCAGCCAGTCGACCGTGCCGAGGCGACGCATCGTGCGATACGCGATGTCCTGCACCGCGCCGCGCGCGACCGAAGCAAGCTCATGCGGCAAGGACGCGAACGCGTTCGACAGCGCGGCGGGCAACGCCGCGCCGGCCCGTACCGCGCCGACGGCCTGGGCAGCCTGATCGAGCGCGAAGCCGAGCGAGTCGGGGGCCAGATGCACGGGCGCAAGCGTCGCCGGTGCGCCGGATTGCCGGGCAGGCGAAGCGGATCGTGCGGAACGGCCTGCGCGGGTCTGGCCGGCTTTGCCGGCAGTGCCCGACGGGCGACGGGAATGGCTGGATGTCATGAAAAAACCGGATGCGAGCCGCATGGCGCGGCGTACTGGCATAAGCAAAGCACAAGCGAGCCATTGTAGCGTGGCGTGGGCGCAACGCTGTCCATGCGGCGCAGCGAAGCCGACGCTTCGCCGCGCCGAACCGCCGACAGACGCGGCGCTCGTGCACTAGAAAACCGCCGATTTCGCCTGAGTTTCCGCTGCAAAATGGCAAACGCCCTGCTACGCCCCGTAAAGGCCGCCATGAAACTGTTCGGAAAAAGATTCGATCTCGTGTTCCTGGTCTTTGTCGCGCTGTTCGCGGTGGCCGCTCAGGGATCTCACAAGCTGCTCGCGCCCTTCTGGGACTACAGCAGTTACACGTCCGCGCTCACGCGCTACCACCTCGGCGTCGATCCGTACGGCATCGCGGCTTCGGACTTTCCGCTGGTCTATCCGCCGATCTTTCTGAATCTGTTCGCGAACGTGCCGTTTCTCGCCGTGTATCTGCTGTTCGCGCTCGCGACGCTTGCCTACGTGGTGTACCGCGTGCGCAGGACGGATTTCGTCTGGGCCGCCAGCGTGGGCTTTCTCGCGGGCGGCGCGGGCGTCGGCGCGCTGCTCACAGCGAATTTCGCGATCTTTTCGCACTTGCTGATTGTCATGCTGCTCTATTCGGCGTCGCGCAGCGAGCGTCGCGCCGCGCTCGGCTACGGCCTCGCCACGCTCGTCATCGTGCTGTTCGCGTCGATCAAGATTTACTTCGGGGCCTATGCGCTCGTCTTTCTATTTTTGCCGAAAGGTATCCGCTACTTTTTCATCATCCCGATTTGCGTCGCGTGCGTGGACGCCGCGCAAATGCTGCTCGAACCGCAGTTGTGGGCCGGTTTCGAGACGCGCCTGCGCTGGCAGGTGCTGACGCAGCACGACTCGGGTCTCGTGCTTTCCGGCATCCTGCAGCAGCGCGTCGCGAGCCTCTCGGCGCTTCAGGACGTGCTGATCCACGAAGCCATCGTCGTCGCGCTATTTCTTTACGGGATCAACCCGTTGCGCGAGCCGCGCATGATCGGCTTCGACGAGGTCTCGGGCAAGCTGTTCTACGTGATCGCGTTCGCGATCATCCTGAATCCGCGCCTGAAGGAATACGATATCGGCGCGTTGTTCGCATGCTGCTATATCTCACTCTTTCAGAGCACACGGCCCGAGGATCGCGCGCAACGGCTGATCGCCTATGTCGTTCCGGTTGCGTTCGCCGCCGCGTGGATGCTGGCGCGGCTCACGCACGTTTTCCTCTTCCTCGACCTGATGTGGATTGTGAGCGTCTACGGTCTCTTTCTTGCGATTTCGATGCGCCAGCGCGCGTTGCGCAAGGTCGGTCACGCGCGCCCGCCGTCACACATCGGCATCAGGCAGGCATAAAAAAACGCCTCGGAAAGAAGCGTTTTTCGTAATGCAGCTCGCGCTGCGTGCGCGACCGTTCCCGGTTTAGCGCTGGCCCGACGCCATCTCCATCAGACGACGGATGCGTTCTTCCGTCGACGGGTGCGTGCTGAACAGATTCTGGATGCCGCCGCCCGAGAGCGGATTCATGATCATCATCTGCGCGGTGGCCGGATGTTGCTCGGCGGCCGCGAACGGGATGCCCTGCGCGTAGCGATGGATCTTGTCGAGCGCCGACGCCAGCGCCTGCGGATCGCCCGAAATCTCCGCGCCGCCCCGATCGGCCTCGAATTCACGCGCGCGCGAAATCGCCATCTGGATGAGCGCGCCCGCGATCGGCGCCAGCAGCGCGACGGCGATGCCCGCGATCGGGTTCGTCGGACGACCGTTTTCATCGCGGCCGCCGAAGATCATCGCGAAGTTGGCGAGCGCCGAAATCGCACCGGCCATGGTGGCCGAGATCGTGGAAATGAGGATGTCGCGGTGCTTCACGTGCGCGAGCTCGTGCGCCATCACCCCGCGCATCTCGCGCTCGGACAGCACGCGCAGAATGCCCGTGGTCGCCGCCACCGCCGCGTGCTCGGGATTGCGGCCCGTGGCAAACGCGTTGGGCGCATCTTCGTTGATGAGATAGACGCGCGGCATGGGCAGATTCGCGCGCGTGGCCAGATCGCGAACCATGCGGTAGAACTGCGGCGCCGTGGTTTCGTCGACTTCCTGCGCGTTGTACATGCGCAGAACCATCTTGTCCGAGAACCAGTACGAGAAGAAGTTCATGCCAAGCGCGATCACGAGCGCGAACATCATCCCGCTGCGCCCGCCAATCAAACCGCCAATCGCGATGAACAGGGCCGTAATCGCGGCCATCAACATCGCGGTCTTGACCCAGTTGAACATGTGCTGTGCTCCTTAACCCAGTGGGGATCAAACCGTTGGACGCCCGCCGCGCGCCATCCCTCAAAGGGACAGGCCGCGGCAGCGAGCGCATTGTAAGCGATCTGTTAGATAAGGGCGGGTGCGAAAAATTCAATCTCCGCGCGCCGTTTTCGGGTGACGCGCGGTTTCAGCCCGGCGTTCAGTTCGACGCTCAGCTCGGTATTCAGCGCCAGCTTCAACGCGTGGTGGTCGCGAGCTTCACGCCAAGCCCGACGAACGCGGTACCGACCGTGCGGTCGAGCCATTTCTTGATGCCCGGCTTGCCGGAGAAACGCTGCGTGACGCTGCCCGCGATCCACGCGACGAAGCTGTTCCAGACCCAGCTCATCAGCACGAACACCACGCCGAGCGTGAGGAACGCGATCACCTTGTGCGGGCTCGTCACGCTCACGAACTGCGGGAAGAACGAGACGAAGAACAGCACAACCTTCGGATTCAGCACATTGGTCCAGAAGCCCGACAGGAACAACTGGCGCAGCGGACGCGGCGCGGCGGCGCGCGCTTCGCCGGCTTCGGGCTCACTGGCCTTCGCTTCGCTCTTCGCGAAAATCAGGCGCACGCCGAGATACACCAGGTAGCACGCGCCCACCAGCTTGATGACCGTGAAAGCGGTGGCCGACGCCGCCAGCAGCGCCGTGAGACCGAACGCGCAGGCGAGCGCGTGCACGCAGCAACCCGCCGAGATGCCGAGCGCCGACACCAGACCGGCGCTGCGGCCCTGCGCGACGCTGCGACCGACGATGTACGCGGTGTCCGGGCCGGGCGTGACGTTCAGGAGGAAAACCGCGACCACGAAGAAGCCGAAATGGGTGATGCCGAACATGACTTTCTCTGCAAATACGGTGAAGAAATAGCGCACGAACGCGGTCGCGCGGGGCTCGATCGAGACGCGACCGGGCCTCGAAGCAACCCACCGATTCTAACGCGCACCGCATGGCGCGCGACACCTGGCCGAACGGATGACTGGCGCGCGAACGCGCCTGGATTTACGCTGCGGATTCGTCGGGCAACGCGAAACGCTGGCCTGCCGAAAGCGGCATGCCGGCCAGGAATTCGCGCGCGGGCAGGCGCTTGCCGCCCGGCTTTTGCAACTGCGTGAGGCGCAATGCGCCCTCGCCGCACGCCACCACCACGCCCGTGGGCGAGACTTCGAGAATCTGGCCCGGCGCGGCGCCTTCGGGCAGCGTCACGCCAGCGGCCGGTTCGGCGGCCCACAGCTTGAGCTGCGCGCCGTCGAGCGTGGCCGCGCCGCCCGGGAACGGATCGAACGCGCGAATCTGGCGCGCGAGCGCGAGGGCGGGGCGGCGGAAATCGAGCGCGGCTTCCTGCTTGCCGATCTTCTCGGCGTAGGTCACGCCGTCGGTGGGCTGCGGCGTGAGCGGCAACTGGCCGGTGCGTTCGAGCTGCGTGAGCCAATCCACCACGAGTTGCGCGCCCAGATTCGCGAGGCGGTCGTGCAGCGTCGCCGTGGTGTCGGTGGGCGTGATCGGCGTGCGCACTTCCGAGATCATCGGACCGGTGTCGAGGCCCGCGTCCATCTGCATCAGCGTGATGCCGGTTTCGGCGTCGCCGGCCTCGATCGCGCGATGGATCGGCGCGGCGCCGCGCCAGCGCGGCAGGATCGAAGCGTGAATGTTGATGCAGCCGTCCGTCGGAATGTCGAGCACTTCCTGCGGCAGGATCAGGCCGTAAGCCGCCACCACCATGACGTCGTGCGGCGTGGCGCGCAGCAGGTCGATGGCCTCGGCGGCCTCCTGCGGGTACTTGCCCGCGCGGCGCAGCGAAGTGGGCTGTGCCACGGCAATGCCGTGCTCCTGCGCGTAACGCTTGACCGGGCTCGCCTGGAGTTTCATGCCGCGTCCGGCAGGACGATCGGGCTGGGTCAGCACGAGCGGCACGGGAAAGCCCGCCTCGTGAATGGCGGCGAGCGCCGCGGCGGCGAATTCCGGCGTACCGGCGAAGATCACGCGAAGAGAGTGGCTCATGGGCACAAGCGAATACGGGGTGAAACAGTGAGGCGCACGGCTGGCGTGCGCGGCGCTTACATGGCGCGTTCGAGCTTCTTCATCTTGCTCTTGATGCGCGTCTGCTTGAGCGACGAAAGGTATTCCACGAACACCTTGCCCATCAGGTGATCCATTTCGTGCTGGATGCACACGGCGAGCAGGCCTTCGCAGTCGACTTCGTAGCTCTCGCCCTTCTCGTTGAGGGCGCGCACGCGCACTTTCTCCGCGCGCTCGACTTCGTCGTAGATGCCCGGCACCGAGAGGCAGCCCTCTTCGTGCACTTCGCGCTCGTTGCTCGACCAGACGATTTCCGGGTTGATGAACACCTGCAGTTCGTCGTGCGCGTCGGACACGTCGATCACCACGACGCGCTCGTGCACGTCCACCTGGGTGGCGGCGAGGCCAACGCCGGGCGCTGCGTACATCGTCTCGGCCATGTCGGCGACGAGCTTGCGGATGCGGTCGTTGACCGCTTCGACCGGCTTGGCGACCTTGTGCAGGCGCTTGTCCGGGTAATGAAGAATATTCAGTAGAGCCATGATTTCACGGTTTCTCGTTGGGCGGCAGGCCGCGCCGATGTTGCGGATCGCGCGCGGACTGGCCGTTCGGCCAGCTTGCGGGCCCAGTACAGGATACGGAGGATATACGGACAAAACGGCCGGATTCAACGCGCCGGCCGCCTCGGGCAGCCGGCTCCGTGCCACTCGCGCACTCGCACGGGCCAACGCGGCCGCGCAAGGGCAATGCCTCGCTGCGGCGCGTTGCAGCAGCGCCTCGGTGCGTACCTCAACGAGCGCCGCCAACAAATTTCGGATGGTGAAAATTTTAACACGACGGGCTGCGCTTCGCCCGCCCACGGGAGAATCGCCCATGCTCGTTCCGCCGTTGCTTCCGCCGTTGCTTCCGCCGTCGCTTCCCGAGTCACGTCCTCAGTCGCGTCCTCAGTCGCTCGCGCCACCGCCGCCGGCTCCGCTGCCGCTGGCATCGGACGAACTCCACGCCTGGCTGCGTCTCGCCTGTGCACGCGGCTTGAAGCCCGCCGCGCTGCGCGCATTGCTGGGCGCGTTCGGGTTGCCGCAACAGGTGCTCGCGCAATCCTTCAGTGCGCTTGCAGCCGTCGCGGGCAGCGTGGCGGCACAAGCCGCGCTCGCCGCACCGCCACCCGGGTTCGCGCCACAGGCCGACGCGGTGCGCGACTGGTGCGCGCAGCCCGGCAACGCGCTCGTGACGCTCGCAGACGCCGCCTATCCGCCGCGCTTGCTGGCGATGACCGATCCGCCGCCGCTGCTCTACGTGAAAGGGCGGCTCGACCTGCTGCATGCGCGCAGCGTCGCGGTGGTGGGCAGCCGCAGCGCCACACCGCAGGCCGTCGAGGACGCGGCGCGCTTCGCCCGCACGCTCGCGGCGGCGGGCGTGACCGTCGTCTCGGGCCTCGCACTCGGTGTGGACGGAGCCGCACATCGCGGCGCGCTCGACGAACGCGGCGGCACCGTCGCCGTGATCGGCACGGGCGCCGACCTCGTCTATCCGTCCGCGCACCACGCGCTCGCCACGCAGATCGCCGCGCGCGGCGCGATCGTCTCCGAATGGCCGCTCGGCACGCCCGCGCGCTCGGCCAACTTCCCGCAGCGCAACGGCGTGATCGCGGCGCTCGTCGAAGGCGTGATCGTGATGGAAGCCGCCATGCGCTCGGGCTCGCTCATTACGGCGCGGCTCGCCAACGAGATGGGCCGCGACGTGTTCGCACTGCCCGGCTCGATTCACGCGCCGCTGGCGCGCGGGTGTCATCGGCTCATCAAGCAGGGAGCGCAACTGGTCGAAACGCCCGAGGAGGTGCTCGAAGCGCTGGGTTTCGCAGCGCCGGCGGCGGCAACAGTCGCGATAGCTCCCGCCCAGAAGCGCGCACGGCACGGAAGGCAAGAACAGCACTCGAACGAAACCACGCATCCGCGAACGGCAAGCGCTGCCAGCCAGATCGCCCTGCCGCTCGACACCCCGCCAGGCCGCCCGCCCGCGCCCAATCGTCTCGACGATAAAGAAGCCCAGGCCGTGCTCGTCGCAATCGGTCACGCGCCCGCCACGCTTGAAATTCTCGCGCAGCGCACCGACATGGCCGAAGCGGTGCTCCAGGCCACGCTGCTGCGGCTCGAACTGGCCGGCCACGTGAGCGCGCTGCCCGGCGGCTGGTTCGCCCGGGCGTCCCACTGCTAGCGGCGCGCCGTGTTACATTCGCGCCAAATGCACCGCCCCACGCATTGCCTCTATATAGAAGAGAACGCAAGGAACGACCATGCCCGCGCTTGACCTCGACACCGACGCCGACCAGATCGCCGAGCGCGTCGCCGACCGCGAGACGCTGTTCGTCGCGTGTCTGTGCGCCGAGTGGTGCGGCACCTGTCGCGACTATCGGGCGACCTTTGACCGCATCGCCGACGCGCATCCCGACATCTGCTTCGCGTACATCGATATCGAAACCCACGCCGACCGCTTCGACGACCTCGACGTGGAGAATTTCCCGACTATCCTGATCGAAGACGGCAACGCCACGCGCTTCTTCGGCACGGTGATGCCGCATGGCGCGGTGGTCGAGCGCATGCTCGCCGACCTCACCGCGCTGCCGGGCGTCGCCGACGCGCCGAAGCTGCGCCCAGCGCTGCTCGAAGCGTGACGCGAACGCTGCCGTCCAACCGCAGTCGGCACGCACACATGTTGATCGCACCCCGCTAGCCGGGCGCTACGCCGCCGGGTCGCGCGCTTGAGCGTGATCTTGAGCTTGCGCCCGCGCAGCTTGACCGCATGCGCCGCGCCGCCGCCTTACTGCCAGCTTGCTCGCCGCCGCGCCGCGCCCTTATGATTGGCGCCCGAAAAAGCCGCAGCCAGCGGCGCGCGGACAGCACGCACCGATGACACGAAAATCGCCACCGCCGCGCCATGTGCTATAAAGCGGTCGTTAACGAGGCGCCCCAAGGGCGCGACGGCCCCGCCACCGCGAGTCACATGGCATAGACGGGGCGCCCACCGGATACACCCACACACAATCAGTCATGTCCAAAGCTCTGATCATCGCCGAGAAGCCATCCGTCGCGAACGACATCGCGCGCGCTCTGGGCGGATTTACCAAGCATGACGAGTACTACGAGAGCGACGACTACGTGCTCTCGTCGGCGGTCGGCCATCTGCTGGAAATCGCCGCACCCGAGGAGTACGAGGTCAAGCGAGGCAAATGGAGCTTCGCGAACCTGCCCGTCATCCCGCCCCATTTCGACCTGAACCCGATCGCCAAGAGCGAATCGCGGCTCAAGGTGCTCACGAAGCTGCTCAAGCGCAAGGACGTCACGAAGCTGATCAACGCCTGCGACGCGGGGCGCGAGGGCGAGCTGATCTTCCGCCTGATCGCGCAACACGCGAAGGCGAAGCAGCCCGTGCAGCGCCTCTGGCTCCAGTCCATGACGCAGCAGGCAATCCGCGACGGCTTCGCGAACCTGCGCAGCGACGACGACATGCTGCCGCTGGCCGACGCCGCGCGCTGCCGCTCGGAAGCCGACTGGCTCGTCGGCATTAACGGCACGCGCGCCATGACGGCCTTCAACAGCAAGGGCGGCGGTTTCTTTCTGACCACGGTCGGTCGCGTTCAGACGCCAACGCTCTCGATCGTCGTCGAACGTGAAGAGAAAATCCGCCGTTTCGTGCCGCGCGATTATTGGGAAGTGCGCGCCGAATTCGTCTGCGCGGGCGGCTTCTACGAAGGCCGCTGGTACGACCCGAAATTCAAGAAGGACGAGCACGATCCGGAAAAGCGCGATTCGCGTCTCTGGAGCGTGCCGGCCGCCGAAACCATCGTCGCCGCCTGCCATGGCCGCGAAGGCACGGTCACGGAAGAATCGAAGCCGTCCACGCAGCTCTCGCCCGCGCTTTTCGACCTGACGAGCCTGCAGCGCGAAGCCAACGGCCGCTTCGGCTTTTCGGCCAAGAACACGCTCGGTCTCGCCCAGGCGCTGTACGAAAAGCACAAGGTGCTCACCTATCCGCGTACCGACTCGCGCGCGCTGCCTGAGGACTACCTCAGCACCGTGAAAGAGACGATGGAGATGCTCAAGGAGAGCAACAACTATCTGCCGTTCGCCAAGCAGGCGCTCGACAAGGGCTGGGTGAAGCCGAACAAGCGCATCTTCGACAATTCGAAGATCAGCGACCACTTTGCAATCATCCCGACGCTGCAGGCGCCGAAGAATCTGTCGGAGCCGGAGCAGAAGCTGTACGACCTCGTCGTCAAGCGCTTCCTCGCCGTGTTCTTCCCGGCGGCCGAGTACCGCGTGACCACGCGTATCACCGAAGTCGCCGGTCATCACTTCAAGACCGAAGGCAAGGTGATGGTCGAGCCGGGCTGGCTGCAGATCTATGGCCGCGACACGAGCGGCGAAGACGCGAACCTCGTGCCGGTGCAGAAGGACGAGAAGGTCAAGACCGACAAGATCGCCGCGCACCAGCTCGTGACCAAGCCGCCCGCGCGCTACAACGAAGCGACGCTGCTCTCGGCGATGGAAGGCGCGGGCAAGCTCGTCGACGACGAAGAACTGCGCGAGGCGATGGCCGCCAAGGGGCTCGGCACGCCGGCCACGCGCGCGGCGATCATCGAAGGTCTGCTCGGCGAAAAGTATCTCGTGCGCGAAGGCCGCGAGCTGATTCCCACGGCCAAGGCATTCCAGCTGATGACGCTGCTGCGCGGCCTCGGCGTGGAAGAACTGACCGCGCCGGAACTCACGGGCGAGTGGGAATACAAGCTTTCGCAGATGGAGCGCGGCAAGCTCCCGCGCGACGCGTTCATGCAGGAAATCGCCCGCATGACGCAGACCATCGTCAAGCGCGCGAAGGAATACGATTCGGACACCATTCCGGGCGACTACGCCACGCTGGAAACGCCGTGTCCGAATTGCGGCGGTCAGGTGAAGGAAAACTACCGACGCTTCGCGTGTACGAAGTGCGAATTCTCGATTTCGAAGATTCCGGGCGGCCGTCAGTTCGAGATTCCCGAAGTCGAGGAACTGCTGCAGAACAAGACGATCGGTCCGCTTTCGGGCTTCCGCAGCAAGATGGGCCGTCCGTTCTCGGCGATCCTCAAGCTGTCGTTCGACGACGAGATCAAGAACTACAAGCTCGAATTCGACTTCGGTCAGGATCAGGGCACGGAAGACGGCGAAGCGCCCGACTTCTCGCAGCAGGAGGCCGTGGGCGCGTGTCCGAAGTGCAAGGGCCGCGTGTTCGAGCACGGCATGAGCTATGTCTGCGAAAACTCGGTGGCGAATCCGAAGACCTGCGACTTCCGTTCGGGCAAGGTGATTCTCCAGCAGGAGATCGCGCGCGAGCAGATGGCCAAGCTGCTGTCCGAAGGCCGCACGGACCTGCTGACGAACTTCAAGTCATCGCGCACGGGGCGTAACTTCAAGGCGTTCCTCGTGAAGCAGCCCGACGGCAAGATCGGCTTCGAGTTCGAGAAGAAGGAACCGAGCGCGAAGACGGCGGCCAAGACCGCGGCGAAGAAGTCCACCGCGAGCGCCGACGCCGCCAACGACGCAGCCGAAGGCGCGGAAGCCACTGCGAAGCCGGCACGCAAGACGGCGGCTGCGAAGACCGCGCCTGCGCGCAAGACCGCGGCGAAGAAAACCGCCGCGCGCAAGACGGGTTCTTAAGTCTTAGGCGCGCATCGCGCGCGCCGTGCGCCATTCAGGCAAGCGGCGCGCGGCGTCGTTCGACGCATCGCCCAGCAAAAAAGGCGCAGCTTCTCACGAAGCTGCGCCTTTTTTATCGCCTGAATCGATCGCCGCAATCATGCGACGATCGACCCCAAACGCGAATTAAAGCGGCGAAATCGCCGAAGAACGCGTGCGGCCGGCGGATGCGCGGCCCGCCTTCGGCGCGCGCTCTTCCGCGCCGTTGTGCTCGCCTTCCGCGCCGCGCGAACCGTCGAGCAGATCCGAAATCGGCTCTGCACCATCGAAGGCTTCCGGCGCGCCGTTGCGGGCGTTTGCCGGGCGCGCGAGACCGTCCTTGACCCACTGTTCGCCGAGCTGGCTGTTCGGCGTCTGGCTGAAATGCTCCACCAGATGGTCGATGAACGTACGCACCTTGGCCGGCAGATGGCGGCGGCTCGGGTATGCGACGTTGATCTCGACCTGCGGGAGACGGTAGTCGCCGAGCAGGCGCACGAGGCGTCCGCGCGTCATGTCGCGGCCGATCAGGTAGCTCGGCAGAATCGCGATGCCCATGCCGAGCAGCGCGAACTGGCGCAGCATTTCGGTATTGTTCGCGACGATCACGTTGCTCGGGCGCACGCGCACTTCGCCTTCCGGACCGGTGAACACGCGCTCGTCGCCCCAGTATTCCGAAGGCAGCGACAGCGACGGATGCTCCATCAGGTGCTCGGGACGCGTGGGCGTGCCGTGCTTTTCCAGATACGCGGGCGTCGCGCACACGGTCATGCAGCCCGTCGTGAGACGACGCGTCACGATGCTCGCGCTGCGCATCTGGCGCGCGGTCACGACGCCGAGATCGAAGCCTTCTTCGACCAGATCGACCTGGCGGTCGACCAGCGTGACATCGGGAATGACTTGCGGATAGCGCTGCGTGTAGGTCTGCAGCACGGGCGCGAGATTGTGCAGCCCGAACACCACCGGCGCCACGATGCGCAAGGTGCCGACGGGTTCGTGGTTGCGCGCCACCACCATCTGCTCCACATCTTCGAGCTCGTCGAGAATCTGGCGGGCGCGTTCGAGATAGACCTGACCGGACTCGGTGAGGGAAAGACTGCGGGTCGTGCGGTTGAGCAAACGCGTGCCAAGACGACCTTCGAGGTCCGCCACGTGACGCGTCGCAACCGCATTCGAGATATCCATCGCGGAAGCGGCCCGGGCAAAACTGCCGAGGTCGGCCACTTTGACGAAAACTCGCATCGACTGCAAATGATCCATGAGACAACTCCTGCCTGTTACTGTCCGTCGGAATCCGACGGAGGAAACCACGAATTCTCCTACGACATGAGAAATCGTGCAGAAGTTGCCTAAGAAGCACTGAATTTCTTCGAAATTTTCGCTACTGTCACTGTTTACGCAGTATCACAGCCGCTATTGTTTCCCGCTTCGAAACAATTTTCTGCATCGCAGCGAAAAGCCCGGATCATCGTGAACAGAACACGCGTTTGAGAGCAGATTTTTGCCCGCCTTTTTCCACTAACTAAGTGCGACCCCAAATAAAAAGATCGCCCGCAGGCGATCTTTTTGTTCAATTCGAGCGCTCATACCCGCTCACACCGATAGTGAGCGCTCACATTCATCGAAAAACGCCGTTCAAAGGCGGCTTTCCAGATCCGCACGCGTGTCGCGCAGCGACGGCGGCAAACCTTGCGCAAGCGTGTCGAACAGCTCCGAATGCAGGGCCAGCTCCGCGCGCCAGGCGTCGGCGTCGACCGAAATCACCTGCGCGAACTGCTCGGGCGTGAAGTTCAGGCCGCGCCAGTCGAGATCGCCATAACGCGGCGACACGCCGAACGCGTGCGCTTCGCCCTCGCCCTGACCTTCGATACGGCGCACCATCCATTCGAGCACGCGCGTGTTCTCGCCGAAGCCCGGCCACACGAACTTGCCGTCGTCGCCCTTGCGGAACCAGTTCACGCAGAAGATGCGCGGCAGCGTCGCGCCGAGCTGTTCGAGGCGGCCGCCCACCTTCAGCCAGTGGCCGAAGTAGTCGGCCATGTTGTAGCCGCAGAACGGCAGCATGGCGAACGGATCGCGGCGCACCACGCCCTGCTGCCCTGCCGCCGCCGCCGTGGTTTCCGAGCCCATCGTCGCGGCCATGTAGACGCCTTCGGTCCAGTCGCGCGCCTCGGTCACGAGCGGCACGGTGGTCGAGCGGCGGCCGCCGAACACGAACGCGTCGATGGCGACGCCCTTCGGGTTCTCCCATTCGGCGTCGATCGACGGACATTGCGACGCGGGCGCCGTGAAGCGCGCGTTCGGATGCGCGGCCTTGCGGCCCGTTTCCTTCGCAATGGCCGGCGTCCAGTCCTGGCCCTGCCAGTCGATCAGATGCGCGGGCGGCGTGTCGGTCATGCCTTCCCACCAGACGTCGCCGTCATCGGTGAGCGCGACATTCGTGAAGATCACGTTCTCCTTGAGCGTCGCCATGGCGTTGAAGTTGGTCTTCTCGCTCGTGCCCGGCGCCACGCCGAAGTAGCCCGCTTCCGGGTTGATCGCGTAGAGGCGGCCGTCCGCGCCCGGCTTGATCCAGGCGATATCGTCGCCGATGGTGCTGATTTCCCAGCCGTTCATGGCGGCCGGCGGAATCAGCATGGCGAAGTTGGTCTTGCCGCACGCCGACGGGAACGCCGCCGCGACGTGGTACTTGCGCCCTTCCGGCGATTTCACGCCGAGAATCAGCATGTGCTCGGCGAGCCAGCCTTCGTCGCGGCCCATCGTCGAAGCGATGCGCAGCGCAAAGCACTTCTTGCCGAGCAGCGCATTGCCGCCGTAGCCCGAACCATAGCTCCAGATCTCGCGCGTTTCCGGGAAATGGACGATGTACTTGGTCTTGTTGCACGGCCACGGCACGTCCTGCTCGCCCGCCGCCAGCGGCGCGCCCACGGTGTGCACGCAGGGCACGAACGGGCCGTCTTCGCCCAGCACGTCGTACACCGCGCGGCCCATGCGCGTCATGATGCGCATGTTGACGGCCACGTAGGGGCTATCGGAGAGTTCGACGCCGATATGCGCGATCGGCGAGCCGAGCGGCCCCATCGAGAACGGCACGACGTACATCGTGCGGCCGCGCATCGAGCCGGCGAACAGGCCGTCGAGCGTCGAGCGCATTTCGGCGGGCGCGATCCAGTTATTGGTCGGGCCGGCGTCTTCTTTCTTCTGCGAGCAGATGAAGGTGCGATCCTCGACGCGCGCCACGTCCGAGGGATCGGAGCAGGCCAGATACGAGTTGGGGCGCTTCTGCGGATTGAGGCGGCGCATCGTGCCCGCGTCGACCATCTGCTGACACAGGCGGTCGTATTCCTCCTGCGAGCCGTCGCACCAGACGATGCGTTCGGGCTGCGTGTGCGCGGCGATCTGCTTGACCCATTCCACCAGTTTCCGGTGTCGGACCCAGGACGGCGCCTGCATGGCGGCCTGGGCGGGGAAGTCGGGATGATTCATCGAAAAGTCTCCATAGGGGCTGATAAAAAATCGTTTCAGGCCCTTTTCGACGCTGCGTGCGAGAGGCACTTTTTTTAAGCGATTCAACGGCGAAACCGGGGCTGCGGTCCGCGCAGTTGTGCAGGTCGTCAAGGCCCAATCAGCAGGGGTTCGCAACCGTCTGTAAAGCGGCTTGCATGGCGACCCGACAAGCTGATAAAAGGGGAAAAATTCTCGTTCAAACCTCGTGCAGCCGCATTGAGCGCCATCGAACGAAACAGCAATTGCGGTACCCGCGAGCGCTATTTCTTCGTTGCGGCCGATGCAACGTGAGGCGACCCCGTATTCATACCAGCCTGCCAAACGCTGCATAGTGGGATAACCACCAGATGAACATCGAGTCGCGCCACGTACGGTGCGCTGCCTATCACTTTTGCCGCCATGAAAATTGCCATCCTTGACGACTACCAGGACGCCGTCCGCAAGCTCGACTGCTTCCAGCTGCTTGCCGATCACGAGGTCAAGGTCTTCAACAACACCGTGCGCGGGCTCGGTCAGCTCGCGAGCCGCCTCTCGGAAGTCGAAGCACTCGTGCTGATTCGCGAACGTACGCGCATCTCCTCGCAACTGCTCGACAAACTCCCGCATCTGCGCATGATCAGCCAGACGGGCAAGGCCGGTCCGCACATCGATATCGAAGCCTGTACCGAACGCGGCATCGCCGTGCTCGAAGGCACCGGTTCGCCGGTCGCGCCCGCCGAACTCACCTGGGCGCTGATCATGGCGGCGCAGCGGCGCATTCCGCAGTATGTCGCCAACCTCAAGCAGGGCGCGTGGCAGCAGTCGGGCCTGAAGACCTCGGCGATGCCGCCGAACTTCGGTCTCGGCCAGGTGCTGCGCGGCCAGACGCTCGGCATCTGGGGCTACGGCAAGATCGGCCGCCTGGTCGCCGGTTACGGCAAGGCGTTCGGCATGCGCGTGATCATCTGGGGCCGCGAGCATTCGCTCGAAGCCGCGCGCGCCGACGGCTACGAAGCCGCCGCCAGCCGCGAGGCGCTGTTCGAGGAAAGCGACATCCTCTCGCTGCATCTGCGTCTGCACGACGACACGCGCGGCATCGTCAAGCAGGAAGACCTGTTGCGCATGAAGCCGACGTCGCTGCTCGTCAACACGAGCCGCGCCGAACTGCTCGAAGAGAACGCGCTGCTCGGCGCGCTCGCGCACAACCGGCCGGGCATGGTCGCGATCGACGTGTTCGAGAGCGAGCCGATCCTGCAGGGCTACAGCCTGCTGCGTATGGAAAACGTGATTTGCACGCCGCACATCGGCTATGTGGAGCGCGAAAGCTACGAGCTGTATTTCGGCGCGGCCTTCCGCAACATCCTGTCGTTCGATGCGGGCGATCTCTCGCACGTCGCGAATCCGGAAGCGCTGCAAGGCGGTCGCCGCAAGTAAGGCGGCAAGCTGCGCGCGTAGCCAACAAAAAGGCGGCCATCAGGCCGCCTTTTTTGCGTCGATGCGCGCGCCGCGCGATGCGGCTCAGACGTGCGAGGCCGCCTCGAACATCTCCGGCAGACGCGCGAGAAAACGCTCGCCGTCTTCGGCGCCGAGGTTCCAGGCGTGCTGCATCTGCTGCGGGCTCGTGTAGTCCCAGCTCGAAATCGGCACCTTCGCGGTCGGCTGCACATAGAGGCGCAGCTGCTCGCCGGGCCGGCCGCCGTCGCCGCCCGTGCGGTGCTTCACCACGAACATCTGCGGACGCGGATACAGCCGCGTGACCATCACCAGCACGCGCCCGGGCGTGTCGTCGAGCGCGCCGACGGGCACGTTGTCGACCATGCCGCCGTCGAGCACGGCGCGACCGTTTCGGCGCAGCACCGGCGTAAAAGGCGGCGTGCACGACGATTGCAGCACGAGGTCGGCGAGATCGTCGACGCTCTGGCAAGCCTGCGCCGTCACGAATTCCGGATGAAAACCGAGCTTGCGCCCAAGCGTGGGATGCAGCGTCTTGCGGATGTGCTTTTCGATGTTGTACGCGATGAGCCCTGCCGCCACCGCGCTGCGCGCGCCGAGCCAGCGCGGCAGATGCGACACGCCAATGCGGATCTCGGGCGCGTCCTGGAGCTTCTCGAAACGCGGCCCGTAGATGTCGAGCAGCGCCTGACGATAGATGCGGTAGTGCGGAAACACCGACTCGCCGCGCAGCAGGTTGCCCCAGTACGCGTTGCGCTTGTTGTGCTTGAGCGCTTCCTCGTAATAGCGCATGACCCACTGCGAATCGCGCGTGTAGATCATGCACGCGGTGGCCGCGCCCGCCGAAATGCCCGTGATGACGCGCGGGCGCAGATCCAGCTTCGGCTGGACGACGTCCCAGAAACCCGCCTGCCACCAGCAGCGGTTGCCGCCGCCGGCAAAGACAACCTGATCGAACATGCGCCCTCTTTCCTTCGATTCGTCCTGAATGCGACAGCTTAGTCGAGCAGCGCGTAAGTCGAGGTCGCGTGAACGGCCATCCGGCCGTCTTCGTCATAGAGTTCTATTTCGCCGAACACCAGATTGCGGCCCATGCGCAGCACGCGCGCCGTGATCTTCACGTCGCCCTTGCGCACCGCGCGCATGAAGTTGGTGTTGAGTGCGACCGTGGTCATCGGTTTGAATTCGCCGAGCGCCGCCGAGATCGCCACGATCATCGCCGTGTCGGCGGCCGCCATGAACACCTGGCCGCAGATCACGCCGCCCGCGTGGCGCAGCTCGCCGGAAAACGGCAGCCGCAGCGTGGCGCTGTCTTCCGTCACGTCGAGCGGCTTCAACCCGAGCGCCTTCACCCACGGCGCCAGCACGCGCTCGAGCAGCGCGTCGATTGCCTTGTCGTCCATCGTCTCTCTTGTGCCTTTTATGGAGTGCGTGCCGCGTGGCGGATGTCCTCGTGGCGACGGACCCGGCGGGTAGCGCGCGGCACGCCGGCTCGCGGCCCGAAACGATCGGAAGCGATCCGAAGCGCGGACCCGCCAGCGTGGCCACATGATACCGGGTGGTACCGCGTCCTGTTGATATTGAAGATAAGGCGACCGAGCTGCCGCGACGCGCCAGCTTGCCGTTCCAGGCCGCCAGCAACTTTTTTGGGAAATTTGCGAAAAGGACTTGCCAAGACTCAAAAGGCAGGGCATAATCTTTCTTCTGTTGGGGGCGTTAGCTCAGTTGGTAGAGCAGCGGACTCTTAATCCGTAGGTCGAGTGTTCGAGTCACTCACGCCCCACCAGCCAATTCATGTGAAAAGCCCGGTCTTCTGACCGGGCTTTTTGCATTTCTCCCGCCGTTTTTCCTGCGCGCGCTTGTCTGCGCAGCGGTGGCGCTGCGCTTTCGCCGCTCAAACCAGCACGTCGGCGCTGCGATCTCTCACTTTCATCGAAAAACGCACGGAGCGCGGCGGCTGGGGCAGCCAGCGGCCGAGCGACTCGAAACCGTCGAGCTGACGCAGCAGCGTGTCGACCGTAGCGAGCTGAACGTGAGACAGATGGTTTTGCTTGAGCAAGGCGTGCAGCCGTTTGCGCCAGTAGTCGGCGTCCATGATCGGCTCTTCGAAGTCGCTCGATAGCGACGCCGGCATCACGCGCGCGATATGCGCGATTTCCTGTTCAACGAATGTCATGGCGAACTCCCCGTTTCCGACAGTGTTTCTTATCGTATGACGTAACTGTAGGACGACCGGGGCGCGACGCCAGCCTACCCGATTGGATAGGGCGAAAATCCAGCCAGAACGCATCGACGGGCACGCGCGATGCTCAGGCCCGACGCGCCGTGCCGCGCGCGTTTTAAGACTGATCCGATAGGGTTTTTCTGACCTGCATCAGATCATGGAGTGATCGAAAAACACTCCAGAGGTGATTGCCATGCACGGGCATCCAACCGACAAACTCGTCGCCGGCGCGGTCATCGGCGGCATTCTCACCGCCGCGCTCGTCGTGCTGATGGTCTGGCTCGACTTTCCGTCGGACCGGGGCTATGGCGCGGCCGTACGGCTTGCCGTGCCCGCCGCCCTGTCCGCCCTGCTGCTGTTCCCGCGCCCGATTCTGCATCGCACGCTGCTGCGAGAACGGCGCGATCCGGGCCTGCTCGACGAAGATCTGAACCTGTTGCTCGTGGGCCGCGCGCTGGGTCTCGTCGGCGGCATCATTTTCGGCATTTCGCTGGCCTCGGAAATTCTCTGAGGGACTTCTGAGGCGCGCGTCCGCTCACAGGCTCACAGGAACGGCTTGCCGTCGACCTGTTCGTAGACGACGTTGCCTTCGTCGTCCTCGAATTGCTCCAGATAGTTGCGGGCGCCGCACAGTGGGCAACGGAACAACGGACCCTGGCCCTCGTTCTTGATGACCACTTCGCTTTGTTCCCAGGGCGTGCCGCAGGACTGATTGCGGCAGACGAACGATTCAGTTTCAGACATTGCAGATTCTCCTTGCTGTTACGGCTGCAAAGCCTACAGCATGCGGGCCCCGCGCGCCGCAATTCGTCGCGCTTTCCGCCATCCTTTCCTCGCGTTTTCTTCACCCTCGCTCGTTTTCCCGCGCGTTGTTCAGTTTTTGAGCAACGCGTGCGCGTCCTTCTGCGCTTTGCTGTGCCGTGGCGGCGCAATGTGGCCGCACCGGCGCCCTCGCCTGTCTCGCTAAGCCGTTCAGGCTCCGCGCCCCGCACAGACCGGGCCGCATGCGTCCGCGCGCCGCAGCGGCCCTGCACGCCCCTTCGCCTCGCGCCCGCGCTCCTCTCGATCCGCGATTGGCACGCTTCTGGCATTGACGAGCACCGGTTGCGCGGTCTCGGCCTGACGCGCCCACCCATATCGACACAGACAAAACGAGGAGCACGTAGATGAATCACGCGGACATGCAGTTCCTGACGACCGAGTTCCCGTACAAGAAGCAATACGGCAACTTCATCGGCGGCGAGTGGGTCGCGCCGCTGGGCGGCGAGTATTTCGACGACATCTCGCCGATCACCGGCCATCCGTTCACGTCGATTCCGCGCTCGCGCGAAGCCGACGTCGAGCTGGCGCTCGACGCCGCACACAAAGCCAAGACCGCCTGGGGCAAGACCTCGTCGACCGAGCGCGCCAACATCCTCAATCGCATCGCCGACCGCATCGAGCAGAACCTGCACAAGCTCGCCGTGGCCGAAACCATCGACAACGGCAAGCCGCTGCGCGAAACGCTGGCCGCCGACATTCCGCTCTCCGCCGATCACTTCCGCTATTTCGCGAGCTGCGTGCGCTCGCAGGAAGGCGGCATCTCCGAAATCGATCACGACACGGTCGCCTATCACTTCCATGAACCGCTCGGCGTGGTCGGCCAGATCATCCCGTGGAATTTCCCGATCCTGATGGCCGCCTGGAAGCTCGCGCCCGCGCTCGCGGCCGGCAACTGCGTCGTGCTCAAACCCGCCGAGCAGACGCCCGCCTCGATGCTCGTGTTCGCCGAGATCATTCAGGATCTGCTGCCGCCGGGCGTGCTCAACATCGTGAACGGCTTCGGCCTCGAAGCAGGCAAGCCGCTCGCCTCGAACAAGCGCATCGCCAAGATCGCCTTCACCGGCGAAACGACGACGGGCCGCCTGATCATGCAGTACGCGAGCCAGAACATCATTCCCGTGACGCTGGAACTGGGCGGCAAGAGCCCGAACATTTTCTTCGCCGACGTGCTCGATCACGACGACAGCTATTTCGACAAGGCGCTCGAAGGCTTCGCGATGTTCGCGCTCAATCAGGGCGAAGTGTGTACCTGCCCGTCGCGCGTGCTGATCGACGAAAAGATCTACGACCGCTTCATGGAGCGCGCGCTCAAGCGCGTGGCGGCGATCCAGCAAGGCCATCCGCTCGACACGAAGACGATGATCGGCGCGCAGGCCTCGCAGGAACAGCTGGAGAAGATCCTCTCGTACATCGACCTCGGCAAGCAGGAAGGCGCGCAATGCCTGATTGGCGGCGAACGCAACGCGCTGGCCGGCGAACTCGGCGCGGGCTACTACGTGAAGCCGACCGTGTTCCGCGGCCACAACAAGATGCGCATCTTCCAGGAAGAGATCTTCGGGCCGGTCGTTTCGGTGACGACGTTCAAGACCGAAGAGGAAGCGCTGGAGATCGCCAACGACACGCTCTACGGCCTCGGCGCGGGCGTGTGGACGCGTGACGGCACGCGCGCATATCGCTTCGGTCGCGAGATCCAGGCCGGGCGCGTGTGGACGAACTGCTATCACGCGTATCCGGCACACGCGGCGTTCGGCGGCTACAAGCAGTCGGGCATCGGCCGCGAGAACCACAAGATGATGCTCGATCACTATCAGCAGACGAAGAACCTGCTCGTCAGCTATAGCGACCAGCCGCTGGGTTTCTTCTGATGGGCGTGTGATCTTCTTCTGATCGATTGCGGGTGTTGTACCGGCTCGCCGGGCGCCGTGTGGGGCGTTCCGGCGAGCGTCTTTTTCGAGGAGCGCCGCGACATGGTCGAACGCGTTACCGCCACGCCCGCCGCGCTCGCGCTGATCGAGCAACTCGCGCGCGAGCACGGCTCACTGCTGTTTCATCAATCCGGCGGCTGCTGCGATGGCAGCGCGCCGATGTGTTTTCCCGCCGGGGAATTTCTCGTGGGCAACGCCGATGTGCAACTCGGCGAGATTGGCGGCGTGCCGTTTTATATGACCGCGTCGCAATTCGAGTATTGGCAGCATACGCAGTTGATCATCGATGCGGTGCCGGGCAATGGCGGCATGTTTTCGCTTGAGCGGCCGACGGGGTTGCGGTTTCTCACGCGCTCGCGGCTTTATGACGATGAGGAGAACGCGTGGCTTGAGGCGCATCCGGTGGCGCGGGTGAGTTTGTGACTTTGAGCTGAGACAGGTAGCGGGAGGGATTTCGAGGGCGATGCTATCCTGGCCGGCATCCGCGCATTCGCGCATTCGCGCGCGCCGAACCTGGAGACGACATCATGCAAAACCGCGACGTGAAGCTGCTCAAGCTCGATCCGATGGATCTGCTCGCCGTGAGCCATACCGGCCCGTATATGAAGATCGGCGATGCGTTTTATACGCTCGCGCAATGGCTCGGCGAGCGGAAGGTGCGGACGTCGGGTTCGAGGCTCGTCGGCATTTACTACGACGATCCGAATTCGGCCGAGGAATCGAAGCTGCGCTCGAAGGCGGCGGTGCAGCTTGTGCACGATCGCGATGTGCAGGTTGTGGCGCCGGTGGAGAAGTTTCAGTTGCGCGGCGGCGAGCACGCGATAGTGCTGCACAGCGGGCCGTATCAGGGTCTGCAACAGGCGTGGATGTGGCTTTACAACGAGGGATTGAAGCAGCTCGGGCGGAATGCGGACTTTTCGGTGCCTTCGTTCGAGGTGTATCTGAATACGCCAGATGAGGTCGCGCCTGATGATCTGAAAACCGAGCTTTATATTCCGCTGGCTTGAGGGCTTGTTTCGGGGCTTGCCGGGTTTTTTCGAGGCCGCTGGAGAGGTTGTCCAGCGGCTTTTTCGTTTCCGATGCGCGGTCTCTTAGGGTTTTTCAATCTATGTATACGTAAACGTAGTAATAGTTAACAAGTCCCTGGGTTTTCTGTGGATAACCCCGGAAAACTATTGAGTAAACAAGGCTGTGGAAAATTCATAACCCTGCGGGCGTTAACGGGACAATCCCAGGCAGTTGCTGACAACTTTTCCACTGTTTTATCCAGGGGCAGAGTTGTTCAGGTTTCATGCACCGGATGTTCCGGGGGTTTTAAGGGGGGTTATCCAGAGGGGGTGTGGATAGGTTGGGGAGCTTCGTTTGGGCGAAGAAAAAGCGCCTTGAGGGCGCTTTTTTTGTCGAGGCGCTAGGGGAATGGGGTGAGGTGGGTGGCGTAGAGGCTTTGTTATTCGCATTGCGCGGAGGAGGATCGAACTCACGACCTTCGCTTTCAGAATGGAAAACTCACGTCAGCAACTTCGGTGCTTCTACCCCGCGACGCCCCCGCCTTCCGGCGCCCGATGATGGTGTTTCTCGTTTGAGAAAACGGCCAAGAAGTTGGTACCTCGGGGTGGGCAAGAAGGTTACCGGAGCCGATGATACGGACGCCAATGACCTGATCTTTGAGGAGAACGGTTAGTGCTGTAATGCCCTGGGCTGATCTTTTGGAGCTCGCTTGAATCAGCAAGCTATTGCTTCGATTCTACTGTTGACGGTCGTAGGTATACTGTCGCCGGGACGAAGGCTGCGCACAAAAGTCCAGTCGGCCTATTCGCACGTTATGCGGCGAGAATACTTTCAATATACTTTCATACGAGCAACTTTGAACTTCTTTCCCACATTGCCTCAGGACGAGTTGTCGCAAGCAGTTGACGAGTGGGAATCGTCTCATGGAGAAAAAGGCGAAGTCTTCACACGGGCTGAAGTGGTCGACTTCATGATCGACATAGTCGGCCTGAACGATACGGAGCCGTTAGGCAACTGGCGAATTCTAGAGCCCTCTTGTGGGCACGGGGATTTCTTGATCCCTATCGTAAAGTGCTTGTTGCAAAAATTGGCGAAAGATCGCAATGTACCCGAGCCAAGTGCGCTCGCGGATATGATCGTGGCGTTCGATATAGTCAAAAAGAACGCTGACGAGACGCGAAATCGAGTGAAGAAGACGCTCGAAGCTTTCAATTTTTCAAACAAACAGGCGAATTCGCTGGCCAACCAATGGGTGAGGCATGGTGATTTCTTACAGGCGAATATAGCCGGCGTTTTTACGCATGTAGTTGGAAATCCGCCTTACGTGCGTGTCGAGAACATTCCGAAGACGCTGTTGGATGCATATCGATCCCAATTCCATACGATGGGTGATCGAGCGGATTTATACGTTCCTTTTTTTGAGAAATCGTTGTCGCTGCTCGAAAATGACGGAAAACTATGCTTTATTTGCACCGATCGTTGGACCAAGAACAAATATGGCAGAAGGCTAAGAAAACTGATCAGTGAGAAGTTCTCTTTCGATTTGTTCGTTGATCTTTATGGATCGGACGCATTCAAAACGAAAGTACTTACTTATCCTGCCATAACGCTTATCCGTAACCGGAGACCGACGGCCACGCTACTCTGCCACGATCCAGTTCTGGACGTACAACTGTCGCAAGTGATACGGCAAGCTCTTTTGTCAGGAACCACTCATGAGCATCCGCAATTGCAGTTTCGCAAAGATGTAGTGGATGGTGAGCACCCTTGGCTGCTAGGAAGCGCCGATCAGGTCGAGCTCGTAAAAAAACTCGAAGAGAGGTTCGTGCCCCTTGAAAACGCGGGCTGCAAGGTTTACATTGGGGCTGCGACGGGAAACAACGAAGTTTTCATAGTTGATAAATCCGTCACGCTAGAAAAAAGCAGAAAATTACCTGTCATAACTGCGTCCGAAATAAAAACCGGCGAGATAAAGCCCCGAGGACGCTTCATCATAAATACGTATGACAAGGATGGTGTAGTCGATCTTTCAGAGCATCCATTGCTTGAAGCTCACCTCACGCAATATGAAGACCAGCTCAAGGAGCGACATGTCGCAAAGAACTCGCCTTCGGCGTGGTATAAAACAATCGACAGGGTCTATCCAGAACGAGCCCGTCGTCCGAAATTGATGATTCCCGATATTAAGTCGGAGCTGACTGTAGTTTATGAAGAAGGAAGGTTTCATCCAAATAATTCCATCTACTATATCTGCTCCGACGAATGGGATTTGCACGCCCTCAGATGCGTACTGATATCCGGGATAGGGATCTTATTTGTCCACACCTATACGACCAAGGTGGCAAATGGCTTCATGCGTTTTCAAGCGCAGCATCTGCGTCGCATTAGAGTTCCGCTATGGAATTCTATTTCGCATGAAATGAGATCAGCTCTAATCGATGCGGGAAAAATAGGAGATCGGCAGCGCTGCGCTGAAATAGCTGCAAGACTTTACGATTTGACTTCAGAAGAAAAGGAGTTACTCAGTGATTGCTAGAGACGTTCGCGACTATGACGAAGATATAAAACACGCTGTCAGGACGTTTTGGACGGTACGAGACGGCGGGAAAGGGGTTCTTGCCGGGAAGACTTTGCATGAATTTCTTGAGATCATCAAAAAGGTCGTCAAAGAAAACGGCCTTCCCGACGCTGAAATTTATACAGGGAAGAATACGTCTCAATTGCCCGGATTTTTTCGCCCGCACAAGTGCTGGGATGCTGTTGTAATAAATCATGGCGAACTGGTCGCTGCAATCGAGTTCAAATCGCAAGTCGGGTCGATTGGAAACAATTTCAATAATCGCACAGAGGAAGTGCTAGGCAGTGCAATTGACCTGAAGAACGCGGTCGAAGAGGATGCTTTCGGTGACGATGCAAATATCTTCACTGGGTACATCATCGTCGTCGAGAAAAGTGCTTCGACGGACGTCACTCCAAAGATTCAGATGAAGTTCTTCCCGGTAATGCAGGGCTTTTTACTGGATGAGACGAAGCGCGATACTGAGTATCAAAAAGGGAAAGATGGTGGGTATCCTTCCCTTCGTGGAATTTCGTACCTGCATCGCTATGACGTAATGTGCAAGCGTCTCATGTTGAAAAAACTCTATTCAGCAGCTTCACTTGTGGCAGTACCGAATCAAGATCATCATTTGGGTTCGTATGAACACGTGAGCGCGGAGACCAGCATTGTGACGTTCCTTGCGAAGCTCGCTGCGCACTGTCAAGTTGCCGCACGGATAAATGAGCAGCGCAAGTAACGCTTTGGCTTAAAACGATCGGGCTTGCTATTTGGCAAGCCTCTCTAACTTCAGTACCGTCAGCGACGGCTTGGCTGCGACGTGCCGATAAGTCATCGCGAAGTTGAGGATCGGATAAAAGTCGATGTTCTGGAGGCGCGCAGCAGATGCATCTTGCCAGCGAGTTCTTCTGGTTCCAACTCAAGCAGCACGTCAACGTCCGGAAGCTCAGTCAAAAGCTCTCGCATAGCAGCCTCTCGGCTATATGAGAAAGGACATTATCAAATGTATGGGCAGACATCCCACCACGGTCACTTGACGCCATTGTAACTACGGAAGGGCGTTTGCTCTCCGATGGACAACGCGATTCACTCTTTGAGGCTTTTCTGAGCTGTTGCACGAGATCTGTGGCTTCACGCGCCCAACATGGCTCGACCGCCGGACAAAACAAAGCCTCTTAGCAAGCCCGTGTTTAGCGACTAACGACAAACACTATGATGGTCAGAGGGATTAGTCTCGGGATATTAAACTCGCACCATGTTTGACTCTGTCGATTCCATAAAATTGTCAAAACTCTCACCTTTTGAGAAGCGTCTAAGCCGCTGAGCGGCCGAACGACATCCAAAAGAAAATGCCCGGATATACCGGGCATTTGTACTAGCCATGTCAGCAGATACTCGCGGAATAAACTCGCTATCCGAGACCGCTTGGACCGCTAGTTTGTGCAGATTTTCGCATCAACATAGGAGTCGTCATTGGCGACAGCCGTAGTTCGCACAAACGTCTTCGTAAGCAATTTTGTGCAAGTTTGGCCAAACACCCCTCAAACATCAATATTCCCCGCCCGCAGCGCATTGCTCTCGATAAACGCGCGACGCGGCTCCACGTCATCACCCATCAACGTAGTAAAAATCCCATCCGCGGCAATCGCATCCTCGATCTGCACGCGCAACAAACGACGCACAGTCGGATCCATCGTCGTTTCCCACAGCTGCTCAGGGTTCATCTCACCGAGCCCCTTATAACGCTGCTTCGAGACATTGCGCTCAGCGTCCGCGATCAGCCACTTCATCGCGCTCTTGAAGTCCGTCACCGCCATGCTGCGCTCGCCACGCTTGATGAGCGCATTCTTGCCGATCAAACCCTTGAACGTATTCGCGGTATTCACGAGCTGCTGATAATCCGCCGTCAGCTGGAACTCTTCGTCGATCACGGAAACCTTGACGTTGCCATGATGACGACGCTCCACGCGCAGCGAACGCTGCTCGCGCACCGCGTCATACATCGGCACAACGGACACTTCCGGCTTCAAAGGATCGTCGCGCAGATGCGCCTCAAGCGCACGAGCCGAAGCCTCCGTCGACTCCTCGCTCGACAGATCGATCGCGACGCCATCCATGATCGCTTCGAGCGCCCGCACGTCATACAGACGCGACAAGCGATCCACCACGGCGCGCGCCAACTGATACGACCGCGCCAGCTCGCCCAGCGCATCGCCCGAAATCGGCGTCGCGCCTTCCGTCGGCACCAGCTCCGAACCGTTCAGCGCCAGACGCAGCATATGCGCGTTCAGATCGGCATCGTCCTTCAGATAGCGCTCGTCCTTGCCCGCCTTGAGCTTGTAAAGCGGCGGCTGCGCGATATACACGTAACCGCGCTCGATCATCTCCGGCATCTGGCGATAGAAGAACGTCAGCAGCAGCGTGCGGATGTGCGCGCCGTCCACGTCCGCGTCGGTCATGATGATGATGCGGTGATAACGCAGCTTCTCGAGGTTGTAATCTTCCTTGCCGATACCGCAACCGAGCGCGGTAATCAGCGTGACGATCTGCTCCGACGACAGCAGCTTGTCGTAGCGCGCCTTCTCGACGTTCAGCACCTTGCCGCGCAGCGGCAGGATCGCCTGGAACTTGCGGTCGCGGCCTTGCTTGGCCGAGCCGCCTGCCGAGTCGCCCTCGACGATATACACCTCGGACTTCGCCGGATCCTTCTCCTGGCAGTCCGCGAGCTTGCCCGGCAGGCCCACGCCGTCGAGCACGCCCTTGCGTCGCGTCATTTCACGCGCCTTGCGCGCGGCGTCACGCGCACGCGCGGCGTCGACGATCTTGCTGCAAATGGTCTTCGCGTCGTTCGGCGTTTCCTGCAGGAAGTCTTCCAGCGCCTTCGCCACGACGTCTTCCACCGGTGCGCGCACTTCCGACGACACCAGCTTGTCCTTCGTCTGCGAGCTGAACTTCGGCTCCGGCACCTTCACGGAGAGCACGCACGACAGACCTTCGCGCATGTCGTCGCCCGAGGTTTCGACCTTGGCCTTCTTGGCGATTTCGTTGTCGGCGATGTACTTGTTGATCACGCGCGTCATCGCCGCGCGCAAGCCCGTCAAGTGCGTGCCGCCGTCGCGCTGCGGAATGTTGTTCGTGAAGCACAGCACGCTTTCGTTGTAGCTGTCGTTCCACTGCATGGCGACTTCCACGCCCACGCCGTCCTTCTCGCTCGAGATGTAGAAGATGTTCGGGTGCAGGACCGTCTTCGCCTTGTTGATGTACTCGACGAAGCCCTTCACGCCGCCCGCGAACGCGAAATCGTCTTCCTTGCCCGAGCGCTGGTCGGTCAGGCGGATACGCACGCCGTTGTTCAGGAACGAGAGTTCGCGGATGCGCTTGGCGAGAATGTCGTAGTGATATTCGACGCTGCCGAAGATGGTTTCATCGGCCATGAAGTGCACTTCGGTGCCGCGGTTTTCCGTGTCGCCGAGCAGTTGCATGGGCGAGACCGTCACGCCGTCGCGCTCTTCGAGAATGCGGTTCTGCGGCACGCCACGGTGGAATTCCATGAAGTGCTTCTTGCCGTTGCGGCGCACGGTCAGGCGCAGGAAGCTCGACAGCGCGTTCACGCACGAGACGCCCACGCCGTGCAGGCCGCCCGAGACCTTGTAGCTGTTCTGGTCGAACTTGCCGCCCGCGTGCAGCTCGGTCATCACGATTTCAGCGGCGCTGCGCTTCGGATCGTGCTTGTCGTCCATCTTCACGTCCGTGGGAATGCCGCGGCCGTTGTCGGTGATCGAGATCGAGTTGTCGGCGTGAATGACGACGTGAATGTCGTTGCAATAGCCGGCGAGCGCTTCGTCAATGGAGTTGTCCAGCACTTCGAAGACGAGGTGGTGCAGACCGGTGCCGTCCGACGTGTCGCCGATGTACATCCCGGGACGCTTGCGCACCGCTTCCAGACCTTCGAGGATCTGGATCGACGAGGCGCCGTAGCTGTTGTCGGGTTGCGAGTTGTTCGTATCAGTCATGGAATTTTTCCGGTTCTGCTGTACTGCCAGCGTTACTGCTCGAGACTTTTTGAAAAGCCATAAAAACGCCAAAGGGGCGCAGCGCCCCCTGGTGTTCTTCTTCTGTCGCGCTTTTTAAATGCGCATCGGCATCACCACGTACTTGAATTCCTCGTTCTCGGGAATCGTGATGAGCGCGCTGGAGCTGGCGTCGCCGAGGCTCACTTCCAGCGTGTCGACCTTCAGGTTCGCGAGGACGTCGAGCAGATACGTGACGTTGAACCCGATGTCGATGGTGTCGCCCTGATAGGCGATTTCCAGCTCTTCCTGCGCCTCTTCCTGGTCGGCGTTGGTCGACATGATCTTGAGCTGGCCCGGCTCGATGATGCAGCGCACGCCCTTGAACTTGTCGGACGTGAGAATCGCAGCGCGTTGCAGCGAGCGTTGCAGTTCTTCGCGGCCGATCTGGAAGGTGTTCTTGTGCGCCTTCGGAATCACGCGCTGGAAGTCGGGGAACTTGCCTTCCACGAGCTTCGAAACGAGCTCGACCTGGCCGAACGTGAACTTGACCTGCGTGGAGCCGATGTCGATCTTCAGCGTGTCGTCGATGTCTTCGAGCAGGCGCTGGAGTTCGAGAATGGTCTTGCGCGGGATGATGACTTCCTGGCGCGCGAACGAGCCTTCGATCTTCATCGACGAGAACGCGAGGCGGTGGCCGTCGGTGGCCACGGCCATCAGCTGGTCGCCGTCCACCACCAGCAGCATGCCGTTCAGGTAGTAACGGATGTCCTGCTGCGCCATCGCGAAATAGACCATGCCGAGCAACTGGCGGAAGGTCTTCTGCGGCACCGAGAGGTTCGCGCCGAAGTCCTTGGCCTGCGCCACCGTGGGGAACTCGTCCGCGGCAAGCGTTTGCAGGGCGAAGCGGCTCTTGCCCGACTGCACCGTCAGGCGCTTGTCGGCGAGCGTGAGCGTGACCTGGCCGTCGGGCATCGCGCGCAGGATGTCGAGCAGCTTGCGTGCGGCGACCGTGGTCGCGACCTGCTCGCTGCCGACGCCGAAGTCGGCGGTCGTGGTGATCTGCAGCTCGAGGTCGGTCGACAGGAACGAAACGTCGGAACCGGTTTTGGTGATCAGCAGATTGGCGAGGATCGGCAACGTGTGGCGGCGTTCGACAATGCCGCTCACCGTTTGCAGCGGCCTCAGCAGGTTATCGCGTTCGGTCTTGACCAGTTGCATAGAGTTCCTTCGTTGATGTGACGGTCTGCGCACCCTGTCCGGGCCGGGCGTCGTGCGCCCGATCCCGGCGCCGTCCCGCAGCACAGGCCGTGGCGTGGAATCCGCCCGGTCGGCCGGAGCGCCGGACGGTTAAACCCATATTGTGCCTGAAAACGGACCGCTTCCCTAAATTGGGGGCGATCCACGCAATAAACAGGGGGAACCTCGGGGGCCCGCCCCGTCAGCCCTTGAGCGTTTGCTCCAGAACGTGCAGCTCGTGGTTGAGCTGGGCGTCCTTGGTGCGCTCGTCGGCAATCTTGCGCACGGCGTGCAGCACCGTGGTGTGATCGCGCCCGCCGAACAGCTCGCCGATTTCCGGCAGGCTTTTCTGCGTCAGCTCCTTGGCCAGGTACATCGCGATCTGGCGCGGCCGCGCGATGTTCGCGGGGCGCTTCTTCGAGTACATGTCGGCGACCTTGATGCTGTAGAAGTCCGCCACCGTCTTCTGGATGTTTTCCACCGAGATCTGGCGGTTCTGCACCGTCAGCAGATCCTTGAGCGCTTCCTTGGTCAGCTCGATGGAGATTTCGCGGCCGTGGAACTTCGAGTACGCGAGGATCTTGCGCAGCGCGCCTTCGAGTTCGCGCACGTTCGAGCGCAGATGCTTGGCGACGAAAAACGCCACGTCTTCGTTCAGGCTCACGCCTTCCGACTGCGCCTTGCGCATCAGGATGGCCACGCGCATTTCGAGTTCGGGCGGCTCGATCGCGACCGTCAGGCCCGAGTCGAAGCGCGAGATCAGGCGGTCGTCGATACCCGAGATTTCCTTCGGATACGTGTCGCTCGTGATGATCACCTGCGCCTTGTTGGCGACCAGCGCCTCGAACGCGTAGAAGAACTCTTCCTGCGTGCGCGACTTGCCCGAGAAGAACTGAATATCGTCGATCAGCAGCAGGTCGAGCGAGTGGTAGTAGCGCTTGAAGTCGTCGAATGCCTTGCGCTGATACGCCTTCACCACGTCGGACACGTATTGTTCCGCGTGGATGTAGCGGATGCGCGCGCCCGGCTTGTCGATCAGCAGCTGGTTGCCGATCGCGTGGATCAAGTGGGTCTTGCCAAGGCCCACGCCGCCGTACAGGAACAGCGGGTTATACGAGATGCCGGGGTTGTCGGCGACCTGGATGGCTGCGGCGCGTGCGAGCTGGTTCGCCTTACCCGTCACGAAATTGTCGAACGTGAGCACCGGGTTGAGCTTCGAGCGCTCGTAGGTCGGATCCGGCTCGGCGCTGGCCGCGGCGGCCGCGCCCTGACCCGGACGCCAGCTGCGGCGGCCGGCGGCGGCTTCGTTGGCGTCGAGGCTCGGCAGGTCGAGGTCGGCGGCGTCATCGGCCTGGGCGGCCTGGGCCGCATGCGCGGTTTGCGCGGCGGCGAGGCTGTTCATGGCGGCGACGGCCGCGGCGCCCGCGTGGCTCGGCGCGGCGTGGTGAACGGCCGGCGCCGCTTCGGCGGCGGCCAGCGGCGCGCGCGGCGCGGGAGCGGCGACAGGCGCGCGCATGCCCGCCTTCGGGTCGAGGACGAATTGCACGTCGACGGGCGTCTGCCAGAAGTCGCGCGCCAGATCGGTGATCCGGCCCGAGAACTGGCTCTTCACCCAGTCGAGCTTGAAGCGGTTGGGAGCGGCTATCTGCAGCGTGTTCGCCGCAGCGTCGAAGGCAACCGGGGCCAACGGTTTAATCCACGTCACGTACTGCTGGGGCGTCAATTCGCGCTCCAGTAGTGCGGAACAGTGTTGCCAGAATTCGTTCATCGAGATGCTGTGGTCGTTTTGTTTGCGTGCAAATGCGTTCGCGCCGCGCGTGTCGCACAAATGCAACAAGGCCCTGGCGGGGCGAAAACAAATGCTCCGGACGCCCGCGCGGCAAGGAGTTGCGGCAAGCAGGCGGGCCGGAGCGGCAAGCAGGATTCTTGGGATAGGCGAGATTCTAACGCCGAAAAGGCCTGGCCAGGAAGTTATCCACAGGGACGGATCAAGGTGCCGTATCTTCTCTCATACTGTGGATGAACGTGGCGCAACAAGGCTCCGCACGAATGCGGGACGGAACGGTTTGCTGCCTTCGAGCACACTTTGCGCGCGCTTCGACGCCCTAACCTATTGACGGCCAACGAAAAACCGGATTAAATAGCGGGTTCCGCGAAAACCAATCCCTTGTACCACCGGCCATTGCTTTTTTCCGCGATGCTCGCCGCGGTCATTTCTCAATAAGTGAGAGCAACATGAAACGTACTTACCAACCTTCCGTTACCCGTCGCAAGCGTACCCATGGCTTTCGCGTGCGCATGAAGACCGCCGGTGGTCGCAAAGTGATCAACGCACGCCGTGCGAAGGGTCGCAAGCGTCTCGCCATCTAAGCGCGCCGCTTACCAGTTTTGTCGATAGCACCGCTATCAGCACAATCGACCACGATCGACGATAGCGGGCCAGACGTGAAACTGTCGGACGAAGCGGACAACGCGAACGAGGTGCCTCACGGCACGTCGCGAACGCAGGCCGCTTTCCCGAAAGCCGCAAGGCTACTGAAAACGGATGAGTTCTCATCCGTTTTTCGTTTGCGCCCCTGGCGCCGCGCCGCGCACTTCGTCGTGTACGGCCGCGCCACTGGCAACGAGGCGCGGCTCGGGCTCGTGATCGGCAAGAAGTACGCGCCGCGCGCGGTCACGCGCAACCTGGTGCGCCGCATCGCCCGCGAGGCGTTTCGCGTGCGCCGCGCGCAGTTCGAAGGCTTCGACCTGCTGCTGCGCCTGCACACGAAATTCGACCGAAAGGCCATGCCGTGCGCTTCGTCGCCGCCGCTGAAGACACTTTGTCGCACCGAAATCGAGATGTTGCTCGACAAGGCCGCGCGCGAAGTCGCCAGGCGGCGCGCCGCGCCCGAGACGGGCGGCGCTGCCTCGTGAGGGCCGCGCGCCGGTCCGTCGCGATTGCTGTGCAGGCCGCGCCCGCTGGCCGGGCACGACGTTCGTCTTTCCTAGCGGCGCTGTCCGGTCGCCACGCCATGCAAACGGTACTGATCGCTTTACTGCGCTTCTACAAGCTTGCCGTGAGTCCCCTGCTCGGCAACCGCTGCCGTTTTTACCCTTCCTGTTCGGATTACGCGCGCGAGGCAATCCAGTATCATGGCGCCGCGCGCGGGACTTACCTCGCCGCGCGGCGGCTTTGCCGCTGCCACCCGTTTTCGGCGGGCGGCGTCGACCTGGTCCCGCCTGCATCTCCGAAAAAGCGCTGACGCGCCTTCCATCGACACTGAGACAA
The DNA here is from genome assembly GCF_046535315.1 of Paraburkholderia sp. SIMBA_027. Taxonomy (NCBI): domain Bacteria; kingdom Pseudomonadati; phylum Pseudomonadota; class Betaproteobacteria; order Burkholderiales; family Burkholderiaceae; genus Paraburkholderia; species Paraburkholderia sp. SIMBA_027. The sequence goes on from NZ_JAWRWY010000006.1 coordinate 317,042, forward strand.
CGCATGGATATCAAACGCACCGTCCTATGGGTCATCTTCTTCATGTCAGCGGTCATGCTGTACGACAACTGGCAGCGCGACCACGGACGTCAGTCGATGTTCTTCCCGAGCGCGACGCAAACGCAGCAGAACGCCGCAAGCGGCGCGACGCCCGCGAGCGCGGCTAACGCCGCCTCCGATCTGCCGGCCACGGCCGCAGGCACGGCGCCCACCGGCACGGCCCAGCCCGCCGAAGCCGCCGCGCAGCTCGTGCACTTCCGCACCGATGTCTACGACGGCGTGATCGACACGCGCGGCGGCACGCTCACGAAGCTCTCGCTCGTGAAGGAAGGCGACGGCAAGCAGCCTGACCAGTTCATCACGCTGTTCGACCACACCAACGACCACACGTACCTCGCGCGTACGGGTCTGCTGGGTGGCGACTTCCCGAATCACACCGACGTCTTCACGGTCGCCAATGGTACGGGTCCGCGCGACCTGAGCGGCGACGCCACGTCGTTCCAGATCTCGCTCGAGTCGCCCGAAAAAGGCGGCGTGAAGGTCACCAAGACCTACACGTTCACGAAGGGCAGCTATGTGATCGGCGTCGACACGAAGGTGCAGAACGTCGGCAGCACGCCGGTCTCGCCCACGCTCTACATGGAGCTCGTGCGCGACAGCCAGCCGGTCGAAACGCCGCGTTTCTCGCACACCTTCATCGGCCCGGCGGTGTACTCGAACGAGCATCACTTCCAGAAGATCACGTTCGGCGACATCGACAAGAACAAGGCGGACTACGTGAACCAGGCCGACAACGGCTGGGTCGCGATGGTGCAGCATTACTTCGCCACGGCGTGGATTCCGCAGCAGGGCGTCAAGCGTGACATCTACGTCGAGAAGTTCGACAACAACCTCTACCGCGTCGGCGTGAAGCAGCCGCTCGGCACGATCGCGCCGGGCGCGACCGACAACGTGCAGGCGCGCCTGTTCGCGGGTCCGGAAGAAGAGCGCATGCTCGAAGGCGTCGCGCCGGGTCTGGAGCTCGTGAAGGACTATGGCTGGGTGACGATCATCGCCAAGCCGCTGTTCTGGCTGCTGGAGAAGATCCACGGCTACGTGGGCAACTGGGGCTGGGCGATCGTGCTGCTCACGCTGCTGATCAAGGCCGTGTTCTTCCCGCTGTCCGCCGCGAGCTACAAGTCGATGGCGCGCATGAAGGAAATCACGCCGCGCATGCAGGCGCTGCGCGAGCGCTTCAAGAGCGACCCGCAGAAGATGAACGCGGCGCTCATGGAGCTCTACAAGACCGAGAAGGTGAATCCGTTCGGCGGCTGTCTGCCGGTGGTGATCCAGATTCCGGTGTTCATCTCGCTGTACTGGGTGCTGCTGTCGTCGGTGGAAATGCGCGGCGCGCCGTGGATTCTCTGGATTCACGACCTCTCGCAGCAAGACCCGTTCTTCATCCTGCCGGTGCTGATGGCCGTCTCGATGTTCGTGCAGACCAAGCTGAACCCGACGCCGCCGGACCCCGTCCAGGCCAAGATGATGATGTTCATGCCGATCGCGTTCTCGGTCATGTTCTTCTTCTTCCCGGCGGGTCTCGTGCTGTACTACGTCGTGAACAACGTGCTGTCGATCGCGCAGCAGTACTACATCACGCGCATGATGGGCAAGGGCAAGAAGAAGGAAGCCGCGTAAGCGCGGGTTCCGGTCTCTCAGGCCTTAGCCAGAAAAAAAGCCGCCCGGTGCAAACCGGGCGGCTTTTTTATTGTCCGTGGCCAAGGTCGGAGCGTTCTCCGCTTGCAGCCGCAAAGCGCGCTCAGGCGATACTGGGCGCTCAGCGTTTCTCGGGGCCGCCGTAGAACTGCGTCACGAGTTCTTCCAGCAAATACCGATGATGCGGGCTCAGCGACTCGATCTTCGAAGCGAGTTCGAGCGTTTCCTCGGAAAGCGGGTAGCGCTCGTCGGGTTTGCGCGGCTTCGGCGTGGCGCCCGCCGGCGGCGTATGCGGCGAGGGTCCGTAGTGCAGCCAGTGCACATCCACGTCGAGCCAGTTGGCCAGCGTTTGCAGTTTGTCGTGCGTGGGAATGGTGCGGCCGCTCAGCCATTTGTGAGCGGTTTGCGGCGAGACCGGGTGCTCGCCGTGGTGGCGCAGGTTGAACTTGTTCGCCAGGTCGGTGCTGCCGCGCGGTTTGTCGGGCGAGCGCCGCATCGCCAGTTGCAGGCGGTCGGCGAAAGCGGCTTTTTCTTCGGGCGTTGGCATGGGCCAGATTGTGCAATCGGCTTTTGTCGAAGTTGACAACCAGTTGAGCTAGATCTAGCGCAAAGAAGCTACACTTCGCCCGAATCCGCAGGTAGCGCAATAAAACGGTTGCGAATTGGGGCGCGATTCGCCGCGGCCTGTTAATGCGGCGTTTTGGCCAGGTTTTTCGGTCGCATAGTCCGAATGTCGCAACCTGGCTATCAGATCAATCTTAGCTAATTCGAGATAAATTGAGATAAGTCTCGAGAATGGGGAGGCCCGAGGCGCGTGTGCGCGTCGCGTTACAATCCACGCACTTTCTTTCCGGCGTCCGTCGCGGCGCCGGCCTGCCCGTTGCGGCTTAGTCCACGTCTCGTTATCCCGCCATGCTCGCCACCGATTCCGATCCCATCGTCGCCATTGCCACTGCGCCCGGACGCGGCGGGATCGGCGTCGTGCGGGTCTCGTTCGGGCGCGCGGGCGCACCGGCCGCCGAGGCGCTGATGCAGGCGCTCACCGGCCAGGCGCTCGCGCCGCGTCATGCGAGCTACGTGCCGTTTCTCGACGGCGCCCACACCGCGCTCGACCGCGGCATCGCCCTGTATTTCCCGGCGCCGCATTCGTACACCGGCGAGCATGTGCTCGAACTGCAGGGGCACGGCGGCCCGATCGTGCTGCAACTCGTCTTGCAGCGCTGCATCGAGGCGGGGCGCGCGTTCGGCCTGCGGCTTGCCGAGCCGGGCGAATTCACGCGTCGCGCGTTCCTCAACGACAAGCTCGACCTCGCGCAGGCCGAAGCCGTCGCCGACCTGATCGAAGCCAGCACGGAGGCGGCGGTGCGTTCGGCGGGCCGCTCGCTCGACGGCGCGTTCTCGCGCGACATCCACGCGCTCGTCGACGACGTCGTCACGCTGCGCATGCTCGTGGAAGCCACGCTCGATTTCCCCGAAGAGGAAATCGATTTCCTCGAAGCCGCCGATGCGCGCGGCAAGCTCACGCACATTCGCGCCCAGCTCGACCACGTGCTGGCCGAAGCGCGTCAGGGCGCGCTGCTGCGCGAGGGTCTCGCGGTCGTGCTCGCGGGGCAACCAAACGTCGGCAAGTCGTCGCTGCTCAATGCGCTCGCGGGCGCGGAGCTCGCGATCGTCACGCCGGTGGCGGGCACCACGCGCGACAAGATTTCGCAAACCATCCAGATCGAAGGCATTCCGCTGCATGTGATCGACACGGCGGGGCTGCGCGACACCGAGGACGAAGTCGAGAAGATCGGCATCGAGCGTACGTGGAACGAGATCGACCGCGCCGATGTGGTGCTGCATCTGCTCGACGCGCGCGTGGGCATGACGCCCGAAGACGAGATCATCGCGGCGCGCTTTCCGGCGGGCGTGCCGGTCGTGCGCGTGCTCAACAAGACGGATCTCACGGGCGTGGCGCCCGAAGTCGCCACGCGTGATGCGAACAACGGCACGCAGGTCTGCGAAGTCCGGCTCTCGGCGAAACAAAACGACGGCGTGGCGCTGCTGCGTGGCGAGTTGCTGCGTATCGCGGGCTGGCAGGCCGACGCGCAAAGCGTCTATCTCGCGCGCGAGCGTCACCTGATCGCGCTGCGTGCGGCGCGCGAGCAACTCGCGAACGCCGCGGCGCACGCCGATCAAAACGCGCAGGCGCTCGATCTGTTCGCCGAAGAATTGCGGCTCGCGCAGGAATCGCTTAATTCAATTACGGGCGAGTTCACGTCCGACGACCTGCTCGGCGTGATTTTCAGCCGGTTCTGCATCGGCAAATAAGGCGTGAAATAGCGCGCCTGCGCGCTTTCATCGCCCGACCACGATTGCGAATTCCGCACAATCGTAAGGATTCGCAACACGTCCCGCGCGCCGACGCCGCGCCGCCTGTGCGCGGTAATCCATCGTCACACATCGTTTCGTTTTCAAACGAAATGCACGCCGACAATACGTGCATCAGGAGAAAACGATGAAGACGATCAAACTCTTTTGCGCGATTGCACTGGCCGCCGGGTTGGCGAGCCTCACGGGTTGTGTCGTGGCGCCGCCGTATGCCTACGCGCCCGCACCGGCTTACGGTTACGGCTACGCGCCGGGCTATTACGCGGCGCCTACGGTCGATGTCGGCGTCGGCTTCGGCGGCTATTACGGGCGCGGCTGGCGACATTAAGCACTCCCGTAGAACCGCGTGAAAATCCCGCGAAATGCGCGTGTACGGCGTGCACGCAACACCAGGATATCCCCCGATCCGCGCCTGTCAACCGAACGGCAGGATGGCTGAAACGCCCGCCTGACAAGGCTTCGCATCGGGAGCGGGCACGTCCTCCCAGCGCCCTATCAGATGTGATAGCTATACACCTCTTAGTGGCGAATTACAGTGCTTACACGAGATCCAGTTAATGAGATTTCGACGATTTCCGGGGGCAGAAACGTGAAGTTCATCGATCAGGAAATTGCGCACATCATGCGCGTTATGGTGCCGTCGCTGCTGACTGAGGGCGCGATACCCATTCTCACATTCGAGTACTGGCATAAGCGCCTCTCGAATCTGCTCGATACGGCACAACTCTCCCACGCCCAGTTTCGTACGATCGACTCGCTCATGACGCAACTCGAGCGCCTGCAAGCGCACGCTGCCGCCTGAACGGTCCGGTCGTCCCGGTCGATGCCGCATTCGGACAAGCGGCACGTCCCGCCGATTTACCTCGCCATGTAACCCGAGCATGGATTAGCCCGCCTTCGCGCGGGCTTCTTTCTAAGGATTCCGCAGCATCGTGCGGACGCCGTGCGCGACGGCCTTTGAATGCACGCTTCAATTCGCGCGGACAAAAAAAGCCGCGGCAGGGGCCGCGGCGAAGAGCTTGCCACTACTGACAACACGGCGCCGAGGGGACGTCGCCGCCGAACCATTGTCACGGCTGATTCCGGCCGCTTCAATGGCCGCCAGGCCGATCTGACAATCGTTAACCATCCACGGATTCCGCGTTCCCGCCGTGCGGTATGTCCCTTTATCCAGCGCGTTCCTCGCTGACGAAACCATCTTGAAATCTCGCCGGCCTCCCTGCATGTAGGGCCCACTTTCATCGGAGAACACCGATCGTGGGAAGCCGACCTGCCTTCATCGACGATCTGGCCCGGGATCTCTCGCCCGACGGCGCTCACGTGCGCGCGCCCGGCGACGACGCGATTCTCGACGCCTATTCGCACACTGTCATCGGGGCGCTCGAGCGCGTGCAGCACGCCGTCGCCCATATTGCCGTCGAGCATCGCCCGAGCGGCCAGGCTGCCGCGCGCGGCGGCACCGGCTCGGGCTTTCTGTTCACGCCCGACGGTTATCTGCTCACCAACAGCCACGTCGTGCACGGCGCGAACGCGCTGCGCGTCACGCTCGCCGACGGTTCGACGCACGACGCCGACCTGATCGGCGACGACCCGAGCACCGACCTCGCCGTGCTGCGTATCGGCGCGTCCGAGGCGTTGCCGCACGCCACGCTCGGCGAATCGGCGAAACTGCGCGTCGGACAGATCGCGATTGCCGTCGGCAGTCCGCTCGGACTCGCGCAGACGGTTACGACGGGCGTGGTGTCGGCGCTCGGACGTTCGCTGCGCTCGGCCTCCGGACGCATGATCTACGACGTCATCCAGACCGACGCCGCGCTCAATCCGGGCAACTCGGGCGGGCCGCTCGTCAATTCGGCGGGCCAGGTGATCGGCGTGAACACGGCGATCATTCCGGGCGCGCAGGCGATCTGTTTTTCGACGGCGATCGATACGGCGAAGTGGGTCATCACGCAGTTGTTCATGCACGGACGCGTGCGCCGCGCCTACGTCGGCATCGCCGGGACCAATGTGCCGATCGCGCGCAAGGTGCAGCGTTATTTCGAACTGGCGACGACGACCGGCGTGCGCGTGATGGAGAGCGCGAAGGGCAGTCCGGCGGCGCAAGGCGGTCTGCGCGCGGACGACACCATCGTGGCGATCGACGGCCTGCCCGTGGACAGCATCGACGCGCTGCAACGGCTGCTGGACGCCTCGCGTATCGATCGCGTCGTCGAATTCACGGTGATCCGTTTGACGCAGAAGTTGAATCTGCAGATCACGCCCGTGGAGCAGACGTCCTGAAAGTGGTCGCGGCGCACAAAAGCGCGCGCCCATAAGACTAACGGCCGCCTCCGGGAAACCGGAGCGCGGCCGCTTCGATCGACAGAACCGTGCTTAAACCGTGCTTACCAGCCCGGCTGCTGCTCATACGCGCCATACGGCGGCGGGGGCGGCGCCGGTTGCGGCGGGCCGCAGGGCACGTAGCGGCCCGAATACTGGTCGTAGCACCCGCCCGGCGCGGGCGCGGCGGCATAAACCGGTGCGGGCTCGGCATACACGGGCGCGGCCACCGGCGCCGGCTCGGCATAAACCGGCGGCGCCTGATAGACAGCCGGACCGCTGACAGCCGCACCCACCACGGCGCCGATCAGCGCGCCGCCCACGAGCGCGCCTACCACGTCGCCACCTCGATCATGGGCGCTGGCCGGACCTGCCGCCACCACGCAACCCGCCAGCACCAATACAGCAGCAATCTTACGCATGTCGTTCTCCTCGAGAACTGTATGAAAACATGCGAGCGATTGTGGCCCTGATACGCGGATACAGGTGCAGCAAAGGGTAACGACTAATTACGCGGATGATGAATTAACGCGATCAGTGACCGCGCTCACCAGGAGACTGCGCAGGAGCCCGCGCAAGAGACGGCGCGCCCGCCAGCAGACGGATGCGCGAAGCCCGGACCCTTGGCCCGGGCGGAACGGCAGCGTGCTTCGTCAATGATGAAGAATGCTGCGTAACGGATGACGCCAGTCGATGTGATGATCCCCGGCGAGGACTCGCTGCCGGTGCTCCTCGAGAATCTCGTCCGAGAAGAGGAAAACGACAATGACGAGGGGGATGACCAGAAACGCGCCCAGTATTACGTGCTCGATCACGATTACCTCCTGGCTGTCAAGCGGTTGCAATTGCATTGTAGCTGGAACGCTACAGTTTGCACGCCGGACGACTACTTATTCAGAAACAAACGTGATCCGCCGTACGCAAGCGCTTGAGCAGCGCGCGTGCCCGCCCTCGCAAGCCGGGAAAACACCGAGCGAAATCGACCGCGCGCACGCCGATTCCGCTGCCGAATCCGCCACTAATCAAGCCGCCGACCTCTTCCAGACGGCGGCGAACAGACCCGCGCCGATCAACAGCGACCCACCCGTGCGATTGACCGCCCGCTGCACGCGCGGGCTGCGCACGGCCTTGCGCGCCGCGGCGGCCAGCAGCGCGTAACCGAAGGCATTGAGCGTGGCGAGCACGAGGAACGTCGCCTCGAAAACGACGATCTGCGGCAACGCGCGCATATGCGGATCGATGAACTGCGGCACGAACGCGACGAAGAAAATGATGCTCTTGGGGTTCAGCGCGGTGACGGCAAACGCGTGCGCGAAGATGCGCCCGGTGCGGGTTTCGCTGGTGTCGGGCGCTTCGGGGTTCGCGATGGGCGCGCGCCAGAGCTTGATGCCCAGATAGATCAGGTACGCGGCGCCGACCCACTTGAGCGCCGAAAACAGCGTGGCGGAAGCCGCCAGAATCACGCCGAGGCCGAGCATGGACGCCGTCATCGCCGTGAAGTCGCCGAGCGCGACGCCCGCGGTGGTGGCCAGCGCATAGCGGCGGCCATGACCGAGCGCGTAGGAAACGACGAGCAGCACGGTCGGCCCGGGAATGGCGACGAGGATGGCCGAGGCGATCGCGAACGGCAGCCAGTGAGCGAGAGTCATGGAATTTCTCCAAAAGGGATGCCCGATTTATCCACGAAGACGGCGTGCGCGCAAGTCGGTTTGATGCGGTCTGGAAAAGGGCGGCGACGGCATGCCTGGCATCGTTTTTATTCTGCGGCCTGCGAATTGTCGGGCGCGCGATGAAGGCGGCGTAACGCTTCCTTATGTGCGGCGCGGCATCATGCTCGCACGCCGCATCGGCGCTTGCGCAAGCGTCGTGCGACCAGGCCGGTGACAACGCCTGTTGCGCCCGCACACAAGTTGTTCTTGCACTCTATTCGTGCTCTTCTAGATTGAAAAATGCGGGTCGATCGTGGCCGTTAAATACATAGCTAACCGAAGACAACCCACCCGCCGAGGAGGCAGAACCATGCGAAGGCTATCCGCAACCGCCGTGGCCGTTCTTGCCGTCTGCTCGGCGAGTCTCGTTGGCGTGGCATCGGCGCAAGAGGCACAAGAGGCGCAAGCGGTCTCGGTCAAGCCGCAACAGACCGTGCAGCTCAAACCCGGCTCCTACGGCTGCCTCTCCAGGGACAAGCTCGACGCCGTCTCCCAGCACGAGCAGGCGGGCGAGCATCAGCAGATGCAGGAATATTTCGCCGATTTCCGCTGCCTCTCGACGCCCGAGAACCAGTCGTATCGCGTGGTGCGCGTGGTGGGTCACGACGTCGAGTTCGTGAACGCCGCGAACGCCGACGACCAGGGCCTCTGGACCAGCGACCGCTCCATCAAGCAATAAGCCCAGCCGCAAGACGCGCGCTCACCGCCGGCGCGCGGTGTGTGCGTACGCTTGCGCGTCACGATTGTCGGCTTGAGCTTCCTGTTTTGCCCCCTTCATCGCCGCGTCATTTTCGCTTCCGATCATCGACATGACCGGCGCTCGACTTGCGTCGCCGTCTGATGAAACCGGCACAGCCCGTGCTGGAAACTCGCTATCATGTGCGGCTTTTACGCCGCGACGCAGCACGTTGCACGACTGACAGCACAACTGACAGCGGCGGGTATCGAGGGGCGGAAATCGGCATGGCACTTAAATCGACCATCTTCAAGGCAGAGCTTCAGATCGCGGACATGGACCGGCACTACTACGCCGACCATGCGCTGACGATCGCCTGCCATCCGTCGGAAACCAATGAGCGGATGATGGTGCGCATCGCCGCCTTCGCGTTGTTCGCGGGCGAGCGTCTCGAATTCTGCAAGGGCCTGTCGGACACCGACGAGCCCGATCTGTGGAGCAAGGACTACACGGGCGCAATCCAGACGTGGATCGAAGTCGGCCAGCCCGACGAGCGCCGCATCGCCAAGGCGGCGGGGCGCGCGGACGAGGTAATCGTGATCGCCTACGGCGGCCGCACCTCGGATATCTGGTGGCAAGGCGTGCGCGGCAAGGTCGAACGGCTGCGCAACGTCACTGTCTGGTCGCTCGGCGAAGACGTGGCTGCGGCGCTCGGCAAGCTGGCCGAACGGACGATGCGCCTGCAATGCACGGTGCAGGACGGCGCGGCGTGGATCGGCAGCACGACGAGCGAGCCGGTCGCGGTCGAATGGACCGTGCTCAAGGCGCCCGAGAACGTCTGAGCGCCGGTTCTGCACTTTCTGAACGCGCCCAGGGCTAGCCGTTCGGCGGCCCTTTCAGTTCCACCATGTTCCCCTCGGGATCGAACAGATACAGCGACGGCCCGAAGCCTTCCGCGCCGTAGCGCTCGACCACGTCGCCAGGACGCGCGCCCAGCGCGGCGAGATGCGCCTTGAGCGCCGCGCCGTCGAACGGCTCCACGCGCAGACACAGATGATCCATGTTGCGGCCCGCGCCCGTCGGCGTCGCGCCGCCGTTGCCCGGTTTCTCGCGATCGAGCGGACCGCCCATCGACACCAGATCGATCAGCGAACGGCCCGCGCGCAGTTGCACGAGTCCGAGCTGCGTTTCCTCGCGTTCGACGCGGCAGCCGAGCACGTCGCAGTAAAAGCGCGTCATCGCGGCCGGATGGGCGGCGCGAATGACGACATGATCGATTTCGCGAATCTGGATCTGCATGACGGTCCCCGCCGATTGGCGTGTCCGAACAAAGTCATTGCAGTGTAGGAGGGAAGTTGGGCGGAGAATGACGTCTTGTCATCTCGCGAGGCGTGCGGCCGGGACGCGGAAATGCGCCCCCAAAACGCTGGACGAAAAAAAGCCCGCTGCTGTGAGCGGGCTTAATCCATATCAGGAGGAGACATGGAGGAGACAGGAATCACTATACACAGCGGTCTGACGCGACGCAACAAGTTTTTAAGGGAAAACCCGCAATGGTGCCATTTTGTCGCAGTCGCACATTGACAGGGCATCGGCGCGCATGAATGGTGCTCGCAGCAGGCTCGCGTGGCCGTCGTTCCGGGCGATTCCACGGGCCCGAACGACAGCGCAAGATCCGGCACGCCGTACCGCGGCGCGGCCTTTACAGTGAGGCCATCGAGTCAAGCACGCGCACCCTGCGGGAGTCCTCATATGAACGCCATTCCGAACGCCGACCGCCAAGCCTCGTCGGATCCTGTCGACACGAACGCCGACGCCGGACGCTGGGCCGCCGTCGCAGCACGCGACGCGAGCGCCGACGGCCAGTTCTTCTACGCCGTGCGCACGACCGGCGTGTTCTGCCGTCCGTCCTGCGCGTCGCGGCTGCCGCGCCGCGAGAACGTCGAATTTTTCGTCGATGCAGATGCCGCGCGCGCCGCCGGCTACCGCGAATGCAAGCGCTGCCGTCCCGGCGGCCTGCCGCGCGAGCTGGACATCGTGCGCCGCGCCTGCGACGCGCTCGACGCCGATCCGCAATCGCGCCTCACGCTCGCCCAGCTCGGCGAGGCCGTGCATCTGAGCCCGTTCCACCTGCAGCGCCTGTTCAAGCGCGTGCTCGGCGTGTCGCCGCGCCAGTATCAGGCCGCGCGCCGCGGCGCCGTGCTGCGCGACGCGCTGGCCCAGGGCGCCGACGTCACACGCGCCAGCGCCGATGCGGGCTTCAACTCGTCGTCGCGGCTGTACGAGAGCGTGGCGGGCGAGCTGGGCATGAAGCCGTCGGCGTTCCGGCGCAAGGGCGCGGGCCTGACGATCCGCTTCGCGAACGCGGCCACGCCGCTCGGCCGCGTGCTGATCGCGGCCACCGAAAAAGGCATCTGCCGCATCGCATTCGGCGACGACGGCGACGCGCTCACGGCCAGCCTGCGCGCCGACTTCGAAAACGCACGCTGCGTGGAAGACGTCGTCGCGCTCGCGCCCTTCGTCGCGCAGATCGACGCCTATCTGCACGGCCGACGCGAGCGCTTCGAGCTGCCGCTCGACGTCGCGCCGACGGCGTTCCAGCAGCGCGTCTGGGATGCGCTCCAGCACATTCCCTACGGCGAAACGCGCAGCTACACGCAGATCGCCGAAGCGCTGGGCGCGCCGCGCGCGGTGCGTGCCGTGGCGAGCGCCTGCGCGTCGAACCCGGTGGCGCTGGCGATTCCGTGTCATCGCGTCGTGCAAAAGGGCGGCTCGCTCGCGGGTTATCGCTGGGGGATCACGCGCAAGGCCGCGCTGCTCGATGCGGAAGCGCGCGCGGGCGAAGTGCGCGCCGATCCGGCACAATCGAGCGCTAAATCGCCCGAAAAGGCCGATCGAAAGCCCCGCGCGAAACGCGCCCCCGCCACGCCGGAGACCGCTGCTTGAGCGCCGTCCAGTCGACCTCGAAAAAAGCCCCGCCGACGCCGCCCAAAACGGCGGCCGGCATCGAATCCGCCACGCAAAACGCCACGCTCGAACTGCCGTTTCGCGCGCCCTACGACTGGCCGCGCGTGCTGCGCTTTTTCGGCGGCCGCGCGACGCCGGGCGTCGAAGCCGTCGAGGACGGCGCGTGGCTGCGCGCCATCGACTTCCAGGGCGCGAGCGGCACGCTCGCCGTGCGCCGTCACGCGCGCAAGCGCTGCCTCGTCGTGCAGATCGACGGGCCGGTGAGCGCGCACGCGCAGGCGCTCGCCGCGCCGCTCTCGCGCATGTTCGATCTTCAGGCCGATACGGCGGCGATCGGCGCGCATCTCGCGCAAGATCCCTGGCTCGCGCCGCTCGTCGAAGCGGTGCCGGGTCTGCGCGTGCCCGGCGCGTGGTCGGGATTCGAACTCGTGGTGCGCGCGATCGTCGGGCAACAGGTGAGCGTGAAGGCGGCGACGACCATCATCGGGCGACTGGTGCAACGCGTGGGCGAGCGTATCGATGGGCATCCGCACGCCCACACCGCGTGGCGTTTTCCGACGCCCGCCGCGCTCGGCGCCGCCGATCTCGCCGGTATCGGCATGCCGGGCAAGCGCGTCGCGGCGCTGCAAGGCTTCGCGCGCGCGGTGGCGAGCGGCGAAGTCGCGATCGAACGCAGCGATCTGCCGGGCGCGGCCCAGGCGGGCGACGTCGCGGAACTCGACGCCATGCGCGCCGCGCTGCTCGCGCTGCCTGGCATCGGCCCGTGGACGGTCGAATACGTGGCGATGCGCGCATGGCGCGATCCGAACGCCTGGCCCGCGACCGATCTCGTGCTGATGCAGGCGATCGCCGCACGCGATCCGTCGCTCGAGCGTGCGACGCAACAGCGCGCGCGCACCGACACCTGGCGCCCGTGGCGCGCGTATGCGGCGATGCATCTGTGGAACGAAATCGCCGATCGGGCGGGTGGGGCGCGCGGTGGTTGAAGCGTCGTTCAACGCCTGATCGAACGCGCGGCGAAACGCCTCGCAAACGCATCTCTGCAACCGCATAAAAACCGCCGCGATTACGGCAATTCGACGTCGATACACCATCGAAACCGCGCTACGTCAGTACCGAAGCGCACACTGCGGCGCAGCCGCCGAAACCGCCTCACAGGCCGCAAAACCCCGCCCGAGGCGGCCTCAAGCAGGTCTTCCGGCGAGATGTTAAAGTGCCCGCTACCGAAAATATCCCTGTCGGCGGCGCGCGCAGCACCGTCTCGCCGGCCAGAGCCCGACCTGCCTTCAATGCCAGACACGACCTCCACACGCACGAACGACGTTCTCGCGCAGCGCCTTTCCGTGCTGAGCGCCGGACCGCAACGCGACGCGCTCACGCGCGGTCTGCGCGGCATCGAGAAGGAAAGCCTGCGGGTGACGCGCGACGGCCATCTGGCCACGACGCCGCATGCCGCGGCGCTCGGTTCTGCGCTCACGCATCCGTCGCTCACGACCGATTATTCGGAAGCGTTGATCGAGATCATCACGCCCGCCGAGCACGACGCCTCCATCACGCTCGACAAGCTCGACGAACTGCATCGCTTCGTCTACGCCGTGCTCGCGCGCGACGGCGAAATGCTGTGGAACGAATCGATGCCGGGCCTGCTGCCCGCAAGCGACGAAGGCATTCCCATCGCGCGTTACGGCAACTCGAACATCGGCCGTCTGAAATACGTCTACCGAATGGGTCTCGCGCTGCGTTACGGGCGCACGATGCAGTGCATCGCGGGGATCCACTACAACTATTCGCTGAGCGAAGACGTGTGGCACGCGCTGCACGCGCACGATCAGTCCACGGCCTCGCAGACCGACTATCAGTCGGAGCGTTATCTCGCGCTGATCCGCAACTTCCGCCGCACGAGCTGGCTGCTGATGTATCTGTTCGGCGCGTCGCCCGCGCTCGACGCGCGCTTCCTGCGCGGCCGCGCGCACACGCTCGACAGCTTCGACGCCGACACGCTCTATCTGCCGTACGCGACCAGCCTGCGCATGAGCGATCTCGGCTATTCGAACACCACGGGTCAATCCGCGCTGCACGCCGATTACGACACGCTGCCCGGTTATCTCGAAGCGCTCGCGCAGGCGGTGAGCCAGCCGTATCCGCCCTACGAGGCGATCGGCACGCATCGCGACGGCGAGTGGGTGCAGATCAACACCAACGTGCTGCAGATCGAAAACGAGTTCTACTCGACGATCCGCCCGAAGCGCGTGACGTATCCGGGCGAGCGCCCGCTGCATGCGCTTGCCGCGCGCGGCGTGCAGTACGTCGAGGTGCGCTGCATGGACATCGATCCGTTCGAGCCGACCGGCATCTCGCTCGAAGCGGCGCGTTTTCTCGACGCCTATCTGCTCGCATGCGCGCTCGACGAAAGCGCAAAGCTGCCGGAAGCCGATTACGCGGAAGCGAACGAGAACTTCGGCATCGTCACGAAGGAAGGGCGCAAGCCCGGGCTCGAACTCACGCGTGACGGCCAGCGCGTCGCGATGCAAGACTGGGCCGCCGAACTGTTCGCGAAGATCGAGCAGGCGGCCGCGCTGCTCGACGCGGCGAAGGGTGGCGACGAACATGCGCGCTCGCTCGCCGCACAGCGCGCGAAGTTTGCCGATGCGTCGCTCACGCCGTCCGCGCGCGTGTTGCAGACGATGCGCGAGCAGCAGCAATCCTTCCTGCAATTTGCGCTTGCGCAGAGCGAGCGCCACGCGGCGCACTTCCTCTCGCGTCCGCTCGACGCGCAAGTCACGGCGCAGTTCGAAGCGCTCGCGCGCGAGTCGCTCGACCAGCAGGCGAAGCTCGAACGCGAGGAAATCGGCTCGTTCGACGCCTTCGTCGCCGCTTATCGCGCCTACACGCTCAATCGCTACAGCGTTTGATCGCCCCGATGACGGCTGCGGCCGGTACGCGGACGCTCCGCCGTCCGCGTACCCGCGCCCGAGACGCCGGGTATTGCATTTGCTCGAAACACTGGCGCGCACACGCAGTCCAATGTCATATTGGCACCGCGCGCGCCTCGTCTCGCATCGACGCGCGCCGCCCTGCCACACGAACCTGACACCAACGACAACGACCGGAGCGCGCACGGCGCGCGCCCATTCTGCGAGGAACCCACGCGATGAAACGAATCCTGCCGATCCTGCTCTGCGTGACGGCGGCGGCCTGCGCGCCGCGCGGTCAGGTCAATCCCGACGTGATGCAGATCGCCACCGCGCCGCTCACCTGCGGCGACCAGAACGAGTGCGACGCATGGTGGCAACGCGCCCAGGACTGGGTGCGCGGCCATTCGAAGTATGAAGTGCAGACGGCGACCGACACGCTGATCCAGACCGCCGGTCCCGGCGGCGGCAAGCGCGCGCTCGCCTACGAGATCACGAAGACGAAGAACGCCGACGGCACGGCCACGATCGGTTTCGCGGCACACTGCGACAGTTCGATCGGCTGCAAGCCCGATCCGTGGGCTGCGGGCGCGGCCTTCAAGCAGTACGTGCGCACCGGCGTCGAGCAGCCGGTCCGCGATCAGGCCGGCGACTCGGCCGGCACGGACGACTCCGGCAAGACCACCGCGACCTCGCCGGCCTCGGCGCCCGCCGCAGCGGCGCAATAAGGCCGCCGCCGACATTTCACGCCCCCGCGTTCGATCGACCCGCCGTCAGGCCGCGAGATCGAACGCAGTCCGAATCGATTGTCGCGATTCTCGTCATTCCGAGTACGCATTTCAGCACTTTCTGATGGAGCAGCAGCGCCAAGGACTCGTATCTTGGCGCTGCTTCGGCACGCGCCGGGCAGTTCACTCCTCTTCCATCACTCGAATCGACAATGAAAATGCGACTTCTGCCTGCTAGTGCGCTGGCCGTCCCGCTGGCCGCTCTCTTCGTCGCGGCCGCCGGCTGCACCACGGCATCGGGGCCCCTGCACAATCTCGACATCGTCACGCTCGCCAACGGCACGCAAGCCTATCGCGTCCAATGTCTGGGCCTGCTCGAAAGCTCGAAGGTCTGTATGAAGAAGGTCAACGAGATCTGCGGCGACAAGCAGCCGCTGCGCGTCTCGTCGGTGGACCGTGCGGCCTCGGGTTTCCTGCCCGAAAACGACCCGCGCGAAATCCTGTTCATCTGCCAGACGCCGCAACCGGCCGCGCAGCCCGCTCCGCCGCCGCCTCCGCCGCCCCCGGTCGTCAACACGCAGCCGCAAACCATCACGCTGAACGCCGACGCCAACTTCGCGTTCGACAAGTCCGACCTGCTGCCCGCCGGCAAGCAGGCGCTCGACCAGTTCATCCAGCAGAGCGACGGCGTGAACATCGGCACCATCGTGATCAGCGGCCATACCGACTCGAAGGGCTCGAAAACCTACAACGACCGCCTCTCGATGCGCCGCGCGCAAGCGGTGCGCAACTATCTGCAGTCGCACGGCCTGCACGCCGGCCAGTACGACGTGAAGGGCTATGGCTTCTCGAAGCCGGTCGCGTCGAACGCCACGGCAGAAGGCCGCGCGAAGAACCGCCGCGTCGAAATCGAAACGAGCGGCATCACGGCGCGCTGACCGTTCATCACGCGCGAGGCGCGGGGCCGGACCTCAATGGCCCATCGACGCGCCCGCGCCTTTTCTTGGCTTCGTCGCCCACACCAGCAGCGCCAGCACCACGAACACCGCGCACGAAATGCGGAAGAAGTCGTTGGTCGCCATCATGTAGCCCTGCGACGTCACCACATCGTTCAATTTCGCGGTCACG
This sequence comes from Paraburkholderia sp. SIMBA_027, assembly GCF_046535315.1. Lineage (NCBI taxonomy): Bacteria > Pseudomonadati > Pseudomonadota > Betaproteobacteria > Burkholderiales > Burkholderiaceae > Paraburkholderia > Paraburkholderia sp. SIMBA_027. The sequence continues at coordinate 333,549 of NZ_JAWRWY010000006.1, forward strand.
CTCTGGCCTGCGTAGCCCAGCGACTTCAGCGCGTCCTGATACGCAATCGTGTTCGCCGCATACGGATTCACCGACTCCGACAGCACCGCGTGGTGATAGATCGCGTCGTCCTCCCAGAACGTCGTGCTCACCGCCGTGCCGATCGCGCCCGAGAGCGTGCGCAGGAAGTTCGAGAGACCGGACGCGCTCGCGAGCCGCTCGTCGGAAACACTCGATAGCGTGATCGTCGTCATCGGCACGAAGAAACAGGCCACGCCGATCCCCTGCACGAGGCGCGGCAGAATCACGTGATTGAAGGGTACGTCGAGCGTGAAAGTCGAATTCCAGATCGACACCAGCGCGAACACGACGAACGCAAAACTCGCGACCATACGCAAATCGAGCTTGTGCATGTTGCGGCCGATCAGCGGCGACAACACGAGCGCGAGCAGCCCGACGGGCGCCGTCGCCAGCCCGGCAATGCCGGCCGTGTAGCCCATCACCGTCTGAAGCCAGAGCGGGAAGATCACGACCGAGCCGAAAAACGCCATGAAGCCGAACGAGATGATCGTCGCGCCGAGTGCGAAGTTGCGGTCGCGGAACAGCGAGAGATCGACCACCGGGTCTTTTTCCGTCGCCTCCCACACGAGCATGAACGCGATCGACACCGCCGCAATGATCGCGAGTGCGACGATGAACTTCGAGCTGAACCAGTCGCGGTCCTTGCCGAGGTCCAGCATCATCTGCAGGCACGACACGCCGATCACCAGCAGCGCGAGACCCACGGCGTCGATGCGCTGTTTCGTGGTCTTCGTTTCGCGGCCGCGCAGCAGCAGGAACGCGCACACGCCGGAAAATATCCCGATCGGCACGTTGATGTAGAAGATCCACGGCCACGTGTAGTTGTCGGTGATATAGCCGCCCATCACGGGGCCGAAGATCGGCGCGACGATCACCGTCATCGCCCAGAGACCGAGCGCGAGCCCACGTTTCTCGGGCGGATAGGAGCGCATGAGAATAGTCTGCGAGAGCGGCACCATCGGGCCGGAGACGAGCCCCTGCACGAGCCGGAAGGCGATCAGCGTCTCGAAGTTCGAAGCGAAGCCGCAGGCCGCCGACGCGATCGTGAACAGCAGCACCGAGAGCGTGAAGAGGCGCACTTCGCCCACGCGGCGCGCGAGCCAGCCCGTAAGCGGCACGGCGATGGCCGACGCCACCGAGTACGAGGAAATGACCCACGTACCCTCGCTGTTGGCCACACCGAGGTTGCCCGAGATCGTCGGCACGGCGACGTTGGCGATCGAGGTGTCCAGCACCTCCATGAAGGTGCCGAGGGCGAGGCCCACGGTGAGCAATGCGAGCGTGCCGCCCGAGAGCGGTTTGGGCGGCGCGTCGGCGGGTGCTGCGGGCGCTGCGGTGGAGGCGTCCATCTTCAGTGTCCTTGCGGTGCTTTCGGTGCTTCTGTGCTTTCGGTTAGGCAGACCGTTGCCGCGTGCAAGCAGCCTGGCGGAGCGTGCGGCTGGGGATTTCGTGTCGCGGCATTCTCTGCCCAGACAGGTATTTGGTTGTAGTGCGGGCTTGAGTTCGCGCGGTCGGCCTGCCCGAAAGGCAGCCGCCGGGTCGATTCGCCCTTAGTCGTTGCCAGTGTTGCTGTCGTTACTGTCCTTGCCCGACGAGCCGTCCGCCGCGCCGCCCGGGCATTCGCCGCCGGTGCAAACCGCCCCGGTTTCGGCATCGTTGGCGATAAAGCGCTGCAGCAGATGCACGAGCGTCGTCACTTCCTCGGCGCTGAAGCCGCGCAACTGGTCGTCCATCACCGCGGCAATCGCAGCGGGCAATTGCTGCGCTGCGTCGCGCCCCAGCGGCGTGAGCACCAGTTCGACGACGCGGCGATCCGCCTGACTGCGCTGGCGCAACAGGAAACCCTTGCGCTCGAGGCGGTCGAGCATGCGCGTCATGGAGCCGGTGTCGTACGAGAGCACGCGCGACATTTCGTTGGGCGTGCGCGCGCGTTCGTACCAGAGCAGCAGAATCACGCCGATCTGCGACGAGGTCAGCCCGAGCGGCGCGACGGCGCGGTCCATGCGCGCGGCCAGCACGTTACGGGCGGTCGACAGAAAGTAGCCGAGACTCGGCACGACGCCGACCTTGCTGGACACGTTGGAGCCGTCGTTCATGGGAAAAGCACTCTCATCGCTGGCAAATCGAAACACGGGCAAAACAGGGCGAATTCTAGCCTGAGAATTTTCTGCCTGGGCAGGAAATACGCAGGAAATTCGGTCAGTGCGTCGCAGCATTCGTCATTGATTCGTCGCTATCGCAGCGTAAAAACAACAACGGGATTGATGCGCCGCAAAGTATGTTGTGATTTGATTGCATAGTCAATATTATTACAGGCAACCACTTACACTCCACGCACTTCACTTTTTTCGACGTAGGTCGCGCCATGCTGTACGTCAAACACGCGCTCGGCGGCATCGGCCGCTCGGTGAGCAGCACTGCCCGGATTGCCTTTGCGCAGGCCGGCGGCGCGGCGCGTTGGCGCAAGGCGGCGCTCTACGCAGGCATGTTCCTGCTGCCCGGCGGCTCGGTCGCGGTCGTGCTGATGCTGTGGGCCGACCGTCGTCGCGCACGCAGCGGCGCGGCTTCAAAGCCTGCTTCAAAGGCCGCCGCCGCCAGCGCGAAAAGCGAGGCCGCACCGGCTTCGGCAACCGGCCGTCTGCTCTGCGCGGCAGGCTGCCGTAACGACGCGTAATCTGCACCTCACACGCCGTAACACATCCGTCCCTGTTCCCGGCTTAACCTTACAGATTGCGCGCGACGCGCGGCCTGTGCGCTACCATGGCCGCACCGCTCGAACGTCGCGCGCGCCGTGTGCCTGCGCCCGTTCCGCCTGATCCACCGCGCTGCGGCCACGTCGCCATAACGATTACACCGTTCATCGCCGCGCGCGCCTGCACGCCAGCCGCATCGACAGGAATTTCTTGCATGTCCCGCCGTATCGATCGTCACGCCTCTCATGCCGCCCGCGACGCCACGTTCGCGGCTCATCTGCACAGTGCGCGCCGCACGCCGAAGCTCGCGCTGCTGGGCGCGGCGGCGGCGCTCGCGTTTGCCCTGAGCGGCTGCGCGGTCGGGCCTGACTATCACCGGCCGGACAGCGCCGTGCCCGCGGCCTACAAGGAAGCGCCGGAGGGCTGGAAGGTCGCGCAACCTGCCGACGCCGCCGATCGCGGCCCGTGGTGGCTGATCTACGATGACGCGCAGCTCAACGGCCTGATGGATCAGCTCAACGCGAACAACCAGACCGTCGCGCAGTACGCCGCCGCATATCGCCAGGCGCGGGCGCTGGTCGGCGAGGCGCGCGCCGCATACTTTCCGGTCGTGAGCGCCTCGTTCGCGGGCACGCGTTCGCGCACGCCCACGCGCGTCTCGAACGCGAGCGGCAGCTTCCCGAGCGGCACCATCACGAACAACGTCAATCTGGGCCTCGACGCCACCTGGGAACCCGACCTCTGGGGCAAGGTGAGCCGCACGGTCAGCTCGGAAGAGGCGAGCCAACAGGGCGCGGCCGCCGACCTCGCGAACGCACGCCTGTCCGCGCAGGCCACGCTCGCGCAGACGTACTTCACGCTGCGCGCGCTCGACGCGCAGCAAAAGCTGCTCGACGATACCGTCGCGGCGTACGAGAAGTCGCTGAAGCTCACGCAGAACCAGTACGCGCAGGGCGTAGCGGGGCGCGCCGACGTGATCCAGGCGCAGACGCAGCTGCAATCCGCGCAGGCGTCGGCCATCGACAACGGCGTGGCGCGCGCGCAGGACGAGCACGCGATCGCCGTGCTGGTTGGCCAGCCGGCCTCGTCGTTCTCGATTCCGGTATCGCCGCTCACGGCCACGCCGCCGGTCGTGCCGGTCACCATGCCGTCGGCGCTGCTGGAGCGGCGTCCCGACATCGCCTCGGCCGAGCGCAAGGCGGCCTCGGCCAACGAGCAGATCGGCGTGGCGATCGCGGCGTTTTTCCCGACGCTCACGCTTTCGGCGAGCGGCGGCTTCGAAAGCTCGGTGTTCTCGCAACTGCTGCAAATGCCGTCGCGCTTCTGGACGCTCGGACCGTCGCTCGCGGCCACGGTGTTCGACGCGGGCCTGCGCCGCGCGCAGACCGAAGCGGCGCGCGCCGCCTACGACCAGCAGGTGGCCACCTACCGGCAAACTGTGCTGGCCGCGTTCCAGGACGTCGAGGACAACCTCGCTTCGCAGCGCATCCTCGCGCAGGAAATCGTCGTGCAGCAGCAGGCGGTGGATTCGGCGGTGCATGCGCAGGCCATCGTCACGAACGAGTACAAGGCGGGCACGGTCGATTACGTCAACGTGCTGACCGCGCAGACCACGGCGTTCACCGCGCAGCAGAAGCTCGCGAGCCTCGCGGGGCAGCGCATGGTGTCGTCGGTGGGACTCGTGAAGGCGCTCGGCGGCGGCTGGGACGCCACGCAGATGGATCGCGAGACCGGCAGCGTCAGCGCGCCCGCAGCGGTGCCGGCGTCGGGCGCGGCGGCGGCGGCTTCTGCCTCCGCTTCCGCCTCCGCCTCACCGCAGCAAACCGCCACCGAAGCGGCCACGCAGGGCGCCGCGAGCACGCGGGCGCAGTAACGTCATCAAGCGCGCTACAACGAGAAACGGCGGCCTGAGCCGCCGTTTTTTCTTGTGCGCGAGGTTTAGCGCATGAAGTTCAGCGCCACCGTGCCGGGCCCGACCGGCCGTCCCAGCAGATTCAGCAGACCGGCGAGATTCTCGCGCTGATCGGGCGTCGCGCTCGCGGTGCCGTTGAACATCGACGCGTTGCGCGAGAAGGTGCCGTGGCCGTCGAGCAGCAGCGGCCCTTTCTGCGTCTTCAGATCGAGCGTCGACGACGCGCCCTGCGCCTGCAACACCGCCTCATACGACCCCAGCGGCTTGACCAGCGAGACGCGCGAACTCATGTCGCCGAGCGTGACCGTGAGCCGCCCGAAGGCGTCGGTGCCGAACACGCGCCACGGCGTCCAGGCGAGCCGCACGTTGCCGTCGAGATCGAGCGTGTTGAACGGCGCGCCGAGACCGGCGAGCAGCGAGGCCGGCACCGCGATCGCGCCCGCGGTGATGTTCGCGCCGCGCAGCGTCGCTTCCACGTCGACGGGGTCGGGCATCGCCTCCGTCTGACGCATCTGCAGACGCACGCGGCCCGTGAGCAGTGCCCAGAACGAGGCGCGCCATTCGATCCGGCCGGGCAGCAGCGTCGCGCCCTGCACGTCGTGGCCGGCCGCGAGCATCAGCGTGGCGGAACCGTGCCACAGCGAACCTTGCGGATCGACGAGATTGACATGGCCCTGAGTCGCGCGCGCGAACTGCGGCGCGATCCACGCCGCGGGCAGGCGCACGAGCAGCACGACGGCCACCGAAACGAGGGCGACGAACAGCCAGGGCAGCGCGGCGCGCGCGCGTCGCATCCAGTAAGACATGAAGCGGTTCTCCCGGCCGTGCTCAGTGTGCGTTCGCGCTTTGCAGCGACGCGGTCAGATCGACCTGGCCGTCGGTCTTGAGCGTCGTGATGTGCGCCTCGACCACCTGCACCTTGAACTGTTTGCGCACGTCGTCGAGCCAGGCCGACCACGCGGGAAACGACGCGTTCTTCAACTGCACCTGCACCGACGAACCGATGATCTGCACCTGCGCGCCCGGCATGCCGTGATCGGACAGCGACGCGGTCAGCGCGTCCTTGAGCGCCTGACCACCCGGCGCGACGCTCGCCGCCGCGCCCGCGAGCGAGCGCGCTTCGTCAGCCTGCGCGGTCATCAGCGCAAGCTGACGCTGCATCGCGGGCAGGTTGGCGCGCAGCCTCGCGCGGCCGTCGGCGGCCGGCGCCCACAGCACCGAATAGCCGATCGCCACGGCCAGCAGTGCGCCGCCCCATGTGAGCATGGTCTTCTCGCGCACCGTGCGCGCGTCCCAGAAATTGCTCCACTGCTCCTGCAGCATGTCGGCCCAAGCGCCGCCCACAGCCGATGTCTTCACGATGCGCTCCTGATGGTCCACTTGCCGCTGCTGCTGTCCTGCGTGCCCGAGAGACCGTTGCGCGCGAGGCGTTTGTTCAGATCGGCGTCGATGTTCACGCCGGGTTTGAAGGTCACGTCGAGACGCCGGTCGTGATAGTCGAGCGCCGCGATGCCGTTGACCGGCACGGGGCCGAGCGAACGCGCGAGGCCGTCGGCGAGCGCGAGGAAATCGTCGGGCGACGGCTCACCCGCCGCCACGCGCAGTTGCGAGAGCTGACGCGCCATCTGGCCCGCCGGGTCCAGCACCACGGTCGTCTTGGGAAACGCGTTGAGCAGCAGCTCGGTCATCTGCGCGTTCATGGCGTCCTGCTGGCGCGAGAGCATCAGCCACTGCACATTCGCACCGACGATCGCCACCACCAGCGCCGCCGCCGCCAGCGCGATCGGCACGCGCAGACGGCGCAGCGTCGCGCGGTCGAGACGCCACGGCTGCGCGGCGAACTCGAACTGGCACAGATCGAACTTGCAGGCGAGCGCGCGCTTGGCGAGTGTCTCGAAGGCGAGCGGCTGCGCGCCGGGGAAAACAGCCAGCGCCGCGGCCTTGCTGGCCGCGCTCGCGGGCTCGCCGGGCAAACCGGTCAGCACATAGCGCGTCACGGGCGCGTCGCCGGCCAGCGCCGAAACGGTGGCCGCGAGGCTCCCAGCCGGCACCGCGAAGCCCTCGGCCGCCGCGCCGCGCACGATCGCGAGTTCGAGCAGGCCGCTCGCGCCCATGGCCGCGGACACCGGCAGCGCCGCATCGGGCAGCAGCGTAGGCGCGGTGGACATCACCGGGCCGAATACGCAGGCCGTCACCGGGACGATCTCGGGCGCGGCAGCGGCAGCGGCAGTGGCAGCGGGAGCGGCTGAAGCGGCTGCTTCCTTGACGCTTTCAGCAGTCTCAGCCGCCTCGGCCGTCGCGACTTCCGCCACGACGCTCTGCGCCACGGGCAGGCAGCGCGCCACCGGCACCGCACGCACGTTGCGATGGCCCGCGCCCGTGAAGCCTTCGACGAGGAAGCGGAACCAGCCGCGATCGATCGCGGCCACAGTCTGCCGGCCGTCGGGCTGACGCGCGGGATCGAGCGCCAGATGGCAGGTCTGCGCGTCCTGGATCAGATGATCCTCGACGACGTTCGGCAACGCCTGGCGCAGCCGCGGCCCCTTGAGCGGCGGCACGGTGGCGGAGACGGTCAGCAGGTCGCGCGCGGCGATCAGCAGCACGGTGGCCGTCGCTTTCGGCAACAGACCGAGCGCCGAGCGGCCCGCGCGCTGCGTGTTGCCCGCCTTGTCGAGCAGCAGGAACGGCAGTTCCGGCAACTGCCATTCCTGCGAGTGAACCGCCGGATCGCGCGGCGGCATCAGGACGATCAGCGTGCTCAAACGCACCTCTTTTCGATGTTGGACTGGTACGGTTTCATGGTTCGTCGCGCACGCGCACGATGCGCGTCGTATGGGTCAGCGTATCGCGCCAGACGAGCGTGGTCCGGTCCACCACGGCGCGTTCGTGCTGCACGCGCCCATGAACCAGAAAATAGCTCGAATTGACGTCGCAGAGCGAGGTATCGATGCCTGTTTGCGGGACACCGGAGCCCTCCAGCGCGAGCTGCACGTCGCTGAGATTGCGGAAAAACACGGTCTGCCGGCGCGCCACGAAGGCCTGCGCGCTCGACAGGCTCATGCCTTGAACAGTCGCGGCCACGACTTCGGCGGGCGCGGTGTTCATGTTCACGGGCGTGGTGGTCGGCAGGATCGTCACGAACGGACGCAGCCGCGCGACGATGTCGGGCGTGAAGCCCGGCACGTCCTGCAGCGCGTCGACGCTCGTCATCACGATCGGCGCGTTGCCGCTGTTGCCGTCCGATTCCGAGAGGCCGGGATTGTTGGTGAAATTGCTGCCGCCGCCACCGCCGCCCACTTGCTGCGTGGACGTGGTGCTGCCCGGCGTCGAACTGGTCTGAAAGCGCGTGACCGAATAGTTCAGGCCCGAGCGCAGATAGACGGCGGCGTTCTTGGCGAGCTGGCCGTCGATGCCGAGCAGTTGCAGCAGCCGCGCGAACACCTGGATCTGCGTGAGATTGAGCTGCAGCGCGCCCGGCGCCGGCGACGACACGAGGTTGCGCAGATTGAAGCGCGCCTGCGCATCTTCGATCGAGCCCGACACCCACGTGTCCTGGCCCTGTTCGGAGCGCACGTCGCCGATCTGGCCGAGGAAGTCGGAGAGCCGCGTCTTCGCGACCGGCATGCCCCACGCGCCGCCGAGATAGGTCACGCCCGCCGAGGTGTCGGCTTCGGAGCGCAGCACGAGGCGCGTCCAGTCGAGCGCGCCGCGCGAGATCCACTGCGCCTGCGCGAGCAGCCGTTGGTTCTCGATGCGCCGCAATTGCACCTGCTGCCGCCACAGCATGCCCGAGACGAGGATCGCCGACAGCGCCACCACGAGCAGCGCGCTGATGATCGCCGCGCCGCGCTGTTTGCGGCGAAGCCGCAACGAAGATAACGAAGACAACGCAGGCGAAGAACGAGGAGAACGAAGAGAACGAAAGCGGCGCACGTTCATTCTCCGATCACGAAAACGCGCGTCACGGGCCGCGCGAGGGAGCGCGAGCCGATGCTCACCTGCAGCCCCGTGACCGCGCGCGGCACGGGTGCGTTGCCGAGCTGCGGCACCTTCACGTTGTTGTTGTTCGCGTTGAGCTGGCCGCGCACGTCGCCCATGTTCGTCGTCCAGCCGACCTTCGGCACGTAGAGGCGCGCGTCGATCGACCCGACGCCCTGCATCATCGGCAGGGCGCTCCACGCGTCCGATTCGCCGCCGCGCTGCGCGCGCCGCAGCGCGCCCACGGTCGCCAGCGGCGGCGACGCATAGCGCACCACGCGGCCGTTCGACACGCGATAGCGCACGACCTGCAAACGCGGCGCCGCGCCGGGCGGCACCGCGAAGGCGCGCACGATCTGCAGGGCGCCGCCGTCGACCGAGACGGCCGGACCGCCCGCTTCGTCGTCGCTGGCGGCCATGCGCACGTCGATGCGCATCTGGTCGAAGGTCTGCGCGAACACGCGCTCCTCGGCCATCGACTGGCTGACGATGTTGCGCCCGCGCACGATCTGGTCGAGCCCGCGCCACGCGAGGATCGCGACCACGGCGAGGATCGCGATGGCGACCAGCAGTTCGATCAGCGTGAAGCCGCCGGCGCGGCGCGACGCGCGATCACAGCGACCGGTTCGTTTCATTGCCGATCACCGTGACGAGTTGCGCGAGATTGCCGGCGCGGCCCGGCGTCGTCACCGACACCTCCACGCGGCGGAATACGGGATTGGGCGTGGACGCCACGCGCTGCGTGCACATGAGCGTCAGATTGCCCTGCGAGCAGTCGAAACTGCGCTGGCCGACATCGGGCCAGACATGCGCGAGATGCAGCTGCGCGAGCGCGTTGTCGGCGCTCCAGCCGGCCAGCAGGCGATCGTGCAGATCGGCTTCGCTGGCGGCGAGGCTGCCGACCGCGCGCAACGACGCCGCGAGCGCAATGGCGACGATCGCAAGCGCGACCAGCACTTCGATCATCGTGAAGCCGCGCGCGGCGCGCGACGCACGCGAGCGCGGCGAGGAACAGCCGGAGTGAGCGGGGCGGCGCATCTCAGCGCACCTCGAAGCGGCCGGTGCCCGTGCCGACGATGGTCGCGCGGCCCACGGCCGAAAACAGCGTGATCTGCACGGGTTGATCGACGGCTTCGGTGCCGAACACGAGACGGCTCGCCTGCGAGTCGTCGTCGCCCGGATAGTTGATCGCCACGCCCGTCACGCCGCCTTCCCAGCGGCGCGGGCCGAGCAGATCGTCACGCAGCGGACGCCAGCCGTCCTCGGTGCGCACGTCGAAGCGAAAACCGCCCGAGAGCGGCTGCCACGCGATGGGCTGCGCGCGCACCTGCGCCTCGTCGCCCGCCGATTCGAGCAGCAGCGCGACGCGTTGCGCTTCCTCGTTGAGATCGGTGCGCGGATTGCGCGTGAGCGAAATCGACGCGAGCGAGATCAGCAAGCCCGCGATCATCAGCACGACGAGCATTTCCAGCAGCGTGAAGCCCGCCGCGCGCGCACGCGGCGACATGCGCGACGGCATGCCGGACGACGCACGAAGCGGCGCGCGGACACAGCGGCGGGAAGGGCTTGAGCTCATGGGGCTGGAGAAAGACGGGCTGGAAAAAGCGGGCTGGATGAGACAGGATTCGCGTAGTCGAAGGAGCCGCCGACGCGCCACGCATGCCTGAAAAAAGGGCGCGTGGCGCGGCGACGCTTACTGCCAGGAGCCGACGTCGGCGTCGTTACCTTCGCCGCCGGGCTTGCCGTCGGCGCCGTAACTGAACACGTCGATTTCGCCGTGCACGCCCGGATTCAGGTACTGGTACGGATTGCCCCACGGATCGTTGGGCAGGCGCTCGAGGTAGCCGCCGTCCTTCCAGTTGTTCGGCACCGGGTCGGTGGTGGGCTTCTGGATCAGCGATTGCAAACCCTGGTCCTGCGTCGGATAGCGGCCGTTGTCGAGGCGATAGAGCTTCATCGCCTGCATGATCGTGCCGATGTCCTGCTTCGCCGCCACACGGCGCGCCTCGTCGGGACGGCTCATGATCTTCGGCACGATCAGCGCGGCCAGAATGCCGAGGATCGCGATCACGACCATGATTTCGATCAGCGTGAAACCGCGCTGGCGGCGCCCCTCGAGTTGTGCACGGCCGAGCTGCATCCGTTTTTGGGCCCACATGGACATGACTTCTTTCCCTCCTCGCTAAAAATCGTCGCGGCGCACAGCGTGCGCCACATTCCGTCCTGCGCGCGAACACGACGTTCGCGCCACTGTGACGGGTCATTGTAATGTCACACGATGACGCCTTCGCGACCTGATTCCGGCGTCCCTTTCGGCACCTTTCGAGCCGCGCGTGCCCGGCGTGACCGAGGAGCGCCTCAGGTTGCGGGAACGGCCCTCGCGGTGCCATCAAAACGCCCACAATACTCCGTACAATGGTGCGCATGAACCCACTGCAAATCCGCCTCCTGTCACTCGCCGCCTTCGCGGCTTTTTGCGCCACGGCTGCGTGGTGGACGCTCGAAATCGCCACCACGCGCGCCACGCCCGTGCAGGCCGCGGCGGCGCAGGCGCCGGTGTCGCTCGATCAGGCCGGCACGCTGTTCGGCGGCAAGCTCGACCGCAGCGCCGTGCAGGACATTCACCTGTTCGGCATCCTCGCACTGCAACAGGGCGCGGCGGCCATCCTGAGCATCGGCGGCGAACCGGCCAAGGCCGTCTCGCTCGGCGGTCCGATCGGCCAGGACACGAAGCTCGCCGAAGTGCGCGCGCGCTCGATCATCATCGACCGCCACGGCGTGCGCTCGGAAGTCGCGCTGCCCGCCAACGCCGCCGGTCCCACCATCTACGTGCGCTGAGGCGCATCCCGAAGGCGGACGCCGCGGCGTCGCGCCTTCGTTATGTGGCGCGCGTTCGTCTCGTCCGCTACTGCACCAGATTATTCAACTCGATGATCGGCAGCATCACCGCGAGCACGATCACCAGCACCACGCCGCCCATCGCCAGAATCAGCAGCGGCTCCAGCAGACTCGTCAGGAACATCGTGCGGCGTTCGAGTTCGCGCGCTTCGCCTTCGGCCGCGCGGTCGAGCATCGTCGTGACGTCGCCGGTCGCTTCGCCCGAGCGGATCAGATGCACCAGCACCGGCGGAAACGTCTTCGTATTGCCGAGTGCGCGTGACAGCGACGTACCTTCGCGCACGCGCACGATGGCTTCGTCGATGTTGTTGCGCATCGCCTTGTTCGAAAGCGTTTCGCCCGCCGCCTGCAACGCGCGCAGGATCGGCACGCCCGCCGCGCTCAGAATTCCCAGCGTGCTCGCGAAGCGCACGGTGTTGTAGCCGCGCACGAGCTTGCCGGCGAGCGGCGCCGTCAGCATCCAGCGGTCGAAGGCGAGGCGCGGACCGGGACGCCTGAGCGTGGCGCGCACGATCCACGCGACGATCAGCACCGCGATCAGCACCGCCCACCACCACTGACGCACGAAACCCGACAGCGCCATCATCACGATGGTCAGAAACGGTAGTTGCTGCTTCGTGCTCGCGAACACGTTCACGACTTGCGGCACCACATAACTCAACAGAAACGTGACGATGCCGAACGCGATGATCGTCACGATCGTCGGGTACGTGAACGCCAGCACGATCTTCTGTTTGAGCGCGTTGCGCTGCTCGATGTAATCGGCCAGACGCGAAAGCACGATGCCGAGTTTGCCGGTGTGTTCACCCGCTGCGACAAGCGCGCGATAGATATCCGGAAAGTCGCGCGGATGCTGCGTGAGCGCGTTCGCGAGCGAGTGGCCGCCGAGCACTTCGGCACGGATCGCGGCCATCAGTTCGCGGATGTAATCGCGTTCGGCCTGTTCCGTGAGCACCGCAAGCGCTTCGCCGAGCGGCAGACCGGCAATCAGCAGGCTCGCGAGCTGCCGCGTGAGAATGGCCTGCTCGCGCTGCGAGAGCTTGCGTCCGAGCGCGAGACGCTGCTGGCGCGCGCCGCGCGTACGCGTGGCCGCCGGTTCGACGACGAGCGGCGTGAGTCCCTGGCCGCGCAATTGCGCACGCGCACTGCGGGCGCTGTCGGCATCGAGTACGCCTTTTTGCGCCTTGCCCGCGGCGTCGATCGCTTCAAAGCGAAATGCTGGCATGTTGCTGATCGCCTCCGCTTAAGCGCCGCCGGTCACGCGCAGCACTTCTTCGAGCGACGTGCGGCCCGCATCGAGCCAGCGTTCGCCGTCCTCGCGCAACGTGCGCATGCCCTGTTCGCGGCCCGCGCTGAAGATCTCCGCGTCGGCGGCGTTGCGGTGAATCAGGTTGCGGATCGGTTCGTCGATCAGCAGCAGTTCGTAGACGCCGCGTCGGCCGGAATAGCCCGATTGTCCGCAGCGCTCGCAGCCGACCGGATGCCAGCGCTTGCGGCCGTCGTCCTCGACGCGCTCTTCTTTGCAGTGCGGGCAAAGCTGACGCACGAGCCGCTGCGCCAGAACGCCGAGCAGCGACGAAGCGAGCAGATACGGCTCGACGCCCATGTCGGTCAGACGCGTCACGGCCGATGCCGCGTCGTTGGTGTGCAGCGTCGCGAGCACGAGGTGGCCCGTGAGCGAAGCCTGCACGGCAATTTGCGCCGTTTCCAGATCGCGGATTTCACCGATCATGATGATGTCCGGATCCTGACGCAGAATCGAGCGCAACGCGCGCGCGAATGTCATGCCGATACGCTCGTTCACCTGCGTCTGACCGATGCCCGAGAGGTCGTACTCGATCGGGTCTTCCACGGTCATGATGTTGGTCGTGGCCGTTTCGAGCCGCGACATCGACGCATAAAGCGTGGTCGTTTTACCGGAGCCTGTCGGCCCCGTGACCAGCACGATGCCGTGCGGTTTCGCGATCAACTGGTCGAACTTGCCGAGCGTGTCCGCGGCCATGCCGAGCGCTTCGAGATTCAGGCGCTGCGCGTCTTTTTCGAGCAGACGCAGCACGGCGCGTTCGCCGTGACCGGTGGGCAAGGTCGACACGCGCACGTCGACCGGACGCCCGCCCACGCGCAGCGTGATGCGGCCGTCCTGCGGCAGACGTTTTTCGGCGATGTCGAGCTGCGCCATGATCTTGATACGCGAGATCAGCGCGCCGTGCAGGGCCTTTTTCGGACGCACGACGTCGCGCAGCGTGCCGTCGACGCGAAAGCGCACCACCGAGGCATTTTCGAACGGCTCGATGTGAATATCGGACGCCTGCTCGCGCGCCGCCTGGGTGAGCAGCGCGTTGATCATGCGGATGATCGGCGCGTCGTCTTCGGATTCGAGCAGGTCTTCCACCTCGGGAATGTCCTGCATGAGACGCGAAAGATCGACTTCGCCTTCGACTTCGCCCACAACCTGCGCGGCGCTGCCGTCCTGGCGCGCATACGCCTGATTGATCGCCAGCGCGAGTTCGTCGGCCGGCAAGCGGACCAGCGAAAACGCGCCGAAATTGCGCGCGACTTCGGCGATCGCCGCGCCCGACGTGCGCTCGCTGATCCACACTTCGAGGCCGTCCGCGCGCTGCTGCGCGACGAGCAGTTGCCCGCTCCTGGCAAAGCTGTACGGCACGAGACGCGCGGCGAGCGGCGAGGGCGCTTCGCGCGCGGCCGTGGTCGCCGAAGCCGGTTGAGGCGTATCCGGCATGCTCAAGGCTGCACCTGCTGCGGGCTGGTGAGCGGCTGTTGCTGCTGCTGCACCGGCGCGGTCTGCACCGGCACCGTTTGAACCGGGATCGTCTGGACCGGCACGGCGGGCTGCATCTGCGTGGCGCTCGCGGGCTGCGCGCCCTGGATCGTGCGCACTGCCTGTTCGCGACGCATCTTGTCGAGATCGAACAGATTGAGCGCCGAACCGCCTTCGGCCGGGCCCACCGGCATCGGCGGCACGACCGGATCGTCGTTATCCTTGATCAGGTTGTTGTCGGACTTGTACGCGCCCGTCACGCCCTGGATGTAGTCGTAGCGATTCGACGTGACCGCCTGCGCCGTATTGCGATCGCTGATGATCACCGGACGCAGGAACACCATCAGATTGGTCTTCGCGCGCGTCTTGTTTTCCGAACGGAACAGTTGGCCGATCCACGGAATGTCGCCGAGCAGCGGCACCTTGCTGTTGCTGACCTGGTAGTTGTCCTGCATCAGGCCGCCGAGCACGATGATCTCGCCGTTGTCGGCCAGCACGGTCGACTGGATCGAACGCTTCGTGAATTCCGGACCGGCCGGATTCGTCGAGGCGTTGGTCGTGCCGTTCACGATCGCCGAATCTTCCGTGTAAAGCTGCAGCTTCAGGATGCCGCCTTCGGTGATCTGCGGCTTGATGTGCAGCGTGAGACCCACGTCGACGCGATCGTAGGTATTGAACGCCGAACTCGTCGAGCCGCTCGTGAGGTTCGAATACGAACCCGTCTGGATCGGCACGTTGGTGCCGACCACGATCTTCGCTTCCTGGTTGTCGAGCGTGATGAGATTCGGCGTGGAGAGCACGTTCGCGTCGCTCGTCTGGGAGAGCGCCTGCAGCAGCGCGCCCAGACCCTGCACGCCGAACAGGTTGTGCACCCAGCCCACGTTCAGACCTTGCTGGAGCGCACCCAGCGAGCTCACGAGGCCGCCGCCCGTCACGGCGTCCGCCGTGAGGTTGATGATGCTGTTGCTGGTGCTGCCGGCGGCCAGATTGGTGCCGGCCAGCACGTTGCCGCTGCCGATCTGCCACTGGATGCCCAGGTTGGCGTTGGTGTTCGAGTTCAGCTCGACGATCAGCGCTTCGATATAGACCTGCGCGCGGCGGGCGTCGAGCTGGTCGATCACGGCGCGCAGGTTGCGATACACCGCGTCCGGCGCCGTGATGATGAGCGAGTTGGTCGCGGCGTCGGCCTGGATCATGCCGCCGCCCGAATTGTCGTCGCCCTTGTCCTTGCTGTTGTCGCCGAGGAAGTCGTTGTTATTGCCCGACGACGAACCGCCCGACATCGGATTGCTCGACGCGCTGTTGCCGCCGCCCAGCGAACTCGGCAGCGGCGGCGTGCCTGACATGCCGGTCGAGCCGCTGCCATTGCTGCCCGAGCCGCTGCTGTTGCCGTTCTGGTTGAACGAATTCGCACCGCTGCCCGACGACGACGAATCGTTGCCGCCCTTGCCCAGCATGCCGCGCAGCGTCTTCGCGAGCGTCACCGCGTCGGCGTTGCGCAGCGAGACGACGTGCATGTTGCCCGGCATGCTCGTGGGCGCGTCGAGCTGCTGCGCGAGCTGCTTCGCCGCGGCGAGGCGCTGCGCATTCGAGGCGCGCAGCATGATCGAATTGGTGCGCGCGTCGGCGAGCACCGTGACCTTGAGCGTGGGATCGGAACCGCCGATCGCGCCCGGATCGAGCATCTTTTGCAGCGTCGGCGCGATGTCGATGGCGTTGGCGTTGCGCAGCGGCACCACCTGCACCTGCTGACCGGCGGCGGTGTCCACACCGGCGATGATCGCAGCGATGCGGCGCACGTTGTCGGCGTAATCGGTCACGACGAGCGCGTTGTTGCCCGGATAGGCCGCGATGGTGTTGTTCGGCGAAATGAGCGGGCGCAGCACCGGCAGCAGGTTGTTCGCCGACTCGTTGCGGAGCTGGAAAACCTGCGTGATGACCTGGTCGCCGCGCGCGCCGGGCGTGTTGCCCACGAAAGTAGGCACGCCTTGCAGCTTGGCGTCGGCTTCGGGCACGACCTTCAGCACGCCATGATCCTGCACGAGCGCGAAGCCCTGCATGCGCAGCGCCGATTGCAGCGTCTTGAGCGCCTGATCCTCGGGAACGGCGTTCTCGGAAACGAGATTGAGCTGCCCCTTCACGCGGGGATCGACGATGATCGTTTTGCCCGTGGCCGCCCCGATCGCCTTGGCGACCTGGTCGATGTCGGCATTGACGAAGTTGAGCGTGACCTGGGCATGCGCGAGCTGCGCCGAAATGAGCCCGCTCACGAGCAGCGCCGTGGCGAGGCGACGCAAAGCCATACGATTTCTTCTCATGGATGTCATATCGAAGCCGGCAGCGGACGCCGCCGGCTAGTCGTGCTTATCGTGCTCAACGTGTGCATCGTGCCCGAACGGTCGGCCCGCGGTCGGCCCGCGCGTGGCGATTGCCGTATACGCGAAAGCCGCAGACCCCTTCGATCGACCCGCCTCGAACTGCCGACGCTCCTCCCCCCGGCAACCGATGCACACCAAAAGGAGAAACAGTAGCAGCTTTTCGTGTCGAATTTGTCACAAAGAAAGGCGGTCCGGGGATTTCTTCTAAAGAAGCAGCGATTTGAAGGATTTTGTAAGGATCGGGCAATCGCACGGTCGACAAATCGTGTTGAGCCGGGACGCATAGCCCGTCCGGCTGGCTTGACGCGTCATCGACTGCCGGTATGATACGGGCGGTCCGCAAGCTCGAAAATGAGCCAAAGACACGGGTTTTCCCCAGATTCGCCTGCGATTTTTTCCTCGCCACCGAGGAAACTTCGGCTAGCATGCCGTCTCCGGCCCTCGCTCAGCATCAGAATGAAAAAGGTTGCGTCCGCTACGATCTCCGCTCTTGCGCTCGCGCTGGCCTGCGCCAGCACGGGCGCGCGCGCCGATTGTTTCGACGAGGCGGCGCGCTACCAGAAGGTGAATCCGCTGATCCTGCGCGCGATCGCGTGGCAGGAATCGCACAACACACCCGAAGCACTGCACAGGAATGCGAACGGATCGGTCGATTACGGCGTCATGCAGATCAACTCGATCCATTTGCCGGCGCTCGCGCAATACGGCATTTCGCAGAGCACGCTAATGGAGCCGTGCAAGAACGTCTACATCGCGGCCTGGCATCTGCGCCAGAAGATGAACAAGTACGGCAATACCTGGGCCGCCGTGGGCGCGTACCACTCGGAAACGCCCACGCTGCGCGACCAGTATGCGCAGCAGATCGCCGCCATCCTGCGCAAGTGGAAGCTGATGCAATAACGGAACGCCGTTCGGGCGCGGACTGAGCGGCTCATCCGGCCCCGTCATCGCTTCCGTTGCCGTATTCAACTCCGCGCCCACGCCTGCAGCGCCCCTCGCGCGCATGGTGCACAATTGAGCCTTGCGCCGCGCCGCCGCGCGCGGCCCGCTTCTTCCCGTCTTCTCTTACTGCTCACTGCGATGAACCAGCCGCCACTGCCCGTCACCGTGCTCTCCGGGTTTCTGGGCGCGGGCAAAACCACGCTGCTCAACCACGTCCTCGCCAACCGCGCCGGACTGCGCGTAGCCGTGATCGTCAACGATCTGGCCGCCGTCAACATCGACGCCGCGCTGGTGCGCGACGCTTCCGCGCTCGCACACGTCGAGGAACGGCTCGTCGAGCTGTCGAACGGCTGCATCTGCTGCACGCTGCGCGACGACCTGCTCACCGAAGTCCGCCGTCTCGCCGATCCAGCGCGCGCGGGCCAGCGCTTCGACGCCATCCTGATCGAATCGACGGGCGTGGCCGAACCGCTGCCGGTCGCGGAAAGCTTCGCGTTCGCCGACGAAGAAGGCCACGCGCTGGCCGATTTCGCGCGCCTCGACACGCTCGTCACGGTCGTCGACGCCTTCAATTTTTTGCGCGACTACGCGAGCGCCGACCCGCTCGCCGAGCGCGGCCTGACGGTGGGCGAGGGCGACGACCGCACGATCGTCGAACTGCTGATCGAGCAGGTGGAGTTCTGCGACGTGCTGGTGCTGAACAAGGCCGATCTCGTGAGCGCCGAAGATCTCGCGCATCTGCAGCAGATTCTCAAGCAGATCAATCCGCGCGCCGTGCAGGTGGTGAGCCGCTTCGGTGACGTGCCGCTCGACATCGTGCTGAACACGGGTCGCTTCGATTTCGACGACGCGGCGAGCGCGCCGGGCTGGCAGGCGTCGTTGCGCGAGCATCGCCACGCGCACGACCACGATCATGCTCACGACCACGACCACGATCACGGCGCATGCGGCGACCCCGACTGCCAGCACGCGCACCACGAGCAGAGCGGCGCTTACGGCATCGGCAGCTTCGTGTATCGCGCCCGCCGGCCGTTTCATCCGGCGCGGCTGTGGGCGCTGCTGAATCAGGAATGGCCGGGCGTGCTGCGCTCGAAGGGCTTCTTCTGGCTCGCCACGCGCAACGACATCACCGGCTCGCTTTCGCAGGCGGGCGGCGTGTGCCGACACGGCCCGGCGGGCACGTGGTGGGCGGCGCTGCCGCGCGACGAATGGCCGGAAGACGCCGGCCTCGAAGCGGAAATCGCCGCCGACTGGTACGGCGACGCCAACGACACGACCATCGGCGACCGTCGCCAGGAACTGGTGCTGATCGGCGTGAATCTCGACCACGCCACGTGGCAGACGAAGCTCGACGCCTGCCTGCTGACCGACGAGGAATACGCGGGCGGCCCGAACGCCTGGCAAGCCTTCGACGACCCGTTCCCGGAATGGGATTTCGACGACGACGAACACGATCACGACCACGAAGACGAGATCGTTCATCGCCATTGAGCGCGCTGTAAAAGCGCTCGATTCACCGCGTCGATGACGAAAAAACGGCGCCGCGTCGATATCCATTCGACGCGGCGCCGTTGTCTTTTTCAGGCGAAAAAAAACCCGCCAGGGGCGGGTGTCAACTTAAAGCGGTAATGCCTTAACGCTTGTTGACGGCGTCCTTGAACGCCTTGCCAGCCGTGAACTTGACGGTCTTGGCAGCCGGAATCTTGATGGTTTCGCCCGTCTTCGGGTTACGACCGGTGCGCGCAGCGCGCTTGCCCGAGCCGAAGCTGCCGAAGCCGATCAGTTGAACTGCGTCGCCTTTCGACACAGCCTTCTTGACCACTTCGAGGAGCGTGTCCAGCGTTTCGCCGGTTTGTGCCTTGCTAGCGCCCGTCTGTGCTGCGACGGCGTCGATCAGTTCCTGTTTATTCATTGAGAAGTTCCTTTCTGTGTTTAGGTTGACACGAACAGCGCGAACGCGCCGATTATACGGTCGCGTGCCGCGCCGTCGAGCAGCGACGGACCCGGAGCACCCCGGGGATTTGCGTGCGGTGGCAAGCGTATGGCTCGACCCGCGACGTCCGTGCTGCCGCTTCCCTGGGCGGCGCTTGCTATGATAGCGCAGCGCAAACCCAATAACGACAAGGGTTTCGTAGATTTCGAGGGGTAAGCGCGGGTTTTTTCGCATCGCCGTGCGCTTTTGATGCGCGCAGCACGGCGAACACCCCGCGCGAACGCGTTTTTGCTGCACACCGCGTTGCGCCGAGCCAACGGTTTTTGCCCGCAAACCCAGCGTGGGCGGGCGTTTGCCCCGCTTCACATGCAACGTCGCGCGCGCCTTCATACGCAGCGCCGCCCCGGCCGACACCTCCCGATCGTTACGATTGCCCTCGCAGCCAGCCTTCGCGTAAGTCATGACCGCCACCCTGATTCCCGCCACGCTCGCCTTTCGCGACGACGGCACGCCGTTCTCGCCGCGTTTCGACGACGTCTATCACAGCCCGCAAGGCGCGCTCGAACAATCCGAATACGTGTTTTTACGCGGCAACCGGCTGCCCGAACGCTGGCAAAGCCAGCGCGTGTTCACCGTACTGGAAACGGGCTTCGGACTCGGCGTGAACTTCCTCGCGACCTGGGCCGCCTGGCGCGCCGATCCCGCACGTTGCGAGCGCCTGCATTTCGTTTCGACGGAAATGCACCCGTTTTCGCGCGACGATCTGCGCGCCGCGCTGGCCGTCGTGATGGAACGCACGGCACGCGCGGACCTCACGGCGCTCGCCCGGCAACTCGCCGACGCCTGGCCGATGCTCATGCCCGGCACGCATCGGCTCGAATTCGAAGGCGGCCGCGTGACGCTCACGCTCGCGTTCGGCGATGCGCTCGAAACGCTGCCCAAACTGTGGTTACGCGCCGACGCGATCTATCTCGACGGTTTCGCGCCCGCGAAAAATCCCGAACTCTGGTCACTGCCCATCTTCAAGGCGCTCGCGCGCGTGGCGGGCGAAGACTGCACGATCGCCACCTGGAGCAGCGCGGGCGACGTCAAACGCGCGCTGGAGCAAAGCGGTTTCGAATACCGCCGGGAAGCGGGATTCGCAGGCAAATGGACGATGCTGACGGGCCGCTTCGCGCCGCGCTGGCGCGTGCGTCGACACGAACCGCCGCTGCCCGTCACGGTCGGCGAACGTCATGCGGTGGTGATCGGCGCGGGCCTCGCGGGCAGCGCGCTCGTCGAACGGCTCGCCGCGCGCGGCTGGCGCGTCACGCTGATCGAGCGGCATGCCGAACCTGCGCGCGAAGCGTCGGGCAATCCCGCCGGCGTGTTCCATCCGCTCATTTCGCGCGACGACAGCAGCGCCTCGCGCATCACGCGCGCGGGCTTTTTCTACGCGCTGCAACGCTGGGCCGCGCTCGACGCCGCGGGTCATGCGCCGACGCGCTCGCACACCGGCTTGGTGCATCTGGCCACCGACGACGAAGCGCAAGCCGTGGCCGCGGCGCTCGAATCGTTTGGTTATCCCGATCAATTCGTGCGCGGCGTTTCGCAAGCCGAAGCCGAAGCGATCGCCGGCACGCCGCTCGCGCAGGGCGGCTGGTTTTATCCGCTGGGCGGCGCAATCGATCCGGCTTCGCTGTGCCGCGCGCAGATCGCCGCCGCGCGCGCGCTGCCGGGCGCGCAGATCGACGTGCGTTATGGCGTGTCCGTCGGGCGCATCGAGCGGGATGACGACGGGGGTCTCTGGCGCATCTACGACGATGCCGATGCGCTCGTTACGCAGGCAGGCGTCGTCGTGTTCGCCAATGCGCACGACGCCTCGCGCGCCGCCGCGCTCGACTTCGCACCGACGCGCCCAGTGCGCGGCCAGCTCACGCTGCTCGACGCCAGCCCGCTCGCGTCCCTGCGCGTGCCCGTGATCGGCGACGGTTATGCCGTGCCGCTGCCCGACGACGTGACGCTCATCGGCGCCACCTACGAAGTCGACGATACCGATACGGCGCTGCGCGCGGACGGCCACACGGAAAACATCGAGCGCGTCGCGCAGATGCTGCCCGCGCTCGACGCCTTGCGCGCCGCCGAGGCCACGAAACCCGGCACGTCGGCATCGGATGATCGAGCCTGGCGCGGCCGCGTCGCGCTGCGCTGCGTGACCAGCGACCGCCTGCCGATGATCGGCCAGCTCGGCGACGAATACGCCGCCCGCCACGACGCCCAACGTCTCTCGGGCGCCTGGCCGCTCGATCTGCCGCGCACGCCTGGGCTTTACGGCGCCTTCGCATTCGGTTCGCGCGGACTCGTCTGGGCGGCGCTCGGTGCGGAACTGATCGCGTCGCAGATCGAAGGCGAACCCTGGCCGATCGAGCGCGAACTGGCCGAGCACCTCGATCCGGCACGCTTTCTTCAGCGCGCCTTGCGTCAGCGCGCGCTCTGATCGACGCCAACACAGCGCGCGTGCTCACTGCTTAGGCGACCAATACAGTTATTCACGCCAGCCTGTGGATAAGCGCGCGGATTGTGGGTAAGTTCCGCAGGGACACGATGTGGACGTAAACGGGGTAACTCGGCGACTTTTTCGCGACCCCAAAAAGTTGTTCTTTGTTGCCGGTCGTCGCCGCACAAGCTGTGCATCCGGTTGTGCGGACGCCAAGCCAATGATTCACATAGGTATACAGGGGTTATCCACAGGAAAATGCCCCCTTTGTTAACTTCTACTACGTATACATACGGTAAACCGTAAACCCGAGGCTAGCTCCATCGCCATCGGACGAGCCGGACGCCTGCGGCGCTTGCGCGCCGTCTGGGCCGTTCCGGCCGCGACGGTCATTTTTTCCTTATCGTCGTGAAAGCTCGGCGATTACGGACGCAATTACCGCCTTCGTGATCCTTTGCCGCCAGGCGGGGACAATTGCAAAAAAGCTATGGCACAATCGCCGTTCATTTCCGCGTTACACGCCGCGCAAGACGGCCGACGCTTTCCACGGAACGGATGCCGCCCCGCCTGAATCTGAGTTCAGGCAGGCCCGCAGCGTCCGGTCCATCCAACGCGGGCGCTGACTTCCACACGAATGCGCCCGTACCGGCTGTTCGCCGCGCAAGCGGCACCGGTGCTGAGTTTCCCGTCGCCGTTCGTCGTCCCTGGCCGCTGCCTCCTCTGGTTGCGCGCCTGCGCGCCCCGTGCAGGAGTCGGTGCCGCCGGGCATGATGGCGTGGGCGCGGCGCTCGCCCGCAATGCGTCGCGCATGGCTGCCGCCGGGCCATGCGAGGTGCGGCACGCGGCTTGCCTGTCTGCCTGGCCGCACGCGCCAGTCGCAGTCGCGCCCTGTGCAGCATCGAGCGGATGCGTTGATGCATCTCGACGTCGGACAGCCGGTTTGTCTTCTGCCAAAGGAGAAGCCTCCACGATGAAGTCGGCGTTTTCGTTCTTTCCCGACTGGCCCTTGCAGCCAGACGGCATTTTCTGGGCAGGCCTCGCGCTGCTCGCTGCCGGGCTGTTCGGCGAACTCTGCTATCGCGCCTGGCGGCTCCCGCGCATTTCGGGCTACGCGATCATTGGCCTGATCGCGGGCGCGGCGGGTTTTGGCGTCATCGACGTCGATACGGCCATGGCCGCGCGGCCGCTGCTCGATGTCGCGCTCGGTCTGCTGCTGTTCGAACTCGGCAGCCGTCTCGACCTGCGCTGGATCCGCCGCAATCCCTGGATCATTCTGTCGAGTCTCGCCGAAGCCTCGCTCACGTTCGTGCTCGTGCTCGTCGTGCTGCTGTTTCTTTCGGTGCCGGCGATGGTGGCGATCGTGGTAGCGTCGATCGCCATGGCGACGTCGCCCGCAATGGTGATCCAGCTGAAAACCGAACTGCGCGCCGAAGGCCAGGTCACGCAGCGTCTGCTCACGCTCACGGCGCTCAACAGCATGTATGCCGTGGTGGTCGAAAAGCTTGCGTCGAGCTGGCTGCATCAGGAGATCTACGGCAACGTGTTCGCCACGATCATCCAGCCGCTGTATCTGCTGATCGGCTCGATCGTGGTCGCGTATGTGCTCGCGCGCGCCTGCACGTTGTTCTATCGACGCCTGAGTCCGCAGGACGAGCATTCGTTCGTCGCGCTGTTCGGCCTCGTGCTGCTCGCGATCGCGGTCGCGCATCTGCTCAAGCTCTCGACGATCCTGAGCCTGCTGGCCGCCGGCATCATCGTGAAGAATCTCGAAGTGCGGCCGCAATTGTGGCCGCAGCATTTCGGCACGGCCGGATGGCTGCTCACCGTGATTCTGTTCGTGCTGACGATGACCACCTTCGAGTGGCACGACATTCTCGTGGGCGGCGCGGCCGCGGCCGGGCTGATCGTCGCGCGCTTCGTCGGCAAAATGATCGGTGTGCTGATCTTTGCGCGGCCGAGCGGACTCGAATGGAAGCAGGGGGTGGCGCTCGGCGTGGCGCTGACGCCGATGTCGGCGCTCGCGCTGCTGCTGGTCGAGGACACCTACGATCTGTATCCGTCGTTCGATCCGCGCCTGCGCGCGATCATGATGTGCGCAATCGTCGTGCTGCAACTGGTCGGGCCGTGGCTCGTCTATCGCGCGCTCGCGCTCGTCGGCGAACGCGGCGAAGAATGATTCGAGCGGCGTGGTCGCCGCGCGCGCCGGATTTCAAACGTCTGAACGATCCGGAGCGCCGGCTCGCCGCCGCACCGTAACACCGCCCGCCGCGCGCGCCTCGCCAGTCGAGACGCGCAGCGCGGCGTGGCCGAAAGAGGGGACGTCATGTCACTGGAAACTTTTGTCGATTCGAAGCCGTTCACCTTCGGCATCGAACTCGAAATGCAGATCGTCAACACGCACGATTACGATCTGACCAAGGCGGGCAGCGATCTCATGCGCCTCATCAAGGATCAGGAGATTCCGGGCAATATCACGCCCGAAATCACCGAAAGCATGATCGAGCTGTCGACCGGCATCTGCACGTCGCACGAGCAGGCGGTCGCCGATCTGCGCCGCATCCGCGACGTGCTCGTCACGGCCGCCGACCGGCTGAACGTCGGCCTGTGCGGCGGCGGCACGCACGCGTTCCAGCAATGGAGCGATCGCCGCATCGTCGATACGCCGCGCTTTCAATACCTTTCGGAGCTCTACGGATATCTGGCGAAGCAGTTCACGGTGTTCGGCCAGCACGTGCACATCGGCTGCCCGGACGCGGACAGCGCGCTGTTCCTGCTGCATTCGCTGTCGCGCTACATCCCGCATTTCATTGCGCTGTCGGCTTCGTCGCCGTACGTGCAGGGCGTCGATACCGGATTTCACTCGGCACGCCTGAATTCCGTGTTCGCGTTTCCGCTGTCGGGCCGCGCGCCGTTCGTGCTGAGCTGGGAGGAGTTCAAGGAGTACTTCTCGAAGATGGTGCACACGGGCGTCGTCAACAGCATGAAAGACTTCTACTGGGACATCCGCCCGAAGCCCGGTTTCGGCACGATCGAGGTGCGCGTGATGGACACGCCGCTGTCGGTCGAGCGCGCGGCCGCGATTGCCTGCTACATCCAGACGCTCGCGCGCCATCTGCTGACCGACCGGCCGATCCAGCCGCTCGAGGACGATTACCTCGTCTACACGTTCAACCGTTTCCAGGCATGCCGTTTCGGTCTGGGCGGCACCTGCGTCGATCCGCAGACGGGCGAGCGCCGCACCATCTCCGAGGACATCCTCGCGACGCTGGAGACCATCGCGCCGCACGGCGAGGCACTGGGCTCGATGCGCGCGCTGACCGAAATCGGCACCATCGCGCGGGCGCAGACCAATGACGCGACCTGGCTGCGCGGTGTGGTCGCCGAAGAGAAGTCCCTGCACGAAGCGGTGCGGCAGCAGTGTCTGCGCTGGCGAGCGTAAGCGACGCCGCACTCGCGCGAGACGTGTAAGCCGCGTGTTCAGCGTAAAAAAAGGGCAGCCCACGGGCTGCCCTTTTTGCTTTCTGGTCAGACATGGCGTGATTGCGCCGATATAGGGCGAATGCGCAGGCGGCGGCTTCTACCGTTCGGAACGCTCAATCGGCATGGCGTTAGACGCCGTAAAAATTTTTTTTGCTCGTTGCAAGATACCAGGGGGTTCTTACTTTTTTTTGATCTTTGCCGCTGAATGGCCGATAGTAGTTGACGTGTGAGGGCGCGGCCTGTGGGTAACGTGAAAAATGCCTGAAAACTCAACGGCCTGCGGAAAGGAAAAGTCGGGGAAAAGTCGGGGAAAACCTGACCGGGAGCGACGAATTCCACTGGCGCGCAGCCGCTAAATTCAGGTGAACCAGGCCTTGATTTCAGAGGTATTGCGCGTTATCAAGAATTCACCCACATAGTATTGGCGCAGTTACCAACGGGTTATCCACAATTCGCGTTGGATAAGTTAGCTGTGCGATTCGCCACTCTCGCATAGAATGTCGGTTTGCCGCGCTGGACCGGGGATACGAAGGATGCCTGGGAGAGCGATTGGTGAGAACGAATGACTGTGTGCGATGTGGCTTGGTCTGATTCCAGCGCATGCGAAGCAGGAAATTTTTGAGATGGTGTGCTCGATTCCTCGGGATCGAACGCAAAGTTCCCACAAGGCCGTCGGCATGATCGACGGCTGACGATGCAGCGCAAGCTGCCTATAACCAGCGAAAGACTATGAGCGAAGGCGTATACGGAGAGCAGGCAGCCGGGCGGGTGACCCATAGCCTGCTGCGACTTAGCACGGCTATGCGGAGCCAGGCGTGGGACTGGGCCGAAGGGGCAGGACTCACGCCGACCCAGGGCGAAATTCTCGTGCTGCTGATGCAGCGTAAAGGGCCGATGCGCCTCGGCGAGATCGCCCGTGAAACGGCGCTGACCGCAGCGACCACCAGCGATGCGGTGAGCACGCTCGAAACCAAGGGTCTCGTCGAAAAGCGCCGTGCGCTCGACGACGGCCGTGCACTCGCAGTGCGCTTGACCTCGCGTGGCCGTACGGCTGCGAAGAAGGCCGCGCAATGGCCTGATTTCCTCTCGAAGGCAGTCGGCGGCCTCAAGGCCGAAGAGCAGTCGGCGCTCTACCGCACGCTGCTGAAGACGGTCTATGTGCTCGAAGCCCAGGACACCATGCCGCAGCACCGCATGTGCCTCTCGTGCTCGCACTTCGAGCCGAGCAAGAACCCGAAGAAGACGCCGCATCACTGCACGGCACTGAACATCGACATGTCGGACACGGATCTGCGTCTCGATTGCTCGGTGTACGAACAGGCGGACGCGACGACCCAGAAGAAAAACTGGAAGATCTTCGCGGCTTGATGCCGGATGGCCGCCCGAGCGAGGGCGGCCCGTGGCGGGTGCGGGCTCGACCGTACCGGCCGCCTCGATTGCGGCGGCCGCACGGCGCGTCCGCGATCGGCGCCGGGCCTTCGGCCTCGCGCTTTTCTGCCTGTCCCCCTTCACCTTGTCACGCCGCGTGTGTACGCTTGTGCGTTCATGCGTGTGGTGCTGGCGTGTCCCGGCGTTCGCGCTGCGGAGACGCCGCGCGCCGCGCACCGGATTGTGTAGCTGACCCAGGGATTTGTCGATGAATCGCGAGGTTTTGGCCGTACGTCACGTCTATTTCGAAGACCTCGGCAGCTTCGAGCGCGTGTTCGGCGACCGCGGGCGTCCCGTGCGTTACGTCGATGTCGGCTTCGCCCGCGTGGCCGCGCTCAATCCCGTTTCGCCGTCGCTGATGGTGATACTCGGCGGCCCGATCAACGCGTGCGACGACGCACGCTATCCCACCCTCGCTCCTCTTGCCGCGCTGATCGAAAAGCGCATTGCCGCCGGTTTGCCGACGCTCGGCATCTGCCTCGGCGCGCAACTGATTGCGCGCGTGCTCGGCGCGCGCGTCTACGCTTCGGGTCAGCAGGAAATCGGCTGGACGCCGCTCACGCTGACCGACGCCGGCCGCGCTTCGCCGCTGCGTCATCTGGACGGCGCGGCGACCTCGATGCTGCACTGGCACGGCGACACGTTCGACCTACCGCTGGGTGCGACGCGTCTCGCCTCCACGCCGCTGTGCGAGAACCAGGCGTTCGCGTGGGGCGATCACGTGCTGGGTTTGCAATGTCATCCCGAAGTGCGCGCCGACCGCTTCGAGCCCTGGTTGATCGGTCATGCCGCCGAGATCGCTTCGGCGGGCGTCGACGTCAATGCGCTGCGCGCGCAAACGGCGCAGCACGCGCCGACGCTCGAAACGCAAGCGAGCCGCATGCTGCACGAGTGGCTCGACGCCGTCGACAAACTGGCCGCCGCGAAGCAGCCCTGATCCGCAAAACTTGATTCACGCCATCCAGGCCGTCACGGCCGCGGGATTCGCACGGGCTGACTGACGCGCCGCCGCGTCCGGTGGCTTGCCGCGCCCGCTTTTTGCTCGCGCATCCGTTTCGGCCGGACAAGCGGTTCGCCCCGCGCAAGCGTTTTGCAGTAGCCAGCGCCGAAAAAACACGCGTGCTATTCTCGATCGCTCCTCATCCTCCTGCGCGCCATCCCCATGAGCAAGCTCTTTACACCGTTCGCGCTGCGTGGCGTGACGCTCGCGAACCGCATCGTCGTGTCGCCGATGTGTCAGTACTCCGCCGAGCGCGGCGAAGCCACCGACTGGCACATGATTCATCTCGGCCATCTCGCGCTCTCGGGCGCGGGCATGCTGTGCATCGAAGCCACCGCCGTGGAACCGGTCGGGCGCATCACGCCCGGCGATCTCGGACTCTGGGACGATGCCACCGAAGCCGCACTCGAACCGGTGATCGCCGCCATCCGTCGTCATTCGCCGATTCGCATCGCCATGCAGATCTCGCACGCGGGCCGCAAGGCGTCGAGTCATGTGCCCTGGGAGGGCGGCCAGCTGATTTCGGTCGCCGATGGCGGATGGTTGCCGCATGCGCCCTCGGCGCTGCCGCACAAGGCCGATGAAACGCCGCCGCTCGCGCTCGACGTCGCGGGCCTGCTGCGCGTAAAGGAAGCCTTCGTGGCGACGGCGCGCCGTGCCGCGCGACTGGGTATCGACGCGCTCGAAGTGCACGCGGCGCACGGCTATTTGCTGCATCAATTCCTCTCGCCGATCGCGAATCAGCGCAACGACGAATACGGCGGCTCGCTCGAAAACCGCATGCGCTTTCCGCTCGAAGTCTTCGACGCGGTGCGCGCGGTGTTTCCGGAGGATCGTCCGGTGGGCGTGCGCGTGTCGGCGACCGATTGGGTCGAAGGCGGCTGGACGCCGGAAGAAACGGTCGTGTTCGCACAGGCGCTCAAGGCGCGCGGCTGCGACTGGATCGACGTGTCGACGGGCGGCGTGTCGCCGTTGCAGAAGATCCCGCTCGAGCCCGGTTATCAGGTGCCGTTTGCGCGCAAGGTGAAGCAGGAGACCGGCATGAATACGATTGCCGTGGGTCTCATCACCGATCCGTTGCAGGCGAACCAGATCGTCGAAGATGGCGAAGCCGACATGATCGCGATGGCGCGCGCGATGCTTTACGATCCGCGCTGGCCGTGGCACGCCGCCGCGCAACTCGGCGCAACGGTGAGCGCGCCGCCGCAGTACTGGCGCTCGCAGCCGCGCGACCAGAAACACCTGTTCGGCGAGACGACGCTCGGTCAACGTTGAGCCTCTATGCGGCGTACGGGTTGAACGAAGGCGCCGCGAACGTGTACGATTCCAGATGTGACGCGCCAGGCGATCCGGATCGAGGTTCGAGATCCACGCGGCGGGTTCACGAGCGCGGCGCCGACAAGGCGCCGCATTCACGTTGAAGCGCACATTGCTTTGCCTGGCGTTGCATGTCGATTGCCTTGAATCGCACGCGCGCTTCAACGCAGGACGCACGCGCCGGGCAGCGAATGCCGCGAGCGGGAAACGTCTCCCCAGTACTTCACAAGGATTTATCAATGAGTGTACGCAGGATCGTCGTGCGCCAGTCGGGCGTACACGGCAAGGGCGTATTTGCGGTTGGTCCGATCGCGGCTGGCGAACGTCTGATCGAATACAAGGGCGAGCGCATTTCGTGGAAAGAGGCGCTGCGCCGTCATCCGCACAATCCCGACGAGCCGAATCACACCTTCTATTTCGCGCTCGATGACGGCGACGTGATCGACGGCAAGGTGAACGGCAACAGCGCGCGCTGGATCAATCATTCGTGCGCGCCGAACTGCGAAGCCGAGGAAATCGACGGGCACGTGTACATTCACGCGCTGCGCGAAATCGACGGCGGCGAAGAGCTGTTCTACGACTATGGTCTCGTGATCGACGCGAAGCAGACCAAGAAGCTCAAGCGCGAATACGAATGCCGCTGCGGCGCGCGCAAATGTCGCGGCACGATGCTCGCGCCGCCCGAAGAAGAGAAGGGCGGCAAGAAGTCGAAGGGCAAGAAAAAGAAGTGAGCGTGAATTCAGCGTAGCCGCGCGCAACGCATCTTCGCGACACGACGCAATGAACAAGGGCCGCTTATGCGGCCCTTGTTGTTTTCGATGCGCGATGTGCGCGGTGCTCCGCTTGCGCCGCCGTCTACAGATCGACCGGCGCGTCGTGCGCGGGTTTGTTCGCGGGCGTCGGCGTGGTCTCGTTCGCGATGTCGTTCGCGGCGCGGTCGTCGGCGAGTGCGGACGGCTGCGGCGCATTCAGGCGCTGCGCGGGGTCGCCACTCACGATGCGGCGATTCACGAGCGGCACGCGCACGATGAACCGCGCGCCGCCTTCGGGCGCATCTTCGTAATGCACGCTGCCGCGATGCAGCGCCATGATGTCGTGCACGATCGCGAGGCCGAGGCCCGCGCCGCTATCGACGCCGCTCTCGCTCTGACCGTCGCCGCGGAAGAAGCGCTTGAACAGATCGGCTTGCTGCGCGTGCGGCACGCCGCGGCCATTGTCCTCGACGATGATTTCCGCCATCGGCAAACCTTCGGCGAGCGTCTGCGAAACGGTGACCGTGATGCGGCCGCCGTCGGGGCGCGCGGGCGGCAGATACTTGAGCGCGTTGTCGAGCAGATTGGCGATCACTTCGTGCAGCAGCACGGGATTGCCGCGCACCATCAGCGGCGTGTCGTTCTCCGGATCGTCGAGACGCTGGAAGCCCAGGTCGACGTGGCTCGCGAGCGCGCGCGGCACCCACTCGGCGCCCGTTTCGAACGCGAGCGCAGCCATGTCGATATCGACGAAACGCGCCGCCTGTTCGCCCGGCTCCGCGCGCGCGAGCGAGAGCAACTGATTCGAGAGCCGCACCGCGCGGTCGGCGGCGGCGCGCAGCTCGCGCACGGCGTCGCTGACCTTTTGCGGCTCGCGCGCGTTGACGGCCTGTTCGGCGTGCAGCTTCACGGCGGTCAGCGGCGTGCGCAACTGATGCGCGGCGTCGGCGATGAATTTGCGCTGGCCTTCGAGCGCGGTTTTCAGGCGGCCGAGCAGGGCGTTCAGCGCGCCCGTGAGCGGACGGATCTCGACGGGCACGAAGGTCTCGTCGACGGGTTCGAGCGAGGTGTGCGTCTGGCGATTGAGCGAATCGGCGAGATCGGTCAGGGGATTGAGCTGCTGGTTCACCACGCGCCACACGATGACCCAGCCGGCGAGCAGCAGGAGCAGCAGCGGCATCATGATCGCGACGAGGAACTCGGCGGCGATGCGGAAGCGATGATGCACGGGCTGGCCGACTTCGACCACGATGGGATTGCCGGTGGGCTGCGGCACGCGCACCTGCGCGACGCGCACGCTCACGCCGTGATAAATGGTCTCGAACACGTACGCGTAGTGCATGCGGCGCACGTTGGTGCCTTGCAGCGGCAGATCGTGGTCGCCGGCGATTTCGGTTTCGCCGTTGCTGATGCGGTAGACGAGATGCTCGACCGGATCGGAGAACATGGCCTGCGCGAGCGGCGGCACCGTGACGGGCGCTTCGGGACCGGCGATCTGGATCTGTTTGGAGATCGCAGTGGCCAGGTCGGCGAGCGAGCGGTCGACCACGTGCTGCGTGTACTGCCACGCGAGCCAATAGGCGATCAGGCCGCTCATCAACGCGAGCAGCGAAAGTGGGGCGGCGAGGCGCCGCAGCAGCGTACGCCGCAGGCTCGTTGCGGCCGGAAGGGACATGATCGGTTCGGGCGAAAGGGGTCTCACAGGCGCGGCGCGTGGGGCGCGCCGGGCAGACCCGGACCATTTTACGCGGGTGCGGCGGCAAGCGGCAGAGTCGGGCCGGCGCGCCCAATTACCGGGCATGCGGCGGGCACTGACGGGACGTGCGCGAGTCGCGGCGCACCAGGTTCACAAGGCGCGGCGCCGGCCGGTGCGCAGACCGAAACAATCAGGAGACCTGCCGATTCCGGCCGTAAAAAAACGCGGTGCGCAAGGATGTGCGGCGCCGCGTTTTTCGGGGGCTGGCCTCAGGCGGCCTGGCGGATTTCCTGCAGCAGATAGCCGAAACCGCGCACCGTGACGATTTCGACACGGCAGTTTTCGAGCTTCTTGCGCACGCGGTGCACGTAGACTTCGATCGCGGTATCGCCGAGATCGCCGCCGAAGTGCGTGAGGTGATCCTGCAGTTGCGCCTTGCTCACGACGCGGCCATGACGCAGCAGCAGCATTTCGAGCACGGCGAATTCGCGCGGCGAGAGTTCGAGCGGCTTGTCGTCGTTGAAGATGCGGCGGTCGACGCCCGAGAGGCGCACGCCGCCGAGCGACACTTCAGGACGCGGCACGTCGCCGTGCGGGCCGCTGCGACGCATCACGGCGCGAATGCGCGCTTCGAGTTCGGCGGGCTCGAACGGCTTGAGCATGTAGTCGTCGGCGCCCGAATTGAGGCCTTGCACGCGGTCGTTCAGCTCGTCGCGCGCGGTGAGGACGATCACCGGCGTGTGACGGTTGCTTTGACGGAAGCGCGAGAGCAGCGTCATGCCGTCGATGCCGGGCAAGCCCAGATCGAGGATCACGAGCTCATGGCGATTCTGCGTGAGTGCCTGTTCGGCGAAGATGCCGTCGTGGACCATGTCGACCGTGAAGCCGGCTTGTTCGAGGCTGGACTGGATGCCGCGTGCGATGGGGCGGTCGTCTTCGATCAGAAGGAGTCGCATGGATTTCGCTCAAGTACAATGGGTTTAGCGTTCAGGCACGCAGTTCGCAAAGCGCCGCTTGGTTCAAAAGCACAGCGATTGAGCGGCACCGCGTGCGACGATTGCACGGTCACGACTCCATGTCCGATATTTCGATCACCGAACTCGAAGCCGCAATCAACTTCTGGCGCAACCGTTCGCCTTCGAGCGGCGACGAACTCGCGTTGTGCAAGGAGGCAAGCGCGCTCTCCAGGCCGTATGCGCTGCTGATTGTACAGCGTCAGAACGTCTTCTCACCGGAACGTTTGGACCCCATCGCGCGTGCTGCCTGGGAGTCTTACGTGTCCCTCAAGAATGGCCTTCAAAGCTGAAGGTTTGGACGCCTGATACCCTGCATTATGCTTTCATTGCAGTGGTTTTGCCTGGTGCGCGTCGTGCTCACCTCTTTCTAACGCGCGATACGCGCAATGCGTTTACCTGATTCGTATGCGGGACTTTCCCTGGACGATTACACGCACTGCGCGCAGCGAACGTTGCGAAGGTGGCGAACGCGCTTAAGCGGCGCGCGCCGAAGGCGCGGCTTCACGCCGACAGCGGCCCCGGCGCGATCGAATCGATGAAGCGCGCGAGCGCAATGTCGCGTTCGGTGAGGCCGTCGGCCTCGTGCGTCGAGAGCGTGATTTCCACGCGGTTATAGACGTTGAACCATTCGGGATGGTGATCCATCTCCTGCGCCTTGATCGCGACGCGCGTCATGAAGCCGAAAGCCTCGTTGAAGTCGGCGAAACGAAATTGGCGCTGGATGGCGTCGCGGCCCGCGACGGCCTGCCAGCCATGCAGCCCGGCGAGTTGCGTGGCGCGCTCTTCGGATGTGAGTCGGTTGATCATCGTGGCACCTGTTTGAGCTGTGTTGTGCGGAAATGCGCCAATCCATTTTTCCACGGATGCGCGGCGCGTGCGAGCGAGCCTGGCAGCGTGCGAGCGCGCGCGGATGCCGGGACAAGAAAGCGTGGGGCGGTGCGCGCCGCGCGTCATGCGGCGCCGCACACTCAGACGTCGCCGTCGTCGAGCCAGCCTTCGCGTGTGCCGCGCGTGTAGATCGTGTCGCTGTGCAGCACGTCGCCGGCCGCGTGAGGAACGGTAGCGATCAGCGCGGCCGGGTCGGCCAGACGCGCCGCAATGCCGGCGCCCAGCGCGTCGAACAACTGCGCGAACGAGTCGATCACGAAGTAGGTCTTCTGGAACGTGTTGATGCGATAGCGCGTGCGCAGCACCCGGTCGAGATCGAAGCCGAGCCGGTTGGGCGCCGCGCTTTCCACGCTGTAGAGCGATTCGCCCTTGCTGGAGACGATGCCCGCGCCGTAGATCTTCACGCCGTGCGGCGCGCTCGCGTCGCGCATCAGGCCGAATTCGACCGTGTACCAGTAGAGGCGCGCGAGCAGCGGCAGCGCGCGTTCGTCGACGGTGAGCGCGGCGCGTCCGTAGGCCTCGATCGCATCGGCGAAAACCGGATCGGTGAGCAGCGGCACGTGACCGAACAGATCGTGGAAGCAGTCCGGTTCCTGCAGATAGTCGAGCTGATCGGGGCGGCGCATCCACCACGTCACCGGAAAGCGGCGGTTGGCGAGATGCTCGAAGAAAATGCGATCCGGCACCAGACCCGGCACGGCGACGATGCGCCAGCCCGTGGCGGCCATCAGGCGCTCGCTGACGGACTCGAACGACGGCACCTGCGCCACGTTCAGGCCGATACGCCGCGCGCCCTCGATGAAGGCGTCGGCGGCGCGACCCTCGAGCAGCGCCATTTGCCGCCGATAAAGCTGGTCCCACACCGCGTGATCGACCGCGCCGTAGCGTTCGAGCGGCTGGTCGATGGTGAAATCGGGGCGGGTTTCCAGGCCCGCGTCGAACTGCTCCTGCAGTTTCGCGGTTGCGGCGGCGGCCATCTGCGTGATGCTCCTTTCAATGCGCTTGCTGACGCACCAGTGTAAAGCGAAGCACACGCGGCATGCGCGCAAAATCGGCGTTGTTTCGCTTTGATATGCAATAATCCTGCATCAATCAGTCAATCAATGCAGGATTCATTCATGCTGGAACTCGATCACTTCGATCTCGCGCTACTCGACGTCTTGCAGCGCTTCGGCCGCGCCACGCATCAGCAACTGGGCGAGCAGGTGCCGCTGTCGCCGTCGCAGATCGGCCGGCGTCTGCAGCGGCTGGAGGCGTCGGGCGTGATCGACGGCTATCGGGTCGTGCTGCGGCCCGAGAAGCTCGGGCTGGGCGTGACGGCGTTCACGAGCCTGAAGCTCAAGCACCACGGCGATTCGATCATCGAGCAGTTCCAGCAGCAGATCGATGTGCTGCCGGAAGTGCTCGAATGTCACGCGGTGGTGGGCGACGCCGATTATCTGCTGCGGATCGTGGCGCCGGATCTGAACGCGCTGTCGTCGTTCGTGATGAAGAAGCTGATGCGCGTGCCCGGTGTGGACAGCGTGCGCTCGAACATCGTGCTCACGACGTTCAAGCGCAATGGCCCGTTGCCGCTCGGGCATCTGGAGCCGGGTGCGGCGGCGCCTTGATGGGCGTCCGCGCGCGGCGTGCATCGACGCGCGTCAGGCCGCCTGCGCAGGCGTATTGAGCAGATCGACGTAGGCCACGGCCACGAGGTCGCTCTCGTCCACGCCCAGTTGCTTGAACACGGCGTGCGCTTCGGCTTCGCCGCCTTGCTCGTCGTCGTCGGGCGCGAGCACCACTTCCAGCTCGACGAAGTCGCCGAGACCGTCCACGCGGTCCAGATGAATGCGCGTGCGCCCCGCGAGATAGACGTGGCGCTCCTTCGACACGATGCCGCGCGTGGTCAGCGCCGTGGCCAGCAGCGAGTGCATGGCTTCGGCGTTCGTCACGGGGCTGCGCGTGTAGTACGAGGCCTTGGGGCCGTCGCGGTCGTCGCGCTGGTAGAAGATCAGCTCGGGCGGCGTGCCGTCGTCGAACTGGCGCAGCTTCAGGCGGCCGCGCGGCACGTCGTAGAAGAAGTCCTGCTGGCGAAAGATCAGCGGCGCATCGGTGGCGAGCTGGGCGGCGCGCTCGCGCAGGGCGTCGAACTGACGGGCGCGGGCTTTGATTTCGATGTTGCGGGCCATGCAAGCTCCTGTGGAACGAGGGAACGATGGGCGAGGCTCGAACGCCTCGCGTCGAGTGCAAAAACGCGGGCGAACATCGAATCTAGCAAAACTTGCGTGACGGCGCTGTTACATCCGCTCAAGTCGGCGCGCGTCGATGCGTCTTCGATCGATTCGTCGGATGAACCGGCTGTGTGAAACCTCGCTCGTCATGAGCGCGGCTCATATCGCATTGCGGCGTGCGTCGTGCACGCTTACACACCCCACTGCGTTTCGATCGACTTGAGCGCCGCCGCGATGACCGGCTCGTCGCGGCGCGCCGCGAGCGTGATGAAGGTAAGTTCGGTCGGCACCGTCACGCCTTCGACGATGGTCAGCCCGTGCGCATGCGCTTCGGCGATGGCGGTCGCGTCGCGCGCGAGCGTGAGACCCACGCCCGACTTCACGAGATCGAGCATCGACGGTTCCTGATCCACTTCCGCGACCTTGACCGGCTTCGCCTGCGCGGCTTCGAACAGGCCCGAGAGCAGCCGGTTATGCGCCGATGCGGGCGGCGTCCAGATCCACGGCAACGCGGCGAGCGCGCGCCAGTCGCGCGCATCCTTCACGCGCTCTTTCCAGCCCGCCGGCGCGAGCACGCGATACTGAAAATGCGTCAGCGTGAGCGTGTGGAAGGTGTCGGAATCGGCGCCGGCTTGCGACGTGGATTGCGGCGTGGGCTGGCCGATGTAATAGCCCACGTCGAGTTCGCGCGCGCGCACCTGATCGAGCACCCAGCCCGACATGCCATGCCGCAGCGCCGTTTCGATCTGCGGCCAGGTTTCCACGAGTTGCCGCAGAAAGCCGCCCAGACGCAGGAACGCGGGATCGAGAATGGTGCCGATGCGCAAGCGCCCGCGCACTTCATGCCGCAATGCAGCAGCGGCGCGCTGCACGTCGCCGGCCGCGTTGAGCGCGCGTTCCGCGTGCGGCAGCAGCGCCTGACCGTCGCGCGTGAGCGCGAGGCCGTGCGAGGTGCGCGTGAACAGCGTGACGCCGAGCGTCTCCTGCAGATGCTTGATCTGCAAGCTCACCGCGGGCTGCGTGAGATGCAGATGCGTGGCCGCGCGCGTGAGGTTGCCCTCGCGCGCGACCGTCACGAATGCCCGCAACAAGGTCAGGTCCATCCACTGATATTAACTCGCTTTATATCGCTGTTGAGGATTAATCATTGGATCGGCGCGGCCTCGCGCGATTACGCTAAATGCCGGCATTCCAGCCGCCGTGCGCGAAACACCGACACGGCGCGCAGACAACAACCTCCACCGAAGAGGCAAACATGGGCGAGACACATCGAAGCGAGGCCGGCGTCAGCACGCCCGCCACCTTGACGCACTACGTGAACGGCAAGCCGCTCGACGCCACCAGCGGGCGTTATGCGGACGTGTTCAATCCGGCCACCGGCGAGGTCGCCGCGCGCGTGCCGCTTGCGAGCGTGGCCGAAGTCGATGCGGCCGTGGCCGCCGCGCACGCCGCGTTTCCCGCGTGGAGCGAGATGGCGCCCAT
Organism: Paraburkholderia sp. SIMBA_027; assembly: GCF_046535315.1. Taxonomy (NCBI): domain Bacteria; kingdom Pseudomonadati; phylum Pseudomonadota; class Betaproteobacteria; order Burkholderiales; family Burkholderiaceae; genus Paraburkholderia; species Paraburkholderia sp. SIMBA_027. Next base: position 370,870 of record NZ_JAWRWY010000006.1, read on the forward strand.
CAAGCGCGCGCGCATTCTCTTCAAGTTCAAGGATCTGCTCGACCAGCATCACGACGAACTGGCCGCACTCATCACGCGCGAGCACGGCAAGGTGTTCTCCGATGCGAAAGGCGAGGTGATGCGCGGCATCGAGATCGTCGAGTTCGCGTGCGGCATTCCGAACCTGCTGAAGACCGATTTCACCGACCAGATCGGCGGCGGCATCGACAACTGGAATCTGCGCCAGCCGCTCGGCGTGGTCGCGGGCGTCACGCCGTTCAACTTTCCGATGATGGTGCCGTGCTGGATGTTTCCGATCGCGCTCGCGTGCGGCAACACCTTCGTGTTGAAGCCCTCGGAGCGCGATCCGTCGGCGTCGCTGCGGCTCGCCGAACTGCTGCACGAAGCGGGCTTGCCCGAGGGCGTGTTCAACGTCGTGCACGGCGACAAGGTGGCCGTCGACGCGCTGCTCGCGCATCCGGACATCGCCGCGCTGTCGTTCGTCGGCTCCACGCCGATCGCGGAATACATCTACACGGAAGGCACGAAACACGGCAAGCGCGTGCAGGCGCTCGGCGGCGCGAAGAATCATCTCGTCGTGATGCCCGACGCCGATCTCGATCAGGCCGTCGATGCGCTGATCGGCGCGGCCTACGGTTCGGCGGGCGAGCGCTGCATGGCGATTTCGGTGGCGGTGGCCGTGGGTCATATCGCCGACGAACTGATCGAGCGTCTCACGCCGCGCGTGAAGGCGCTCAAGATCGGCGACGGCATGAACGAGGCCTCGGAAATGGGGCCGCTCGTGACCGCCGCGCATCGCGCGAAAGTGCAGGGCTATATCGACGCGGGCGTGGCCGCGGGCGCGAAGCTCGTGGTGGACGGACGCGGTCACGAAGTGCAGCAGCGCGAGCGCGGTTTCTTCCTCGGCGGCACGCTGTTCGACGACGTGAAAACCGATATGTCGATCTATCGCGAGGAGATTTTCGGGCCGGTGCTGAGCGTGGTGCGCGTGCCCGATTTCGCGAGCGCGGTCGAGCTCATCAACGCGCACGAGTTCGCGAACGGCGTGTCGTGCTTCACCTCGGACGGCGGCGTGGCGCGCGCGTTCTCGCGGCAGATCAAGGTGGGCATGGTCGGCATCAACGTGCCGATTCCGGTGCCGATGGCGTGGCATTCGTTCGGCGGCTGGAAGCGTTCACTGTTCGGCGATCATCACGCCTATGGCGAAGAGGGCGTGCGCTTCTACACGCGCTACAAGAGCATCATGCAGCGCTGGCCGGACAGCATCGCGAAGGGCGCGGAATTCACCATGCCCGTGGCGAAGTGAGGCGGTCATGGCGGCATTGAGCGACACGCCGGGCGCAACATCGACTGCGCGCCGGCTCGAAGGCGAGTTCGATTACGTGATCGTCGGCGCGGGCACGGCGGGCTGCGTGCTCGCCAACCGGCTCTCGCAGGACGCGGACGTCTCGGTGTTGCTGATCGAGGCGGGCGGCAAGGACGACTATCACTGGATACACATTCCGGTCGGCTATCTGCATTGCATCGGCAATCCGCGCACGGATTGGCTCTACAAAACCGTCGAGGAAAAAGGGCTCAACGGGCGCGCGCTGTCGTATCCGCGCGGGCGCGTGCTCGGCGGATCGTCGTCGATCAACGGCATGATCTACATGCGCGGCCAGCGCGAGGATTACGACGGCTGGGCGCGCGAAACCGGCGACTCGGGCTGGTCGTGGGACGCCGTGCTGCCCGTCTTCAAACGCAGCGAGGATTACCACGGCGGCGCGAACCCATTTCACGGCGCGGGCGGCGAATGGCGCGTCGAGAAACAGCGCCTCAAATGGAAGATTCTCGAAACCTTCGCGCAGGCGGCGCAAGAGCAGGGCATTCCGGCGACGAGCGATTTCAATCGCGGCAACAACGAAGGCGTCGGTTATTTCGATGTGAACCAGAAGCGCGGCGTGCGCTGGAATGCGTCGAAGGCGTTCCTGCGTGCGGCGATGAAGCGGCCCAACCTCACGGTGGTCACGGGCGCGCTGACCGAGCGCGTGATCTTCGAGGGCAAGCGTTGCGTAGGCGTGGAGTATCGCGGCGACGTGCCGTATCGCGCGCGGGCGCGCTGCGAGGTGATTCTGTGTTCGGGCGCGGTGAATTCGCCGCAATTGCTCGAACGTTCGGGCATCGGTCAGGCGGCGCGGCTCGCGCAACTGGGCGTGGACGTGGTGCAGGATCTGCGCGGCGTCGGTGAGAATCTCCAGGACCATCTGCAACTGCGCATGGCGTATCGCGTGAACGGCGTGCGCACGCTCAACACCGCATCGGCGCACTGGTGGGGCAAGCTGATGATCGGCGTGGAATATGCGCTGATGCAAAGCGGGCCGATGTCGATGGCGCCCTCGCAACTCGGCGTATTCGCGAAGTCGGACATCGACGATCCTGGCATCACGCGGCCCGATCTGCAGTATCACGTGCAGCCTTTGTCGCTCGATCGTTTCGGCGAGCCGCTGCATCGCTTCAATGCGTTCACGGCTTCGGTGTGCAATCTGCGGCCCACGTCGCGAGGCAGCATTCACGCGGCGTCGGCGGACCCGACGGTTGCGCCCGTGATCGCGCCGAACTATCTCTCGACGGAACACGACCTGCGCGTGGCGGCGAACGCGTTGCGGCTCACGCGGCGCATCGCGGCGTCGCCGGCGCTCGCGCACTATCAGCCGCACGAGATCTTGCCGGGGCTCGCGTTTCAGAGTGAAAGCGAATTGCGTGAAGCGGCGGGCAATATCGGCACGACGATCTTTCATCCGGTGGGCACTTGCCGAATGGGCCGCGCCGACGATGACGACGCCGTCGTCGACGCGCGTTTGCGCGTGCGTGGCGTCGAAGGTCTGCGCGTGGCCGACGCATCGGTGATGCCGTTCATCACCTCGGGCAACACGAATTCGCCGACGCTGATGATCGCGGAGCGCGCCGCCGAAATGGTGCGCGAGGATCGTCGCGCGGGTGCGCGCTCGTCGGTGCGAACGGAGGTGCATGCGCCGGTCGCGGCAGCGTGAAAGCGTTAGCGTAAAAAGGTTCGAAACACCGACTTCAGTGCGTGCTTAATTGCGTCGCGCAACGTCATGAGAACGTGTTTCGGACCACTATCCAGGACGTGCGCCGCATTCGCGGCGTGCGTGTTTTTGCACGTCCGGCGCATGTGCGTCGTGCGCGCAACGTGCGCGTATCGTGCTGTCAACGGTCGCGTATCGGCTGCTAAATGGCGCATGTCCGATCGGTGCACATCGTCATTCCCCCGTAAGTGCAAATCCCAATGATTGCGCTGCATCATTGGCGAGACAATGGCGCTCACTGACTACAGCGGGCAACGACAGCAGGCGACGCGCGCGCCGCAACATGGCGCGCGAAAAACGAGTCGCGCGGGACGTCGTGCGGGGCCTCGCAATCTGAAGTGTTACGCCTTACTTCACGTGGAAGGGGACATGATTCTCGGCGACACGATTCTGGAAACGCGCGGCCTCACGAAACAGTTCAAAGGCTTCACGGCCGTGAACGGCGTGAACCTGCGCGTGTGCCGCGGCTCCATCCACGCGCTGATCGGACCGAACGGCGCGGGCAAGACCACCTGCTTCAATCTGCTCACCAAATTCCTCGTGCCGAGCGCGGGGCGCATCGTCTTCAACGGCATCGACATCACGCACGAGCGGCCCGCGCAGATCGCGCGGCGCGGCATCATCCGTTCGTTCCAGATTTCGGCGGTGTTTCCGCATTTGACGGCCTTGCAGAACGTGCGCATCGGCTTACAGCGTTCGCTCGGCAGCGCGTATCACTTCTGGAAAAGCGAGCGCACGCTCGCCGAACTCAACGACCGCGCGATGGATCTGCTCACGCAGGTGGGCCTGACCGATTTCGCCGACGTGCCCACCGTCGAACTCGCGTACGGCCGCAAGCGCGCGCTCGAAATCGCGACCACGCTCGCGATGGAACCCGAACTGATGCTGCTCGACGAGCCCACGCAAGGCATGGGTCACGAAGACGTGGACCGCGTGACGGCGCTCATCAAGAAGGTCTCGGCGGGCCGCACGATCCTGATGGTCGAGCACAACATGAACGTGATCGCGGGCATCTCGGACACCATCACCGTGCTTCAGCGCGGCGAGGTGCTGGCCGAGGGCAGCTACGCGGAAGTGTCGAAAAATCCGCTCGTTGCCGAAGCCTATATGGGCAGCGCCGATGCCGCGCTCGCGGGAGCGCACGCATGAGCACGGTGACCGAACAACGCGGCCAGGACGCCAGCCTCGCCGCGCCGGCGGGCGAGAGCGCGCTGGACATCGCGGGCCTGCAGACGTGGTACGGCGAATCGCACATCCTGCATGGCGTCGATCTCAACGTGGCGCGCGGCGAAGTCGTCACGCTGCTCGGGCGCAACGGCGCGGGGCGCACGACCACGCTGCGCGCGATCATGGGCCTCACGGGGCGGCGCACGGGCTCCATTCGCATCGGCGGACGCGAGACCATCAACATGCCGACGTATCGGATCGCGCATTGCGGCGTCGGTTATTGCCCCGAGGAACGCGGCATCTTCGCGAGCCTCTCGTGCGAGGAAAACCTGCTGTTGCCGCCCGCCATCGGTGCAAAAAGCGGCTCATCAAAGAGTGACGCGCAGGGCATGTCGCTCGACGAGATCTACACGATGTTTCCCAATCTCGCGGAACGTCGTCACAGCCAGGGCACGCGGCTCTCGGGCGGCGAGCAGCAGATGCTCGCGGTCGCGCGCATCCTGCGCACCGGCGCGAATCTGCTGTTGCTCGACGAGATCTCCGAAGGTCTCGCGCCCGTGATCGTGCAGACGCTCGCGCGCATGATCGTCACGCTGAAATCGCGCGGCTACACCATCGTGATGGTGGAGCAGAACTTCCGTTTCGCGGCGCCGCTCGCGGACCGCTTCTACGTGATGGAGCACGGACGCATCGTCGAGCGCTTCGGCGTTGCCGAGCTCGAAGGCAAGATGCCCGTGCTGCACGACCTGTTGGGAGTCTGACCGTTTCGATCCGCCTCGCGCGCGCGTGTCGAACGCGCCGTGCGGTGCGTTTGCCTTGTCCCTTGTTTGATCCGCAGCGCTGAATAACAACGCAACCCAGGAAGGAGACTGCAATGAAGAAGACCCCGTTCGCGCGGCTCGCGGCGCTCTTTGCCGCCACGGCGGCCGCAGCGGTGCTTGGCGCAGGCAGCGCGCACGCTGCCGACGACGCGGTGAAGATCGGCTTCATCACCGACATGTCGGGCCTCTATGCGGACGATGACGGCCAGGGCGGCCTCACGGCGATCAAGATGGCGATCGCCGACTTCGGCGGCAAGGTCAACGGCAAGCCGATCCAGATCATGTACGCGGATCACCAGAACAAGGCCGACATCGCCGCCTCGAAGGCGCGCGAATGGATGGACCGTGACGGGCTCGATATGCTGCTCGGCGGCACGAACTCGGCCACGGCGCTGTCGATGAATCAGGTCGCGCTGGAGAAGAAGCGCGTCTACTTCAACACCGGCGCGGGCACCGATGCGCTCACTAACGAGCAGTGCACGCCGTACACGGTGCACTACGGCTACGACACGGTCGCGCTCGCCAAGGGCACCGGCCTCGCGGTGCTCAAGCAGGGCGGCAAGACGTGGTTCTTCCTGACCGCCGACTACGCGTTCGGCAAGTCGCTGGAAAAGAACACCGCCGACGTCGTGAAGGCGAACGGCGGCCAGGTGCTCGGCGAGGTGCGCCATCCGCTCTCGGCCTCGGACTTCTCGTCGTTCCTGTTGCAGGCGCAAGCGTCGAAGGCGCAGATCCTCGGTCTCGCGAACGCGGGCGGCGACACGGTCAACGCGATCAAGGCGTCGAAGGAATTCGGCATCACCAAGACGATGAAGATCGCGGCACTGCTGATGTTCCTGCCCGACGTGCACAGCCTCGGGCTCGACACCACGCAAGGCCTCGTGCTCACGACGGGCTGGTACTGGGATCAGAACGACGCGACGCGCAAGTGGGCGCAGCGCTATTTCGACCAGACGAAGAAGATGCCGTCCGAGCTTCAGGCCGCCGATTACTCGGCCGTCACGAACTACCTGAAGGCGGTGCAGGCGGTTGGGTCGACGGATGCCGACAAGGTCATGGCGCAGCTCAAGAAGACCAAGATCGACGACTTCTACACGAAGGGCGGTTATATCCGCCAGGACGGCGTGCTGATTCACGACATGTATCTCGTCGAGGTGAAGAAGCCGTCCGAGTCGAAGAAGCCGTGGGATTACTACAAGATCGTGCAGACGATTCCGGGCGAACAGGCTTACACGACGAAGCAGGAAAGCCGCTGCGCGCTCTGGAAGTGAGTCAGTGCGGCGACGCTTGAGCGGCAGGCGGCGCGGTGGCCCCGATGGGTGAGGGCCGCCGCGCCGCGCGCCGTATGAATGCGATCTTGAGGAGATGGCGGCTTTCATGACGATCTTTGGCATTCCGCTGCCGGCCATGCTGAGCCAGTTGCTGCTCGGACTCGTGAACGGATCGTTCTACGCGATCCTGAGTCTCGGCCTCGCGGTGATTTTCGGCATGCTCAACGTGATCAACTTCGCGCACGGCGCGTTGTTCATGCTGGGCGCGATGCTCACGTGGATGGGCCTCGCGTATTTCAATCTGCCGTACTGGGCGATGATCGTGATTGCGCCCATCGTGGTGGGTCTGTTCGGCATGGTGATCGAACGTTCGATGCTGCGCTGGTTGTATCGGCTCGATCATTTGTACGGACTCCTGCTGACTTTTGGCCTGACGCTGGTGGTCGAAGGCGTGTTCCGCTCGATCTATGGCGCGTCGGGTCAGCCTTACGACGTGCCCGATCTGCTTTCTGGCGCGACCAATCTCGGCTTCATGTATCTGCCGAACTATCGCGCGTGGGTCGTGGTGGCGTCGCTCGCGGTGTGCTTCGCCACATGGTTCGTGATCGAGAAAACGCGGCTGGGCGCGTATCTGCGTGCGGGCACGGAAAACCCGAAACTCGTCGAAGCGTTCGGCATCAATGTGCCGCTGATGATCACGCTCACTTATGGCTTCGGCGTGGCGCTCGCGGCGTTCGCGGGCGTGCTGGCCGCGCCGGTCATTCAGGTGTCGCCGCTCATGGGGCAGCCGATGATCATCACCGTGTTCGCCGTGGTCGTGATCGGCGGCATGGGCTCGATCATGGGTTCGATCCTCACGGGCCTGCTGCTTGGCGTGATCGAGGGCCTCACGCGCGTGTTCTGGCCGGAAGCCTCCGCGACCGTGGTGTTCGTCATCATGGCGATCGTGCTGCTGATCCGCCCCGCAGGCCTCTTCGGCAAGGAACGATGATGCAAAGAAAAGCGCTCTATTTGCTGTTGCTGATCGGGTTGATCGTTGCGCCGTTCGCGGGCGCGTATCCGCTCTTCGTGATGAAGGTGCTGTGCTTCGCGCTGTTCGCCGCCGCGTTCAATCTGCTGATCGGTTATACGGGGCTGCTGTCGTTCGGCCACGCGATGTTCCTCGCGAGCGCGGGTTACACCACCGGTTACGCGATCCAGTCGCTCGGCTTCACGCCCGAACTCGGCGTAGCGGCGGGCACGGCGGTGGCCACGCTGCTCGGCGTGATCGTCGGCATCTTCGCGATCCGGCGCCAGGGCATCTACTTCGCGATGGTCACGCTCGCGCTCGCGCAGATGGTCTACTTCGTGTTTCTGCAGGCGCCGTTCACGCACGGCGAGGACGGCCTGCAAGGCGTGCCGCGCGGCAAGCTGTTCGGCGTGCTGTCGCTCGATTCCGACCTCACGCTCTACTACGTCGTGCTGGTGGTGATGGTGCTGGCGTTCGCGCTGATCGTGCGCATCGTGCATTCGCCGTTCGGCCAGGTGCTGGTGGCGATCAAGGAGAACGAGCCGCGCGCGATTTCGCTCGGCTACGACACCGACCGTTTCAAGCTGCTCGCGTTCGTGCTCTCGGCGGGACTCGCGGGGCTGGCCGGCTCGCTCAAGGTGCTCGTGCTCGGTTTCGAGACGCTCGGCGACGCCTACTGGACCATGTCCGGCCTGGTGATCCTGATGACGCTCGTGGGCGGCATGGGCACGCTGTTCGGGCCGCTGCTGGGCGCTGCGCTGATCGTCGCGCTTGAGGATCGTCTGGGCGATATCGGCACGGCGCTCGCGCAGGTCACGGGCGTCGACTGGTTCCGCTCGTTAGGTGAGTCCGCAACGATCGTCACGGGGCTCATTTTCATCGCCTGCGTGCTGGCGTTCCGGCGCGGTATCGTCGGCGAGATCGTGGCGCGTGTGCGGCCGCTCAGGGCGTAAATTACGGCGCCAAATCCTGCCTGAAGAACGCGTCAAATGCAGTAGGCGAGGCGTCGCCGCGATGGTATGCTGCAAGCCTTGCTCAGATGCTGAAACCGAGCTTCCGGAAGCCGCTTGAAACGCGCGTATCGTGCGACAAAGCTGTGATAGTGCGCCCCAAATCGGTGCCGCACTGCACCACTAGGGTAAATGCTAGTTGGCAGCCAGGGGGCCGAAGTTTAAAGTTTCACTTAGTTCTGATGCACCGAATTTGCAGGTGGAGAACGAGGAGACAACTGAGGCACAAAGTGCCCGGACAAGAAAGCGCTGTTGGATGGGAATCCAACAGCGCTTTTTATTTGTACTTTCGGTTTTCATCAATCACCGTTAATGCGTTTGCATCCTGCATCGCATTGCGCGTTTTATCCCCCTCCTTTGTGTGCTGCGTCGCGTGTTAATCGGCGTGCGCAAGTCTGTTTTACCCCTCACTGAATTACGCAAATAACGCCCGAAATGCGTCGGAAGCCCGCGCCACAAGGCTGCGCGCGTTACGCATTTTCTGGCCATTTCCGCACGTGTTGCGTCGACGTTGTAAGCCGATGGAAAGCGCTTGCCGCGCCAAACGGCACTCCGTTACACTCGCCATTCGCCGACCATGCGGTCAGCATTAATCGCCGATGCAGCCGGCGTGGGGCCAGCGCCGATTATGTGTGGTCCGGCGGCAGCACTACCGCATTCGAATCCGGAAAACGCCTGAAAATCCGGAGCAATAAAGAAAACGATGATCGAAGGAGTGGAGATGCAGTTGGTTTGGCGTTGGATGAACGCGGCGTGCGTCGCGACCGGAGTGCTCGCCGCCACGGCGGGTGTGGCGCACGCGGATGTGAAGATCGGCGTGACGCTCTCGGCCACAGGCCCGGCGGCTTCGCTCGGCATTCCAGAAAAGAACACCATCGCGCTGCTGCCCAAGGAGATTGGGGGCCAGAAAGTCGACTATCTCGTGCTCGACGACGCGACCGATTCCACGCAAGCCGTAAAGAACGCGCGCAAGCTCACGAGCGAGGATCACGTCGATGCGCTGATCGGTTCCACGGTCGTGCCCAACTCGCTCGCGATGATCGACGTCGCCGCGGAAAGCAGCACGCCGATGATCTCGATGGCCGCCGCGGCCTCGATCGTCGAGCCGATGGATGCGAAGCGCGCGTGGGTCTTCAAGACGCCGCAGAACGATCAGCTAATGGCCGGCGCGATCGCGCAGCACATGGCCGCGCACGGCGTGAAGACCGTCGCCTTCATCGGCTTCTCGGATGCGTATGGCGAGAGCTGGTACAAGGAGTTCGGCGCTGCGGCGGCGAAGCAGGGCATCAAGATCGTCGCGAACGAGCGCTTTGCGCGCAACGACGCGTCCGTTACCGGGCAGGTGCTCAAGATGATCTCGCAGCACCCGGACGCCGTGCTGATCGCCGGCGCGGGCACGCCGGCCGCGTTGCCGCAGAAGACGCTCAAGGAGCGCGGTTACGCGGGCAAGTACTACCAGACGCATGGCGTCGCCAACAATGACTTCCTGCGCGTCTGCGGCAAGGATTGCGACGGCACCTGGCTGCCCGCCGGGCCGCTGCTGGTCGCCGATCAATTGCCCGATTCGAATCCCGTGAAGCAGTCGGCGCTCGCGTACAAGAGCGCGTACGAAAAGGCCTATGGCGCGGGCTCGATCTCGACGTTCGGCGGCCACGCGTGGGACGCGGGCTTGTTGCTGCAACACGCGATTCCCGTTGCGCTGAAGGCCGGTCAACCGGGCACGAAGGCGTTCCGCGACGCGTTGCGCAAGGCGCTCGAAGACTCGCACGACGTCGCGGGCGCGCACGGCATCTTCAACATGAGCGCAACCGATCACGCGGGACTCGATCAGCGGGCGCGCGTGATGGTGCAGATCGTCGGCGGCAAGTGGAAGCTGGCCGGCGACTGAGTTCCACGGGAAATCACGCGATATCGGCTCATCGACATAACAAGGCACGTTCAATCGACGTGCCTTTTTTGTTGCCGGTGCAACGGCTTCGGAGCGTCGTTGTATTGGCGAGGCGCGTGGTGGTGAGTCGTGCGGTGAGCAGGTCAGGGAGCAGTGAAGCAGGCAGCGGAGAAAGCGGACGCGCGGACAAGGGAAAACCATGCATCACACGCGCGATCCCGATTACTACACTCGAAGGCCGGCGTTAGCGAACCGAATACACGGCGCGGCGCCGGAATATAAATCGACACGCAGACAAAGCGTTTGGAGACGCGCAATGAAAACGAAGTTGGCGATGAAGAAGTGGTCCACGAGAGCCCTCCATGCCGGACTCGCAGCGGCATGGATGGGCGTGGCGGGTGTGGCCGTCGCGCAGGTGAAGATCGGCGTGACGCTCTCGGCGACGGGGCCGGCGGCCTCGCTCGGCATTCCCGAGAAGAACACGATCGCGCTGCTGCCCAAGGAGATCGGCGGCAAGAGCGTGCAGTACATCGTGCTCGACGATGCGTCGGACACGAGCAAGGCCGTGCAGAACACGCACAAGTTGATCGACGAGGATCACGTGGACGCGATCATCGGTTCGTCGGTCACGCCGAACTCGCTCGCGATGCTCGACGTCGTCGCGCAGGGAAAGACGCCGATGATTTCGCTCGCGGCGTCGGCGGCGATCGTGCAGCCCGTGGACGACAAGCGCAAGTGGGCCTTCAAGCCGCCGCAGAACGACAGCCTGATGGCTGACGCGATCGCGGGCTACATGGAGAAGCACGGCGTGAAAACGGTGGGCTTCATCGGTTTCACGGATGCCTACGGCGACAGCTGGTTCAAGGAGTTCAGCGCGGCGGCGGCGAAGCACAACGTCAAGATCGTCGCGAGCGAGCGCTATAACCGCACGGATTCGTCGGTGACGGGGCAGGCGCTTAAGCTGATGTCGGCGAACCCGGACGCGGTGCTGATCGCCGGTTCGGGCACGCCGTCGGCGCTGCCGGCGACCACGCTGAAGGATCGCGGCTACAAGGGCAAGATTTATCAGACGCACGGTGTCGCGAATAACGACTTCCTGCGGGTCTGCGGCAAGGACTGCGAAGGCGAGTTGCTGCCCGCCGGGCCGATTCTCGTCGCCGATCAATTGCCCGATTCGAATCCGGTCAAGAAGTCGGCGCTCGCCTACAAGGCCGCTTACGAGAAAGCCTACGGCGCGGGTTCGGTCGCGACCTTCGGCGGTCACGCCTGGGACGCGGGCCAGATGCTTCAGCGCGCCATTCCGGTCGCGCTCAAGTCCGCACAGCCCGGCACCGAGGCGTTCCGTGTTTCGCTGCGCGACGCGCTCGAGAACATCAAGGATCTGCCGGTCTCGCACGGCATCATGAACACGACGCCCACCGATCACAACGGTCTCGACGACCGCGCACGTGTGATCGTGGAGGTCGTCAACGGCAAGTGGAAGCTGCAAGGCGACTAAGCGCGCCCGACGCGTGACGCCGCGCTGCGCGCGGTGTCACGTGAAACGCTGTGGGCGTTGCGTTGCGTGTCGCCGCCGCGGCTTCATTTCGGCCACCGACAATGTCCGCTGGTCGCTCGCCTTGCGTGCCCGACTCACGTCCTCTCGTCGATCGGGCACGCCGATTCGACGCGGCGTGGCCTTCGCGGCCGCGCCGCGTGCTTGCCCCGCACGATCCCGCATCGCCGTTTTTCCGACACCACCGCAGACGTTCCGAGTTTCACGCGTTCCAGAAAGAGAGGTTGGAAGGGTATGGATTTATCGATTGCCGCAATCCTCGCGCAGGACGGCATCACCACCGGGGCGATCTATGCGCTGCTCGCGCTCGCGCTGGTGCTGGTGTTCTCCGTCACGCGCGTGATCTTCATTCCGCAGGGCGAATTCGTTTCCTACGGCGCTCTCACGCTCGCCGCGCTGCAATCGCAGAAATTTCCGGCGACGTGCTGGCTGCTGGTCGCGCTGGGCGCGGCCTGCTTCGTCGTGGAGACGGCGGGGCTCGTGCGGCACGCCGAGCGTCGCAAGCACGCGCCGCGCACGCTGGTCACGCTCGCGGGCAAGTATCTGCTGTTTCCGCTCGCGCTCTACGCGCTCACGCGCGGCGTGGTGGGGCAGCCCTTGCCGATGCTCGCGCAGATCGCGCTGACGCTGGCGATCGTCGTGCCGATGGGGCCGTTCGTCTACCGTCTCGCCTATGAGCCGATCGCCGAAGCCACCACGCTGCTGCTGCTGATCGTGGCCGTGGCCGTGCACTTCGCGATGGTCGGCCTCGGACTCGTGATGTTCGGCGCCGAAGGCTCGCGCACGACCGCGTTCTCGGACGCCACGTTCAACCTCGGCGCGCTGTCGATCTCGGGGCAGAGCCTCTGGGTGGTCGGCACGGCGGCGGTGCTGATCGTCGCGCTGTACTTCTATTTCGACCGCACGATCTCGGGCAAGGCGCTGCGCGCGACGTCGGTGAACCGGCTGGGCGCGCGCCTCGTCGGCATCGGCACGACGCAGGCCGGGCGGCTCGCGTTCACGCTGGCCGCAGGGCTCGGTGCGCTGTGCGGCGTGCTCGTCGCGCCGCTCACGACGATCTATTACGACTCGGGCTTCCTGATCGGCCTCAAGGGCTTCGTCGGCGCGATTATCGGCGGTCTGGTGAGCTATCCGCTGGCTGCTGCGGGCTCCGTGCTCGTGGGCCTGCTGGAGTCGTATTCGTCGTTCTGGGCGAGTGCGTACAAGGAAGTGATCGTGTTCACGCTGATCATCCCCGTGCTGCTGTGGCGCAGTCTTTCCACGCCGCACGCCGAAGAGGAAGAGGAGTGACGCGATGAAACGACTCGTTCTGCATAACCGCTTCTTCTGGCTGTTCCTCGTGGTGATGTTCGCGCTGCCGGTGCTGCCGGGCATGGTGCGCGTGCCCGAATACTGGATCACGCTGCTCAACTACATCGGCCTCTATTCGATCGTCGCGATCGGGCTCGTGCTGCTCACCGGTATCGGCGGGATGACGAGCTTCGGGCAGGCGGCGTTCGTCGGGCTCGGCGCCTATGCGACCGCGTATCTGACGACGCAGTACGGCGTCTCGCCGTGGCTCGCCTTGATCGTCGGCGTGCTGATCACGGCGCTCGTGGCGCTTGCGCTGGGCCTCGTGACCATGCGTCTGTCGGGCCATTTCCTGCCGCTTGGGACGATTGCTTGGGGCCTCGCGCTGTTCTTCCTGTTTGGCAATCTGGACATGCTCGGCAAGTACGACGGCATCAACGGCATTCCGGTGCTCAATGTGTTCGGCGTCGAGCTGGAGTCGGGGCGGCGCATCTATTACCTGATCTGGGCGGTGGTGCTGGCGTCGGTCGTCTCGGTGCAGAACCTGCTCAACAGCCGCACCGGGCGAGCGATACGCGCGCTGCGCGGCGGCGGCTTGATGGCCGAGGCGATGGGCGTCAACACGGCCTGGATGCGCGTGGTGATCTTCGTCTATGCCGCGGTTCTGGCGGCCGTCTCGGGCTTCTTGTACGCCCATTTGCAGCGTGCGGTGAACCCGACGCCGTTCGGCCTGAATCACGGCATCGAGTATCTGTTCATGGCCGTCGTGGGCGGCGTGGCGCACGTCTGGGGCGCGGTGCTGGGCGCGGCGATTCTCACGGTGCTGCAGGACTGGCTGCAGACGCTGTTGCCGAAGCTGCTCGGCGAGAACGGCAATTTCGAAATCATCGTGTTCGGGATTCTGATGGTGCTGCTGCTGCAATACGCGCGGCGTGGCGTTTGGCCGTTCGTGGCGCGCTTTTTCCCGCGCGGGCCGCAGGCGCATGTGCCTGAGCATGCCGAGCCTTTGCCGCAGCGCAGCAAGCCCGAGGCGGGCGAGATGCTGCTGACGGTCGACAAGGTGCGCAAGCAGTTCGGCGGTCTGGTCGCCGTCAACGACGTGAGTTTCGAGGTGAAAGCGGGGCAGATCATCGGTTTGATCGGCCCGAACGGTGCGGGGAAATCGACCACCTTCAACCTCGTGACGGGCGTGCTTCAGCCGACAAGCGGCGCGATCACGTTCCGCGGCGAGCGCATCGACCGGCTCACTTCACGTGAAATCGTCGCGCGCGGCATCGGTCGCACTTTCCAGCACGTCAAACTCTTGCCGACGATGACGGTACTGGAGAACGTCGCGATCGGCGCGCATCTGCGCGGTCACTCGGGCGTGCTGCGCAGCGTGGTGAAGCTCAATGCGTCGGAGGAAGGTCGGCTGATGAGCGAGGCGGCGAAGCAACTGCGCCGCGTGGGCCTCGAGCAGCACATGTACGACGAGGCGGGCAGTCTCGCGCTTGGCCAGCAGCGGATCCTGGAAATCGCGCGAGCGCTGTGCTGCGATCCGACCTTGTTGCTGCTCGACGAGCCGGCGGCGGGCCTGCGTTATCAGGAGAAGCAGCAGTTGGCCGCTTTGCTGCGCAAGTTGAGAGAAGAGGGGATGAGCGTGCTGCTGGTCGAACACGACATGGATTTCGTGATGAATCTCACCGACCGGCTGGTCGTGATGGAGTTCGGCACGCGCATTGCCGAGGGTTTGCCGGAAGAAGTGCAGAAAGATCCGGCCGTGCTCGAAGCCTACCTGGGCGGGGTGGAATGATGACGTCGCCCGTACTTGAAGTCTCCAATCTCGCGGTGCGCTATGGCAAGATCGAGGCGCTGCATCAGGCCGCCATCAAGGTGGGCGCGGGGCAGATCGTCTCGGTGATCGGCCCGAACGGCGCCGGGAAGTCGACGTTGCTGAACGCCATCATGGGCGCATTGCCGCAGACCGGGCACGCGAGCGGCCGCATTGCCTACCTCGGCGAGGAAATTGGCGTGTTGCCTATCGAGCGCCGTGTCGCGCGCGGCATGTGTCTCGTGCCGGAGAAGCGCGAGTTGTTCGCGTCGATGACGGTCGAGGACAACCTCGTGCTCGGCGCGTATCGGCGCAAACGGGCAGGGGAGCGCAACTTCCTCGATCAGCTCGATCATGTCTTTCAGCTGTTTCCGCGCCTCAAGGAAAGGCGTGCGCAGGCGGCCGGCACGTTGTCGGGCGGCGAGCGGCAGATGCTGGCCGTCGGTCGGGCGCTGATGGGCAAACCCGATCTGTTGATGCTCGACGAACCTAGCCTGGGCCTCGCGCCGCTGATCGTGAAGGAAATCTTTCACATCATCAGCGCGCTGCGCCAGACGGGCGTTGCGACGCTGCTGATCGAGCAGAACGCGCGGGCGGCACTGCAAATTTCGGATTACGGCTACGTGCTGGAAACTGGCGATCTCGCGCTCGAAGGGCCGGCGAGCGAGCTGGCGCAGAATCCGCGCGTGATCGAAACGTATTTGGGTTTGGCCAAGAAGCCCGTCTGATCTCGTCAGTTTCTGCAGAACTCGGCGGCGTGTTTCACGTGAAACACGCCGTTTTTTTTCGACAAAGCGTGGAACGAAATTCGGGCGTGAACGGCCCAAAACCTGAAACCGTTATAATTCGCGCATACCACTTTTTCTGAGAAGGCTCACGCGGTCAAATTGTCCGTGCGTGAGGTCCCGCCATGCTTTTCCCAACAGAGTTTGACGTAATTGTCGTCGGCGGCGGTCACGCCGGCACCGAGGCCGCGCTTGCCGCTGCCCGCATGGGCGTGAAGACGCTCCTGCTCACGCACAACATCGAGACGCTTGGTCAGATGAGCTGCAATCCGTCGATTGGCGGTATTGGCAAAGGCCATCTGGTTAAGGAGGTCGATGCGCTCGGCGGCGCAATGGCCGCTGCGACGGACGAGGGCGGCATTCAGTTCCGCATCCTCAACTCGTCGAAGGGCCCCGCTGTGCGTGCGACGCGCGCCCAGGCTGACCGTATTCTGTACAAGGCCGCGATCCGCCATCGCCTGGAGAATCAGCCGAATCTGTGGCTGTTCCAGCAGGCCGTGGAAGATCTGATGGTCGAAGGCGACCGTGTGGTCGGCGCCGTGACGCAGGTCGGCCTGCGCTTCCGCGCACGCGCGGTGGTGCTCACGGCCGGTACGTTCCTCGACGGTAAGATCCACGTGGGCCTCAATAACTACACGGGCGGTCGCGCAGGCGACCCCGCCGCAGTGACGTTGTCGGCGCGCCTGAAGGAACTAAAGCTGCCGCAAGGCCGCCTCAAAACGGGCACGCCGCCGCGTATCGACGGCCGCACGATCGATTTTTCGGTGCTCGAAGAGCAGCCGGGCGACCTCGATCCGGTACCGGTGTTCTCGTTCCTTGGCCGCGCGGAGCAGCATCCGCGGCAGATTCCGTGCTGGGTCACGCATACTAACGAGCGCACGCACGACATCATTCGCGGCGGTCTCGACCGTTCGCCGATGTACACGGGCGTGATCGAAGGGGTGGGGCCGCGCTATTGCCCGTCGATCGAAGACAAGATTCATCGCTTCGCGTCGAAGGAATCGCACCAGATCTATCTGGAGCCGGAAGGCCTGACGACGAACGAGTTCTACCCGAATGGAATCTCGACGAGCCTGCCGTTCGACGTGCAGCTGGAACTGGTGCACTCGATGCGCGGCCTCGAGCACGCGCACATCCTGCGCCCCGGCTATGCGATCGAATACGATTATTTCGACCCGCGCGGCCTGAAGGCGTCGCTGGAAACGAAGGTCATCAACGGGCTGTTTTTTGCGGGCCAGATCAACGGCACCACGGGCTATGAAGAAGCGGCTGCGCAAGGCCTGCTCGCCGGTATCAACGCCGGTCTGCAAGTGCAGGGCAAGGATGCATGGTGCCCGCGCCGCGATCAGGCTTATCTCGGCGTGCTGGTCGACGATCTGGTGACGCGCGGCGTGTCGGAGCCGTATCGTATGTTCACGAGCCGTGCGGAGTATCGTCTGAGTCTGCGTGAAGACAATGCCGATATGCGCCTGACTGAAATCGGCCGCGAACTCGGTGTTGTCGATGACGTGCGTTGGGATGCATTCAGCCGCAAACGCGACGCTGTTTCACGTGAAACCGAACGCCTGAAGTCGACATGGGTGAATCCGAAGACATTGGGCGCGGAAGAAGCGACTGCACTGCTCGGCAAGCCCATCGACCACGAATACAATCTCGCGGACTTGCTGCGCCGTCCTGGCGTCAGCTACGACGGCGTGTGCGGTCTGCGTGGTGGCGCTTGCGGCCCCGAAGCGCCGCTGGCCGACGACGAAATCCTGCTCGCGCAGATCAAGGAGCAGATCGAGATCGGTGTTAAATATCAGGGCTATATCGATCGTCAAGCGGACGAGATCGAGCGCAATGGCACGCACGAGAACACGCGTTTGCCCGAGGGCATCGATTACGCGGAAGTGCGTGGTCTGTCGTTCGAGGCGCGCCAGAAGCTCAATCAGTTCCGTCCGGAAACCATCGGTCAGGCCTCGCGCATTTCGGGCATCACGCCCGCCGCGATCTCGCTGCTGATGGTGCATCTGAAGCGCGGCCTCGGCCGTCGCCGCCAGAAGCCCGCCGACGCGGGTAACGACACGACGCCGGTGGCTCAATGAGCGGCCGCGCACGTCAACCCGGTATCGCCGATCGCGGCGCACTTTCGCAGATGCTGAAGGAGGGCGCTCAGGCGCTCTCCGTCGAATTGAGCGAGCGTCAACACGAACAACTGCTGGACTACGTCGCATTGCTCGCGAAGTGGAACGCCGTCTACAACCTGACGGCAATTCGCGATCCGCGCCAGATGCTGATCCAGCACATCCTCGATTCGCTTTCGATCCTGCCGCATCTGCCTTCACGTGAAAACACGGCGGTGCTCGACGTGGGGTCGGGCGGTGGTTTGCCGGGCATCGTTCTCGCGATCGTGCGTCCCGACTGGCAAGTCACGCTGAACGACATCGTGCACAAGAAGTCGGCGTTTCAGTCGCAAGCGAAGGCCGAACTCGGCCTCGCGAATCTCTCGGTCGTGACCGGACGAGTCGAATCGCTGCGACCTGGTGTCGAAGTCCCTAAAAAATTCGATTTGATCGTCTCGCGGGCATTCGCGGAACTGTCCGATTTCGTTACACTGGCCCGTCACCTCGTTGCGGACGGCGGCGCGATCTGGGCGATGAAGGGCGTGCGCCCCGAAGGCGAGATCGAGCGCTTGCCGGAAGGCGCGAAGGCAATCCAGACGATTCGCCTCACCGTGCCGATGCTCGATGCGGAACGTCACCTGACGGAAGTCACGGTCGAACCGGTTGCCGCGGCCTGAGTTGGCCGCACACAGGATCGTTGGCCGATCGGTCGAATAGCGCGGCTGCGTTGCTCGCGCTATAACGTATGCAAACTTTTTAAGGCAGTAAAGGGACACATAAAAGATGGCAAAAATCTTCTGCGTTGCGAACCAGAAGGGCGGCGTCGGCAAGACGACGACAACGGTCAATCTCGCCGCGAGCCTCGCATCGCAGGGACAGCGTGTCCTTCTCATCGACCTCGACCCGCAAGGCAATGCCACGATGGGCAGCGGCATCGACAAGGCGGCGTGTGAATACACCGTCTATGAAGTGCTGGTCGACGGTATTACCGTGCCGCAGGCGCGTACGAGCCCGGAGCAGGTGGGCTACGACGTGCTGCCGGCCAATCGCGAACTCGCCGGCGCCGAAGTGGAGCTGGTCTCCGTGGAACAGCGCGAGCGCCGTCTGAAGAACGCACTGGCGCAAGTGGACGATGAATACGACTTCGTGCTGATCGACTGCCCGCCCGCGCTCTCGCTGCTCACGCTCAATGGCCTGTGCGCGGCGCATGGCGTGGTGATTCCGATGCAGTGCGAGTACTTCGCGCTCGAAGGTCTGTCAGACCTCGTGAACACCATCAAGCAGGTGCACGCGAACATGAATCGCGACCTGAAGGTGATCGGCCTTCTGCGCGTGATGTTCGATCCGCGCATCACGTTGCAGCAGCAGGTTTCGGAGCAACTCAAGGAGCACTTTGGCGACAAGGTGTTCGACGCCGTGATCCCGCGCAATGTGCGGCTTGCGGAAGCGCCCAGCTACGGTTTGCCGGGCGTGGTGTTCGATCGCGCCTCGCGCGGCGCGCAGGCCTACGTGCAATTCGGCGCGGAAATGATCGAGCGCGTACGCGCACTCTGACGCAGACTGGAGAAGCACGATGAACGCAGTAGCACGAAAAAAGGGGCTGGGTCGAGGACTGGAAGCACTGCTCGGCGGTAGCGCGGACATCACCGAAGCAGTGAAGATCGAGGGCGCGCCCAACACGCTGCCGCTCACGCAGATGCAGGCGGGCAAGTATCAGCCGCGCACGCGCATGGACGAAGGCGCGCTGCAGGAACTGGCGGCGAGCATTCGCGCGCAGGGTTTGATGCAGCCGATTCTCGTGCGTCCGGTCAGCGCGAATCGCTACGAAATCATCGCGGGCGAGCGACGTTTTCGCGCGGCGCACATTGCCGGCCTGACCGAGGTTCCGGTGCTCGTGAAGGATGTGCCCGATCAGGCCGCCGCCGCGATGGCGCTGATCGAGAACATCCAGCGCGAAGACCTGA
Organism: Paraburkholderia sp. SIMBA_027; assembly: GCF_046535315.1. NCBI lineage: Bacteria > Pseudomonadati > Pseudomonadota > Betaproteobacteria > Burkholderiales > Burkholderiaceae > Paraburkholderia > Paraburkholderia sp. SIMBA_027. The sequence continues at coordinate 390,628 of NZ_JAWRWY010000006.1, forward strand.
ATCCGCTCGAAGAGGCGCAGGGCATCCAGCGGCTGCTCGACGAGTTCGGTTTCACGCATGAGCAGGCGGCGGAGTCGGTGGGGCGCTCGCGCAGCGCGGTGTCGAATCTGCTGCGTCTGCTGAACCTGGCGGCGCCGGTGCAGACCATGCTGCTCGCGGGCGATCTCGATATGGGCCACGCGCGCGCGCTGCTCGCCGTTGACGCCGCCACGCAGATCACGCTCGCGAACCAGGTGGTCAACAAGCGTATGTCGGTGCGTGAAACCGAAAAGCTCGTTTCGGCGACGACCAAGGCCGCACCTGCGGTGAAGGCGAAGGCTGCGCACGATGGCGGGCGCGACACGCGCCGCCTCGAAGAAGAGTTGTCGGATCTGCTGTCCGCGACGGTGAAGATCAAGCTCGGCCGACGCGGCCGCGGCCAACTCACCGTCGATTTCGGCGATCTCGATGCACTTGACGGCATTTTGCTGCGTTTGCGCGGCGAAGCTGCGGTTTAACGCACGTTTCCGTACACGGTGCAGGAATCTGATGCCGCGCAACGCGGCCCCCTGAGTCTGCTGCGCCGGATCGGCGCATTTGCGGCGGGCGAGCCGGTGCTGACGATACTCGTCGCCGCGCTCGTGCTGCTGCAGATCTTCGCGCCGCGCGCGTGGAGCACGCTGCCCGGGCTCGTCGACTGGCAAACGGTGATGACGCTGGCCGGCCTGCTCATCCTCACGAAAGCGATCGAATATTCAGGATTCCTGACCTGGGTCGCGCACAAGCTGGTCCATCGAATTCGCTCCGAGCGCGCGTTGGCGTTTCTGCTGATCGGTCTGGCGGCGGCCTTGTCGACGGTCGTGACGAACGACGTTGCGCTATTCGTCGTCGTGCCGCTGGTGTTGTCGCTGCACAAGCTCACGCCGTTGCCGCTCAAGCGCCTCGTGATTTTCATCGCGCTGGCCGTGAACGCCGGTTCCATCCTGACGCCGCTCGGCAATCCGCAAAACCTGTTTCTCTGGCAGTTGAGTGGTGCGGCATTTGGTCGCTTCGTTGTCGCACTGGCGCCGCTCTGCGCGCTGCTGATGGCGATGCTGTTTGCGCTCGCAGCGCTGCTTTTCCGGCCGACCGCGCTCGATCTGAGCTGCGACGCAGAGGCGCATGGCGTCGATCGCACGCTCGCGGGCGTGGCCGCCGTGCTGTTTGTCGCGTTCGTGCTGCTCGCCGATGCGCACCGCGCCGGCCTTGCGCTCGCGGGCGTGGCTGCCGGGTTCCTGATCTGGCGCGCGCGCATCGTGGTGAAGATCGACTGGCTGTTGCTGCTGATTTTCGTGCTGATGTTCATCGTCCTGCGCAGCGCGGCGGCGCTGCCGTGGATTCATCACGCGCTGGAGGGCCTCGCGCTGCAGACACCGGTACGCGCCTATCTGGCGGGCGCCGTGCTCTCTCAGGCCATCAGCAACGTGCCGGCGGCCATCGTGCTCGCGGGTTTCACGCACGACTGGCGCGCGCTGGCGTACGGTGTGAGCGTCGGCGGCTTCGGCCTCGCGATCGGCTCACTGGCGAATCTGATCGCCGTGCGTCTGTCGGGCGAGCGGGGCGTCTGGCTGCAGTTCCACCTCATCGCGATCCCGTTCTGGGTGGCTGCGACAATATGCGGCGGTCTCGTGTTGTATTTTTCCTGACAGAAATGAGACAGGTCAGCGACATAAACGTGGTTACAAGGTAAAATCGCGCCCCGTTTTGCCTGGCTCTCCTGAGTGCAGAACGTGCGGTGAACGCTCCCTTACATTTTCCGTTACCCCTCGGGTAATGGTGCGTTTTCCGCATGATGAAGTAGCATTTCACGGGTGTTATTGAGCGGGCTAAAGTCTTGAATTGGCTGCAACTATCGCTTACAATCGCCCGGATTTATTTGGTTGGCGATGCCGTAAGCACGTTGTAATAAAGCGCGCGAAAGGCAAATATCCGGAATAACGCGATGGTGGGTCACAGGCCAGACGAAGCGCCGCAGGCGCATGAAGGGCCCGATGGTCCGCGTAGCGCGATCGAAGCATCCCGCCGGGGGCAGGGTGCGGGAACGGAGAAAGCAGGAGCCGCGGGTTCGCGTGTCGATCACAACGATCGCTGGGACCAGCTGGACGCCGATCAGCAAGATAACAACGACATCGTTCCGCTCACCCGGACTGAAGCCGAGCAGCTGTTCGGTGCGCAGGTGAGTCGCCCATCGCGCGTCACGCCGTTTCGTGTCGTGGCGGCGCAAGTGGTTTTGTCCCTGGTTGCTACGCTGTTGTGGTGGCTGTTTTATACGCCACCGGGTGCGGCTGCGCCGAGCAGTGTGCCGATCTCGGCGCTGCTGGGAGGAGCGATCTGCTGGGTGCCCGGCGCGTTGTTCGCCGCGCGGCTCAAGCAGTTGAGCGGCGCCGGCACCGTAATGAACTGGATGCTCGGTGAAGCATTCAAGATGGGGGCGACGATTGCGATGTTCGTCGCCATCGCGTTCTGGTATCGCGACGTGCAGTGGATTCCCCTGCTCATCACGTACCTGATCGCACTGAAGACATACTGGATCGCGCTCGCGTGGCGCTGAATCCCGCCAACATCGCGCCGCCTTCGGGCGTAGAGGCGATGGAGGCGAAGATCAGCTGGCCCATGCGGAGCAAATAAGACACGATCCGCGGCGGTGCGTTCCCGCAATCTGGTTGGCGCGGGAACGGCCGGAAACGATTTTCGACAATTTGGGTGGTTTTAACGATATGGCAGCCAGCGAAGGAACGCGCGCTCTGGATCCGTCCGAGTACATTGCGCACCACTTGCAGAATTTTTCCACCTCGCATCAGACGTCGATCGTCGATTTCCACGTCTGGAACATCGACACGCTGTTCTGGTCGATCCTGTGTGGTGTCGTCACCATCCTGCTGCTGTTCGTCGCCGCACGCAAGGCCACGTCGGGCGTGCCGGGCCGCTTCCAGTGCGCCATCGAAATGCTGGTCGAAATGGTCGAAGACCAGTCGAAGTCCATCATTCACGGCAACCGTAAATTCATCGCTCCGCTGGCCCTGACGGTGTTCGTCTGGGTGGCGCTGATGAACTCCCTCGACTTCATCCCCGTCGACCTGCCGGGCCGCGTGATCGGCTGGCTGGGTCTGTCCGAAGCACTCCCGCATCAGCGCATCGTCCCGACCGCCGACCTCAACGGCACGTTCGGCATCGCGCTCGGCGTGTTCGTGCTGATGATCTATTACAACCTCAAGATCAAGGGCCCCGGCGGCTTCGCCCACGAGCTGCTGTCGGCGCCGTTCGGCTCGCATCCGCTGCTGTGGATCCCGAACCTTGCACTCAACATCATCGAGTTCGTCGCCAAGACGGTTTCGCTCGCCCTGCGGTTGTTCGGCAACATGTATGCCGGCGAACTGCTGTTCCTGCTGATCGCCCTGCTGGGCAGTCTGTGGACCTTCGGCGCGGATTCGACGGTGCTTGGCTTCATCGGCCACGTGATTGCAGGCAGCGTCTGGGCGATCTTCCACATCCTGATCGTTCTGCTGCAAGCGTTCATTTTCATGATGCTGACGCTGGTGTACATCGGCCAGGCACACGACAGCCACTAAACGGCGGTCGGACCAGAATTGCAGTTTTAAGTTTTAAATCCCCAGTTCCAGAAAATCTCACAAAGGAGTGATCATGCAAGCTTTCATCGCCAACATCCAGGGTTTCACGGCCATCGGTATCGGCATCATCATCGGCCTGGGTGCAATCGGCGCCTGTATCGGTATCGGCCTGATGGGCGGCAAGTACATCGAAGCCTGCGCACGTCAGCCTGAACTGATGAACCCGCTGCAGACGAAGATGTTCCTGCTGGCTGGTCTGATCGATGCAGCGTTCCTGATTGGCGTGGGTGTTGCAATGCTGTTCGCGTTCGCTAACCCGCTGCTCTCGAAGCTCGCGGGCTAAGTTCCCTGGAAGGTTGCGCCTGACCTATAACGGTTAAGGGCGCATGGCGGAACGGGAGACGAGGCGCTGATCGAGTTTCACAACCGATGAGCGCCTTGCCGTTTCAATTCCCCGGAATAGCAACGTTTAAGGAAACACCGTGAATCTCAACGCAACCCTGTTTGCGCAAATGGTCGTGTTCCTGATCCTCGCGTGGTTCACGATGAAGTTCGTGTGGCCGCCGTTGATCAACGCCCTCGACGAGCGCTCGAAGAAGATCGCGGACGGCCTCGCCGCTGCGGAAAAGGGCAAGGCGGAACTCGAAGCCGCGCACAAGCGCGTAGGCGAGGAACTCGCTACGGCCCGTAACGAGGGCCAAAACCGTATCGCCGATGCGGAAAAGCGCGCTCTCGCAGTCGCTGAAGAAATCAAGGCCCAGGCCCACGCCGAAGCAGCGCGCATCATCGCGCAAGCCAAGGCTGACGCGGACCAGCAAGTCGTCAAGGCACGCGAAGTCCTGCGCGCCGAAGTCGCCGCGCTCGCCGTGCAAGGCGCCGAGCGGATCCTGAAGCGCGAAGTCGATCAGTCGGCGCATGCCGATCTGCTGAATCAACTGAAAGCCGAGCTCTGATCATGGCCGAACTTGCAACCATCGCCCGCCCGTACGCAGAAGCCCTGTTTGGCGTGGCCGAAGCTGGTGACACCGCCGCCTGGTCCACGCTCGTTACGGAGCTGGCACAGGTTGCGGCCATGCCCGACGTGCTGTCGGTCGCGTCGAGCCCGAAAGTGAGCCATGCCCAGGTCGTCGAGCTGCTGCTGTCGGCGGTGAAGTCCCCGCTCAAGGATTCGGCCGAGGCCAAGAACCTCGTGCAGATGCTGGTCGCGAATCACCGCCTGGAACTGCTGCCGGAAATCCACGCACAGTTCGAAGCGCTCAAGAACGCGAAGGCCGGTGCGGCCGATGCGCTGATCGTCAGCGCGTTCCCGCTCGAAGGCACCCAGTTGAACGACCTCGTCGCCAGCCTCGAACGCAAGTTCAAATGCAAGCTGAAGCCCACCGTTGAAATCGACAAGTCGCTGATCGGCGGCGTGCGTGTCACGGTCGGCGACGAAGTGCTCGATACCTCGGTCCGCGCGCGGCTCGCCAGCATGCAGGTGGCACTGACCGCTTGAGCGTCCCGGTGAACGCACCGAACGCAGCGGCTGGCACGCAACAGAATTGAACATCAGGAGCGAATAATGCAACTCAATCCCTCTGAGATCAGCGAGCTGATCAAGAGCCGGATCCAGGGCCTTGAAGCGAGCGCAGACGTTCGCAACCAGGGCACCGTGATCTCCGTGACCGACGGCATCGTGCGCATCCACGGCCTGTCGGACGTGATGCAGGGCGAAATGCTCGAATTCCCGGGCAACACCTTCGGTCTCGCGCTGAACCTCGAGCGTGACTCGGTCGGCGCCGTGATTCTGGGTGAATACGAACACATTTCGGAAGGCGACGTCGTCAAGACGACGGGCCGCATTCTGGAAGTGCCGGTGGGTCCGGAACTGATCGGCCGCGTGGTCGATCCGCTCGGCAACCCGATCGACGGCAAGGGCCCGGTCAACGCCAAGATGACCGACGCGATCGAAAAGATCGCTCCGGGCGTGATCTGGCGTGAAGGCGTCTCGCAGCCGGTGCAAACCGGTCTGAAGTCGATCGACGCAATGGTGCCGATCGGCCGTGGCCAGCGTGAGCTGATCATCGGCGACCGTCAGTGCGGCAAGACCGCGGTGGCCGTCGACACGATCATCAACCAGAAGGGCAAGGACCTGATCTGTATCTACGTCGCCATCGGCCAGAAGGCGTCGTCGATCCAGAACGTGCTGCGCAAGCTCGAAGAAACCGGCGCGATCGACTACACGATCGTCGTGGCCGCTTCGGCTTCGGAATCCGCTGCGCTGCAGTACCTCGCACCGTACGCCGGCTGCACGATGGGCGAATACTTCCGCGACCGCGGTCAAGACGCCCTGATCATTTATGACGATCTGACCAAGCAAGCTTGGGCATACCGCCAGATCTCGCTGCTGCTGCGCCGCCCGCCGGGCCGCGAAGCTTACCCCGGCGACGTGTTCTATCTCCACTCGCGTCTGCTCGAGCGCGCTGCACGCGTGTCGGCCGACTACGTCGAGAAGTTCACGAACGGCGAAGTCAAGGGCAAGACGGGTTCGCTGACGGCACTGCCGATCATCGAAACGCAGGCAGGCGACGTCACGGCATTCGTTCCGACGAACGTGATCTCGATTACCGACGGCCAGATCTTCCTGGAAACCGACCTGTTCAACGCAGGCATCCGCCCGGCAATCAACGCCGGCGTGTCGGTGTCGCGTGTTGGCGGTGCGGCTCAAACGAAGGTCGTGAAGAAGCTGTCGGGCGGTATCCGTACCGACCTCGCGCAGTACCGTGAACTGGCGGCATTCGCCCAGTTCGCCTCGGACCTCGACGAAGCGACCCGCAAGCAGCTCGAGCGCGGCCGCCGCGTGACGGAACTGCTCAAGCAGCCCCAGTACCAGCCGCTGCAAGTCTGGGAACTGGCTGTGGCGCTGTTCTCGGCCAACAACGGCTACCTCGACGACATCGATGTCGCCGAAGTCCTGCCGTTCGAAAAGGGCCTGCGCGAATACCTGAAGTCGAAGCACGCTGACCTCGTCGCGCGCATCGAGGACAAGAAGGACCTGTCGAAGGACGACGAGAACGCGCTCCACGCGGCTCTCAAGGACTTCAAAAAGTCCGGCGCATATTGATCCGTCCGGGAATCAATCTAGATAAACGGACTGGGATCCGGGTTGGCGCGAGCGCCGACCCGGATCGACAAAGGAGCAAGCAATGGCTGGAATGAAGGAAATTCGCGGCAAGATCAAGAGCGTGCAAAACACGCGCAAGATCACCAAGGCGATGGAAATGGTTGCGGCGTCGAAAATGCGCCGTGCCCAGGAGCGCATGCGCGCCGCCCGCCCGTACGCCGACAAGGTCCGCGACATCGCTGCGCACATGAGCCGTGCGAACCCCGAGTATCGTCATCCGTTCATGACGGAGAACAACGATGCGAAGGTCGCCGGCGTGATTCTCGTCACGACCGACAAGGGTCTGTGCGGCGGGATGAACACCAACGTGCTGCGCGCGACGCTGCAGAAGTTCAAGGATCTGGAAGCGTCCGGCACGTCGGTCGAAGCTACGGCGATCGGCAGCAAGGGCCTCGGTTTCCTGAACCGTCTGCGCGCGAAAGTCGTGTCGAATGTCGTGCAACTCGGCGACACGCCGCATCTGGAAAAGCTGATCGGCGCCATCAAGGTGCAGCTCGACCAGTACTCGGAAGGCAAGCTCTCGGCCGTGTATCTCGCATACACGCGCTTCGTCAATACGATGAAGCAGGAGCCGGTCATCGAGCAGCTGCTGCCGCTGTCGAACGAGCGCCTCGAAGGCGGTCAGGACGATGGCGCGACGCCGAAGTCGCAGTGGGACTACATCTACGAGCCGGACGCGCAAACCGTCGTGGACGAGTTGCTGGTCCGCTATGTCGAAGCGCTGGTCTATCAGGCCGTCGCGGAAAACATGGCGTCGGAGCAATCGGCACGTATGGTCGCGATGAAGGCGGCGTCGGACAACGCGAAGACGGTCATCAACGAACTGCAGCTCTCGTACAACAAGAGCCGCCAGGCCGCGATTACGAAGGAACTGTCGGAAATCGTGGGCGGCGCAGCAGCCGTCTGACCCGAATAGCGAACGCGAATCCGCGCCGGCGTACCCGGTGTGTGCCGCCAGGCGAGTGAAGAATTCAGGTATCTAAAGGAAAATCGATGAGTACAACTGCTTTGCCGGAAGGCAAGATCGTACAGTGCATCGGCGCGGTGATCGACGTGGAATTCCCGCGCGAGAGCATGCCGAAGATCTACGACGCGCTCATTCTCGACGGGTCGGAACTGACCCTCGAAGTGCAGCAGCAGCTCGGTGACGGCGTCGTGCGCACCATCTGTCTGGGTGCGTCGGACGGCCTGCGCCGCGGCACCGTGGTGAAGAACACGGGCAAGCCCATCAGCGTGCCGGTCGGCAAGCCGACGCTCGGCCGTATCATGGACGTGCTCGGCCGTCCGATCGACGAAGCCGGCCCGATCGTCAGCGAAACGACGCGCGCGATCCACCAGAAGGCTCCGGCGTTCGACGAGTTGTCGCCGTCGGCGGAACTGCTCGAAACCGGCATCAAGGTCATCGACCTGATCTGCCCGTTCGCAAAGGGCGGCAAGGTCGGCCTGTTCGGTGGCGCCGGTGTGGGCAAGACCGTCAACATGATGGAACTGATCAACAACATCGCTAAGGAACACGGTGGTTTCTCCGTGTTCGCCGGTGTTGGCGAGCGTACCCGCGAAGGGAACGACTTCTATCACGAAATGAAGGACTCGAACGTTCTCGACAAGGTCGCGCTGGTCTACGGCCAGATGAACGAGCCGCCGGGCAACCGTCTGCGCGTCGCGCTGACCGGTCTGACGATGGCCGAGCACTTCCGTGACGAAGGCCTCGACGTGCTGTTCTTCGTCGACAACATCTACCGTTTCACGCTGGCTGGCACGGAAGTGTCGGCACTGCTCGGCCGTATGCCGTCGGCAGTGGGCTATCAGCCGACGCTGGCTGAAGAAATGGGCAAGCTGCAAGAGCGCATCACGTCGACCAAGAAGGGCTCGATTACGTCGGTTCAGGCCGTGTACGTCCCTGCGGACGACTTGACCGACCCGTCGCCGGCTACGACCTTCGGCCACCTGGACGCAACCGTCGTGCTGTCGCGTGACATCGCCTCGCTGGGTATCTACCCGGCAGTCGACCCGCTCGACTCGACCTCGCGCCAGATCGACCCGAACGTGATCGGTGAAGAGCACTACTCGATCACGCGCCGCGTGCAACAGACGCTCCAGCGCTACAAGGAACTGCGTGACATCATCGCAATTCTGGGCATGGACGAACTGTCGCCGGACGACAAGCTGTCGGTCGCTCGCGCACGTAAGATCCAGCGTTTCCTGTCGCAGCCGTTCCACGTCGCGGAAGTCTTCACGGGCTCGCCGGGCAAGTACGTGCCGCTGAAGGAAACCATCCGCGGCTTCAAGATGATCGTGGAAGGTGAGTGCGATCACCTGCCGGAGCAGGCGTTCTACATGGTCGGCACGATCGACGAAGCCTTCGAAAAGGCCAAGAAGATCCAGTAAGGGTCGCGTTGCAGGCAACGAGGCGAGATGTGTCGCGCTGGTTTTATCGGCATTGACGGATCTCGCCGCCGCAACCCCTTGACCCCAGGAGTTCGACACATATGGCAGCAACCATCAAGGTAGACGTCGTCAGCGCCGAAGAGAGCATCTATGACGGCCAGGCGAAGTTCGTCGCGCTTCCGGGCGAGGCGGGCGAGCTGGGCATTCTGCCGGGCCACACGCCGCTCATCACGCGGATTCGTCCGGGTGCGGTGCGTATCGTGGGCGCGGACGGCAATGAAGAGTTCGTGTTCGTCGCAGGCGGCATTCTCGAAGTGCAGCCGGGCGCCGTGACGGTGCTCGCCGACACCGCGATCCGCGGCAAGGATCTCGACGAAGCGAAGGCCGCCGAAGCGCGCAAGCGCGCCGAAGAGGCGCTGCAGAACGCCGGCTCGAACCTCGAGTACGCCACCGCGCAGGCCGAACTGGCCTACGCCGTTGCGCAACTCGCGGCGATCCAGCGTCTGCGCAAGCAACACCAGCATTGATTCCCGCACGCGCCTTCGAGGCGCGTGTGACCGAATCGAAAAAGCTCCCCGGCGATCGCGCCGGGGAGCTTTTTTTATGGGCCGACGCGAGCGGGCAGCTTAGCCGCGGCCGCTGTCGTTCAGCACTTCGACGCGCATCACGCCCTGACGCTCCGAGAAGTAATTCACGTTCGAGAACAGGTAGTCGCCGGCGCGGACGTGTTCGAGGATCAGTGCGCGGCCCGCACGCGTGAGCTTGGGTTCGGCGAGCAGGGCGTCGAGGTCGGCCTGGGTGAGGCGGCGCTGATGCTCGTCGTCGCGCCAGTTCTCGCCCTCGCGCAGCGCGCCCTGAAGCTTGAATTCGGACGTGAAGACGCGCGTGCCGTCGAGTCCGTAGACGCTCATGCTGACGGGCATGATGCCCGCGTCGTAGGCATCCTGCGGCACGATTTCGTGGATGAAGACGTTATTGCCCGACGTGAAGCCGTCGAGCCGCACCGAGCCGTTCGGACCCGTCACGCCGAGGCGCAAGATCGCCGTGCTATTGCTCGCGCCGATGGCGTCTCTCACGATCGGCAAGACGCCGAGATACGAGCTGGTGGCGAGGAACAGCACGCCTGCCTTCTCCTTGTCCTGCGCGCCAGGCGTAAAGCGCTTGTCGATCTGCACGCTCACCGATTTGTTGATGCCGACGATCTCGACCTGCGCCGTTTGCGCGCCGATCTCGAAGGCCACCGCGCCGTCGATGTCGTCCACGGGGGCGCGTCGCTCGCCGTCGATCAAGGCGGTGAAGTCCCAGCCGGTGCGCTGGAAATAGCGCAGCGAGACGCCATCGGCATTGCGGCCAATCACGAACTCGTAGAGCCAGTATTGGCCGGGCTCCAGCATCAGTTCGACGACGTTCGCGCCGACCACCGTCAACACGCCGCCGATCAGTTTGCTCGTATCGACCGCACCGTCGGCCAGCGCGAAGTCGCCGTAATGCGTGCCCGCCGGCACGACGCCGAACGTGTACTGAATCGTGTCGTCGGGATTCGAATAGCCGTTGGCATCGGCGCCCGGCACGCCCGCCCAGATCTTCTTCGACAGACGCAGCTTGCCCTTCTTGCCGGTGTTGTTCGTCACCTCGACACGCATCAGTCCCTGGCGCTCGTAGAAGTAGTTCTGGTTCGTGAACAGCCAGTCGCCCACGCGCAGATTCGTGTGGATCAGCGCGCGTCCCGCTTCGGTGAACTTGGGATTGCGCAGCAGCGCGTCGAGTTCGTCCTGCGTGACTTCGTGCGCGTCGGGGAATCCGGCGCTATACCAGAGCGTTCCGTCGAGCCGGTACACGTCCATCTTCTGTGGCCGCACGCCCGCGTCGTAACTCGCCTTGGGCACGACTTCGTGGATGAAGACGTTGTTGCCCGACGTGAAGCCGTCGAGGCGCACCTTGCCATCCATGCCGGTGATGCCGACGCGGACCACCGCGTTACCGTCGAAATTCGCGGAGCCCAGTTGCGTGAGGCCGAGATAGGAACTCGTGCCGAAGAACAGCACGCCGTTCGTGCGCCCGGTGCCGCTGCTCAAGCGCTTGTCGAGTTCGACGCACACGGCCTTGTTGATGGCGACGATGCTCATCTCGCGCGTTTGTGCGCCGACTTCGAAGAGCACGGCGCCGTCGTTGTCGTCGACGGGCGAACGCCGTTCGCCGTCCACCACGGCGGTGAAATCCCAGCCGGTGCGCTGGTAATAGCGCGGCGTGACGCCATCCGCATCGCGCCCGATCACGAACTCGTACAGCCAGTAGCGCCCCGGTGCGAGCGCAACGTCGGTCGTGTTGTCGCCCGTCACCATGAGGATGCCGCCGGTCAGCCGATACGTGTCGACCGAGCCGTCCGCACGGGCGAAATCGCGGAAATGCGTGCCTTCGGGCACGACGCCGAACGCGTACTGGATCGTATCGGCGGGATCGGAATAGCCGTTGGCATCGGATCCGGGCACGCCGGCCCAGATTTTTTTCGAGAGTTTCAGACGGCAGGTAGCGGTGGGGTTCATCAGGACTCCAGGTTGGGAGATTTCCTACGCAACAGGTTGATAAGAACTACGAAATAATCGGCAGAAGTCAAAACATCGTGAGACGGCTGTAAGGCAGCGGCGATTGCATTACGAATCGGTGCCGAAGTCCATCAGACGCTTGAGAGTGCGCGACGCGATGTCGCGATGCGGCGCGGGAAAAGCGCCAAACCTTGCGCGCGAATAAAGCCGCCGCCGCGACCTGCTGCGGGCGAGACGGCGTCGGGCCGCCTTCCGCGCCCCGCACAAACCTGGGTTCAAACTACTTGACGTTTACGGAAAGGTAATGCGAAATCATGCCTTCGAGCGTGCCGCCCCAAGCGGCGCGAGCGGTCCTGCCCGCGTGCGCTGCGGGTAAAACTTGATGCCGCCGCCGCGCATCGCGGTGGAGAATAGATTTCAAAATCATTTCAACCGGGAGCGCGGCTCCCGCAGGAGACAGCCACCATGGCAATCGACGCAGCAGGCGCGGCGGCCGCGCGCGAAGCGCTCATCGCGCCGCAGGACGGTCTTTCCTACGTGCGCGGGACAGCCGCCACGCCGCTCTCCGACGCCACCATCGGTGAATTCCTGCACGAGACCGTCAGCCGCTTTCCGGAGCGGCCCGCCGTCGTGTTCCGCGAGCAGGGCATACGCTGGAACTGGCGCGAGTTCGCGGCCGAAGTCGACGTGATGGCGGCCGGTCTCGCGGAACTGGGCATCGAGAAGGGCGACCGCGTGGGCATCTGGTCGCCCAATCGCGTCGAATGGCTGCTCACGCAGTTCGCGACGGCGCGCATCGGCGCGGTGCTGGTCAACATCAATCCGGCTTACCGGCTCGCGGAGCTCGAATATGCACTGAACAAGGTCGGCTGCAAGGCGATCGTGGCGGCGGAGCGCTTCAAGACCTCGCAGTATCTGGAGATGCTGCAAACGCTCGCGCCCGAACTCGCGAGCGCGCAGCCCGGCGATTTGCATGCGGCGCGCCTGCCTGCGTTGCGCACGGTGATCCGCATGTGCGATACCGCGACGCCCGGCATGCTCAACTTCAGCGAGCTGATCGAGATGGGCCGCGTTCGGCTCGCGCGCGACGGTTCGGCCTGGCTCGACGCGCTCGGCGCGACGCTCTCGCCCGACGATCCGATCAATATCCAGTTCACGAGTGGCACGACCGGCAATCCGAAGGGCGCGACGCTCACGCATCGCAACGTCGTCAACAACGGGCGCTTCATCGCGATGGCCATGCGTTTGAGCGAGGACGATTCGCTCTGCATCCCGGTGCCGCTGTATCACTGCTTCGGCATGGTGCTCGCGGTGCTGGCGTGCGTGTCGGTCGGCGCGAACATGGTGTTTCCGGGCGAGGCCTTCGATCCGCGCGCGACGCTCGAAGCCGTGTCCGAGGAAGGCTGCACGGCGCTGCATGGCGTGCCGACGATGTTCATCGCCGAGCTCGACCATCCGGACTTCGCGAGCTTCGATCTCTCGCGATTGCGCACGGGCATCATGGCGGGCTCGCCGTGTCCGATCGAAACGATGAAGCGCGTGGTCTCGAAGATGCATCTGGCCGAGATCACCATCGCGTACGGCATGACGGAAACGAGTCCGGTCTCGTTCCAGAGCGCGACCACCGATCCGCTCGACAAGCGCACGACCACGGTGGGCCGCATCCAGCCGCATCTCGAAGTGAAGATCGTCGATCCGCTCGGCAACGTCGTGCCAGTGGGCGAGACGGGCGAGCTGTGCACGCGCGGTTATTCGGTGATGTGCGGCTACTGGGGCGACGAAGCGAAGACGGCGGAGTCGATCATCGACGGCTGGATGCATACGGGCGACCTCGCGACGCTCGACGCCGAAGGCTACTGCAACATCGTGGGCCGCCTGAAGGACATGCTGATACGCGGCGGCGAAAACATCTATCCGCGCGAGATCGAGGAATTCCTGTTCCGCCATCCGAAGGTGCAGACCGTGCAGGTGTTCGGCGTGCCGGACGCGAAGTATGGCGAGGAAGTGTGCGCGTGGATCGTGCTGCGTCCGGGCGAAGGCGCGACGGCCGAGGAGATCCAGGCTTTCTGCCAGGGGCAAATCGCGCACTACAAGATCCCGAAGTACATCCGTTTCGTCGACGAACTGCCGATGACGGTGACGGGCAAGGTGCAGAAGTTCGTGATGCGCGCGCAGATGATCGACGAGTTGAAGATCGACGAACAGAAGACGGCTTGAACCTGCAAGACGTGCGGGCGTGCGCGACAGGGCGAGTCGCGCCGTCGCGCGCCAGGCGCATGGCCGCGGGCGATTGAATCATCCGGATGCCGAAGTAATTGAATCCGGACGATGCGCGTGCGGCGACGCAAATAGTCGAACGATCAGCGAAAAATCAGGAAAAAGCGCGAGGAAAACCGGAAGAAAAACGCGAGGAAGGAAAAACGCGGACGAAAAAAAAGCGGGCCTGGAGCCCGCTAAAAACCACACGCTACGGGGTTAGCGCGAGGAGACCAAAGGAGGAGCCGGCTGATGAAACGTACGAGACGCCGGTCACGGCTCCAGCAAGGATGCCCCTAAGGAGGGCTTCGGCATAAAGCCGACCGGCTGGTGTATCGTGTCCGCTCACACTGGCACCAAGCCACATCCGTGTTGAAACCGTTGAAGGCATTGTGGGCGAATTAATGAACCTTGGCGGTAACAAAGTGTTTCAGGTTGTAACGCCCGCCAGATAAGGCTCCGAGGGATTTTTTGCCATCCGGAGCGGTTTTCGACCGTCATTTTTACCGGCATTTTCCTGTGCTGTCAGCGCGCGCGCAAACGTTAGCGTGAAGCAAAATTCTTATCGCATGAAGAAAGTCCCGCCATGCGGGCGATACGCCGTTTTCGTCACATGAATGCCGCGCGCGGCCACGTGAATGCATGCAGCATCCGCACAGGGCCGTGTATGCGCGGTTCACGGACGGAACATGTCGAAATGCAACGTGTCGTTGCAACTCGTCATATCGTTTAACGAATGTTCGCGCGGCGCGCGCGGCATCGAATGATGCGGATGCAGCAAATCACGCAAGCTGCATCGATCCATCGTGCGCGCGCGACGCGATCTGCGTGTGACCTGCGCATCACTTGCGTTTCACTTCAGCCACTTGTCCGAGATCGACTGATACTCGCCGCTTGCACGCGCAAGATGCAGCCATTGATCGACGTACTGTTGAAACACCACGTCGCCGCGCGGGACCATCCACGCTTTCTCGCCGTATTGAAACGGCTTGTCCGGATGCACCGAGCACAGGCCCGGATTGAGCTTCTGTTGCAGGAGCGTTTCGGAAGCATCGGTGACCATCACGTCGGCCTTGCCCGCGAGGATCTGCTTGAAGATCGTCACGTTGTCGGGATAGACGGTGAGGTTCGCGTGCGGGAAGAACTGCTTCGCGAAGCGCTCGTTCGTGCCGCCCGGATTCACGATCACACGCGTGGATGGCTGATCGATCTGCGCGACGGTCTGATACTTGTTCACATCGTCGCAACGCACGATGGGCGTCTTGCCGTCGACCTGATAGGCCTCGGTGAAGAACGCGCGCTTCTGACGTTCGAGCGTGGTCGAGACACCGCCCACGGCCACGTCGCACTTCGCGAGGAAGTCGGTCATCAGATTGGACCACGTGGTCTTCACGAACTCCGCTTTCACGCCGAGCGACTTCGCGAGCGACTCGGTCATGTCGATGTCGATGCCTTCGAAGGTGCCGTCCGGTTTGTAGAACGAATAGGGCTTGTAGTCGCCGGTCGTGCAGGCGCGCAGCGTGCCGCGCGCGAGCACCTCGTCGAGACGCGAGGGCGCGGCGGCCGTGTTCGGATTCACATTCGGATTCGCGTTCGATTGTGCGAATGCGCAGGGCGTGCCCGCGAGCGCGGCGAGCAAGGCGGCGACGAGTGCGCCGGCGGCGGCGAGCGCCTTGTTGTTCTTCATGCTGCGTGTCTCCTCGTCCTTTGATGGATGCGATGTCATGATCCGGAAAGCCGGTCGATCATAGCCCGCTCGCCATCACGCGTTAAGCATGGACAGACCTGGTAGCGCGCCGCATCGCGCGCGGCAAACCGCGAGCGGCGGCCCGATGCGCGCATGCCACGTCGCGCTGAACATGGTGCCGATGCCGCCCCTGATGCCGCCCCTGAGTCCTCGCGTCGCACTTATGCCGACCATCGGCGCCATGCCGTACGCGTCGGTCCGGTAAAATAGCGGTCTGCTTCCGAATCTCGCGCGCAAGCGCCTCCGCACGTGGCCCACACCCTTCTGAACGACACCTTCCTGCGCGCATTGCTGCGTCAGCCGACCGAGTACACGCCGATCTGGCTGATGCGCCAGGCGGGCCGTTATCTGCCGGAATACAACGCGACGCGCAGCCGCGCGGGCAGTTTCCTCGGCCTGGCGAAGAATCCCGATTACGCGACCGAAGTCACGCTGCAGCCGCTCGAGCGCTATCCGCTCGACGCCGCGATCCTCTTTTCGGACATCCTCACGATTCCGGACGCGATGGGTCTTGGCCTGTCGTTCCAGGCGGGCGAGGGTCCGAAATTCGCGCATCCGGTGCGCACCGAGGAAGACGTGGCGAAGCTCGCCGTGCCCGACATCGGCGCGACGCTCGGCTACGTGACCGATGCCGTGCGCGAGATCCGCCGCGCGCTCACCGACGGCGAGGGTCGTCAGCGCGTGCCGCTGATCGGCTTCTCGGGCAGCCCGTGGACGCTCGCGTGCTATATGGTCGAAGGCGGCGGCTCGGACGATTTCCGCACCGTGAAGTCGATGCTGTACGCGCGCCCGGACCTCATGGAGCGCATTCTCGAGATCAACGCGCAGGCCGTGGCCGCGTATCTGAACGCGCAGATCGAAGCGGGCGCGCAGGCCGTGATGATTTTCGACACCTGGGGCGGCGCGCTCGCCGACGGCATTTATCAGCGTTTCTCGCTGGCCTATATCCAGCGCGTGGTCGACCAGCTCAAGCGCGAGCACGACGGCGAACGCGTGCCGGTGATCACCTTCACGAAGGGCGGCGGGCTGTGGCTCGACGAGATCGCCAATACGGGCGTCGACGCGGTCGGTCTCGACTGGACCGTGAACCTCGGCCGCGCGCGCGAGCGCGTGGGCGATCGCGTGGCGCTGCAAGGCAATCTGGACCCGACCGTGCTGTTCGCGTCGCCGGCGGCGATTCGCGAACAGGCGCGCGCGGTGCTCGACAGTTTCGGCGCGCATCCGGGTCACGTCTTCAATCTCGGCCACGGCATTTCGCAGTTCACGCCGCCTGAAAGCGTCGCCGAACTCGTCGACGAAGTGCATCGTCATAGCCGCGCGCTGCACGCCGCGTCCGCGTGACGTTTTTGTTGCAACGCAGCGCGCAGGGCGGGGCCTGGGCTCCGGGCATCAGGGTAAGACCGGGCTAAAGAGGCCAGCCAGACGCCCTTCGGGGTCTGTCAAGCGTTGACTTATGCACACTTGTCTCGTTGCGGCGCGCAAGAGGGAAAAATTGCCGCAGCGAGCGAGAACGGTCTCGAAAGAATCAATCAGACCCTTGACAGATAAGGCTTTCGCCGCTCCATGGCGTTTTGTGCGGTTTCCCACATAGGCACGCCAAAATGGCTGGCGCGGCGCGTCGACATCGAGTTCTCAACAAAGTTATCCACAGGCGAGACGGCGGGGAGCGCGATTGTTCTGCGGAATCCAAAACTTAGCGCGCAAAGTGAAGTTTTACTTTAAGTTCGGGCGTCGGTGCGCCAGCACACGTAGCGCTGCCGCCGCGAGCGGGGGCGCTGCATGAGCACGCGTTTCGCGCGTGTCGCGCTCGATCACCCGCTGGACGCGCTCTACGACTACCGCTATCCGGGCGGCTGGCCCGAGCCGCGTCCGGGCATGCTGGTGCGCGTGCCATTCGGACGACGCGAGTCCGTGGGCCTCATCGTGGAAGTGAGTGCTCACAGCGAGGTGCCCGCGAACAAGCTGCGCGACGTCATCGAGGTCTGCGCGTCGTGCCCGCCGCTGTCGGAAAAATGGCTCGCGCTGGTGGAGTTCGCCGCTGATTACTACCAGCGCGGATTGGGCGAAGTCGCGTTGCCGGCCTTGCCGCAAGCGTTGCGCGACCCGCCGCGCTGGCCGCGCCTGCTGGCGCCCGAGGAACGTTATCGGCTGCTGCCCGCGGGCCGCGAAGCGCTGCCCGAAGCCCTGCCCGCCCGCGCGGCGGCGCTGCGCCGTCTGGCTGAGGCGCTCGTGGCCGCCGGTGAGCTCGATCTCGCCGACGCGCGCGCGCTGCATCCGAAGGCCGCCGCGACGCTCGAATCGTGGCGCGATGCGGGTTGGGTCGAGTACGAGTGCGTCGAGTTCGGCGCCGCGCCGCGCGCATCCGGGCAAATCCCGACCGTAAAAAATACCGACGACGCCGACAGTGCCGATTTGTCCGTCGGCACGAATGGAAACGTCGATGCCCGCGCAACGAACGGGGCTAACGGCGCGAACGGGGCGAAAGAGCCGGCCGCGCTGCACCGCCTGAGCGACGAGCAGCAAACGGCCGTCGAGGCGATTGTCGAATCGAGCGGCTTCGCGCCGTTCCTGCTGCATGGCGTGACGGGCAGCGGCAAGACCGAGGTCTATCTGCGCGCGCTGGCCGCGCGGCTCGAACGCGAGCCCGAGGCGCAGGCGCTGGTGCTCGTCCCCGAAATCAATCTCACGCCGCAGTTCGAGGCGGCGTTCCGCACGCGCTTCGCGGGCGTGCTGCCCGACGGCGCGATTGTCACGATGCACAGCGGTCTCGCCGAGGGCGAACGCGCGCGCCACTGGCTCGCCGCGCACACGGGCCGCGCGCGCATCGTGCTGGGCACGCGGCTGGCCGTGATGGCGTCGCTGCCGCATCTGGCGATGATCGTCGTCGACGAGGAGCACGATCCCGCCTACAAGCAGCAGGAAGGGCTGCGCTACTCGGCGCGCGATCTGGCCGTGTGGCGCGCCAAGCAGCTTGCGATTCCGGTCGTGCTGGGTTCGGCCACGCCGTCGCTGGAAAGCTGGTGGCAGGCCGATCAGGGCCGCTATACGCGTCTCACGCTGTCATGCCGCGCGATGGCCGACGCCGTGCTGCCGACTGTCAAGCTGATCGATCTGGAAGAGGAGCGGCGGCGCGGGCGCGCGTCGTTCGAGGGCTTGTCCGGCCCGCTGATCGCGGCCATGAAGGCGCGCCTGGAGCGCGGCGAGCAGAGCCTGATTTTTCTGAACCGGCGCGGCTATGCGCCGACGCTCGCCTGCGACGCCTGCGGCTGGGTTGCCGGCTGTCCGCGCTGCAGCGCCTACGTCGTGCTGCACAAGCCCGAACGCGCGCTGCGCTGCCACCACTGCGGCTGGGAATCGCGCATTCCGCATTCGTGTCCGGAGTGCGGCAACGTCGATATCGCGCCGATGGGACGCGGCACGCAGCGTATCGAGGAAGCGCTCGCGAGCGCGGTGCCGGGCGCGCGCGTGCTGCGCATCGACGCCGACAGCACGCGTCGCAAAGGCAGCGCGCAGGCGCTTTTCTCCGATGTGCACGCGGGCGAAGTCGACATCCTCGTGGGCACGCAGATGGTCGCGAAGGGCCACGACTTCCAGCGCGTCTCGCTGGTGGGCGTGCTGAACGCCGACAACGCGCTGTTCTCGCACGATTTTCGCGCGAGCGAGCGCCTGTTCGCGCAACTGATGCAGGTGAGCGGCCGCGCGGGCCGCGCCGGGCTGCCCGGCGAGGTGCTGGTGCAGACGCGTTATCCGCGCCACGCGATTTATCACGCGCTCGCGCGCCACGATTACGTGGGTTTCGCGAATTCGCAGGTCAAGGAGCGTCGCGACGCGCATCTTCCGCCGTTCGTCTATCAGGCCTTGCTGCGCGCCGAGGGGCGCACGCTCGAAGCGGCGCTCGCGTTTCTTGCCGAAGCGGCCGCGGCGCTCACGGCCATTCCGGCCGCGTCGCGCGTGATGGCCTACGACGCCGTGCCGCTGACGATCGTGAAGGTCATGAACGTGCACCGCGCGCAGTTGCTCATCGAGAGCCAGTCGCGCGCGGCCCTGCAGGCCACGCTGCACGCGTGGCAACCCGCGCTGCGCGCGCTACGCGGCGTGCTGCGCTGGAATCTCGAAGTCGATCCGCTCGATATTTGAGGGCAACCCCCGCCGCCCGATCGCGATGTCGATACGACGCCGCTGTGTCTTAGCGCTGCGTTCCGCCCGCCGCGTCGCCCTGACTGGCGCGCACGACACGCAGCTTGCGCGTTTCCGGCGCCGTCGCGCCACGGATGAACAGCACGGCGCACAGTGCGCACATGCTCCAGACACCTGCCACCACCAGCCACTTTTCCATTTTTTGGTCCTCGCGCCGGTTCGAACGTCCGGCTCCCCGTTGTTCTTTGTATAACGGCACGGCGACAGAAACGATTAGGGTTACCCAGAAAGTGTGGGCCAGGGAAAATACCGAGTGCAGACGCGCCGCCACGGCTGGCGGGCATCTGGCGCAAACCCAGGCCCCACGGGCCTTCTCGCGGGGTGCAACCAGGCATTTTGAATGGTTGCACCTTTTTAATTGGAGGGGTACGATTCGCCAACTTTTTTAGTCTTGGCCGGTGCGGGTCAGCCGGCATACGAAGGAAACATGGCTAGCACCACCCTTGGCGTCAAGGTCGACGACCTCCTCCGCTCGCGGCTCAAAGATGCCGCCACGCGCCTCGAGCGCACCCCGCACTGGCTCATCAAGCAGGCCATCTTCGCTTACCTCGAAAAAATCGAGCACGGCCAGCTGCCGCCGGAGCTGAACGGCCACGTCGGCGCTACCGATCTGGGCGACGGTTCCACCGACGGCCCGGACGAGTACGCCTCGCATCCGTTCCTCGAGTTCGCCCAGAACGTGCAACCGCAGTCGGTGCTGCGCGCGGCGATCACGGCGGCGTACCGTCGTCCGGAGCCGGAGTGCGTGCCGTTCCTGATCGGCGAGGCGCGTCTGCCCGCCAATCTCACCGGCGACGTCACCAAGCTCGCCACGAAGCTCGTCGAAACGCTGCGCGCCAAGCGCACGGGCGGCGGCGTCGAAGGCCTGATCCACGAGTTTTCGCTGTCGAGCCAGGAAGGCGTGGCGCTGATGTGTCTCGCCGAAGCGCTGCTGCGTATTCCCGACCGCGCCACGCGCGACGCGCTGATCCGCGACAAGATCAGCAAGGGCGACTGGAAATCGCACGTCGGCCACGCGCCGTCGCTGTTCGTGAACGCCGCGACCTGGGGCCTCATGATCACCGGCAAGCTGGTGACGACGAATAGCGAAACGGGTCTGTCGTCGGCGCTCACGCGCATGATCGGCAAGGGCGGCGAGCCGCTGATCCGCAAGGGCGTCGACATGGCGATGCGCCTGATGGGCGAGCAGTTCGTCACCGGCGAGAACATCTCGGAAGCGCTCGCGAACAGCCGCAAGTTCGAAGCACGCGGCTTCCGCTATTCGTACGACATGCTCGGCGAAGCGGCGACGACCGAAGCCGACGCGCAGCGCTACTACGCCTCGTACGAACAGGCGATCCACGCAATCGGCAAGGCAGCGGGCGGACGCGGCATCTACGAAGGCCCCGGCATTTCGATCAAGCTCTCCGCGCTGCATCCGCGCTACTCGCGCGCGCAGCAGGAACGCACGATGAACGAGCTGCTGCCGCGCGTGCGTGCACTCGCCGTGCTCGCGCGCCGCTACGACATCGGCCTCAATATCGACGCCGAAGAAGCCGACCGTCTCGAACTCTCGCTCGACCTGCTCGAAGCGCTCTGTTTCGACTCGGAACTCGCGGGGTGGAACGGCATCGGTTTCGTGGTGCAGGCTTACCAGAAGCGCTGCCCGTTCGTGATCGACTACATCGTCGATCTCGCGCGCCGCAGCCGTCACCGCATCATGGTGCGCCTCGTGAAGGGCGCGTACTGGGACACGGAAATCAAGCGTGCGCAGGTCGACGGCCTCGAAGGCTATCCGGTCTACACGCGCAAGATCTACACCGACGTGTCGTACCTCGCGTGCGCGAAGAAGCTGCTCGGCGCGCCCGACGCGGTGTACCCGCAGTTCGCCACGCACAACGCGTACACGCTGGCCGCGATCTATCACCTCGCGGGCAACAATTACTATCCTGGCCAGTACGAATTCCAGTGCCTGCACGGCATGGGCGAGCCGCTGTACGAAGAAGTCACCGGCCCGCTCGCGCAAGGCAAGCTGAACCGTCCGTGCCGCGTCTACGCGCCGGTCGGCACGCACGAAACGCTGCTCGCGTACCTCGTGCGCCGTCTGCTCGAAAACGGCGCGAACACCTCGTTCGTGAACCGTATCGCCGATGAAACCGTGCCGGTCGCGGAACTCGTGACGAACCCCGTCGACGACGCCGCGAAGGTCGTGCCGCCGGGCGCGCCGCACACGAAGATTCCGCTGCCGCGCGAACTGTTCGGCAGCGAGCGTCTGAATTCGATGGGCCTCGATCTGTCGAACGAACATCGCCTCGCGTCGCTGTCGTCGGCGCTGCTGGCGAGCGCGCATCATCCGTGGCGCGCCGCGCCGATGCTCGCCGATATCGACCTCGCCGAAGGCACCGCACGTGATGTACGCAATCCGGCCGATCATCGCGATCTGGTCGGCACCGTGGTGGAAGCGACGAGCGAGCACGTGAGCGCCGCGCTCTCGCACGCCGTGGCCGCCGCGCCGATCTGGCAGGCGACGCCCGTCGATGCGCGCGCCGACTGCCTCGCGCGCGCCGCCGATCTGCTCGAAGCGCAGATGCACACGCTGATGGGCCTGATCGTGCGCGAAGCGGGCAAGTCGCTGCCGAACGCGGTGGCGGAAATCCGCGAAGCGATCGATTTCCTGCGCTATTACTCGACGCAGATCCGCGAGGAATTCTCGAACGACACGCATCGTCCGCTCGGTCCGGTCGTGTGTATCAGCCCGTGGAATTTCCCGCTGGCGATCTTCATGGGCCAGGTCGCCGCCGCGCTCGCCGCCGGCAACACGGTGCTCGCGAAGCCCGCGGAACAAACGCCGCTGATCGCCGCGCAAGCCGTGCGCATCCTGCGCGAAGCGGGCGTGCCCGCCGGCGCGGTGCAACTGCTGCCGGGCGACGGCGAAACCGTGGGCGCGGCGCTGGTCGCCGATCACCGCACGCGCGCCGTCATGTTCACGGGCTCGACCGAAGTCGCGCGCCTCATCAACAAGCAGCTTTCGCAGCGTCTGGATTCGGAGGGCCGTCCGATTCCGCTGATCGCCGAAACGGGCGGCCAGAACGCGATGATCGTCGATTCGTCGGCGCTCGCGGAACAGGTCGTCGCCGACGTGCTGCAAAGCGCGTTCGACTCGGCGGGCCAGCGCTGCTCGGCGCTGCGCGTGCTGTGTCTGCAGGACGACGTGGCCGAGCGCACGCTCGAAATGCTCACGGGCGCGATGAAGGAACTGGCGATTGGCAATCCTGATCGTCTGTCCGCCGACGTCGGTCCGGTGATCGACGTGGAAGCCAAGCGCGGCATCGACACGCACGTCGCGACGATGCGCGAGAAGGGCCGCAAGGTCACGCAGATGCCGATGGCCGACAGCTGCGGCGCAGGCACTTTCGTGCCGCCGACGCTGATCGAAATCGACAGCCTCGACGAACTCAAGCGCGAAGTGTTCGGCCCGGTGCTGCACGTGATCCGCTATCGCCGCAGCCAGCTCGACAAGCTGCTCGAACAGATCCGCGCGACCGGTTACGGCCTCACGCTCGGCATCCACACGCGTATCGATGAAACGATCGCGCACGTCGTGGGCCGCGCGCATGTCGGCAACATTTATGTGAACCGCAACGTGATCGGCGCGGTGGTCGGCGTGCAGCCGTTCGGCGGCGAAGGTCTGTCGGGCACGGGTCCGAAGGCGGGCGGCGCGCTGTATCTGTCGCGTCTGCTGGCCAAGCGTCCGGCCGGTCTGCCGCAATCGCTCACGAAGGCGCTGGTGGTCGACATGCCGCAAGGCGAGAACGGCGAGCGTCCGCAGTCGGCGCAAGGCAATCTCGCGGTGCTGCGCGACTGGCTGATCGCCGAACGCCAACCGGCGCTCGCGGCGCGTTGCGAAGGCTATCTGGAATACGTGCTCGCGGGCGCCACGGCGGTGCTGCCGGGCCCGACGGGCGAGCGCAACACCTACACGCTGTCCGCGCGCGGCACGGTGCTGTGCGTGGCCTCGACGCCGACCGGCGCGCGCGCGCAACTCGCGGTCGTGCTGGCGACGGGCAACCGCGCGCTGTTCCAGGGCGCGGCCGGTGAAGCGCTGGTGAACGCGCTGCCCGCGTCGCTGAAGGCGCACGTTGCGATCAAGAAGACGGCCGATGCCGAATTCGACGCCGTGCTGTTCGAAGGCGACAGCGACGAACTGCTCGGCCTCGTGAAGGAAGTGGCGAAGCGCGGCGGTCCGATCGTCTCGGTGCAGGGCGTGGCGGCGCATGCGCTCGCCAACGGCGACGAAGATTACGCGCTCGAACGACTGCTCACGGAGCGCTCGGTGAGCGTGAATACCGCAGCGGCAGGCGGTAATGCAAATCTGATGACGATCGGCTAAGCACAGTCCATACTGTCGGTCGTCTCAAGACAAGGAAGCGGCAAGGCTCGCGCCGAAGCCGCTCATTTGATACCTGGTACCAAGGAGAAGCTATGCAACACACGATGAAGCAGCTGGCAGGCGCAGCGCTGGTTGCGGCCCTGTCGCTGGCGGGGACCGCGCAGGCGCAGCAGGCGGAGGACGTCAAGATTGGTTTCGCAGGTCCGATGACGGGTGCGCAGGCGCACTACGGCAAGGACTTCCAGAACGGCATCACGCTCGCCGTCGAGGAAATGAATGCGACCAAGCCGGTGATCGGCGGCAAGCCGGTTCACTTCGTGCTGGATTCGGCCGATGACCAGGCCGACCCGCGCACGGGCACGACGGTCGCGCAAAAGCTCGTCGACGACGGCATCAAGGGCATGCTCGGCCACTTCAACTCGGGCACGACGATCCCGGCTTCGCGCATCTACGCGAACGCAGGCATCCCGCAGATCGCCATGGCGACCGCGCCCGAGTACACGCAGCAAGGCTTCAAGACCACGTTCCGCATGATGACCTCGGACACGCAGCAAGGCTCGGTGGCCGGCGCGTTCGCGGTGAAGAACCTGGGCCTGAAGAAGATCGTCGTGATCGACGACCGCACGGCTTACGGCCAGGGTCTTGCCGACGAATTCGCGAAGGCTGCGAAGGCGGCGGGCGGCAATATCATCGACCGTGAATACACCAACGACAAGGCCGTCGACTTCAAGTCGGTCCTGACGAAGGCCAAGGCGATGAACCCCGACCTCGTCTACTTCGGCGGCGCCGATTCGCAAGCCGCGCCGATGGTCAAGCAGATGAAGTCGCTGGGCATCAAGGCGCCGCTGATGGGCGGCGAAATGGTCCACACGCCGACGTTCCTGAAGATCGCGGGCGACGCAGCCAACGGCACCGTGGCCTCGCTGGCGGGCCTGCCGCTCGAGGAAATGCCTGGCGGCAAGGACTACGTCGAGAAGTACAAGAAGCGCTTCGGTGAAGACGTCCAGACGTACTCGCCGTACGCTTACGACGGCGCGATGGCCATGTTCGCAGCCATGAAGAAGGCCAACTCGACGGATCCGGCGAAGTACCTGCCGTTCCTCGCGAAGACCAGCATGCCTGCTGTGACCTCGGCCGACCTCGCGTACGACGCGAAGGGCGACCTGAAGAACGGCGGCATCACGCTGTACAAGGTCGTCGACGGCAAGTGGACGACGCTGCAAAGCGTGGGCGGCAAGTAATCGCTGCCTGACCGCTTCGAGCGGTTCGACGCTGTAAAAAAAGCCCCGCAGGCTTTAAACCTGCGGGGCTTTTTGTTTGCATTTGAATCGCGTCGCGCGAAAGGTGAGGCTATTCAGGATCGCTAACTATATCCCGGCGTGTTACTGCGCACGCGCCTTGCGTCCCTGTTCGCGAACCTGTTCGAGCGTGGCGGCGGGCGTGCTCGCTTCCTTCGTCACGCGAATCTCGATCAGCGCCGGCTTGCCCGCATTCAGCGCGCGATCGAGCGCGCCCGCGAACTGCGCCGTGCTCGTGACCGTTTCGCCGTGCGCGCCGAACGACTGCGCGAAGGCCGCGAAATCTGGATTGGTGAGCTGCGTGCCGTGCACGCGGTTCGGATAATTGCGCTCCTGATGCATGCGGATCGTGCCGTAGTGGCTGTTGTTCACGACGATGAACACCACGTTGAGCCCGTATTGCATGGCGGTCGCGAGTTCGGACGACGCCATCATGAAGCAGCCGTCGCCCGCGAGCGCGACCACGGCGCGTTGCGGATAAAGCGACTTCGCCGCGATGGCCGCGGGCACGCCGTAACCCATCGCGCCGCTGGTGGGCGCAAGCTGCGAGCGGAAATGCCGATACGCGAAATGCCGATGCAGCCACGTTGCGTAATTGCCCGCGCCGTTGGTGACAATGGCGTCGTCGGGCAGGCGCGCGCGCAGTTGCTGCATCACTTCGCCGAGCTGCACGTCGCCGGGCATCGGGCGCGGCGCGCGCCACGCGAGATACGCCTCGTGCGCCTGCGTCGCGCTGCCGGTCCAGGCCACCGAATCCGGCGCGGGCAACGCGGCCAGTTGCGCGGCGAATTCCGCGAGACCGGAGACGATCGGCAGATCGGCGGCATAGACGCGGCCGAGTTCTTCCGCGCCCTGATGCACGTGAATCAGCGTCTGCTTCGTCTTCGGAATGTCGAGCAGCGCGTAGCCCGCCGTGGTGGCTTCGCCCAGACGCGGCCCGAGCGCGAGCAGCACGTCGGCTTCGCGGATGCGCGCGCTCAGCGCCGGATTCGCGCCGAGCCCCACGTCGCCCGCGTAGTTCGGATGATCGTTGTCGAGCGTGTCCTGAAAGCGGAACGCGAGCCCGACCGGCAACTGCCAGTTTTCGACGAAGCGTTGCAGATCGGCGCACGCCTGCGGCGTCCAGCCGTGTCCGCCCGCGATCACGAACGGCTGCTTCGCGTTCGCGAGCAGCTCGCGCACGCGCTCGATCTGCGCCTGCGAGGGCGACGCCTGCACGCGCTGCGCGGCGGGCGCGGTGGGCTGCGCCGTGGCGGCGGGAATCGCGTCGCTCAACATGTCCTCGGGCAGCGCGAGCACGACCGGACCGGGACGCCCCGACATCGCCACATGAAAGGCGTGGCTCAGGTATTCGGGCACGCGCCGCGCGTCGTCGATCTGCGCGACCCACTTCGCCATCTGGCCGAACATGCGCCGATAGTCGATTTCCTGAAACGCCTCGCGGTCCATCTGCTCGCGCGCGACCTGGCCGATCAGCAGGATCATCGGCGACGAATCCTGAAACGCGGTGTGCACGCCGATCGAGGCATGCGTCGCGCCCGGACCGCGCGTGACGAGCGCGACGCCCGGTTTGCCCGTGAGCTTGCCGACCGCTTCGGCCATGTTGGCGGCGGCGGCTTCGTGACGGCACACGAGCGTGTCGATGCGCGCGGTTTCGTCGGCGAGCGCGTCGAGCACGGCAAGATAGCTCTCGCCGGGCACGCAAAACACGCGCTCGACGCCATTGGCGACGAGCGCATCGACGACGAGGCGCGCGCCGGTCACGCTCGCGTGGTGGTCGTGATCGCTGCGGGTCGTTTCGTTCGGCTGCTGCATGGCGATGCCCTCTCCTTCGTTCTTTTCGTGAATCAGGTGGATCGTTTCGAGTCGCTTCGGGTGACGTCAGCAGCCGCGCACGCTCACATCAGCATTCGACGATGTTGACCGCGAGTCCGCCGCGCGACGTTTCCTTGTATTTGGTCTTCATGTCGGCGCCGGTTTCGCGCATCGTCTTGATGACCGAATCGAGCGAGACGTAGTGCGCGCCGTCGCCGCGCAGCGCCATGCGCGCGGCGTTCACGGCTTTCACCGAGGCCATCGCGTTGCGCTCGATGCAGGGAATCTGCACCATGCCGCCGACCGGATCGCAGGTGAGGCCGAGGTTGTGTTCCATGCCGATTTCGGCGGCGTTTTCCACTTGCAGCGGCGTGCCGCCGAGCACGGCGGCGAGCGCGCCCGCCGCCATCGAGCAGGCCACGCCCACTTCGCCCTGGCAGCCGACTTCCGCGCCCGAGATCGACGCGTTGAGCTTGTAGAGAATGCCGATCGCGGCGGCCGTGAGCAGGAAATCGATCACGCCTTGCTCGTTCGCGCCCGGCGTGAAGCGCACGTAGTAGTGCAGCACGGCGGGAATGATGCCGGCCGCGCCGTTGGTCGGCGCAGTGACGACGCGGCCGCCCGCCGCGTTTTCCTCGTTCACGGCGATCGCGTAGAGGTTGATCCAGTCGATCATCGAGAGCGGGTCTTGCAGCGCGCGTTCGGGATGCGCGGTCAGTGCGCGATAAAGCTGCGGCGCGCGGCGCTTGACCTGGAATGGGCCGGGCAGCGTGCCGTCGGCATCGGGATTGTTGATGCCGCAGCCGCGCGACACACACGCCTGCATCACGTCCCAGATGCGCAGAAGGCCGGTGCGGATTTCCTCGTCGCTATGCCAGATGCGCTCGTTTTCGAGCATCAGTTGCGCGATGCTTTTGCCGGTCGAGGCGCACAGCGCGAGCAGTTCGGCGCCCGAGGTGAACGCATGCGGCATCTGCTGCGCGGCGGCCAGCACCTTGGTGTTCGGCGCGCCCGCCGTCACGACGAAACCGCCGCCGACCGAGAGATAAGTGCTTTCGCGCAGCGTCTCGCCGTTGGCGTCGAGCGCGCGCAGCTTCATGCCGTTCGGATGCTCGGGCAGCGCCTGGCGATAAAAGGCGATGTGCTCCTTCATCACGAACGGAATCGTGTGATGGCCGAGCAGCGCGAGCAGGCGCGAGGCGCGCACGGCTTCGAGACGCGCGTTGATGGTCTCGGGATCGACCGTGTCGGGCGCGTCGCCCATCAGGCCGAGCATCACGCCGCGATCGGTGCCGTGGCCTTTGCCGGTCGCGCCGAGCGAGCCGTACAGTTCGACCTTCACGGAGGCGGTGGGCGCGAGCAGCCCGTCGCGCTCGAGTCCTTCGGCGAACATCAGGGCCGCGCGCATCGGTCCGACCGTATGCGAACTGGACGGCCCGATGCCGATTTTGAAAAGGTCGAAAACGCTGACTGCCATGGGTACTGCTCCTGCTTGATCGTGTCGGTTTCAGGGGATGCTGCGCGGTGTGGTGCGCGACATCGAATTCATGCGCCACCGCTGCAACCCGTCACGCGCGATCAGCGCGCCGGCAACGGCAGGCAGACGGCAAGCCACGCGGGCGGCGTGGGTGCCAGTTTCAGGGCGATCGGCGCATAGCGGCCATCGAGCCGCGCGGCCAGGTGAAACAGTTCGGCGGCGTTCTTCGGATCCCATGCGCCGGTGTAGCCGGGCAAACCGGCCTCGCGGCGCTTGGCGTCGAACGGCACGCTCGAATGCACGAATTCCTCGTGCGTCTTCTCGCCGAGCGCGTACGGCGTGAGCCAGTCGAGCGCGCTCGCCAGCGTGGCGCCGTTGGCCGCGCGTTCGGGCAGCCAGTTGCGGTTGTGGCGGCGCGCGGCGAGCGCGGCCGTCACGAGCGGCTGCAGATCGTAGGTCACGTAGTGCAGCGCGTCGCGCTCGGTGAAATCGAGCGTGGAGCCGTCGGGCGCGACGTTGTCGCCGATATGCTCGACGAACAGACGCTGCGCCGTCGCGATCATCTTGCGGTTGTCGAGCGTGAACGCCGTCATCGCAATGAGCTTGACCCGATGGCTCTGCCAGTTGTTCGCGAACGTGCCCTTGAGCGGGCGCGGCTGCGCGTCCACCTGCTGGATGTAGCCGTTCGCGAACTTGTTCAGAAACAGCATGGTCGCGTTGCGCGTTTTCACCGGCAGCGCGCTCGCGGTCATGTCGTACGCGAGGATCAGCGCTTCGAAGCGCGTTTCGTCGATCGGATTGAAGCTCGGTTGATAGGTCGTGACCCACGCGTACAGAAAGCGGTCGACGAGCTTCAGGAAGCGGTCGTCGCTCGTGGCGCGCCAGGCGAGCGCCGCGTTGCGCATCAGGTCGAGTTCCTTCTCGGCCTCGACGCTCTGGTCGTAGATGCCCTCGTGCGGCAGCGTGCCTTCCGTGTGCAGCCGCGCGAGCGGATGCGGCACGTCGTTCACGTGCGCCTGCACTTCGGCCACCAGCGCTTTCACGCCGGGGTCCGAATTGGTGCGTTCGCTGGTCTGCAGGGCCGGTGCCGCGCAGAAGTTCATCGCCGCGCGCGCCGGTTGCGCCGCGCTCAGGGCCGCGAGGCCCGCACTCACGAAACAGGCCGCCGCGAGCGTGCGCGCGCCGCCGCGCGCCAAGCGGCCCTTGGCCTGCGTGATCGCCGGATTTCCGGCCAAGGCCGTTCCCACCTTCCGCGCCATGCGCGACTCCCTGGTTCAAGGCTGACAGGTGTGTGATGTTAACGGTTTGGCGAGCTTTGGCGAAGTTTCGCGGCGGCAAATGTAACGAAAGTAACGTCGCAGGGCGGGGCGCACGCCGGGTCGCCGGGCCGGCCGCACGGCGCCGCCGCGTCGACCGGAGGTCGTGCGGCGGCATGGCGGCGGTCATGGCCGGTTACCCGACGGTTACGCTCATTCGCCGGCGGTCCCGTCGGCCTGATCGTCGTAAGCGTCGATCGGCACGCACGAGCAGAACAGGTTGCGGTCGCCGTAGACGTTGTCGGCGCGGCCGACCGGCGGCCAGTACTTGCGCGCGACCAGCGACGCGAGCGGATACGCCGCCTGCTCGCGCGAGTAGGCGTGCGCCCAGCCGTCGGCGACCACCACGGCGGCCGTGTGCGGCGCGTGACGCAGCGGGTTGTCCTCGGCGTCGGCGCGACCGTCTTCCACGGCGCGGATTTCCTCGCGGATCGCGATCATGGCGTCGATAAAGCGGTCCAGCTCCTCCTTCGACTCCGACTCGGTCGGCTCGACCATCAGCGTGCCCGGCACCGGGAAGCTCATGGTCGGCGCGTGGAAGCCGTAGTCCATCAGGCGCTTGGCCACGTCGTCGACGGTGATGCCGCTCGCATCCTTGATGGGGCGCAGATCGAGAATGCATTCGTGCGCGACGAGGCCGCCGGGGCCGCTGTACAGCACCGGGAAGTGCGGCGCGAGCTTGTTCGCCACGTAGTTCGCGTTGAGGATCGCGGTTTCGGTCGCGGCGGTGAGGTTCGCCGCGCCCATCATCGCGATGTACATCCACGAAATCGGCAGGATCGAGGCCGAGCCGTACGGCGCCGCGCTGACCGCGCCGATGCCGTGGCCCTGATCGGTCGAGCGCTTGTAGCCCGACGAAAGCTGGTTCGGCAGGAACTGCGCGAGGTGCGCGCCGACCGCGACCGGACCGACGCCCGGGCCGCCGCCGCCGTGCGGAATGCAGAAGGTCTTGTGCAGGTTCAGGTGCGAGACGTCGCCGCCGAACTGGCCCGGCGCCGCGAGACCGACCATCGCGTTCATGTTGGCGCCGTCCACGTAGACCTGGCCGCCTGCCGCGTGCACGATTTCGCAGACTTCGCGCACGTTTTCCTCGAACACGCCGTGCGTGGACGGGTAGGTGATCATGATCGCCGCGAGCTTCGCCGCGTGCTGTTCGGCCTTGGCCTTGAGGTCGGCGAGATCGATGTTGCCTTGCGCGTCGCACGCGACCACCACGACCTGCATGCCCGCCATCTGCGCGGAAGCCGGGTTCGTGCCGTGCGCCGAAGCGGGAATCAGGCAGACGTTGCGATGCGCGTCGCCGCGCGAGGCGTGATACGCCTGAATGATCAGCAGACCGGCGTACTCGCCCTGCGAGCCGGCGTTCGGTTGCAGCGAGACGGCGGCGTAGCCGGTCGCGGCCACGAGCATCTGTTCGAGCTGATCGACCATTTCGCGGTAGCCGACGGTTTGCTCGGCGGGCGCGAACGGGTGAATCTGGCCGAACTCGGGCCACGTCACCGGCAGCATTTCCGAGGTGGCGTTGAGCTTCATCGTGCACGAGCCGAGCGGAATCATCGAGCGGTCGAGCGCGAGGTCCTTGTCCGACAGGCTGCGCAGATAGCGCAGCATTTCCGTTTCCGAATGGTGACGGTTGAAGACCGGATGCGTGAGATAAGCGCTTTCGCGCGCGAGCGCGGCCGGGAAGGTGGCGGCGTTGGCGGCGGCGAGGTCGGCGTCGAGCGCGTCGACCGACGGCGTCTCGCCCGCGAACGCGGCTTGCGCGAACACGGCGAGCAGATCGGCCAGATCGCCGCGCGTGGTGGTTTCGTCGACGGAGACGCCCACGCACGTTTCGCTCACGTGGCGCAGGTTCATGCCGCGCGCGAGCGCCGCGTCATGCAGCGCCTGAGTGCGCGCGCCCGCTTCGAACGTGATGGTGTCGAAGAACGACGCGTTGACGAGCGTGTAGCCGAGCTTCTGCGCGCCCGCGGCCAGAATGGCGGCCACGCGGTTCACGCGCTGCGCGATGCGCTTCAGACCCTGCGGACCGTGATAGACCGCGTACATGCTGGCCATGATCGCGAGCAGCGCCTGCGCCGTGCAGACGTTCGAGGTGGCCTTCTCGCGGCGGATATGCTGTTCGCGCGTTTGCAGCGCGAGGCGCAGCGCCGGGTTGCCCTGCGCGTCGACGGTCACGCCGACGAGACGGCCCGGCATCTGGCGCTTGAAGTCGTCCTTCACCGCGAGGTAGGCGGCGTGCGGGCCGCCGAAGCCCATCGGCACGCCGAAGCGCTGCGAGTTGCCCACGGCCACGTCCGCGCCCCATTCGCCGGGCGGCGTGAGCAGCGTGAGCGCGAGCAGGTCGGCGGCGGCGATCACCGCGCCGCCCGCGGCGTGCACGGCCTGGGCGAGTTCGCGGTAGTCGCGCACGTCGCCGTTCACGCCCGGATATTGCAGCAGCACGCCGAAGGCGTTCGCCTGCGCGGCCTCGGCGGCGGGGCCGACCTTCACTTCGATGCCGATCGGTTTGGCGCGCGTCTGCACGACTTCGAGCGTTTGCGGCAGCACGTCGTCGGCGACGAAGAACACGTTCGACTTCGACTTGCCCACGCGCTGCACGAGCGTCATCGCTTCGGCGGCGGCGGTGCCTTCGTCGAGCAGCGATGCGTTGGAAATGGCGAGGCCCGTCAGGTCGACGATCATCTGCTGATAGTTCAGCAGCGCCTCCAGACGGCCTTGCGAGATTTCCGGCTGGTACGGCGTGTAGGCCGTGTACCACGCCGGATTTTCGAGCACGTTGCGCAGGATGACGGCCGGCGTGTGCGTGTCGAAATAGCCCTGCCCGATGTACGAGCGGAACACCTGGTTCTTGTCCGCGAGCGCGCGCAGCGCGGCCAGCGCCTCGGCTTCCGAGCGCGGCTGCGAGAACGGCCCGAGCGGCAGCGTCTCGGTGCGGCGGATCTTCGCCGGAATCACCGCGTCGATCAGCGCCGCGCGCGACGCGAAGCCGAGCGCGTCGAGCATCGCTTGCTGGTCGGCCGTGTCGGGGCCGATGTGGCGGGCGGCGAAGGCGTCGTGCGCTTCGAGCGCCGCGAGCGAGAGAGCCGTGGGCGAGGTGTTCATCAGACGATCCGGGTGTTCGAGCTTCATGAGGTTTCCTGCCGGCGCGGGCGGCGCGTCGCGTAGTGCCGCGATGCCGCCGCGCCTGTGCGTTGGGACGGGCCTTCTGCGAAAGCCGTCCCGGGGTTTAGGCGCCGATGGCCTTCTCGTAGGCGGCGGCGTCGATCAGCGCGTCGAGCTTGGCGTCGGCGGCCGGCTTGATCTTGAAGAGCCACGACTCGTAGGGCGCGCCGTTCACGCCTTCGGGGGCGTCGACGAGCGCCGAGTTCGATTCGACGATCTCGCCCGAGACCGGCGCGTAGATGTCCGAGGCGGCCTTGACCGATTCGATCACGGCGATGGCGTCGCCCGCCGTGACGGCGCGGCCGGCTTCGGGCAGTTCGAGGAAGACGATGTCACCGAGCGCTTCCTGCGCGTGATCGGTGATGCCGACGGTCAGCGTGCCGTCGGCTTCGGTGCGGATCCACTCGTGCGATTCGGTGTATTTCAGATCGGCCGGGATGCTCATGGTTGCTCCAGTGCGTGGTTCGTTTATGACTTGAAAAGAGGGTGGGCGTGCGCGCCGGAATCCTTGCGGATCAGGCGACCAGCACCTTGCCGTTGCGCACGAACGGCAGTTTTACCACGCTTGCGGGAAGGGCTTTGTCGCGGATCTGCACCTGCACGACGTCGCCCGGCTGCACGCCCTCGGGCACGCGCGCGAAGGCGATGGATTCCTGCATCGTCGGCGAGAAGGTGCCGCTCGTGATCTCGCCGTCGCCGTGCGGCGTCAGCACTTTCTGGTGAGCGCGCAGCACGCCGCCGGCCTTGCCGTTTTCCTTCTGCAGGATCAAGCCGACGAAGGTCGAGCGCGTGCCGTTCGCTTCGAGCGCGGCGCGGCCGACGAACTCGCGCGGCGTCTTCAGGTCGACGGTCCAGGCGAGGCCCGCGTCGAGCGGCGAGACGCTGTCGTCCATGTCCTGGCCGTAGAGGTTCATGCCCGCTTCGAGGCGCAGCGTGTCGCGCGCGCCGAGGCCGCAGGGCTTCACGCCCTGGCGTTGCAGCGCGTCCCAGAACTCGCAGACGGCGGCGGCGGGCAGCACGATTTCGAAGCCGTCTTCACCGGTGTAGCCGGTGCGCGCGATCATCAGCTCGCCGAACGGCGTGGCGTCGATCTTCGCGGCGTTGAAGGGCTTGAGGATTTCGGTGGCGCTGCGCGAGGAGGGCGCGACGGCCCAGACTTTCTCGCGCGCGTTCGGGCCTTGCACGGCGACGATCGCGAGATCGCGGCGCGGTGTGATGGTGAGGCCGAAGCCGCCTTCGGCGTTGAGCTTCTCGAACCAGGCGATGTCTTTGTCGGCGGTGCCCGCGTTGACGACGGTGCGGAACGCGTCGTCGGCGAAGTAATAGACGATCAGGTCGTCGATCACGCCGCCTTCGGGGTTGAGCATGCAGGAATAGAGCGCCTTGCCGGGCGTCGTCAGCTTGGCGACGTTGTTGGCGAGCGCGTGGGCGAAGAATTCGCGCGCCTTCGCGCCCGAGAAGTCGACGACGCACATGTGCGAGACATCGAACATGCCGGCGTCGGTGCGCACGGCGCGATGTTCGTCGATCTGCGAGCCGTAGTTGACGGGCATGTCCCAGCCGCCGAAATCGACCATGCGGGCGTTCAGCGCGCGGTGCGTGTCGTTCAGCGGAGTGCGTTTGAGTTCGGTCATGAGGCCTCAGGCGGTCGCGAGGGTTTTCGTGCGACTCCGGGGGAATGTCCCGCCGGAATTCGAGCGAAAACGAAAAAGGCCATGCAGGACTCGCCGCAGGCACGATGCCCGTGGTCGGTTCTTGCATGGCCCCTCTGTCCTCGGTACCTGAGAGATTGCGTCGATCGACGCGCGCCCCTTCGGTGGGCAGCCTGAACGCCAGGGTTACGATCCCTCCGCCGTTCTACTGCCGCTCTCCAGAGTTGCGGACCTGAGTGCCGTCTCGCGCGTCTCGCACGCGGGTGCGAAACAGGCGAAGCAGCGGTCCGGCGCGCACGGTCCTTTTGCCTGAGAGTTTGTGGGTTGCCCCTTCGGCGGCGGCGTTGCGATTCGAAATTGACTCGACTCGCGAACGTCGCGCTCTCCCGGCGCGCGCAGCGATTGTGCTGGACGCCGGCGGGCTGTGTCAATGCGGAAAAATTAGGCGCACCGTGGCGGCGGAACGGGAGTGGAACCTGCGCCAGCCGGCCGCGCGTGCTGGCGGGCCATGCGCCGAACGCCGCCCGGCAAGGCTTGCGCGCATGCGGCCCCGAAAGAACCGCTCGCGCGCGACCGCGCATGCGCGCCAAAAAAAGAAACGGGCCGCGCGAGGCGGCCCATGTGATCGCGGTGGTTTTGCGCGGGCTTATTCGCCGATGGCGCGCGCCGCCGTATCGAGCTCCTGGTTGAGCACGTGCTGCTCGTCGCCGGAGATGCCGCCGCCGTGCTGCGCAGCCATGTCGTGCGCCTCGCCGCGGATCGTGTCGAGGCGGTGATGCAGCGCGGCGCCCTGCGGCGGCGGATAGTAGCCCTGGTTCACGCGCGCGTCGATGCGGCGCCCCAGGGTGTCGATGCGGGCGTCGACCTGATGCAGGCGGTCGACGGCCAGTTCATGCGGATTCGAGCCGGAATGCTGCGCGGGCGGGGTGACGACGCATGCGGCGAGCGTCGAGATCAGCGCGGCGGCGCAGCTCAGGCGGATGGCACGGTTCACACAATTCAATCGGGTCATTGAGACTCTCCTTGTTGTCGGTCCGGGGCGGGCTGGCGCGCGCCACGAACCCTGCACCCCGGAAGATGCAGAACGTTATCGCTCTGTTTCTGGCGTTGTTCGTCGGCAAACGCGTCGCGCGCGCCGTGCGATGACCGCACGGCGGCGCAGACTTGTAACCGTTTGTATGGACCTTTCAGACGCGTCGGCGGTTTGCAAGCCGCGCGGCCTCGCCGGGCAGTCGGTTCGCGCGAGGTTCGCGCTGCGTGCTCACTGAGCGCGCGTGAAGGCGATCGTGCGGCCTTCCTCGGCGCTGCGCATCGCCAGCTCGACGATCGTCATCACGTCGACGGCGTCCTGCGGACTCACCGGGAACGGCGTGCCCTCGCGGATCGCGGCGGCGAGCGCGCGGTACAGGTCGGCGTAATTGCCCGCGGCGTTGGGCACGTCGCGGTCGGACTCCTGGCCGTCGTCGGCCATGACGTGCAGTCGGCCCGCTTCGTTGCCGTCGCCGAAACCGGGCTGGCCGGGGCGCAGGCCCGCCTTCAGCTGGTCCTCCTGGGTATCGAGCCCGTTTTTCAGGTAGCTGCCGCGCGTGCCGTGAATCGCGAAACGCGGCGCGTACGCGGCCAGCGCGCTCGCGTGCAGCACGGCGTCGAGGCCGTCGTAGCGCAGCACGAGGTGCGCGTAGTCGGGCGCGCTGGCGTGGTCGCGGCGCGTGTGCACGAAGGCCGTGACCGACTCGGGCGCGCCGAACAGCGCGAGCGTCTGGTCGATCAGATGCGGCCCGAGGTCGTAGAGCAGGCCGCCGCCGCGCGTCGCGTCCTCGCGCCAGCGCTGGCGCACCTGCGGACGGAAGCGGTCGAAGTGCGATTCGTAATGCGTGACGCGGCCCAGCTCGCCGTTCGCGATCAGCTGCTTGACTGTGAGGAAGTCGCCGTCCCAGCGACGGTTGTGGAACGGCGCGAACACGAGGCCGCGCTGCTGCGCGATGGCCGCGAGCGTGCGCGCTTCCTCGGCGGTGAGCGTGACCGGTTTGTCGACGAGCACGTGCTTGCCGCGCTCCAGCGTGCGGCGCGCGAGTTCGTAGTGCGTGTCGTTGGGCGTGGCGATCACGACGCATTCGATCGCGTCGAGCGAGAGCAGCGCGTCGAGATCGGGGACGATTGCGGCGTCCGGATAGTCGGCCTGCGCACGCTCGGCCTGGCTCGTGGCGATGGCGGCAAGCGTGACGGGCAGATTCGCCGTGCCGCTATGGGCGATCACGGGTGCATGGAAGGTCTGGCCGGCGAAGCCATAGCCCATCAGGCCGATTTGCAGCGGTGCTGTCATGTAAGCGCGTCCTCTTTCCAGCGTGGGAGCGGCACGGCGGGTAGCGATGCCGCGGGTGGCGGGAGCCCGTTATTGTGGCACGCACGACGGCGCGCGTGGCGGGGCGCTGCGGGGACGGATCGGCGTGCGGCTGGATCGGCTGGTCGACGCGGCGTGTCGTTGTGACACGACGCTGTGACCTGATGCGCGCGGGATGCGGCGTCGCGCCGTTAGCGGGGCGGCATCGGCGCGACACCGCATCGTGTTAACATCGCGGCTCTCGCGTGAAGGGCCGCCGCGCCATGAGCATCGTCTGCATCATGCGCAGGGTTTGCGCCGCACGCTACCCGGCAGTACCACCCGTTTTTCCAATCCAGCAACGATGTCCGCAGGCCTGAATCCCGCCCAGAACGAAGCGGTGCGCTATCTCGACGGTCCCTGTCTCGTGCTCGCCGGCGCGGGCAGCGGCAAGACGCGCGTCATTACGCAGAAGATCGCCCATCTGATCGAAGCGAAAGGCTTCGAGCCGCGCCATATCGCCGCCGTCACCTTCACCAACAAGGCCGCCGCCGAAATGCGCGAGCGCGTGGGCAAACTGCTCGAAGGCAAGACGCTCACGACGCCCGGCAAGGAAGGCCGCAAGGTGCCGGCGAACCAGTTGACCGTCTGTACGTTCCACTCGCTGGGCGTGCAGATCCTGCGCCAGGAAGCCGAGCATCTGGGACTCAAGCCCCAGTTCTCGATCATGGATTCGGACGACTGCTTCGCCATGATCCAGGAGCAGGTGGGCTCGACCGACAAGGGTTTCATCCGCAAGATCCAGTCGATCATCTCGCTCTGGAAGAACGGTCTCGTCATGCCCGAGCAGGCGCTCGCGACGGCGTCGAACGAGGACGAGCATCAGGCGGCCATCGTCTACCGCAACTACATGGCGACGCTGCACGCCTATCAGGCCGTCGATTTCGACGATCTGATCCGCCTGCCCGCCGAACTGTTCGCGAAGAACGAGCCGGTGCGCGAGCGCTGGCAGAACAAGCTGCGCTATCTGCTGGTCGACGAATACCAGGACACCAACACTTGCCAGTACGAGCTGCTCAAGCTGCTGGCGGGCCCGCGCGCGGCGTTCACGGCCGTGGGCGACGACGACCAGGCGATCTACGGCTGGCGCGGCGCGACCATCGAAAATCTCGCGCAACTCGGCAAGGATTATCCGAAGCTGCACGTGGTCAAGCTGGAGCAGAACTATCGCTCGACCGTGCGCATTCTCACGGCGGCGAACAACGTGATCGCCAATAACCCGAAGCTGTTCGAGAAGAAGCTCTGGTCCGAGCACGGCATGGGCGACACGATCACCGTCACGCCCTGCAACGACGAGGAGCACGAAGCCGAATCGGTCGTGTTCCGTCTCTCGGCGCACAAGT
Source organism: Paraburkholderia sp. SIMBA_027 (assembly GCF_046535315.1). Taxonomy (NCBI): domain Bacteria; kingdom Pseudomonadati; phylum Pseudomonadota; class Betaproteobacteria; order Burkholderiales; family Burkholderiaceae; genus Paraburkholderia; species Paraburkholderia sp. SIMBA_027. The sequence continues at coordinate 429,324 of NZ_JAWRWY010000006.1, forward strand.
TCGAGCGCCGCGCGCAGTTCCGCGACTACGCCATTCTTTATCGCGGCAATTTCCAGGCGCGCATCTTCGAGCAGGTGCTGCGCCGCGAGCGCATTCCGTACGTGCTGTCGGGCGGGCAGTCGTTCTTCGACAAGGCCGAAATCAAGGACATCTGCGCGTATCTGCGTCTGATCGCCAATCACGACGACGATCCCGCGTTCATCCGCGCGATCACGACGCCGCGCCGCGGCGTGGGCAACACCACGCTCGAAGCGCTCGGCTCGTTCGCGGGGCAGGCGAAGGTGTCGCTGTTCGAAGCGGTGTACATGGGCGGCATCGAGGCGCGGCTGTCCGCGCGCCAGGTCGAGCCGATGCGCGTGTTCTGCGACTTCATGCAGCGTCTGGCGGAGCGAGCCGTGAAGGATCCGGCGACCGTCGTGCTCGACGAACTGATGGACGCGATCCACTACGAGGCGTATCTCTACGACGCCTTCGACGAGCGCCAGGCGCAGTCGAAGTGGCAGAACGTGCTCGAATTCCTCGAGTGGCTCAAGCGCAAGGGCACCAAGCCCGAGCAGGAGATCGGCGAAGACAGCGAGGCGACGGGTTACGACAACACCGACGGTCTCGCCGACACCGGCAAGAATCTGATGGGCCTGATCCAGACCGTCGCGCTGATGTCGATGCTTGAAGGCAAGGAAGAGGACCCGGACGCGGTGCGCCTGTCGACCGTGCACGCGTCGAAGGGGCTGGAGTATCCGCACGTGTTCCTGGTGGGCGTCGAGGAAGGCATCATGCCGCATCGCGGCGGCTCGGAAGACGACATCGTCGACGATTCGCGCATCGAGGAAGAACGCCGCCTGATGTATGTGGCGATCACGCGCGCGCAGCGCAGCCTGCATCTGAACTGGTGCAAGAAGCGCAGGCGGGCGCGCGAGACGGTGGTGTGCGAGCCGTCGCGCTTCATCCCCGAAATGGGACTCGACGAAGCGCCGCCGCCGACCGCCGAGGAAGCGCCGATGTCGCCGAAAGACCGGCTCGCGAGTTTGAAGGCGCTGTTGCAGAAGGGCTGATCTGATCGCCCGCGCGCACGCGTCCGGCTGAAAGGGAAAGGGCCGCATCGAGTGTCGATGCGGCCCTTTGTTTTTGTTACGCAGTTTGCGGCGCGCGGCTTACTTCGCGGCGCTCACCATGTAATCGACGGCGGCCTTCACGTCGGCGTCCGAGGCGTTCGAGCCGCCCTTGGGCGGCATCGCGCCCTTGCCGTGCAGCGCGTAGTTGTAGACCGTGTCCATCGGGTCCTTGAGGCGCGGCGCCCAGTCGTCCTTGTTGCCGAACTTCGGCGCGCCCAGCACGCCCGCGGCGTGACACGCCTGGCAGACCTGCGTGTAGAGCGCCTTGCCGGCCTGCGCGGCGTCGGCGCTTTGCGTCGCGCCGCCTGCCGCAGGGTTGCCCGAAGCGGCCTGCGGGATCGCGGCGATGGCGGCCGCGGCGGCGGAGGCCTGGGCAGCGTTCGCATCGGCGCCCGATGCGGCCGGCGCTGCCGCCGCTGCGCCCGACGCCGCGTTCGCCGCGCCCGGCGCGGGCTTGGGCGGATCCTGGAAGTTCGCGCCGCCGTGATTGGCCATGTAGGCCACGGCGAGGCCGATTTCGTAGTCGCTGTAGTCGTCGGGGCTGGTGCCGCCGCGCGGCGGCATCGCGCCCTTGCCGGAGAGCGCGGTGTGCCAGAGCGTGTCGTAGCCCTGGGCGATGCGCGGCGCCCAGTCGCCCGTGTTGCCGAACTTCGGCGCGCCCGCCGCGCCGCTCGCGTGGCAGGCGGAACAGACGGCCTGGTAGACCTGCTCGCCGGTCTTGTAGACGCGCGGCGCGTTGGCGTCGCGGATCGACACCTGGGCGATCGGCGCGATGCGCGAGGCGACTTGCTGGGCGGAGAGTTCGTCGGTGCCCGCGCCGGTGCGCGTCGTGTTGTCGACGTAGTAGGCGAGCAGAACGATGATGACGATAGGGACGGCAAACCCGGCGATGACAGCGGCGATCAACTGGCCGGGCGTTTTGATCGGGGCTCCGTGGGGTGCTTCGCTCATGCTTGTCTCGACTCCCGTTGGTATTGTGGTGAGCGGTACAGCAGGACGGCAACGGCCTTGCGAATGATCAAACAGGAACGATTATAGACGCAAGGTTTCGCGCCCGGTGGCGGTGCGCGGGGGCGCTTAAGCGGGCGTTTACCCGCATCGATGCGCTTGTCTTGCCTGCTTTACCGGGGGTTGGGCGCGGTGGGGCGTTGGCCTTGGTACGCGGCTGCTGCTTAAAAAGCGTCGGATCATAGCGCATCGGGCGCGGGTGTCGTCGCATGGGTTTGCGCGTGTGGGTGCGTTTGCCTGGGGGTGCGCGTACACCGCTGCCGGCCCGGTCCCGGCGGCCCGCGCGCGGTGGACGTTGTCATCGAAACCGGGTATCCTCTCGGTCTCTACGGCGCTGCTATCCCCGTATTTTGCGGTCTGGCTGGCAGCGCTTTCGCACGAATGAGCCTGGGTGTTTCTCCTCCACGCCAGTTCGCGCGAGTCACGCGCCCGTAGCTCAATGGATAGAGTACTGCCCTCCGAAGGCAGGGGTTGCTGGTTCGATCCCAGCCGGGCGCGCCAAAATTTGCGTATCACGTCGGAGTAGCAGATCAAACTGCACAAAGCCGCACCGACCCGCATCAAGCAAGGCCCTATGGCGCAAGCCTGGGGCCTTTGTTTTTTGCGCTCCCCTCACACACCCAGCCACTGCGCACACGCCGCGCGCATGCGCTCCACCACCGCGGGCCACGGCTCCTCGCGTCCTCGTCTGAACAGCCGCACCGTCTCGGGATACCACGGCGAGTCGTCGCGGCCATGCATCCAGCGCCAGTCGACGTCGTACGACGGCAGCAGCACCCAGCACGGTTTGCCGAGCGAGGCCGCGAGATGAGCGGTCGACGTATCCACGCAGATCACGAGATCGAGTTGCGAAATGAGCGCGGCCGTGTCGGTGAAATCGTCGAGATCGGCGCCGAGCGGCAGGATCGGAAAGCAGGCGGGCAACGACAGTGCTTCGTCCTCTCCCGCGCCTTTTTGCAGACTCACGAACTTGACGCCCGGCAGCCCCCAGAGCGGCGCGAGTGCGTTGAGCATCGGCAACGAGCGGTGCGCGTCGTTGTGATGTTTCGGATTGCCTTTCCAGACGAGACCGATGCGATGTCCCGCGCCGAGATCGGCGAGTCGCGCGCGCCAATGTTCGACGCGTGACGGACACTGCGCGATGCGCAGCGGCGGCGGAATCGTGTCGAGTGTGGTGCCGAGTCGCAGCGGCGCGCTCAGCGGACTGATCCAGCAATCGAATTCGTTCGCGCGCGCGAGCGCGGCTTCGTGGCTGAGCACGACGTCGACGCCTTCGACTTCCGCGAACAGGCGATGCAGCGGCGCAACGCACGCAAAGGCCACGCGCGCCGTGCCGCGTGCCTTCAGCGCGTGCAGATATCGGCCGAACTGCAACATGTCGCCGAGTCCGTCTTCCTGCCAGACCAGCAGCGTCTTGCCGGTCAGCGGCTCGCCTTGCCAGCGCGGGCAAGGCAGCATCGACTGCGTGGCGTGCGGCGCGAAGCCGGGCATGCCATAGCGACATTCGTATAGCAGAAAGCCTTCCTCGAAACGCCCCACGCTGATGAGCAGCGTGGCGAGCCGGAACATCGCATCGCCGTAATCGGGGCGCAGCACGAGCGCGCGGCGATAGGCGCTTTCGGCGTGATCGAGCTCGCCGAGCTCCTTCATGATGCTGCCGATGTTGAAGTGCGTTTCGGCCATGTCGGCGCGCAGCGTGAGCGCGTGATGAAACGCGGCGAGCGCGTCATGCAGACGTCCGAGCGCGAGCAGCGTGCAGCCGAGATTGTTGGCCGCTTCGACGCGGTTCGGCGCGAGCCGCAGCGCTTCTCGATAGGCCGATTCCGCTTCGGCCACGCGCTCGGTCGCGTGCAGCACGCAACCGAGGTTGTAGTGCGCGTCGGCGAAATCGGGGCGCAGCGCGAGCGTTTGCCGGAAGGCGTTTTCCGCTTCGGGCAGACGCTTGAGCGCCGTGAGCACGCAGCCGAGATTGTTGAGTGCATCGGCGAAGTCGGGGCGCATCTGCAATGCGAGGCGGCAGGCCAGTTCGGCTTCGGGCAGACGGCCGCGCGCCTTGAACAGCGCGGCCAGATTGTTCAGCGCCTCGGGGAACTGTGGTTGCGCGAGCAGCGCCTGACGATACGCTTCTTCGGCCTCGTCGAACCGCCCGCGCTCGCACAGCAGATTGCCGAGGCTGTTGCTCGCCATCGCGCACTGTGGATCGGCGGCGAGCGCTTCGCGATACGCCGCTTCGGCCTCGTCGAGCCGGCGCTGGTCGTGCAGCACCGCGCCGAGGTGGTAGCGCGCGCCGACGTGTCCCGGTTCCAGTGCGAGCGCCGCGCGTTGCGAGGCCTCCGCCGAGGCGTAGCGGCCAAGACGCTGCAACACGAGGCCGCGATGATGGTGAGCGTCGATGTCGTCGGGGCGCAGCTCGGTCAGGCGTTCATAGGCGGCTTCCGCTTCGGCAAGCTGGCCGAGTTGCGCCAGCGTCGCGCCCAGTCCGCGATAGCCCTCGGCGAAATCCGGCGCCGCTTCACTACAGCGCACCCAGAACGCTTTCGCCCGTTCGGGCTCGCCCGCGCCCGACGCGCAGGTGGCGGCGAGCTGGAGCGCGTGCGCGAGCGCGGCGTCATTGGCGCTTGCCGTTTCGCCGACGATCGGGGCGAGCAGGGCCAGGGCATCGGCGAATTGCTGGCCGGCGCAGAGCGTCGTGGCGTCGCGCAGGATGGCGTCGTGCGAGCGGAGGGGCGTGCGTGTTGCGGTCACGGTGGTCGAGGCAGGAGCAGGACGCCCAGATTAAGCGAAGCGCGCGTGCCGCGGCGGCCGGAATTGAGCGCGGAGCACCGCCCAATTCCGGCAATCGCGCGGGCGCATTAATCACTTTTCAGGCTGTAAGGTGAATGCCGTCGCAATGCCGGAGCAATGCCGGAGCAATGGCGTTTCAATTACGCAATTCGCATTGCCGCATATAAAACCGTATCAGGAAGCCATCGGCGCGCATCTTCGTCGAGCACGGTGCGATCGCCGGGAAAGCCCGCCACGCGGCGCATCGGCGGGGATGGCGCGGCTCCCCTGCAAGCAAGATTCAGGAAGGTGCTAAAGATTTTCCGGCCAGGGTCGTTATCACAAACAAGGCGGCCGGCCATCGCACCGCTGCCGTTACCAGGGCTGACTGGCCCCATCTGGAGAATATCCATGCTTGGAATCAATACCAACATCAACTCGCTCGTCTCGCAGCAGAATCTGACGGGCTCGGGTAGCGCACTTTCGCAGGCGATCACGCGCCTCTCGTCGGGCAAGCGCATCAACAGCGCAGCGGACGATGCAGCAGGTCTGGCGATCTCGAACATCATGCAGACCCAGATCAACGGTCTGAATCAAGGCGTGTCGAACTCGAACGACGGTACGTCGATGGTCCAAACCGCATCGAGCGGTCTGGCTTCGCTGACGAGCAGCCTGCAACGTATCCGCCAGCTCGCTACGCAAGCAGCGAACGGCTCGATGACGGACGACGATCGCGCGGCACTCCAGAAGGAAGTGACGCAGCAGATCTCGGAAGTGAACCGTATTGCGTCGCAAACGACGTACAACGGCATGAACCTGCTCGACGGCTCGATGGGCACGGTCACGTTCCAGGTCGGCGCAAACGTCGGTCAGTCGATCACGCTGAACCTGTCGCAAGACATGTCGTCGGCCAACCTCGGCACGGGCGTTCCGCAAGCTGGCAACACGCTGGGTTCGTTCACGAACCTGTCGCTCGACTCGACCGGCGCGCTGAGCTCGGACGCTGGCGGCGCAACGACGGCTGGCCCGGCAACGATCACGACGATCAACGTTCTGTCGGACGGCAGCGGCGGCTTCACCCTGACGGACCAGAACAACCAGGCTGTCAGCTACGCGGACGTCTCGGCTGCGTTCTCGGGCGCAGGCGTCACGTCGGATGCGAACGGCAACGCCGTCATCGATTCGAGCGCAGCTTCGGCAGGTGCAGCAGGTTCGACGTTCGCTTCGGCTATCGACACCGCCATGTCGGGTGCGAGCACCAGCGTCGGCTTCACGTCGGCAGCTGACGACGCAGTCGGCGCACAGATCGACTACCTCAACACGACGTCGAAGGTTTCGGACATCAACATCAGCACCGCAAGCGGCGCAAGCATGGCGATGGAATCGATCGACAACGCGCTGACCACGCTGAACAACCTGCAGGCAACGCTCGGCGCGGCACAAAACCGCTTCAGCGCGATCGGCTCGACGCAGCAAGCTCAGTCGACCGACCTGGCAAGCGCACAGTCGTCGATCCAGGATGCGGACTTCGCGCAGGAAACCGCCAACCTGAGCAAGGCACAGGTTCTGCAACAAGCTGGTATCTCGGTGCTGGCACAAGCGAACTCGCAGCCGCAGCAGATCCTGAAGCTCCTCCAGTAAGGCGCTTCCGGCTGCAGGCACCCGGCGCGCGGTTTGATGCGCGCCGGCCGTGCACCCGTCGGGAGGCTCGCCTCCCGATTGTCGTTTCCAGCATTACTGTTTTCAAACCGCACGTTAAACCGCGCTAACCCGCCTTGCCGACGCACGGAGCCTTTTCATGTCCACCGTAACCGGATCCACCACCAGCGCGATCGCGAGTGCCGTCGCTACCACGACAGCCGCCGCCAACGCAACGGTGCAGTCAGCCGCCCAGTCGATCATCAGCGGCTCGACCAATTCGTCGATGGACACCAATTCGCTCGTGACCGCGCTCGTCAATGCGAAGACTGCGGGGCAGGCTGCGACCATCGCCGCCACGCAGACGCAGGACAACACGCTGATCTCGGCCTACGGCACGCTCTCCGCGGCACTTTCCGCGTTGCAGGCAGCCGTCGAACCGCTCAGCGACGGCGCGACGCTCGGCACGTTCTCCACCACGCTGAGCGGCACCGGCGTGACCGCCTCGGCGACCACCGGCGCCATCGCGGGTTCGTACTCGCTCAACGTTTCGCAGGTCGCCACGACCCAGGTGCTCACCTCGGCGGGCTACACCGCGACCACGAGCCTCGCATCCGGCCCGGCGACGATGACGCTCTCCGTCAACGGCAAGTCGAGCACGATCAACCTGACCAGCTCGAACAGCACGATCGCGGGCATCGCGTCGGCGATCAATTCGGCCAGCGACAATCCTGGCGTGATCGCCACCGTGGTGACCGGCTCGGACGGCGCCCACCTGGTGCTGCAATCGTCCTCGACCGGCGCGTCGAACGGCATCAGCATCAAGGTCAACGACACCAATACCGATTCGAGCGGCAACGCCGACGCGCTGAACAACCTCGCCGTGACGACGACCGCCGGCGGAACGATTTCGAGCGCCAGCGACCTCACCGCGACGGACGGCAGCGGCAAGACGTACAACCCCAGCCAGTCGACCATTTCCGGTTCGGGCTGGACCCAGACGCAGGCCGCCCAGAGCGCGTACTTCACGCTGGGCGGCGTGGGCGTGACCAGCGACACCAATGCCGTGAAGTCCGCCCTGACCGGCGTGACGGTGAATCTCACGTCGGCGGCGGTCGGCACGACGCAGACGCTGACGATCGCGCAGGACACCAGCGCGGAATCCGCGGCGATCGACAATTTCGTCACGCTCTACAACACGCTCGTCACGACGGTGAACTCGCTGACGGCGTACTCGTCGACCTCGACTTCGCAGGGCGTGCTGCTCGGCGATTCGACGGTCAACATGATCCAGAATCAGCTCGCGAAGATCGTGGGCAGCGGCGTGGGCACCGGCACGGCGAAGTCGACGCTGGCCGCGATCGGCATCACGCTGCAGGCGGACGGCACGCTGTCGGTCGACGACACGACGCTCAGCGACGCGCTGCAGAACAACCAGTCGGTCGTGGCGTCGCTGTTCAATCCGACGACCGGCATCGCCGCGCAGCTCGACGACAGCATCACGAACTACACCTCGGCCGGCGGTATCATCCAGAACCGGACGGACGCCATCAACTCCGATCTGACGAGCCTCACGAACCAGCAGACGCAGCTCACCTCGTGGCAGGCCCAGCTCACCAGCATGTACACGGAGAAGTTCTCCGCGCTCGACACGCTGATGGCGACGATGAACAACAACTCGCAGTACCTCACGCAATTGTTCGGCGGCACCAACAGCGCAGGTGCGCTGGCCACCAACAAGAGCTAACGCCCGGCAGGGAGCGAACCATGCAGAACGCAAGCACGATCGAGCGCATCTGGGCGATGACGAAAGACCTCGAGCAGGCGGCCGCCGTCGGCGAGTGGGAACGTGCAACGCAGCTTGCGATGGAACGCTCCCCGTTGCTGATGTCGCTCGGCGCGCAGCCGCCGCAGGAATTCATGGCGCGTCTGCGGATGATCCACGAGATCGACGCACGCATCGTCGAAGCCGCGCGTTCCGCGCAGGTCGCGCTCGGCAGCGAGTACCAGGCGAGCATGCAGGCAAGCCGCAATGCGGGGCGTTATCTGAGCATGGCGCGCTACTGACATTACTGAAGCGCTGCCCGCTGCGCCCTGCGCGGCGCACGCATCGTCATCGAGCCCGCCTTGCGCGGGCTTTTTTGCGTCCGTCGTGAATGGGCGGGTTTTTCGTGCCGTCCGGGAGCCGCCCGCACGCGCGCCCGGCGCGGCAGAAAAGCGGGTCGCGACTGCCCGCCATCTGGCGTTCCCCAATTCTCTTCGGTCTCCGCGTGTTTTCGCCGGATTTCTCGCGCGAAACGCGCCTGGAGGGCAAATTAGCGCCCGTTTTGGCGCTAGCTCGGCCCATCGACGCGCGAACCCCCGCCTCATAATTTGACGGTTCCGACTTTCCGACGCACGTGCGCCTTTTGTCATGACCGCCTTCCTTACTCCGGATCGCCCGGCCTCGCCTGCGGCCGAAGCGCAGCACAATCGCGACGTGGCGCTCGCCATGCAGAGCGCGATCGAACATCATCGCCAGCAGCAGTACGACGCGGCCGCCGCGCTCTATCGCTCCGTGCTGCAAATCGCGGGCGATTACGCCGACGCGCACTATCACCTCGGCGTGCTGCTCATGCAAACGGGGCGCCCCGCCGATGCCGTGCCGCATTTCGAGGCGGCGCTCGGGCAGGTGCCGAAGAACGGTCAAATCTGGGTCTATTACATCAACGCCCTGGTTGCCAGCGAGCAGACCGAGGCGGCGCGCATGGCGCTCGAACTCGCGCGGCAGCACGGTTTGCCCGAGCCGGCCGTGCAGACGCTGCGTGCGCGCATCGAAGGGGAAGACGAAGCGCCGGTCGCGGCTGCGCCTGCGCCGGATACCGCCGTCGAGGCCGAGGCGAGCGCCGACGATGAGGGCGCGCCCGAGGCGGTGGCCGAAAGCGCATCCGAAGAAGCCGCGCCTGAGTCCGACGAAGCGGACAAGCGCGTGAAACTCGACGTTCGCCGCGCGAGCGCCAAGGAAATTCGCCAGTTCCAGCAACTCGTCAGCAGCGGCAAGCTCGACGCGGCGCTGAAGGCCGGACGTCGCCTGACGCAGCAATACCCGTCGCACGGCGATTGCTGGATCGAACTGGGGCGCATTTTGCAGAGCACGGGCCACTATGGCGAGGCCGTCGAGGCGGCCGAACACGCCGCCCGCCTGCTGCCGAATCATCTCGCCGCGCAGCTGGTGCTGGCCGACCGGCTGGTGGTGGCGCGTCAGTACGGCCGCGCCGCGGCGCACTGTGAGCGGGTGCTCGAAAAGCATCCCGAGAACGCGGCGCTGCATCGCAACCTGGGTTCCGCGTTGCTGGAACTGGGCCGGATCGACGAAGGCTTCGCCGAACTGCGGCGCGCCGTCGAGCTTGCGCCGAACAATGCCATCGAAATCGACGCGCTCGCGACCGCGCTGGGCAAGCACGGCTTGTTCGACGAAGCGGAAGCCACCTATCGCCGCGCGCTCGAACTGGCGCCGATGCAGGCGTCGACGCACAGCAACCTGCTGTTCTATCTGATGCACAAGCCCGACTTCGACGCAGCCAGCCTGTTTGCGGAGTTCCGCGAATTCGCCGCGCGTCACGAAGCGCCGCTGCTCGGCAAGCGCGTCCCGCACGCCAACGATCGCGATCCGGCGCGGCAACTCCGGATCGGCTTCGTGTCGGGCGACCTGATCAACCACCCCGTTGCGTATTTTTTCCTGTCGGTGCTGGAGCATCTGGCGCGCGATTCGAGCCTGTCGCTGCACATCTACTCGAATTACCTGATGACGGATGCGTTCACGGACCGGATTCGCCGCCACGCGCAGACGTGGACCGAAGTGTTCGGCATGAACGATCAGGCGGTGGCGCAAAAAATCCGCGACGATCGCATCGATATCCTGATCGATCTGTCCGGCCATACCGGACGCAACCGGCTGGTCGCCTTCGCGCACAAGCCGGCACCGGTGCAGGCAAGCTGGATCGGCAATCCGTCGACGACGGGTCTGGATTCCGTCGACTACTATCTGTCGGACCGCTTCGTCACGCCGTTCGAGTCGTTCGAGCGTTGTTTCTCGGAAAAGCTCGTGTTCCTGCCGGCGCTCGCGCCGTTCAAGCCGCACCCTGACGCGCCGGACGTCAATGAACTGCCGGCCCTGAAAAACGGCTACATCACGTTCGGCAGCTTCAGCCGGATCGTCAAGATCAGCAATGACGTCGTGGCGCTCTGGGCGCGCGTGCTGCGCGAAGTGCCGGATTCGCGCATGATCATCGGCGCGGTGGCGGCCAAGGATCAGATGATCAAACTGACGCAGATGTTCGCCGACGAAGGCATCGAGGTGAGCCGCATCAGCTTCCTGAAGCGCGCGGGTGTCACGACCTATCTGCAGCAGCACAATCTGATCGACGTCAGTCTCGACACGTTCCCGTTCGGCAATTCGACCACGACCATGCAGGCGCTGTGGATGGGCGTGCCCACCATGACGCTGCCTGGCGACTCGATGGCGAGCCGCAGCAGCACCGGCTGGCTTTCGCTGCTCGGTCTCGATGCGGCGTTCGTCGCGCAGGACAAGGACGACTTCGTGCGCAAGTGCGCCGCGCTGGCCGCGGACCCGACCGCGCTCGCGATCGTGCGCAGCGAGCTGCGCGAATATTGCCGCCAGTCCGTGCTGATCGACGCGGAGGCGATCGCCCATGCCGCGTCGCGGGCGTTCCGCATCATGTGGCAGCGCTGGTGCGATGGCCTCGCGCCGGAGCACTTCGAGGTGGAGGCGCAAGTCGACCGGACATCGGCTGCGATGGTGGTCGAGGCGGTGCCGGCCGAACTGGCCCCGGCGCCGACGGCCGTCCCCGCACCCGCGCGCGAAGCGCGTCCGACGTCCACCGAGGGCGCGCAGGGCGCTGCCGTCGCCGAAGCGATTGCCGCGACGTCGGCCATCGCTCAGGCGGGCGCCGTTCCGGCCAGCCAGCCAGCGGCGCTGCGACCGTGCTACGAGCAGGTCGTGGTGCTGTGCCCCGTCGTGACCACGGGCGGCCCGGAAGCGCTGCACCAGTTGGCCCATGTCATCAACGCCAACGGCGGCAACGCGGAGATGGCGTACTACGGTCAGGGCTCGAGCCTGATCGAGGACGGCAGCGTCTTGCGCGCGGCCTATGCGCCCAACGCCGAATTCGAGGCCGCTTACGCGCGCTATGCGCCGACTCCGCTGAAACAGGCGCCGCTGACGCCCAGCACGCTGATCATCTTCCCCGAGGTCCAGGCCGCGCGCGCGCGCAAGTTCCCCGGCGCGAAGCGTGCCGTCTGGTGGCTGTCGGTGGATAACGCGATCGGCTCGATACCTGAACTGGCCGACCCGGCCTATGCCGCGGAGCTGCTGAGCGAGCCGGGCATCCTCCACCTTTACCAGTCGGATTACGCGCGCCGCTTCCTCGAACGCCACGGCGCACGCGAAATTCTTCCGCTGTTCGACTTCATCAATCGCGACTATCTGGACGCGGACCTGAGCGCGTCGGCGCCCCCGCGAAAACTTATCGGGCTCTTTCCGCGCAAAGGCGGCGCGCTGGCATCGCGGTTCGTCGGCAAGCATCCCGATCTGCCGTTTGCGCTGATCCAGAACATGTCGCGCGAGCAGGTCCGCGCGACGCTCGCGCAGTGCGCCGTTTATATCGACTTCGGCCACCATCCGGGCAAGGATCGCGTGCCGCGCGAAGCGGCCGTTTCCGGTGCGGTGGTGTTCCTGCACGAACGCGGCGCCGCGAGCTGCTATGCGGATCATCCGCTCGATTCGTTCTATCTGTTCCGCGAACAGGACATCGAAAGCGGGCTGCTGCACGCGAAGATCACCACGGTGCTGGCCCGCCATGCCGAGCATTTCGCGAAGCAGCGGCTGTATCGACAGCGCGTCCTGCTGGAAGTGGACGAGTTCGCACTGCAGGTCAAGACGGCCTTCTTCGAAAAACAGTCACGCACCTGAAGCACCTCGTCAGATGAATATTCTTATCGTTGGCGCCGGCCTGTATGGATCGATTTGCGCGTATGAGCTGGGTCGGCAAGGCCATACGTGCAAGGTGATCGAGAAGCGCGAGCACATTGGCGGCAATGTCTTCACGCGATACGAAGAAGCCGCCGATTGCCATGAGCACGTTTATGGCGCGCACATCTTTCACACCAATTCCGAGAAGATCTGGAATTACGTGCGTCAGTTCGCGGACTTCAATCATTACGTCAATCGCGTCAAGGTTGCGCATGGCGACGCGCTGTACAGCTTTCCGATCAATCTGCTGACGCTGTACCAGGTGTTCGGCACGCGTACGCCGGAAGCGGCGCGCGAGCGCCTCGCGGCCGAGCTCGTGGCGAACGACAACCCTGCGAATATGGAGGAGTTCTGTCTTTCCGCGATCGGGCCGACGCTCTACACGCTGTTCATCGAAGGCTACACGGCAAAGCAGTGGGGGCGGCATCCGCGCGACATGCCGGCCGCCGCGGTGAAGCGGCTTCCGGTGCGCTTCACGTTCGACGACAACTACTTCAATGACCGGTATCAGGGCATTCCTGTCGGCGGCTATACGGCCATCATCGAAAAGATGCTCGAACGTGCCGAGGTGGAAACCGGCGTCGACTTCAACGCCGATCGCGACGCGTGGATGCGCGCGTATGACCTGGTCATCTACACCGGCGCACTCGATGCGTTCTTCGACTATCGATTGGGCACGCTCGAGTATCGCTCGTTGCGTTTCGAGCGCGAGATTCTCCCTGTGCGCGACTTTCAGGGCAACGCTGTCATCAACTACACGGAGCAGTCCGTGCCGTGGACACGTGTCATCGAACACAAGCATTTCGATCTGAGCCTGAAGGCCGACAAGACGCTGGTGACGCGCGAATATCCTGCGGCCTGGGAGCGCGGCCAGATCGAGTACTACCCCGTGAACAACGACACGAACGATGGGCTCTACCAACGCTATCGTGCGCTGGCGGACGCGCTGGGTCACAAGGTCCATTTCGGCGGACGACTCGCGGAGTATCGCTACTACGACATGCACCAGATCGTCGGGGCCGCGCTGGCGTTTTGCAGCCGGGTTTCGGCTTGATGGGACGCGCGGCGGTGCGCGTGTTGAGGTGTGAGGACGCAAGGCGCGGCTAGCGCACGGGCGGCGCGCATCGACGCGGGCGCGGACGGTCATGGCCTCCGCGCGACGGTGCCAGGCGTTGTGCGACGGCTCGCTGCAAGCCGACACAAGGCGGCGTATGCTCAGCCGTCTCGGGTCCGCCCGCGCGGCTGGCCCGCAGCCGTTTGCCCACCTCAATCTGGAGCCACCATGGAACAACGCAGGATCGGCACTTCCGCCTTGCAGGTCGCACCGCTCATGTTCGGCGGCAACGTGTTCGGCTGGACCGCCGACGAAGCCACCTCGTTCTCGATTCTCGACGCGTTCACCGACGCGGGCCTGAATTTCATCGATACCGCCGACGTCTACTCCGCTTGGGTGCCGGGCAACGAGGGCGGCGAGTCGGAGACGATCATCGGCAAATGGCTCGCGCGCAGCGGCAAGCGCGACAAGGTCGTGATCGCCACCAAGGTTGCCAAGTGGCCGCGCCATCCGGGGCTGTCGGCCGCGAATATCGAAGCCGCCGTTGAAGATTCGCTGCGTCGCCTTCAGACCGATTACATCGACGTGTATTTCTCGCACGAAGACGACCAGAAGGTGCCGCTCGAAGAAACGCTCGGCGCGTATCAGCGACTGATCGAGGCCGGCAAGATTCGGGTGGCGGGCGCGTCGAACTACACGGGCGCGCGCATCGAGGAAGCCCTCGCCGTCGCGCAGAAACACAATCTGCCCAAGTATCAGATCATGCAGCCGGAGTACAACCTGTACGACCGCGCCGCCTATGAGGCCGATCTGGAACCCGTTGCGCTGGCCCAGCAGGTTGCGGTCGTGCCCTATTACAGCCTCGCAAGCGGCTTTCTGTCGGGCAAGTACCGGTCGCGCGAGGATCTGTCGAAAAGCGCGCGCGGCTCGCGCGTGGAGAAGTATCTGGATCATCGCGGCATCCGCATTCTCGCGGCGCTCGATTTCGTGGCGGAACGCCACGGCAGCACGCTCGCGGCCGTGGCGCTTGCGTGGCTGATCGCGCGCCCGAGCATTACGGCGCCGATCGCCAGCGCGACGTCGCTCGAGCAACTGGAGAGCCTCGTGGCCGCCGTGCGCCTGAAGCTGGATCCGGCGGATATCCAGGCGCTCAACGAAGCGAGCGCCTGACGGCCGTCCAGTGCCGAGCCGAAAGCCGCGCGCGCCGCGCCGGCCGGTTAATCCAGGTGTCCTAACGGACATGGCGGGCGCGCCCGAGGCCGCCCGCCACGCAAGTCACTGAGTAGAATCAAGAAAGTGTGGTCTGCTGGATATTTTCCTGATATCATTGAGAGTGAATTGAGATCTTTGCCTGTTTTGTTGCCGTGTTCGTTACTGTTGGCGGCCGCAAACCGGCGGTCAGGTGTGTTGCAGCAAGGTCAACCTGATCGCGTTCCGCTGTGAACCCCCTACTTCTCTTTTCCGGCCTCCGTGGCCGCCTTGCCTCTCGTTCCGCCCCAGCGTGGCGAACGACCGGAGGGCCGGCGCGCGAAACGTCATTCGACATTCGCGCCTTTGAACATATCAAGTGTTTTGAGTTAGGAAATACATGACGACGATTCTTCTGAAGGAAAACGAGCCGTTTGAAGTGGCGATCCGCCGCTTCCGCCGCGCAATCGAAAAGAACGGCCTGATCGCTGAACTGCGTGAGCGCCAATCGTACGAAAAGCCGACGGCCGTGCGTAAGCGCAAGAAGGCAGCTGCAGTCAAGCGCCTGCACAAGCGCCTGCGCAGCCAGATGCTGCCGAAGAAGCTCCACTAAGAGCTTTTTCAACGCTTCGGCGTTCCGCCAGACGGCGGCGCATGCTTCGCAAGAAGCTGCGCCGCCGTTTGCATTTCTGCGCGGTTTTTCTCGCGCTGTCACGCCGCCGCTTTATCTGCCCCGCTAGTTAACCGTCACGCCCGGAATTCGCTCAGGTGCCGGCTTGCGCGCGCGATTTCGCGGGTGTGGCCTTGCTCTTGGCCTTCGCTTTGCTCTTTACGCCGCCAAGCGCGGCGCAGGCGTCCCGACAACTGCAATCGCGTTCGTGGTCGTTCACCATGCCCACTGCCTGCATGAACGCATAGCAGATGGTCGTGCCGATGAACTTGCAGCCGTACTTCTTGAGCGCCTTGCTGAGCGCGTCCGAAACATCCGTGGACGTGGGCGCGTCGCGATACGACGCGAGATCGTTCTGAATGGGTGTGTCGTCGACGAATGACCAGATGAACTGCGCGAGCGAACCGTGCTCCGCGCGAATCTGCTGCACGGCGCGCGCGTTGAGGATGGCCGACTCGATCTTGGCGCGATTGCGCACGATCGAGGCGTCCTGCATGAGCGTTTCGACGTGCTTCGGCGTGAAGCGCGCAACCTTGTCGACGTCGAATCCCGCGAACGCACGGCGATAGCCTTCGCGCTTGTTGAGGATCGTGGACCACGACAGCCCGGCCTGCGCGCCTTCGAGGATGAGCATTTCGTAGAGGTGCTGGTCGTCGCGCGAGGGCACGCCCCACTCTTCGTCGTGGTATTGCGCGAGTGCGTCGCTCGTCACCCAGTTGCAGCGGTGTGTCACGGTGAATTCTCCTGGCCGGTGGCGCGTGCGGTGATATCCGATCGCGCCAAGCATAGCGGATCGCGCTCGCCGCGCCACCTGGCCGTCCGGCTAATTGTGCGAACCGCGCCAAGCCGTTAGTCTCTGCGGCACGGCGGGATTTTGCGGCGACGCGGTCCATCGCTTCACCCTTGATTCGACATTCAACGGCGCGCGCGGCGCGGCAAACACTATGCAGACAGATACCTGGTTGATCGGCGTGGACGGCGGCGGCACCGGCACGCGCGTCGCGCTCGGCAACGCACAAGGCGTGGAGGTCGCGCGTGCATCGGCGGGACCGTCGGGACTGGGCCTCGGTATCGTGCGAGCGTGGGAATCGATCGAGGAAGGCGCGCGCGGCGCGTTTGCGCAGGCCGGTGCCGCATTCGACTGGTCGCATTGCGTGCTCGGTTGTGGCCTCGCGGGCGTAAACAATCCCGACTGGCTCGCCGCGTTTCTCGGCTCGGCGCCGCCGGTTGCGGGCCTCGCTGTCGAGAGCGACGCCTACACCACGCTGCTCGGCGCACACGGCGGCGAGCCGGGCGTGGTGGTCGCGCTCGGCACCGGCAGCATCGCGGCGGCGCTCGACGCGCGCGGCGATTGCCGTATCGCGGGCGGCTTCGGCTTTCCTTCGGGCGACGAGGCGAGCGGCGCGTGGTTCGGTCTGCGCGCGATCGTCTGGGCGCAGCAGTCGCTCGACGGACGCGTCGAGCCCGACGCGCTGTCGCAGGCGCTGCTCGCGCAGACGCAATCGCGCGACCGCGAGAGTCTGATCGTCTGGCAGTGCGCGGCCAACCAGACCGCCTACGCGAGTCTCGCGCCCGTCGTGCTCGCGCATCGCGAGCATCCTTTCGTGCGCAAACTGCTCGCTGAAGCCGGCGAAGCCATCGCGCGCCTGATCGGTGCGCTCGATCCTGCCGCGTCGCTGCCCGCCGCGCTTGCGGGCGGTCTCGGTCAGCCGTTGCGCGAATGGGTGCCGCAAGCCGTGCGCGAGCGTCTGCGTGCGCCGCTGGCCGACTCCGCGAGCGGCGCGTTGCGGCTTGCGCAGCGCGAAGCGGTTCGGCTCGGGCGTGCCTGAATGCGCCGGAATGCGCCTGAATCGGGTCGAATCCGCTCGATCCGGGTTCAGCGCGCGGCGCGTGCAGCGTGCCGGGCCTCGCCGGGCCGCTGCCACGCCGCCAGGCACAAGGTGCTAGCATTCAGGGTTTCCCCGCTCTCCGCCAGAATCGCCATGTACAAGGTCATCGCAACCGATCTCGACGGAACGCTGCTCAACGCCGACCATCAGGTCGATCCGTTCACGGTTGCCACGCTGCAAACGCTCGACGCCCAGGGCATCCGGTTCATCATCGCGACCGGCCGCCATTATTGCGATGTCGCGGCCATTCGCGGCGTGCTGGGCGTGCCCGCGTACCTGATCACCTCGAACGGCGCGCGTGT
This sequence comes from Paraburkholderia sp. SIMBA_027, assembly GCF_046535315.1. NCBI lineage: Bacteria > Pseudomonadati > Pseudomonadota > Betaproteobacteria > Burkholderiales > Burkholderiaceae > Paraburkholderia > Paraburkholderia sp. SIMBA_027. The sequence goes on from NZ_JAWRWY010000006.1 coordinate 446,979, forward strand.
GCACGCTCCCGACGACGCGCTGATTCACGCAAGCAATTTGCCGGAACCGATGATCCGCCGCCTCGTCGCGCCGGACACCGTCGGCGCGCATGGCCGCGTGATCGTGAGCCTCTACACCGACAAGGAATGGTTCATCGACCGCGACGCGCGCGAGCTGCTCGCATTCCATCAGGACTCGGGTTTCACGTACCGCGTGACGGACGACCTGGCCACGCTCGGCAGCGCGGGCATCGCGAAGGCCTTGTATATCGGCGAGCCGGCCGATCTCGCGCATGTGCGCAGCCGCCTCGAGCGCGAGTTCGGCGACGCGCTCTACATCACCTACTCGCTGCCCGACTGTCTCGAAGTGATGGTGGCCGGCGTGTCGAAGGGCCGTGCGCTGCGCGTGGTGCTCGAGCGTCTCAATGAGCAGGCCGCGCGTTGTGTGGCGTTCGGCGACAACATGAACGACATCGACATGCTCGAAACGGCGGGTCATCCGTTCATGATGAACAACGCGAATCCCGATCTGATCACGCGCCTGCCGCAGGTGCCGCGCATCGGCAATAACTTCGAAGCGGGCGTGGCGCATCACCTGCGCAAGCTGTTCGCAATCGAAGACGAAATCGCGCGCTGATTCCGGCGCGCATTTCAGCGTTCATTCCGCGTTATTTTTTTCGCGATTTCCGCGGGTGTCGGCATTGCCGATGTAAAGGCGCGGCGTTGAAGAATGCGGCGCCTTTATAGCCGTTATTGCGACGCGGGCAGCATCGCGCAGGGACAGTCGTCGGCGCGTCCATCGAGACCTTCGCGGTCGTGCGAGAAACTCGCGCGCGGCTGCTCACCGCTCCAGTCGATACGCACGACGTAGATGCTGTCGAAATCGGCGCTCTTCCATTTCGGCACGTCGGCCGCCTCGCCGCCGTGCTCCGCCACGATCTTGCGCACGAGCGATTCGATCTCGCGATGTTCCCAGCCGATCAGCACGGTGCGTTTGTTCCACGCCGGATCGAGCAGCGTCTTTTCGAGCGCGTCGGTGTGCGAATGGCCGTAGGGCGTTTGAATCGGCAAGCCGAACTGGATGGCGGTTGGCTCGACGGTCGCGAGCGGGCGCACGTAGTAATAAGCGTGGCCGCGATCGTCTTTCTGCTCGCCCGGATCGGGCGCGAACACGGCGTCGGGCTTGCCGTATTTCGCGGCGATCACCGCGGGCAGCGCGAGCGCCCGATTCAATCCTTTGCAATTGAGCTGGCCGAGCCCCGCGTCGGGCTTCTCGCCGTGACGCACGAAAATCAGCGTCTCGACGTCCTGGCCGGTTTTTGCCTCGGCGCTGCGTGCGCCCGAGAGCGCGGTCACAGCCAGGGCCGCGACGATCGCGCAGTTTTTCGCACGGTGCGCCAGCGTCGAATATCGTAAATGCGTCATGCTGGCGCCTTGATTTCGGGGTGATCGGGTCGTCCGATTCTAGCCGAGCCAACGAAAACGGGCGCCGCAGCGCCCGTGATTGTCGCGTGCGGGCGCAGGCCCGCACATGGCGTGACAGCGTTCGATCAGGCGTCGCGGCGACCCGCGATCAGCGGATACACCACGCCCGCGATCACCGCGCCGATGATCGGTGCGATCCAGAACAGCCAGAGTTGCGAGATGGCTTCGCCGCCCACGAAGAGCGCCGGGCCGGTCGAGCGCGCCGGATTCACCGAGGTATTCGTGACGGGAATCGAAATCAGGTGGATGAGCGTGAGGCACAGGCCGATCGCGATCGGTGCGAAGCCGGCGGGCGCGCGCTTGTCGGTCGCGCCGAGAATCACGAACAGGAAAAACGCGGTCATCACGACTTCGCAGACGAAGGCAGCGGTGAGCGAGTAATGACCCGGCGAGTGATCGCCGTAACCGTTGGTGGCGAAACCGCTGGCGACGAGGTCGAAGCCCGGCTTGCCGGAGGCGATGCACGCGATGACCGCCGCACCGATGGTCGCGCCGATGACCTGCGCGACGATGTACGGCACGAGGTCGCGTACCGGAAAGCGGCCCGCAACCGTGAGGCCGACGCTGACGGCCGGGTTCAGGTGGCAGCCCGAGATATGACCGATGGCGAATGCCATTGTGAGCACCGTGAGGCCGAACGCGAGTGCGACGCCCACGAAGCCGATGCCGAGACCGTGAACCGGGCCGGCGAAGCTGGCGGCGAGCACCGCGCTGCCGCAGCCGCCGAGTACGAGCCAGAACGTGCCGAACATCTCGGCGAAAAGCCGTTTGGATAAGTGCATTGTGTGACGCCTCAATAAGTCATTTGATGGGGCCGCTTATTGCACCGGCTCCAGGAAATGCCAGATTCTAGGCAGTCGCGTAAAGTGTGGGTGTCAAGGATTGTCAATTCTGATGTAATTGTTCTCATTATTGCGACAGATGCGTTCCGAATTTCATCGACAGTGCCAAATGGCTATTTATCGAATATCGCTATAAAACAGTATTAATAGCGATTGCTAATTCGCCGCATTGCGTCTAATCTCCGTTCGAGTCGGTTACATTGACAAAGAAGGGGGGAGGGAAAAATGTCGCAATATTCAGAACTCAAAGCCCAGATCGCACGTCTGCAGGAGCAGGCAGACGAGGCGCGGCGCACCGAAATCTCGGACGTCATCACCATGATCCGGGAGAAGATCGCGGAGTACGGCCTGTCCGCGCAGGACCTCGGCTTCGCCGTGGCCGCCCGGCGCGGACGCCCGCCCAAGAAGGCGCCGCTGCCGCCGCGCTATCAGGACCCGAAGTCCGGCGCCACGTGGAGCGGGCGCGGCAAGCCGCCGAAATGGATCGCGGGCAAGAACCGCGAGCGATATCTGATCGCTTGATCGCGAGGGCGTCCGGTCGCCCGCGCGCGCGTCGTTTTCGTCGCATCGCGTATTTGCTTATCCAATAAAAAGAGCCGCATGATTCATGCGGCTCTTTTTTCGACTGACGGCAAAGCAATGCTAATGCTCGTTGGCAATCGTTGATGCAAATCGCAATTACGCTGTGCGCAAACGATTCACTTTGCGGTTTCTTCCCCTTTCCGGGCATTTATCTCAGAAAGGGGCATGCAGCCTGATTAGCCTCCCGCGGCGACACGGCGCAACATCGGACGGCGAGCCGCTTCGATCAGCGTCGAATAGCTTTCGAGATAATTACTGGCCATGGTGTGCGAAGTGAAACGACGTTCGAATTCCGCGCGAATGGTGTCGCGCGAGAGCGAGTCGATGTTTTGCAGCGCGGCCACGGCGCCCTGCGCGTCTTCGCAGATAAAACCGGTCACGCCCGGCTCGATCACCTCGGGCACCGAGCCGCGGTTGAACGCGATCACCGGCGTGCCGCACGCCATTGCTTCGATCATCACCAGACCGAACGGCTCCGACCAGTCGATCGGGAACAGCAGCGCCTTGGCGCCGGACAGGAACTCGGGCTTCTGCGCTTCGTTGATTTCGCCGACGAACTCCACGTGCGCCTGCGAAAGCAGCGGCTCGATTTCCGTCTTGAAGTAGTCCTGGTCGACCTTGTCCACCTTCGCGGCGATCTTCAGCGGCAGGCCGGAGAGCGCGGCGATCTTGATAGCCGTGTCCACGCGCTTTTCCGGGCAGATGCGGCCGAGAAACGCGAGGTACTCGGGCTTCTTGTCGGTGCGCGGCGTGAGCAGATCCTTCGGCAGGCCGTGATAGATCGTGTTCAGCCAGTTCGCCTGGTGCAGCGGCTGGCGCTGCGAGTCCGAGATCGAAATCACCGGCGCTTGCGGGAACGAGTCGAACACCGGCTGCAATTCGGGCAGGTCGAGACGGCCGTGCAGCGTGGTGACGAACGGCGTGTCGAGCGTCGAGAACAGCGGGAACGGCAGGTAGTCGAGGTGGAAGTGCAGCACGTCGAACTCGTGGGCCATGCGGCGCACGCGTTCGAGCAGCACGATGTGCGGCGCGAGCGCGTCGCGCACGGTCGGGTCGAGGCGCAGCGCGCGCGGCCAGGCGGCCTCCAGCTTTGCCGAGGTGACCGAATCGCCGCTGGCGAACAGCGTCACGTCGTGGCCGAGGTCGACGAGCGCTTCGGTCAGATAGGACACGACGCGCTCGGTGCCGCCGTAGAGCTTCGGCGGAACGGCTTCGTAAAGTGGCGCAATTTGGGCGATTCGCATAGGTCTGATCTCCTTGGCAAAGACCGCGTGAAAGGCGTTTGGTGAACGCGGTCACTGCGGTGGTCATGCGGTTTGGGGTTATCCCTGAGTCCGATTATGAAGATTTGAGAACGCGTGACGAGTTGTTTTGCAATCCCTTAATGTTGTTACAGCGGGAAACACCGGCTGTAAGGACGCGTTGCAAAGCGTGACGTGCGAGGCGCAGCGAATGAGCAAACCGCATTCCCGAAAAATCAATAGGTTCCGGCCCTCTGAAATAAAGGCGAATGACCGTGCATATCTCTGTTACGCGTCAATGAATTCGCTTTTATAATCTCCAGAGGAATGCGGCGGTTATGCCAATAACATCGTTAGTTGCCCTTCCTCTCGCCCCTTTTGCTTCTTTGTCAGAAAAACACCTACACATTAAGCGGTGTTTTTCTTGCATCGCGTCGCGGCATCCTTCCGATTTTCATTTGGGGCCACCCTAGCCACAATGCGGGGACGACCACTAAACGGGCCGTTCGCCTCGCCTTGCGCTGTCCGCGCTGCGTCGAACGAGCAAACGTTTCCGCACCAGGCCTGACCAGCCGCTACGTTTCGAATTCGGGGGTATCCATGAGCGCGACGACGCAAAGCGACATGCTCAGCGAGATCAAGGAAGTGAATCTGTCGTACCTGTTGCTCGCGCAACGTCTGTTGCGCGAAGACCGGCCGACGGGCATGTTCCGTATGGGCATCTCGGAGCAGCTGGCCGACGTGCTGGCCAATCTCACCTTCGCGCAGACGGTGCGCCTCGCCGCATCGAATCAACTGCTGTGCCGCTTCCGCTTCGACGATCACGCCATCCTTGGCGCACTCGCCGACAAGGGCAAAGCCGCGCAAACGCATTCCGCCATCCTCATGGCCGGCCAGGGCGTCGAGCAGGTCAACTGACCTGCCGCCCGGCTTACCTCGCGGCCCGCTGGCGCCGCGCCCATCCAGGATCCACGCGTGATCCATTCGGGGGTCTATGGCGACACTAACGGCGACGCATGCCGCGGCAGGCGCGGTCTCTCAGGCTGCGCCCTGCGCACTGCTGGATTCCGCGGCCGGTTCCGCGGATACGAACATCAGCACCGGCGACACCCTGCAGGACAGCGGCACACCCGCGGCGAAGCCGTCCACCCAACCCGCGACGAAGGGCGCGGCGAAGGGCACCACTAAGGGCGCAAGCCGCGGCGCGCCGCGCAGTGTCGTGCTCGAGGTCAAGGAAATCGCACTGGCGATCGAAATGATCGAACTCGGTGCACGCCTGCAGATGCTCGAAGCGGAAACCTCGCTGTCGCGCGACCGCCTGATCCGTCTTTACAAGGAAGTGAAGGGCGAATCGCCGCCCAAGGGCATGCTGCCGTTCTCGACCGACTGGTTCATGACGTGGCAGCCCAACGTGCATTCCTCGCTGTTCTACAACACGTTTCTGTTCATGAGCGGACAGGGACGCTGCGACACCGTGCGCGCGATCGTGAAGAGCTACCGGCTCTATCTCGAACACATGCGTCTGCACGACGAAGAGCCCGCGCTGAGCCTGACGCGCGCCTGGACGCTGGTGCGCTACTTCGCCTCCGGTCTGTTGCAGCTGACGTCGTGCTCGCGCTGCGGCGGCCGTTTCGTCGCGCACGCCCACGATCCGCAACGCAGCTTCGTCTGCGGACTGTGCCAGCCGCCTTCGCGCGCAGGGCGCACGCGCCGCAACGCCGAAGCGGTTCACGCTTCCTGAGTGCGGGTGCGCGCGTGCTTCGGCCCGATCCCGCGCATCCAGAAAGGGCGACAGATTGCCGCTGTACGCCACGTCCGGCACCGTCGCGGTTTGCGTCCTGCTTTTCACCGCGCCTTTCACCCCGCCGCCTTGCGCCGGATTGCCCCTCGCCGCCCGCGCCGCGCGGCGCGCTCCGGCGATCCGGCCCTCCAGCGTTTGCGTCTGCGAGGGTCGCGTGCGGATCCAATCCCAAAGTTTTTCGCACTGGTGCCGTAAACCCAACTAAGGGCGCGGGCCAATGACGGTCCGCGGCGCATTCTTCCAGTGAGGGTCCGGCAGTGCTGATTATCGTGGGAACACTCGTGACGTTGTTGTCGGTCTTCGGCGGCTATGCGATGGAGGGCGGCCATCTCGGCGCGCTCATGCAGCCCGTGGAAGTGCTGATGATCGCCGGTGCGGGCGTCGGCGCGTTCATTCTCGGCAACGGCATCAAGACCATCAAGGCCACGCTCGGCGTCCTTCCGACGCTCTTCAAGGGCGCGAAGTACAACAAGGACGTCTACATGGAGCTGCTCGCGCTGCTCTATGTCCTGCTCGCGAAGGCGCGCAAGGAAGGGACGCTCACGCTCGAAGCGGATATCGACGATCCGCAGAAGAGCCCGATCTTCACGCAGTACCCGAAGATCCTGGCCGACAAGCACATCGTCGAATTCCTGAGCGATTACCTGCGTCTGATGGTCGGCGGCAACATGAATGCTTTCGAGATCGAAAGCCTCATGGACGAGGAAATCGAAACGCATCACGCCGAAGGCGAAGCGCCCGCGCACGCGCTCTCGAAGGTGGGCGACGCGATGCCGGCGTTCGGTATCGTGGCGGCGGTGATGGGCGTGGTGCACACGATGGCGTCGGCCGACAAGCCGCCCGCGGTGCTCGGCGAGATGATCGCCCAGGCGCTCGTCGGCACCTTCCTCGGCATTCTGCTTTCGTACGGTCTGATCGGCCCGCTCGCCTCGCTCGCCGAGCAGCGCGTGACCGAGTCGACCAAGATGTTCCAGTGCATCAAGGTGACGATTCTCGCGAGCCTGAACGGCTACGCGCCGGCGATCGCCGTGGAATTCGGCCGCAAGGTGCTGTTCTCGACCGAGCGCCCGTCGTTCTCCGAACTGGAAGAACACGTGCGCCGCGTCAAGGCGAAATAAGGCGGGCGGCCCGATGAGCAACAACAAGGACCGCGCCATTGTCGTGAAGCGCGTCGCCCCGAAAAAGGGCGGCCACCACGGCGGTGCATGGAAGCTGGCCTACGCGGACTTCATGACCGCGATGATGGCGTTCTTCCTGCTGATGTGGCTGCTCAGCTCGGCCTCGACGGTGCAGTTGAAGGGCATTGCCGACTACTTCAACCAGCCGCTCAAGGTCACGCTGTGGGGCGGCGATCGCAGCGCGGAAGACTCGTCGATCGTGAAGGGCGGCGGGCGCGACATCTCCTCGCAGGACGACGGCGTCACGCGCCGCAGCGACGGCATGACCGCGCGCACCGACCGCAGCACGGTCAAGCACAACGACGACGAAGCTTCGAAGACGCAGCAAGGCTCGCTCGAGCGCCAGGAACAGGTGCGCCTGCACGATCTGCAAGTGAAGCTGATGGCGGCGATCGAGGCGAATCCGGTGCTGCGCCAGTTCAAGCAGCAGATCCGCATCGATTCGACGCTGCAGGGCCTGCGCATCGAGATCGTCGACTCGCAGAAGCGGCCGATGTTCGCGACGGCGCGCGACGTGGTCGAGCCGTACATGCGCGACATCCTGCAGGCGATCGGCAAGACGCTCAACGACGTGCCCAACCGCATCGTCGTGCAAGGCCACACCGACGCCGTGCCGTACGCGGGCGGCGAGAAGGGCTATAGCAACTGGGAACTGTCGGCGGACCGCGCGAACGCGTCGCGCCGCGAGCTGATCGCGGGCGGCATGGACGAGGCGAAGGTGCTGCGCGTGCTGGGTCTTGCGTCGACGCAGAACCTGAACAAGGCCGATCCGCTCGATCCCGAGAACCGGCGCATCAGCATCATCGTGTTGAACAAGAAGTCGGAAGAGGCGTTGATGCACGACGACTCGACCACGACCACGCTGTCCGACGACGCGGCGGGCTCCGGCAAGGCGCTGTCTGCGGGCGCGCTGATGTCGGGCGGCCCGGCTGGCGGCGCGGCCGGTTCGGCAAACAGCAGCGCGCCGGCGATGCAGAAGCTGCCGCCGCTGCTGTCGGCCGCGCCTGCGAAGCTCGCGCCGGCGGCGGCCGTCGCACCGCCCGCGCCGAATGTAGCACCGGCGGTCGCACCCGAGCTGGCGCCTGCGTTGCCCGCCAGGTCGGAGGCGCCGTGAGGCCGGGGAACGACAGCAACGGGACAACGGCGGCGTGGCAAGCGCGAACGAGGAACGGATGATCCGAAATATTCTGGCGATCGACGATTCGGCGTCCATGCGGGAGATCCTGCGTGCGGCGTTCGGCTCGGCGGGTTACGAGGTCACGGTGGCCAACGACGGCGAGGACGGTCTCGAGCATGCGCTCGCGCAGCGTTTCGACCTCGTGCTCACCGACCTGTACATGCCGCGCATGGGCGGGCTCGACCTGATCAAGCGCTTGCGCGACAACCCGTCGTACCAGGAAACGCCGATCCTCGTCTTGACCACGGAGTCGGATGAAGGCTTCAAGGCGGCCGTTCGCGAGGCAGGCGCGACCGGCTGGATCGAAAAACCGGTGGATCCGGAGCTGCTCGTCGATCTGGCGAGCGCGCTCGGCGAACCGAACACATGACATGAGGCGCGCTGCGGCGGTCGGTTTGCACTGCCAACGGCAGACGCAGCGGCCACCCACGCATTAATCGCGGTGAAAGAGCAATGACTCTCGACATTACTCAGTTCTATCAGACGTTTTTCGACGAGGCGGACGAGCTGCTCGCGCAGATGGAGCAGCTTCTCCTGAACCTGAACGTCGGCCGCCCCGATCCCGAAGATCTGGCGGCGATCTTCCGCGCGGCGCACTCGATCAAGGGTGGCGCGGCGACGTTCGGCTTCACGGCGCTCACCGAGACGACCCACATCCTGGAGTCGCTGCTCGATCGCGCGCGCAACAACGAACTCGTCCTGCGCAAGGACATGATCGACACGTTCCTTGAAACCAAGGACGTGCTTTCCGACCAGCTCGCCGCGTACCGCGCGAGCGCCGAGCCCGACGCGGCGGCCGCAGCGGCCGTGTGCGCGAAGCTCGAGCGTCTCTACGCGGAAAGCCGCGGTCTGCCCGCCGCCGAGGCGGCGCCGGCGCCCGTGGTGGCCGCGCCCGCGCCGATCGCGCCGCCGCCCGCACCGGCGATGGACAGCGAAGAAGATCTCGACGCGGCGTTCGAAGCGAACCTGCCGTCGGCGCTGGCTGCCGCCGCGCCGGCCGCGGCTGTCGCGGCCGGCGGCGCGCCCGAGCACGTCGTCGACGAGGCGATGCAGGCGACGCCCGCAGCACCCGCGGCACCCGCAGCGCCTGCGGCACCGGCCGCTGCCGGCGCCGAAGGCCCGCATCTGCGCATCACGCTGCGCAAGGTCGACGCGAAGGATCAGGAACTGCTCGCCGAAGAACTGGGCAACCTGGGCCGCATCGTCGGTCAGCTCAAGACCGGCGACGACATCACGCTCTGGCTCGAAACCGACGTGCCGTCCGACGACATCGTCGCGGTCTGCTGCTTCGTGATCGACGAAAGCCAGATCTCGATCGGCCGGGGTTCCGCGCCGCAGGACGACGCGCCCGCCGAACCGGCGCCGCTCGCCCAGATTCCCCCGGCGCCCGCCATGCCGGCCGCGCCCGCACCTGTCGCCCCCGTCGCAGCCGCGCCGGCGGCTCCGGCAGTCGCGGCTGCGCCCGTGGCCGCACCGGCTGCGCCTGTCGCCGCGCCCGCTCCGGCGGCACCGGCCGCTGCCGCGCACGCCGACCACGAACGCAAGGCGCGTCCGGCCGCCGCCGCATCGGCGGAAGGCAGCTCGATCCGCGTGGGCGTGGAGAAGGTCGACCAGTTGATCAACCTCGTGGGCGAGCTCGTGATCACCCAGGCGATGCTGGCGGAAACCAGCAGCGCCTTCGATCCGGCGCTGCACGACCGCCTCTTCAACGGTATGGCGCAGCTCGAGCGCAACGCGCGCGATCTGCAGGAAGCGGTGATGTCGATCCGCATGATGCCGATGGATTACGT
>NZ_JAWRWY010000007.1:0-352930 GCF_046535315.1 Paraburkholderia sp. SIMBA_027
CGAAGCTGCGCGCAGCGGGCTACGACGCGCCGTTCCTGACGGTGCAAGAGGGTGTCGATCGTTACGTACGTTGGCTGGCGCAGTAACGTGTCGACGCAGTTGCAATTGGGTATCGTCGTAGTGCTGTATCGCCCCGACGAAGCGTGTATCGCACGAGCCAACCGTCTTGCTGAATTTGGCCAGTGTGTCGTGGTCGACAATACCGAGCAGGCACGCACTGCCTCGGAGTTGGGGCTCAAGCCGGACATCGCGTTGATTTCGAATGGCGCGAACCTCGGCATAGCGACTGCGCTCAATCAAGGCGTAGAACGCGTACGTCGTGCGGGCGGCCGTTTCGTGTTGCTGTTCGATCAGGATAGCGAGCCCTCGGAGCAGTTGTTGCGCGAGCTACCCGTCGCGCTTTCGCGCGAAGTTGAGGCGGGTCGCCGTGTCGCCTTGATTGGGCCAGCTTACGAAGACGTTCGTCTCGGCGGTATCGCGCCCTTCGTGCGCTTCGGGTTCCCCGCTTTGCGCCGTGTCGAAGCCGATGGCACGCAGTTGATCGACGTGGACTTTCTGATCACGTCGGGGTCGTGTGTCAATCTCGATGCGTGGCCGGAGATCGGCGCCATGGACGATTCGCTATTCATCGATTTCGTCGATCTCGAATGGTGCATTCGCGCACGCGCGGCAGGTTATCGTGTGGCCGGTGCCCCATGGTTGCGTCTTGCACACGAACTGGGTGGTGAGCCGGTGAACATCTTGGGGCGAAGCTACCCCAGCCATTCACCGACTCGGCACTACTACATGTTCAGGAATGCTGTCGCGCTGATGAAGAGGCGATATGTGCCCTGGAAGTGGAAGGCGAACGAATTGGTGAAAATGCCGTTCCGGATTGTCATTTATGGCATCTGGCTCAAGCCGCGCCGACGTCATCTGGAAATGGCCTTTTTGGGCCTATGGCACGGGTTGAAAGGGCGCAACGGCCCGCTCGATTCCGTGCAATGAAACAAGCATCGCGAAGCCAAAGTGATTTCGCGAGCAATGTAATCCCTCGACTACCGCTATGTTCAAATTGATATTTACAGACTTGAAGCAGAGTGTCGCGTCCTACCGGTTGTGGACGCTGCTCGGCTGGCTCGAAATCCGGCAGCGTTATGCGCGCTCGCGAGTGGGGCCTTTTTGGCTGACCATCAGCATGGGCGTCATGATCGGCTCGATCGGCGTGGTGTACGGGTCGCTGTTCGGCCAGAAAATGAGCGACTATCTGCCCTTCCTCTCGATCAGCCTCGTGATGTGGACGATGTTTGCGCAGACGGTGCAGGAAGGCAGCATCGCCTATATCAATAGCGCGACGTACATTCGTCAGGCGGCCACACCGAAGCTGATTTATATCTTCCAGGTCATGTGGCGCAACCTCGTCATTCTGGCGCACAACTTCATCATCGTGCTCGTGCTGCTGGTGATCTATGGCGTGAAGAGCTGGACTGCGCTGCCCATCTTCCTGCCCGCGTTGCTGCTCTATCTCGCGAATGCGCTCTGGATTGCGATGCTGGCCGGTCTGCTCTCGGCGCGTTTCCGCGATCTCCCGCAGATCATCTCTGCACTGATTCAGATCGCGTTCTACGTCACGCCGATCATCTATCGACCCGATTCGTTGAAGCGGTTTTCGTTCATCGTCGAATTGAATCCGCTTGCGCACCTGATCGAGCTGGTCCGCGCGCCGCTGATCGGGCAGGTTCCGTCGCTCACGACATGGCTGGTTGCACTGGGCCTGGCCGTGGTTGGCTGGACTGTTGCACTGGCCATGACAGGCCGATATCTCAAACGCATTCCGTACTGGGTCTAGGAGAGCACTGTGGCATTTATTGAACTGAAAGGTGCGTGTCTGGACCTGCCGATCTACGACGTTCAGGGGCGTTCGCTCAAGAAACAGGTGCTTCGCATGGGGCGCCGCAACACGATTGCCGAGGACAGCGATGGCGTCGTCGTCGTGCGTGCGCTCGACAGCGTCGACTTGCGCTTCGAGGCGGGTGACCGAATTGGCCTGATTGGCCGTAATGGCGCGGGCAAGTCCACCTTGCTGCGTACCATGGCGGGCATCTACTCGCCGACTCGCGGTTCGGTCGAGAGCGACGGAAAGATCGTGCCGCTGCTCGATATCAGTCTCGGTATGGATGACAATTCGACCGGAATTCAGAACATTCGTCTGCGCGGACTGCTTCTCGGCATGACCGACGCCGAAATCAAGGAAAAGACTCAGAGCATTGTCGAATTCTGCGAATTGGGCGATTACCTCGATCTGCCGCTGCGGACGTATTCGAGCGGCATGCGCGTGCGTCTCGCGTTTGCGGTGTCGACGGCGGTCGATGCGCAGATTCTTCTGCTGGACGAAGTCATGGGTGTCGGTGACGCATCGTTCATGCACAAAGCGCAGGAGCGCCTGCGCGACCTCCATAGCCGCGCCGAGATTGTCGTGCTGGCCATGCATGCGAATTCGGAAATTCGCCGCGTGTGCAACAAGGCATTGTGGATGGATGGGGGCCGCGTGCGCGCTTTTGGCCCCGTGGAAGAAGTCGTCGCTGCATACGAGCAGCAGGTCGGCTGAGATGCGCTGGAGTTCGGTGCCAGGTTCCGCATGTCGTGCCTGGCGCGCAGCGCGTCAGGCCGTACGCTCGCGCGGCGGCGTCCTGCCGGTTGCGCGGGCCGCGATGGCGGTGATCCGCCGTCAAGGCCCGGGTGGTCTGCGCAGTCTTCTTGCGCGGGCAGCCAGCACCGACGACTACGGCGCGTGGATTGCGCGCTTCGACACGATCGACGAAGTCAGGCGCGCGTCGCTTCGCGAGAAGGTCGCTTTGCTGGCGAATCGCCCGCGCATCTCTATTGTCGTACCGGTGTTCAACCCGCAGGCCGACCATCTGCGCGGCATGCTCGATTCCGTCCTGGCGCAGATCTATCCCGACTGGGAGCTGTGTCTTTGCGACGACGCGTCGACCGAGCCTCACGTCGCGGAGATTCTCGCTCGCTATGCGGCTGCCGATGCGCGGATCAAGACCGTGCGCCGGGCGCATAACGGGCACATTTGCGCGGCCAGCAACGACGCGCTCGCGCTGGCAACAGGTGAATACGTTGCGCTTGTGGACCACGACGACCGGCTCGCCGAGCACGCGCTCTACATGGTCGCGCACTATCTGCGATTGCATCCCGATGCAAAGCTGCTCTACAGCGACGAAGACAAACTGACGCCGGACGGCGAACGGATCGAGCCGTATTTCAAGCCGGACTGGGATCCGGTGCTCATGTTCGGCCAGAACATGTTTTCGCACCTTGGTGTGTTCGATACGGCCTTGATACGTGAGGTCGGGGGGTTCCGCGCGGGGTTTGAAGGTAGTCAGGATCACGATCTCGTACTGCGATGCGCGGAAAAAGTACCGGCCGCCACAATCGTTCATATTCCTCACGTGCTTTATCACTGGCGCATCAGCGAGCAAAGCACGGCGCGCGAGGTGGCGGCCAAGCCGTACGTTCGCGAGGCGGCGAAGCGCGCGGTCAGTGAGCATTTGCAGAGGACCGGGCGCGTTGCGGATCTCGACTGGCTGCGCCCGTCGTCGTCGATGCTGCGCGTGATTTTTCCGGTCCCGCAGCCGGAGCCTCTCGTGTCGATCATCATCCCGACGCGCGATAAGCCGGAACTGCTGGCGCAGTGTATCGAAGGTCTTTTGCAGCGCACACGCTATACCAATATCGAGATCCTGATCGTCGACAACGGCTCAACTGACGCGCGCGCACTGGCATTGCTGGCGGGCTACGCTGCGCTGGGAAACTGCCGCGTGATACGCGACGACTCGCCGTTCAACTACTCCGCGCTCAACAACAAGGCTGCGGCGCTGGCTCGTGGCAGCCTGCTTTGCCTGCTGAACAACGATATCGACGCGCGCGAGCCGGAGTGGCTTTCGATCCTGTGCGGCTACGCTTTGCAGCCGGGTGTCGGTGCCGTTGGCGCGGCGCTCTGGTATCCGAATGAACGGCTGCAGCATGGTGGTGTTGCGTTGGCGGGCGAGGCGGTCGCTGGTCATTTTCATCACATGCTTGGCCGTGACGAAGCCGGCTATTTCGGGCGTGCGCTACTCGCGCAGCGGGTCGCGGCGGTAACGGGCGCATGTCTGGTGGTCAGAAAGGCGCTATTCGATCAGGTCGGTGGTCTCGATGCCGAGAACCTTGGCGTCGCTTACAACGACGTCGATTTTTGCCTGAAATTAAATATGGAAGGCTATCGTAACGTTTATGTACCTTACGCGGGCCTTTATCATCACGAGTCTGCGTCTCGCGGCACAGACCAGGATGGCGAGCGTGCCGCGCGGCTGAACCGCGAGGCAGCGTGGATGAGGCAGCGTTGGGAGAACAGCCTGGTGCGTGACCCCGCGTACAACCCGAATCTCGAAATCGATGGCGGGCAATTCTTCCGGTTAGCCGCATCGCCGCGTATAGGCCAGTTCGATTAGCATCTAATTAGCGGAAAGACAACGAAGGAATCATGAAATTCACCGGCGAACGCTTTGTGCCAGACCAGACAGGCAACATCGAGCTCGAACACGTGCACCGGTATCTTTGTGCCGCTGAGCTATGCGAAGGTAAGGCCGTCCTCGATATCGCCTGTGGCGAGGGCTACGGCTCGTCCCTGCTCGCTCGAAAGGCGGCTTCGGTGATTGGCGTCGATATTGCACAGGAAGCGATCGATCATGCGTCGCGTCATCACGCCGGCCCCGGCCTCGAGTACCGGCTGGGCTCTGCGGCGCAAATACCTGTCGCGGACGCGTCCATTGACGTCGTGGTGAGTTTTGAAACGATCGAGCACCACGATCAGCATAATGAAATGATGGCCGAGATCCGGCGCGTCTTGCGCCCCGGCGGCGTGCTCATCATGTCGAGCCCGGATCGCGAGGTTTACTCCGAGCTGCCGGATTTTCACAATCCCTATCACGTTAAGGAACTGACTCGCGAGGAGTTCGAGGGGTTGCTGCGCAAGTCGTTCAAGCACGTCGCGATGTACGGCCAGCGTGTGGTTTATGCCTCCGCGTTGCTGGCGGAGCAGGGTGGGCGCGTCGAGAGCTTCCGCAAGGCGCCGGACAATGTCGAGCGCAGCACCGGGCTCGTGGCGCCGATGTATCTCGTCGCGGTGGCGTCCGACGGTGATTTGCCTGGCCTCGCGTCCGGTGTTTTCGAAACCGATATCGGCGAATCCGATGCAGTGGCCAGCCTCAAGTCGATGCTTGCCGCGCGCGACCACGAGATCGTCGAGTTCCGCGAAGGGCGCACCGTGCTCGAAGCCGCGTTCCAGCAGGTGCGCAGTGCCGAAGAAGAGGCCCGCGCGGCGCATGCGCGCGCGCAACTCGCACAGGCTCGAGCCGAGGAAGCGTTGCAAGGCGCCAATGCACGTATCGAAGGACAAGCCGCGCAACTGGATAGTGCCAACTCCACGGCCAACACGCTGCGTAGCACGGCACGCGCGCAGCGAACGGAATTGACGCGTTTGCAGGCCGAGAAGCAGGAGCTCGAAGCCTCGCTCAACCGGCTCGGCGCATCGGTTGCGCAACTCAATGCGTCCGTGCATGCATATCGATCGTCGTTCAGCTGGCGCGTGACCGCACCGGTGCGCATTGCGAGCCGCGTGGCACGACGCGGGAGCAACGTCGTTCGCGCGCTGAAGAGGCTGGTGACTTCGGCGGGTACGCCGGCGTTTACCCCTGTCCACGAGATGGAATCGACGGGCGGCGATAGTTTCGTTTCCACGGGTGCCGACCCACAAGTCGCCGTTGCGCCGCATTGGACGGGATTGCGTCCCGGCTGGGCGGTACTTACCGTCGATATGGACTCAAGCGAGGCAAGCCTGAATCCTGTGCTCTACGCCTTTCATGGCGCAGACGGCGGTCAGGTTGCGTCGTATGCCATGCCGGGATATGGAAAAGGGCGCGAGAAGCGCCTGATCGTGTTGCCTCCGGATGTGCGCTCACTGCGTTTCGATCCTACTGATCGTCGCGATGTCCGTTTTCATCTGAAAGACGTTTCGGTTCGCAACGTCGGCAAGCTCGGTCTCGTGCGCGAGGGGTACGCGGCGCTCTCACCGGCCCAACGAGCCGGAGTCTGGCGTGCCCTGTTCAGCGGCAAGCTGCAGCTCGTGAAGACGCTGGTGCGCTCGGGCATCGTCGGTAAATACGACAAGGGTGAGTATCGCGCGTGGGTGGAAACCTACGATACGCTCACGCCGGAGGATCTGGTGCGTTTGCGTCAACTTGGTGATGAGTTGCCGAACAAGCCACTCATTTCCGTCGTGATGCCGGTCTACAACACACGCCCGAAATACCTGCGCAAGGCGCTCGACAGCGTCATTGCGCAAACGTATCCGAATTGGGAACTGTGCATAGCCGACGACGCCTCGCCGAATCCCGAAGTGCGCACGGTGCTCGAAGAATACATGCGCAAGGACCCGCGAATCCGTGTCGTTTTCCGTGAGAAGAACGGGCATATCTCTGCTTCGAGCAACTCGGCTCTCGAGATCGTCAAGGGTGAGTTCGTTGCACTGATGGACCACGACGACGCCATTCCGGCCCATACGCTGTTCATGGTGGCGGACGAAATCAATCGTCATCCCCATGTCGACCTGATTTATACCGACGAGGACAAGGTCGACGAAAACGACCAGCGTCACGATCCGCACTTCAAGACCGACTGGAATCGCGAATTGTTCTATTCGCAGAATTTCATTGCTCACCTTGGCGTGTATAGAACGTCGATCGCGCGTCAGATCGGCGGCTTCCGGGTCGGCTTCGAAGGTAGTCAGGACTACGATTTTGCGCTGCGCTTCCTCAAGCATACCGATGGCAGCCGTATTCGTCATATTCCGCATGTCCTCTATCACTGGCGCATTTTCCCGGGTGTGACGAGCTTCTCGACGGACAATCCGGATGCCTCGGTGGACACCGCGCGTCGTGCGATGGTGGAGTATTTCGCCGATGTCGAACCCACCTCCGAAGTGGTCGGTATCGACAGCTTCCCTGGCTGGTGGCGTATCAAGCGTCGACAACCCGCCGAGTTGCCCCGCGTGTCGCTGATCGTACCCACCCGTGACCGGGTTGGCGTGCTGCGCGCAGCGGTCGACGGCTTGATGCAGGATACGCATTACGACAACCTCGAAATCATTGTTGTCGATAACGACAGCGAGGAAGCCGAGACGCTCGAATACTTCGAGCAGATTCAACGCGACCCGCGCGTGAAAGTGCTGCGCGTTCCCGGCGCGTTCAATTTTTCGGCGCTCAACAATGCGGCAGTTGCCATTGCGACTGGCTCGGTCATCGGATTCATCAACAACGATATCGAGATCATTCATCCCGATTGGCTCCTCGAGATGGTGACGCAGTTGAGTCAGCCAAACGTTGGCGCGGTTGGTGCGAAGCTTTATTACGCCAACGACACGATCCAGCACGCCGGCGTGGTGCTCGGTCTGTATGGTGTGGCCGCGCACGGACATCGACATTTCCCGCGCAATACGATTGGCTATTTTGGCCGTCCGATGCTGGTGCAGAACATGACTGCCGTGACAGCGGCGTGCATGCTCGTCCGCAAGGACGTATTCGACCGCGTTGGCGGCTACGACGAAGTCAATCTGACTGTCGGTTACAACGACGTGGATCTGTGCCTGAAGATTCGCGAGGCCGGCTATGACATCGTTTACACGCCGTTTGCGGAGCTGTATCACCTTGAATCGATTTCGCGCGGCGCCAATCTCTCGGCCGCGCAGATCGAGCGTGACGCTCGCGAGCGTGCATACATGATGTCGCGTTGGGGTGACGTCATCGCGCACGATCCGTTCTATAGCCCGAACCTCACGATTGCCGGCGAGAACTACGGTCTTGCCTTTCCTCCGCGCGCCAACAAGCGCTGGAAATCGGCTGATACGCAGGTGGGACAGACATGAAAGCAAGTGCAAAGCGCGAATTGAAGCGCATGATCAGACGTGCGGCGCCAGGAATCGCAGATCGCCTGAGCGTGGCCTTGCGTGCCGCGCGCGGCGCGGCGGTGCGCAATGCGGCCAGGTTCGGAAACCTGATGGCGCACATTCAGGAAAGCCAGAACGCTTTCGACGGGCGCGTCCGTATCGACGACGAGGCGGTCGCAGCCCTTGCGGCCCGGTCGTCGATTATCGTGGCGGGCGCCGCGCCGTTCGACAACGTCTCGGTTTTTGTCGACGAACTGCGCAAGGAAAAGCTGGATGTTGCGGAGATTGTGGTCGTCGATGTGACTGCGGAGATTCCGCGCCTTGTTGCAATTCGTGATCACGTTGCGTCATGGCGGCGGCGCTTGCCGCTCACCCGCTTCAAGGTGGTGACGTATTCGCCGCAAGATATTCGCTACGCCGATGCGCTCTCGCTAGGGTGGCACGCCGCCGGGCAGGAGGATGTCTGGGTCGTGGGGCGTTACGACGTCCCGCTCGATTGCTGTTTTACCTATTTGCTCAAGACTCAACTCGAGCAGAAGGGCAATGCGGTCATCGTTTCCGGAGCGGTTGCGCCCGATGCGAGCCTGCGCTCGGTCACCGTCGACCCGCAACCGGTGTGCGAACAGGAGCCTGCGATTCTCGAGCTGGAGGAGAGTGCCGCCTTGCTCGCGCGTGCGATAACCGAAAGCAAGCTTAAAGTCGTGAAATTGCCGCCGGGTGAGCCGGTAGTGAGCTTTTCCGAGGGCATTTTCGGCGGGCGGCGTGCGTTGCTGGCGGACGACGCTGGCGAGTTGTTCGACAGGCGCCTGCTCAGCAATCTCGCTGTAACTGCGCTCTCCCGCCGATTGTCGGCGAAGGGTGTGCCGATCGTGCGTAGCGGCTGTGCGTACTCGCGTTCGACTCTGGCAAATATCACCGATGGCGGCCCCCCCTGGGAGGCTACCTACGATTTGCGCCGAATCGCGGCGAGCTCTGGCGCAGCACGGTCGGGCGAAAACGAAGTGATCGAAATCGTGTGTCCGTTTCATCGCGGCGACATGATACTCGCCGTGCAGGTCGCTGCGAGTGTGGCCGAGTCCGGCAAGCGCGTCCGGCTGCATGTTGCCGAGCCACTTGTCTCCTGGGCCAGGGAGTTCGGTGCGGGCATCCAGGTCGAGTCCGTGCCTGTTCCGGTCGCGGCGGCAGAGGATACCTATCCGGTGCTGCTGGACGCCTTCCAGTACGTTTCGTTACGGGCCGACGCGGTGCCGCGCATCGCGCGCTGTCATCCGAGCCGCAGCTTGTCGGAAACCGGGCGCAACCTCGTCGAATATATGCTTGAAGAGGCAGGCCTTCCGCTGGAAACGCGGTTGCCCAATCTGCAACCGATCAGCACCGACGCTCAGCAACAGCTTGCGCAGGAGATTGTGGCGGGAATCGGCGAAGACATCGTCTTTGTGCACCCGCTGGGTGGATGGAGCCTGAAGTCCATCCCGCCGCATATCATGGCCGGACTGGCCGAGGAAGTTCATCGAGCAGGCTTCAAACTCATCCAGATCGGTGGCGCTGGCGATCGACGCGTGCCGCACACCGATGGCGCGATACTCGAGAATTTCATGCCGTCGCAATGGAAAGAGATTCTCGCGCTCGGCCGTGCGCTGATTTGCGTGGATTCGTGGACATCGCACTTCGCAGCGATTCTGGACATCCCGCAAATCTGTATGTATGGCTCGACGCATCCGGATCACGTGAATTCCAAGCGCTGGTTCCGCAGCCAACAGAGTCCGTGTCTGAATCTCGGACCTATTGTCAATTGCTCGCCGTGCAACTCGCTGACCTGCGTGGCGTATCCGGAGCGCGATTACTGCACCGGTTACATCGTTGACGAGCTTGCGCTCCAGGACTTCTTTTCGATGCTGCCAGCCGTGAATGCGAGCTAGCGTTATGTCGCGGCGCACCTGCCGTCGAGGCGGGGATTGCCTCCTCGCACCGGGCGCCGGAACTAGCGCTTCGTGGCGGGGGCGCTCGCTGGCCGGATTGCAGGGAACTCAACGAAGCGATAGGTCAGCGTCGCAAGCAGTACGGTGATACCAACGACGCATGCGCCGAATCCCACATATGTCGTGTGCTGCAGGGATGCGACAGGTACATAGTGGTTGACCAGTCGCGAGGCGAGGTAAAGCACCCAATTGTGCAGCAAGTAAATGCTGTAGCTGAGCAGGCCGAGCAGACGGGCCGCTTTGTTTGTCAGCAGGCCAAACAAGGTATTGCCACCCGCGATGATCAGGAATGGCACGAACAGCAGCGCCGCGCCGGCGGGGGTGTAGACCAGCGGTTGCCAGTACATGACCGCTGCCATGCAGGCCGGGACCAGTGCCGCGGCGACGACGCTCTGGCAAAGGCGTGGAACTATTGGAACGCGCACTGCCATCGCCGCCCCGCAACCCGCGACGAAATACCATTCCACCTGCGTGGGCGAGAACAGGGCGATGCACGCGCACACACCCAGTGCGACCAACCAGATTCCCCACCGAATGGCGAGGGCGCCGATCAACGGCAGCACCAGGTAAAACTTCCACTCGTAGATGAGCGACCAGAAGACGGTGTTGATCAACGGAGTCTGAGCGAATCCGTTGATCGGCGGAACGCCGGGGAAAGTAAACAGCAACCACGCGCCGATTTGCGTCGCGAGGTCGACGAGAGGCACATTGAGCCGGAAATGGGTCAAGGCCATCGCCGTCACGACCACGAGGGCTGCGCTCAGGAAGTACATCGGGACAAGACGCAGTACGCGGTTCTGATAGAAGCGGATCGCTTCGAATCGCGTTTTGCTATCGATGACACGGCCCCAAAACAGAAATGCCGTGATCATGAAAAACATGGCAACCGAGCCACGGCCGAGAAGCGTCGACAGCCGGGAGGGTGTCAATTCCCATCCGCCTGTCAGGTAGAAGTGGTGATTGATATGGATGTGATGAAGCACGACGCCGATCGCCAGAAAGCCACGCAGGCCGTCAATGGCGTGATATCGCGAAGACACGACTCCCAGATCGATAGTTTTCTTGTAGAAGCCAAAGGAGCGATAGACGATCTGCGCGATGGCAAGCGCGACTCCAATGGCAAAGAGCGAACCGAGTGCGATTTCAGGTGAGTTCAGAGGCATCAAGGCGAGGCGGTATGGATGGTCTTTATGCGTGTTGGGCGTGCACGGCACTCTGGGATTGCCGCGCGGCCTCTGGGCAGAGGGTACGATGCTTTTTTGTTCTGCCCGGCACCGGCAGTTTTTCGCTGGAAGGCATTCTATCCTCAGCACGCCACTTACGGGGTGCCGGATCGGGCTGCAGCAGAGGCGCGGGCTCGTTTTCCCGTGTCGAAGGCGGTGCTTTGACGAGCGCGGTCAGGTCTTACCGAATGTTTTTGATGTGTAATCTCAAAATTGGCGGCAGAATGCGAGGTTTTCCCGCATGCCCGGGTGTTGCGAGCGGCATGCACGCCGAAAAGTTTCTATAAGGCTAATTGCGTCAGCAACCTGGTTGGCGCGGATTTCAAAGATGCAAACTCCCCACAACGACAATCTCGATCCCGACTTTTATCGCGCCTTCTATCCAGACCTCGCGAATATGTCGGCCGATCAGGCAAAGAACCACTATCGCGACCACGGATTCCGCGAAGGGCGATATCCGAATCAAACGGCCTACCTGGCGAAGATGGGAGATGTCGTGTCGGCAGATCCGCTCATACCGCCCGCCGATGTCCCGGAGACCGAGCCGGAGGCTGTGCAGGAAGCCGGCGACCGCCCTGTGAGACATCATTTGCTGCTCGGCGGCACGGGCCGCGCCGGCACGACGTTCATGGTCCAGTATCTGACCGCGTGTGGACTGGATACGCACAGTTCCCGGCACCCCGATGCGCAACCGGAAGAGCATGCCAATGCAGGGCTTGAGGATATGCCGATCGGTGACGGCGCGAATCTTCCCTATCTGATCAAGACTCCTTGGCTCTATGAGTTCATCGATCGGCTGATCGCGCAGGAAGACGTCGTGATCGACGCTGTGATCATCACAATGCGCGACATCGTCGAAGCCGCGACGAGCCGCGTGATGCTGGAGATGCGGGCCCGTCTCGGCAACGACGCGCTCGCCGAGGAACATACGCGATGGGAAACGTGGGGAACGACGCCCGGTGGGCTTGTCTACTCGCTGAATCCGGTTGATCAGGCGCGCATTCTCGCGCTCGGGTTTCATCAAGTCATTCATGCGCTAGTGAAGCACGACATTCCTATCGTGTTTCTCGACTTCCCGCGTTTCATCGAAGACGGTGATTATCTTTACGATCAGCTGAGATCGGTGCTGGGCGATGGTGTTTCGCGCGAAACCGCACTCGCTGCGCATCGCGCACTCGCGCGTGTCGATCTCGTACGTGTCGGGGCCGAGTTGGGAAGCGCTGCGACCGGCCAGAATCAGGTCGCGGCGCCGATCGGCTTTCCCAGCCATGAGACCATCGATCGAACCACGCTGTTTCGCGAGTTGAAGCGCGCGAAAAGCGCGGCCGAATCGGCGAAGAAACATAGCCGCGCGCTGGAAGAGGCCGTGCGCCGGGATCGCGAAATGAATGTTGCGTTGAAGAACGAGATCCTGAGTCTTACAGCGAAGCTGGACGCGCAACGAAAGGTCGTTGAAAACGTGCAGCATGACCGCGAAAAGGATGCGGAAATTCAGCGCCGCATCGTCAATGATCTGAGTGACCGGCTGGACGCCTCCAACGATCAACTGGTCATGGTCGAGCGCTCGTTTGCCTGGCGTGCGGCAGCGGCCATTCGACGCCTGCTGGGCCGGAAATAACGGTCGTGTGCAGGATTGTCCGCTGAGGATTGGATTCACGGCCGCGCATGGAGTGTGGTCGTGAATCTCGCCGTGCCAGCGCGAAAGCGCGCTGGCGTGAGCGGTTCAAGCGGGCGTCAGTGACGTCGAAACGTCCAGTGCTTGTGGCCTAGATAGCTCGTGAAAACCGGCAGGGCGACGCCGAATGCATGAGCGATTTCGCGTGCGTGCCATTGCCAGCCAATAGCAGGGAAAACGTAATAGGTCAGCACGATGCTGACGCCCCACGTTTGCAGGACGGCGATCAGATTGACGACGATAAAAAAGAAAATCGAACGATGTGTCGACTGAGTGCTGTCCTTGAAGACAAAGATCTTCGCCAGGACATACGCCACGATCATGCCCGTGATGTAGGCGACGACGATCGCGGCGGAGAAGGGCATCCAGATGTTATAGAGGATGCGGCTGCTCCAGTTGACGGCCGCCGCGAATCCCCCTGTCAGCAGAAATAACAAGAAGCTGCGCGAGAAAAAAGCAGAGCGCACCGACTGTTTCACTTCGGTCATACCATTCTCGCCATCTTGCGCGACAGCCCGATACTCTCGGAAATACCGCGGTCTTCCGGATAGTAATAGGACGTGTCCGCCACCAGCAGGCCCTTGATGGGCAGTTGAATCGGCGGCAGGCGATCGAGGTACCCCGGCTCGCAGATCGGCTGCGCGAAGCGATAGCGGCTCGCGCGCACGTCGATGAAGTCGTCCGGCGTGAGCGCGGGATTGATCTTCATGAGGTAGCGCTTCACCTTGTCGATGAACGCCGAATCCGGCTCCTGATACTTCGGATGCTCGCCGGGCACATAGAACGGCACGTAGACGATGTGATCGTCGAGCGGGCGCAGGTTCGTGTACTCGACGATGCCCGGAATGTCCATCTCGGGATCGTTGGTGTTGAGCCAGAAGTTTTCGGTCACGCGCTTCTTGAGCTTCGCGATCACGCATACGACTGCGACGTTCTTCTTGCTGCTGAACGCATCGCGAATATCGGCGGGCAGATCGGGCATCACGCGCGGCACGTAGGGCAGCGGAATCGTGCTGATCACCTTGTCGAACGCATGGAACGCGCCGCCAGCCTCGATACCCTTGACCGCGCCATTTTCCATCACCACTTTCTGCACTGGCGTGCCGAGACGGAACTCGCCGCCATTCGCCTCGATATAGGCTCGCATGCCGTTGAGCAGCGTATCGGAGCCGCCTTCGAGATAGCCCAGCTTCTCGCGGAACAGGTCGTAGCGCGAGCGCCCAATACGGCGGATACGGCTCCAGATCCACGCGGCCGAGAGGTTGTCCGCATAGTCGTAAAACTTGTAGTCGAACAGACGACGCCACAGCACTTCCCACGCCTCGTCGCCGATCCAGCGGCGAATCCAGCTCGTTGCTTCGACGTGGTCGAGTGGCTTCCAGTCGTTGCGCTTAGTCGAAAGAAACGCATGCAGGCCGTAACGGAACTTCGCCGCGAAACTCAGACCCTTGAACTTGAGCAGCGCGACGGGGTTGCCCCACGGCTGCACCTGGCCCTGGTAGAAGTAGCCCATCTTCGTTTCGCACCACTTCATCTTGTCTTCGATGCCGAGCTCGCGCAGCACC
This sequence comes from Paraburkholderia sp. SIMBA_027, assembly GCF_046535315.1. Classification (NCBI taxonomy): domain Bacteria; kingdom Pseudomonadati; phylum Pseudomonadota; class Betaproteobacteria; order Burkholderiales; family Burkholderiaceae; genus Paraburkholderia; species Paraburkholderia sp. SIMBA_027. The sequence goes on from NZ_JAWRWY010000007.1 coordinate 14,415, forward strand.
TCGAAGAAAGCGTGATCCGAAATCGCGTGGAAGTGGTAGTAGCGTTCGATCGACAGGCCGCCGAAATCGAAACACGCGGCCATGCCGCCGACGCGGTCGTCGGCTTCGAAAATAATCGGCTTGCGGCCATCCTTGACCAGCTGGTAAGCGGCGCCCAGGCCCATCGGTCCCGCGCCGAGGACGGCAATGCGATCTGCACTCATCTTTCTTCAGAACTCCAGGGCGATGTGGCTATAGGTGGGATCGTTGAACGTTTCGTCCATGGCCTTGGCGAACGGCGTAGCACGAATGCCGAAAATGCCTTCCCAGTCGATCACCTCGAACTCGTCGCCGGCCGTCAGCGCCTTGAGCTGATCGGCCGTAAACGGCGGGTTCTTGTCGAACAGCGCGTAGATCTTCAACAGCACATAAAAGAGGCCGTAAGGAATCCGCACGATCGCGCAGCGCGCCTTCGTCGCGCGCTTGATCTGGCGAATGATGTCGATGTAATCGACACGCTCGAGGCCGCTGATGTTGTACGCCTTGCCCTTGATCCGCGACTCGATGCTGCTGATGATCACATTGCAGAAGTCGCCCACGTAGAGCGGCTGGCGCATGTATTTGCCGCTGCCCGGAATCGGAAACACCGGCACGCGATGCATGAAACGCGAGAGCCAGCCCAGGTGTTTGCGGTCGAACCATCCGAACATCAGCGTCGGGCGCAGCACGACACAGTCGATGCCCGAGGCGACCACGATCTCTTCCTGCTCGCGCTTGGTTTCGGTGTACCAGTCGTCGGCCACGGAATTCACCACGGACGAGCTGATGTGCACCGTGTACGGAATCTTGTACTGCTTGATGGCGTCGAGCACGTGGCGCGTCGCCGTGATGTTGTTGCGCACGAACGGGTCGCGGGTCGGCGCGCCGATCTGTGCTTGCAGCATCACCACGACGTCCGCGCCTTCGAAATGTTGCGCCCAGTCGCCCGGCTCGGCCAGGTCGGCGTAAATCGCCGTGACGTCCGGATGCACGCTGCGCAGGATGTCTAGGTTCGCCTTGAACTTGTCGAGCACGACGATGTTGGTGTAGCCGCGCGCCTTGAGGCGGGCCACCAGATTCTGTCCGACGAGTCCGGCGCCGCCGGGAAGAAGAATGCGAGTCTGATTCATGCGGATTCACTCGATGAGCAGCCTGGCCCCGGAAGGGGCGCGGGCTACCGGATTCATAACTCAGGCTCAGCGAAGGCGGATCGCGTGTTTAGCGTGTCCGCCTGCGAGCGGTTGTCAGTTGGATGGAACGGGGTACGAACCGCGCAACGAACACCAGGTGTCGCCCGACGTGGCGGCGGTGACGTGGATCTGCCCTTCCGGTGGACGATGAATGAACGCAGTCCAGCCGCTGAAGCGTGCATTGTGACCCAACTGGGCGCTAACGTCGTCACGTTGACCGCCTGCGAGACCGATACCCACGGTGCGTCCGTCAGGCGCCGTGATAACGATGTTACGGGGTACATGGTGGGTCGGCGCGTCGTAAATCCAGCCGTGTGCAATGTACATGTCGGAGGTTTCCGAACGCGACAATTGATCGACATAGCCTTCGCAAGTCGAGCTCGTAGTCACCTTGGCCGGTGGAGCGACATAGTCGGGCTGGTTGTCGGCGAAAATGGAAATGTGAGCCGCCTCGATTACCGGAACGATCTTCGCCAGCCTGTCCGGGAACGGATAGACCGGACGCGTGACAGACAGGTCGAAAACATGCTCGCGCGTGGCGAGGCCGCCAACCATGCGTTGCCAGGTAAGATCATAGTCACCGCGTACGGCGAGTCTTTGCGCCACCGCGACAATCAGCATTGCACACACCGCGCCTGCGAAAACGAGACGTCGTCGGTTCTCGGTCCTCGTGTTCAGCGCCGTAAATATGAGCATCGCGAGCCAACCGGTCAGCGAAGCGGTTGTGTAGCGCGAAGCGAGCGCCGTTTCGAGGCCCATCCAGAGGCGTCCGGACGTTGTTGCCGCGGCATTGAGCACAATGAACAGCGAAAATGCGAGCAACGCGATGGCAGCCGGTGGCGTCTTGCGCAGGCAGAGGGCGCGCACGGTCCATAGCGCGACTGTCGCAAGCATGACGAATCCGCATGCATATGCGCCCGCGATGCCGAGTCGCGTGCCGTCCGCAGGCGAGCCGAGATAGAGCAGAACATAGCGGCAGGCGTCGACGGGGTGAAGCAGCAGCGACTTGATTCCGCCATTACTCGTAATCGGCGTCCAGCCATGCAAATAGGCGTACCAGACCGCGGCTCCGGCCACGGCAACCGCGAACACCTGCCGCAGACTCAGCCGCAGGTAGATGGCCTGAATGAGCAGGACGGGGAAGACAAGCAAGCCGCTCGACATGCTATATGCCGCAGTTGCCGCGCTGACAATCGCGATGCCGAGCCAGACCACGCTGTTCGAGCGAGCTTGTCCAGCACGCTCAAGTGAGTGGAATGCGAGCAGCCCGAACAGGTAGACGGCGTACCACTGACTCTGGAAGCCCCAAGTAAAGTTCTCCTGCTGGAGCCAGGAAAAAGTGAGCGCCATCGTCACGCCTGCGAGGCCAATTTTGTTCCACCGGCTAAGTGCAGGCCGATTGTGGAGGGCGACTCTGTAGAAGGTCAGGCACAGCAATGCTGCGAGAACCAGATTGGAGAACAGAGAGAGAACATTTCTCCCACCAAAATATCGGACGTCGGCGAAGAAAATCAGACGTGAAAACGCGAGACGATGCTCATTGTGCTGCTCGAAGAAAGCTCGCCACGGTTCAACCAGTGCTCGCACATAGAACCCAACTGTACCGTCCCATGAATCACCCAGCGGTACCGGCGTGAAGTTTCGCCAGACGCCGAATATCGTCGTCGCGACTGTGAGCAGGCCGATTACGAGCGCGAGTCCCGCGATTTGCTTTTTATATTTCACCATACTCGTCACGTTCACAGCGAGGCGCGTTTAAAAAGAAACTTCGGCACCGACCGGATGATCAGCATGATCAGCGACCAGAACCACGGTGTGTAGAGCACGTCCTTGTTCTTCTCGATGGCGCGCGTGATGTCGGCAGCGACCTTGTCGGGCGTCGCGACGAGCGGGCCGGGCAACGGCAGGCCGGCGGTCATCGGCGTGGCGACGAAGCCGGGCTTGATCGTCACGACATGGGCGCCCGCCTTGAACAGACGGGCATTCAGGCCTTCGCAGAACGCCGAAAGTGCAGCCTTCGCGCAGCCGTACAGATAATTCGACGGGCGGCCACGATCGCCCGCCACCGACGAGATCACCGCAATCGTGCCGCGCTTTTGCGCCTCGATCAGATTCGCGATCGGCGTGAGCAGGCCGATGATCGACGTGACGTTGGTGTTGAATTCGCGGATCGCGACGGCGGCGTCGGCCTGGCACTGCGCCTGGTCGGGCAGGGTGCCGGGCGCAACGAGCACGATGTCGAGCGAGCCGAGTTCGGTCTGGCACTGCGCGAGCATGGCGGCGTGGCGATCGAGGTCGTTGACGTCGAGTTCGTAGCACGCCGCGAGCTTCGCGCCGCGCGTGACGAGGTCGTCGGCGACCTGCTGAAGCCGCTCACCGTTGCGGGCCACGAGGAAAAGACGCGCGCCCTGTGCGGCCCAGCGGCGGGCGCAGGCGTTGGCGATGGCCGAGGTGGCGCCGATGATCAGAATGTTCTTCATGTTCGAGTCGTTCGTTCCCAGAACCGCGACAGCATCGCGGGATCTCGCAGGTTTTCCAGTTGCTGCCATTGCGGATAGGCCGCGCGGAAATCGGCGCCGGACATGTGAGCGTCCTTGGCCGGATACAGGCGGCCGCGTGCAGCGCTGACGATCGCGTCGAGTCGCGCGAAAAGCCGCGCATTCTGCGCGTCTCGCTGCGGAAAATCCAGCGCGAGCGAGGTGCCTTCGCGCGGAAACGACAGCAGGCCCGGCGAGCGAATGTCACCGCAACGCTTGAGCACCGCGAGAAATGAACCGGTGCCGCTTGCGGCGATCGCATCGAGAATCTCGCGCGTCGCTTCGCGTGCGGCCTCGGGCGGCACGACGCACTGATACTGCTGAAACCCGCGCCGTCCGTAGATGCGGTTCCATTCGAGCAGGCTGTCGAGCGGATAAAAGTACGCATCGTAGCTGACTTTGCTACGGGTCTCGCCGCGCGCCTGGCGGTGATAGTACATGCCGTTGAAGGCGCGCAGCGTAAGCGGATTGAAGATGGGCACCGGCAGCGTCATCGGCACCGTGCGCTTCTTGCGCCGGTCGACTTCGAGCGGGCCGTCTTCAGCGTGATCGCCCACCATGAAAATGCCGCGTCCCAGCGCCGATCCGCGGCTCTGGCAATCGACCCACGCGACGCTGTATTCGTGCAGCGGATCGAGACGTTCCGAGAGCGCGAAAAATTCGTCGACATTGTCGAAGCGCAGCGTCGTCACGTCGATCTGGCTCGAGCGGATCGGCATCAGCTGGATTTCGGCCCACAGAATCAGGCCCGTGAGTCCGAGTCCGCCGATGGTCGCCGCATAGAACTCCGCGTGCTGGTCCGGCGAGCAGTCGAGCACGCTGCCGTCGCTGCGCGCAAGGCCGAAGCGGCGCACGTGACGCCCGAAGGTGCCGCGCACGTGATGGTTCTTGCCGTGGACGTCGTTGGCGATTGCGCCGCCGAGCGTCGCATATTTGGTGCCCGGCGTGACCGGCAGCATCCAGCCGCGCGGAATCGCCACGTCGAGAATCTGTTCGAGCGTCACGCCCGGTTCGGCGCGCAGTACGCCCGTGCCCCAGTCGGCCGCGATCAGGCGATCGAGCGGCAGCGTCTGCAGCACGTGTCCGGAAGCGGCGAGGCAACTGTCGCCGTAGCTGCGGCCATTGCCGAACGCGAGCGCGCTGCCGTGCGCCTCGCGCAGAGCGCGCCACGCACGCGCCGCGCCGTCACGCCAGGCGAGCGCGTGGGCTTCTTGCGGATAGTCGGGATAGCGTCCCCAGGACAGCACCGTGCTCATCGTTCAGGTCGCCGCCCAGAAGACGAGGCCGCAGAGCAGCACGACGGCGAGGCTCACGCGGTCGCGCGCGGCGAACACGATGGGGTCGTCGTGCATCAGACCGCGATGCGCGATGATCCACGTGCGGCTGATCCAGTAGAGCAGTAGCGGACACGCGAGCCAGATGATCTGCGCATGGTGATAGAGGCGCGCAGTGTTGCCGTCCTGAATATACATCGCCAGCACGAGCACGGAGAGGTAGCCCGAGGCCGTGCCCAACGACGAGATCAGCGGCAGATCGCTCGATACGTAGCCGCGTCCGCGCGTCTTGACGAGGCCGCGCGCCTGCATCGAATGCAGCTCGGCGTAACGCTTCACGAGCGCGAGGCTCAGGAAGATGAACATCGAGAACGCGAGCAGCCAGAACGTCAGATGCGCGCCGATGGCTGCGGTACCCGCCACGATGCGGATGGTGTAGAGCATCGCCAGCACGACGACGTCGACCATCACCTGCCGTTTCAGATACATCGAATACGCGAGCGTGAGCGCGTAGTAGCCGAGCAACACGACGGCGAAGCGCCATGGCAGGAACAGCGCCGTGAGCGCGAACGCCGCGATTAGCAGAACAGGAAAGAGCCCGATCCCCCAGGTGAGCGGCAGCGCGCCCGAGGCGAGCGGGCGTTTGCGCTTGGTGGGGTGATGGCGGTCGTCTTCGAGATCGAGCAGGTCGTTGAGCAGATACACGCTCGAGGCGCACAGGCCGAACGCGAAAAACGCGAGTAGCGCCGCGAAGACGAGGTCGATGTTGCCAAGCTTGTGCGCGGCGAGCAGCGGCACGAAGATCAGCAGGTTTTTCAGCCACTGATGCAGGCGCAGCGATTTGCTCCACGTTTTGAGCGTGGGCGGACGCGACTCGATCACGCGCTCGACGTTGCCGATCTTGCGCGCGGCGCGTTCGACGCCGCTCGACGGATTGACGACATAGGCGCGCTCGGCCGATTGCCACACGGCGATGTCGTCGTGCGAATTGCCGGCGTAGTCGAAATTCTTTTCGCCGAACTCGGCGACCAGTTTGTCGCGCTTGCGGTGCGACGAGAGATTGACGCCGTCGGCGGTCGCGAAGGTCTGGTCGAACAGGCCGAGGTGGTCGGCGATCGCGTGCGCGTAGCGCTCGTGGCTGGCGGTGGCGAGCACGAGAGGGCGGCCCGCCTCGCGTTCCTGGCGAAGCCAGTCGAGTACCTGCGGATCGTACGGCAGGACCGTGACGTCGACGTTGGTGTTTTCTGCGAGCCCGGCTTTGAGTGCCGGTTTGCCGCCGCTCAGCAGCCACAGGAGCGGGCGATAAAAGCGGTGCGGGGCGGAGGTCAGGTAGGCGAAGCCCGATTCGATCAGAACATCGGATCGAATCAACGTGCCATCAAGGTCAACAACGAGTGGTCTGCTGCTCATACGGTTGGCCAGTGGGCAGTTTATCTATTTGGGCGGCATATCGAGCTTGCGCCTGCCTGAGTGCGCGTGCCGGTCTGGCACCGTCCGCCAAAACGGCAGAGTTTAACTGGATATTGTGTCGCTGTTACAAATATGTCATTTCATTTGTTGTGCATCTGCAAAGAATAACGGGCCAATACGATATTTTCGATAGACTCGCGCGTCCCGCTAATAACGGTTGACACCGATGTATTGAAAGGCCAGGGAATTTTTTGAAAGGTCTGGCGACCTCCGACCCCCGTAACAAAAGGAAAAGCGGGTTGCTGGAACGCGCCATTTTTAGCAAACTAGCCATTTTTTACCGACCCCGTTTAAGCTGACGAGACGCGCCATGCGCCCTATCGTTGCATTTTCAGATGACAGTGAGTGCGGTATCCAGCAAGGATCACGGCGTGGTGTCCGTATCGGTGGTCGTGTTTCATCCCGACCGGCAACTTCTAGCCAGAACGTTCGACAGCCTCGCTGAAGCGGGCGCGGCACTGGCACGCGTCAAACCGGGGATGTCGATTCATCTGTTCCTCGTCGACAACGGCGGCATGCCCGACATGCGCGCGAGTCTCGCCGCGCTGTCGCAGGCAGGCATCGAGAGCACGGTCATCAGCGGCCACGGCAACGTCGGCTACGGCTGCGGCCACAATCTCGCGATTGCGCAGGCATCGAGCCGCTACCACCTGATCCTGAATCCCGACGTCGACATCGAGCCCAGCGCGCTGCTGAAAGCGCTGGAGTTCATGGACGCCCATCCGGACGCCGGCCTGCTGACGCCCGCAATCGTCGACGACTCGGGGCAGCTGCAATACCTCTGCCGCCAGTTCCCCACGCTCGTCGATCTGTTCGTGCGTGGTTTCCTGCCGCGCGCGGCGCGCCGGCCGTTCGAGTCGCGTCTCGCGCGCTACGAAATGCGCGCGCAGATCAACGAGCGCGACACGCTCTGGGATCCGCCCATCGTCAGCGGCTGCTTCATGCTGTTCCGCACCGACGTGCTGAAAAAGCTCGCGGGTTTCGACGCGCGCTACTTCCTCTATTTCGAGGACTACGACCTGAGCCTGCGCACGCACGAAGTCGCGCGCGTGGTCTACGCGCCCGCCGTGCGCGTGCTGCACCACGGCGGCGGCGCGTCGCGCAAGGGCATGGCGCACATCCGCATGTTCGCGGCGTCGGCGTTCAAGTTCTACAACCGGTTCGGATGGAAGTGGCTTTGAGCAGCGTACTGGTGACAGGAGCCAACGGTTTCGTCGGGCGCGCGCTGTGCTGCACGCTCGCACACGCGGGTCACGAGGTGACCGCGCTGGTGCGGCAAGGCGGTACCGATCGCGCGGATGGCGTGCGCGAATGGCGTCACGCCACGGCGGATTTCGCTGGACTCGAGCAAGCCTGGCCGCAAGGCTATGCGCCCGATTGCGTCGTGCATCTGGCGGCGCGCGTCCACGTCATGCACGATGAAGCGCCGGACCCGCTCGCGGCGTTCATGGCGACTAATGTCGAAGGCACGCTGCGGGTGGCGCGTGCCGCGCGGGAGCAGGGCGCGCGGCGCATGGTGTACGTCAGCAGCATCAAGGCCATCGCGGAAACCGACGGCGGCGTGCCCCTCGCCGAATCGACGCCGCCTCAGCCGCTCGATCCTTACGGACGCTCGAAGCGCGCGGCGGAAGAGGCGCTGTGGCGCTTGAGCGAAGAAACGGGCATGGAGATCGTGGTGGTGCGGCCGCCGCTCGTCTATGGTCCCGGCGTCGGCGCCAATTTCTTGCAGATGATGAATGCGGTGTCGCGCGGCATTCCGTTGCCGCTCGGACTCGTCGATGCGCGCCGCAGTCTCGTCTACTCCGATAATCTGGCCGATGCGCTGATGCATTGCGCCACCGACCCGCGCGCCGCCAACACCTGCTTCCATGTCACCGATGGCGACGATCCGTCGGTCGCGCAGTTGCTGCGCACGCTCGGCCGCCACCTCGGCAAGCCTGCGCGCCTGCTGCCCGTGCCGCCGCGTCTGCTGCGCGCGGCCGGTGCGCTCGCGGGGCGCGCAGCCCAGATCGAGCGGTTGACGACGAGCCTTCAGGTCGACGCCTCGCGCATCCGCGCGCAGCTCGGCTGGTATCCGCCGGTGAGCCTGGATGCCGGGCTCGAGGCCACCGCACGCTGGTTTCGTGCGACGCACTGATCACGCGGAGACCGTATATCTACATGCTGCACGCACCGAATTCGCTGTTGTTTTCTTCGTCGATCTTGACGCTCGTGTCGATCGCGCTGGTGTGCGCCGTCGCGTGCGCCGCCGTCCTCGCGTTTCTGCTCAAGACCGGCCTCGCCTGGCGGCTCGCGACCGACATCCCCAATGAGCGCTCGCTCCACGTGCGCCCGACGCCGCGCGTAGGCGGCTGGGGCGTGATTCCGGTCGCGGTCGTGGCGATCCTGCTGGTTGCGCCGTCGCTCTGGCTGATCGCGCTCGGCGCGGCGTTCCTCGCTGCCGTCTCGCAGATCGACGACCGGCGCGGCCTGCCCGCGCGCGTGCGCTTTGCGGCGCACTTCGTCGCCGTGCTGGCGCTGATCGTCGGCTATCCGGCCCCGATTCCCTGGTGGTGCGCGGCCATACTGGCGTTTTTGCTGCTGTGGCTGGTCAATCTCTACAATTTCATGGACGGCGCGGACGGCCTCGCCGGCGGCATGGCGCTGTTCGGTTTCGGCGGCTACGCGCTGGCGGCGTTCGCCGGACCGCAGCCGATGCTCCCGTTGAGCTGGGCGTGCGTGGCCGTCGCGGGCGCGGCGGCGGGCTTTTTGCTCTTCAACTTCCACCCGGCCAAAATCTTTCTCGGCGACGCCGGCTCGATTCCGACCGGCTTTCTGGCCGGTGCGCTAGGCTACTGGGGTTGGCGCGGCGGCGCGTGGCCGATCTGGTTCCCGGCGCTGGTTTTCGCGCCGTTTATCGGCGACGCGTCGGTCACGCTGATTCGCCGCCTGCTGCGCGGCGAAAAATTTTGGCAGGCGCATCGCGAACACTATTATCAACGGATGGTTCGACTCGGTACCGGCCACGCTGTCACGGCGCTGTCATGGTATCTGGTAATATGCGTGGGCATAGTAATTGCTTTATGGGCTTTGGGGCGCTCCCCGGCCCAGCAGTGGGGGATCGTTGCAGGCTGGGCTGTCGTTCTTGTTCTGATGGGTGCGGCAATCGACGTGCGCTGGCGTAGTTTCCAGTCCCTAACCAGTCAATCTGAGGTCGACGCTGATGCTCCGCAATAAAGCCACCTGGCTCTCGTTCAGCGCCTTTCTGTTCGATATCGGCGCCGTGGCCGCCGCCTGGCTGACGGCCTATCTTCTACGCTTCAATGCGTCCGTGCCGTCCGAGTTCTGGCACGGCGCGGTGAACACCCTCGTCTGGGTGCTGCCGATCTACGCGATCATGTTCCGCATCTTCGGGCTCTACCGCGGCATGTGGGTGTTCGCGAGCCTGCCCGACCTGTTGCGCATCTCGAAGGCCATCATCTCGGCCGGGCTGATCGTCATGATCGTCTCGGTCCTGTTGCAGCCGATGCCGATCATCCCGCGCTCGGTGCTGATTGTCTCGCCGCTGTTGCTGTTCTTCGTCATGGGCGGCGCGCGCGCGCTCTATCGCGCAACCAAGGAGTTCTACCTGTACGGTGGTCTCGTCGCCCAAGGCAAGCCGGTGATCGTGGTGGGCGCAGGCGGCGCGGGCGCGAGCCTCGCGCGCGAACTGTCGCGTTCGGCGGAGTGGCGTCTCGTCGGTCTGCTCGACGACGATCCGGCCAAGCAGGGCCGCGAAATCTACGGCTACAAGGTGCTCGGTCCGATCAGCGACATCTCGCGCTGGGCCGAAGAACTGCGCTGCGAGTTCGCGATCATCGCGATTCCCTCGGCATCGGCGGAAGTGCAGCGGCGTGCAGCCACGCAATGCGTGCGCACGGGCGTGAAGGCGCTGATGCTGCCGTCGCTGACCGAACTCACGCCGGGGCGCGGCTTCCTCTCGCAGGTCCGCAACATCGACCTCGAGGATCTGCTCGGCCGCGACGCGGTCAAGATCGACACGCCGCATGTCGAAGCGCTCCTGAGCGGCCGCGTCGTGATGGTGACGGGCGCGGGCGGCTCGATCGGCTCCGAACTCTGCCGCCAGATTCTGCGCTTCGCGCCGGCGCAACTCGTCGCGCTGGATCTCTCCGAATTCGCGATGTACAAGCTGACCGAGGAGATCCGCGAACGCTTCCCCGAACTCTCGGTGGTGCCGATCGTCGGCGATGCCAAGGATTCCTTGCTGCTCGACCAGGTGATGGCGCGTTACACGCCGCACATCGTCTTCCATGCGGCGGCGTACAAGCACGTGCCGCTGATGGAGGAACTGAACTCGTGGCAGGCGATCCGCAATAACGTGCTTGGCACCTATCGCGTGGCGCGTGCGGCGATCAAGCATCAGGTCCGCCACTTCGTGCTCATTTCGACCGACAAGGCTGTCAATCCCACCAACGTGATGGGCGCGAGCAAGCGGCTCGCGGAAATGTCGTGTCAGGCCTTGCAGCAGATCAGCGAGCGCACGCAGTTCGAAACCGTGCGTTTCGGCAACGTGCTCGGCAGCGCGGGCAGCGTGATTCCGAAGTTCCAGCAGCAGATCGCGAAGGGCGGCCCGGTAACGGTCACGCACCCCGAGATCACCCGCTTTTTCATGACGATTCCGGAAGCGTCGCAGCTCGTGCTGCAGGCGTCGAGCATGGGGCACGGCGGTGAGATCTTCATTCTCGACATGGGCAAGCCCGTCAAGATCGTCGATCTCGCGCGCGATCTGATTCGTCTGTATGGCTACTCGGAGGAGCAGATTCGCGTGGTGTTCACGGGACTGCGGCCGGGCGAGAAGCTCTACGAAGAACTGCTCGCCGACGACGAAGCCACGACGCGCACGCCGCATCCGAAGCTGCGTATCGCGCGTGCGCGCGAGGTGCCGAACAACTTGCTCGATGAACTGCTGCCGTGGCTCATGCAGCATCGCGTGCCCTCCGACGACGAAGTGCGGCGCGATTTGCGGCGGTGGGTGCCGGAATATCAGCCTGCGGTTGCGCCTCAGCTTCAGTCAGTCGGCACGAGTTCTGTGCGGGCGGCGAGCTAAAAGAAAAAGGCGAAACACCTGTGTGTTTCGCCTTTTTTGTTGGGCGTCTGAAGCAAGCGCATGAAGCGTGGACGCAACCGTGCCGCGCGATCCTTTAGCCGATGACGCCGGCGCCAACGTGATGCTTGCGCGCGAGATGCTCGACGATGTCGTCGACGCAACGTTCGACCGAGGCGCTGTGCGTTCGCAAGGTGAGGTCGGGGTGAGCCGGCGCATGATACGGCGAGCCGATGCCCGTGAACTGCGGAATCTCACCACGCCGCGCGCGCTTGTACAGCCCCTTTGGGTCGCGTTCTTCGCAGATCTCGAACGGCGTGTCGATGAACACTTCCACGAACCGTTCGTCGCCCACGATGCGTCGCGCATTGTCGCGGTGTTCCGGTTCCGGCGAGATCGTCGCGGTGATGGCGACAAAACCTTCCCGACAAAACAAATCCGCCACGTGAGCCACGCGGCGGAGGTTTTCGGTGCGGTCGGCTTCGCTGAAGCCCAGATCGGAGTTGAGGCCGGTGCGCAACACGTCGCCGTCGAGCACGGTAGAGCGAATGCCGAGCGCTTTGAGTCGTTCGACCAGCGCACGCGCGATTGTCGATTTGCCGGCCCCGGACATGCCGGTGAGCCAGACGACGGCACCCGTCGATGTTGCTGTTTCCACCCCTTTGCGCCCCACTCAAGTAAAGATTGGTTTAATTGAGTGGATATTCTAACTTCATTACGGGCGCTGTAACGTCGACGTAATAAAGTGCAATAAAAAATCAGCGGGCGGATTTTTTTTCACTTCGACCCTAAGTGCGCTCCGGCGGGGCTTGGCAGGCTGCCCCTTATTTTTCTTTACTCAAACCCGTGCGGATTATTTTCCTGCCAGCGCCAGTGGTCCACGCACATGCGCTCGATGCCGAATTGCGCTTTCCAGCCAATCAGCTTTTCCGCCGTGGCCGGGTTCGCATAGCACTCGGCGATGTCGCCCGGCCGGCGCGCGACGATCTCATACGGCACCGGTCGGCCCGACGCCTTTTCGAACGCCTTCACCACGTCGAGCACGCTATAACCCTGACCGGTCCCGAGATTCACGACAAAGCCTTCGCCGCGCGCGGCCAGCGCGTCGAGCGCCTTCAGATGCCCCTGCGCGAGATCGACCACGTGGATGTAATCGCGCACGCCCGTGCCGTCCGGCGTCGGGTAATCGCCGCCGAACACGCGCAGGCGCTCCAGCTTGCCCACCGCCACCTGCGCGACATACGGCATCAGATTGTTCGGAATCCCGGCCGGATCTTCGCCGATCAGGCCGCTTTCGTGCGCGCCCACCGGGTTGAAATAGCGCAGCACGGCGATGCGCCACGACGGATCGGAGATCGCGACGTCGCGCAGAATCTGCTCGGCGATCAGCTTGGACTGGCCGTACGGGTTCGTCGCCGACAGCGGGAACGTCTCGTCGATGGGCGAGCGCTCCGGCACGCCGTAGACGGTCGCCGACGAGCTGAACACGAACTCCTTCACACCGTGCTGGCGCATCACGTCGAGCACCACGAGCAGGCCGTCGAGGTTGTTGCGGTAGTACTCGATCGGCTTCGCGACCGATTCGCCGACCGCCTTGAGCGCCGCGAAATGGATCACGCCCGTGATCGGATGCGCCTTGAAAATGCGCTCGAGCGCCTGCGCATCGCGCACGTCGGCCTCGTAGAAGGCGACCGGCTTGCCGGTGATCTGCGTGACGCGCTTGAGCGATTCCTGACGGCTGTTGACGAGATTGTCGACGGCGACGACGTCGTAGCCGCCGTTGAGCAGTTCGACGCAAGTGTGCGAGCCGATAAAGCCCGCGCCGCCCGTGACGAGGATCGTGCCTTTTGAGTTCGTCGCTGCCATGCTCTGGTTCCGTATCGTCAGACTGCGTTCAAAACGTCGATCCGGTCAACTCCCGGATCGTTTCCCGGTAGCGTTGTACCACAACGCGTTCGTCGAATTCTTTCGCAATTTTTTTCCGGCCGCGCTCGGCCATTTTTGTTCGGTCCGATGGGGACATATCGAGCATGCACGCCATCGCCTGCGCGAGCGAAGCCGCGTCGCGGGCGGCGCAGAGCAGGCCGTTTTCGCCGTCCGCGACCACTTCGCGGCAGCCGGGCACGTCGGTCGCCACGATCGGGCGGCCCATCGCGCTCGCTTCCATCAGCGTGCGCGGCACGCCTTCGCGGTACGAGGGCAGCACCACGCAATCGGCGTCGGCAATATAGGGGCGAACGTCCGCCGTTTCGCCCAGATAAGCGATCACGCCTTCGCGTTCCCACGCGGCTACTTCGTCGCGCGTGATCGCGCTCGGGTTGTCGACGCCGACCGGGCCGAGCAGGCAGAAGCGCGCCTGCGGATACCGCGCGCGCAGCGCGCGCGCGGCTTCGACGTATTCGCCGACGCCCTTGTCCCACAGCAGGCGGCCGATCAGCACGAACGAAAATTCGCTGCGCTCGGGCAGCGGCGTGAACGCGAAGTCGTCGAGATCGACGCCTTCGCCGTGCAGCAGTCGCGCGCGCTCAGGATGAACCAGCAAATTCTGCTCGCGGAAGGCGGTTTCGTCATCGCGATTGAGGAACCAGACTTCGCGCGGGAAGCGGAACGCGAAGCGATAGAGCCGTTTGGCGACCTGCGCCGCGCGGCTTTTCTGGATGAAGACGTACCCGAGCCCCGTCGTCACCGCCACCGACGGCACGCGCGCGAGCCACGCCGCCACCGAGCCGTAGATGTTCGGCTTGATCGTGTAGTGGAACACGACGTCGGGCTTGAGCGCGCGATAGTGGCGGCGCAGCGCGAGCAGCGTGCGCAGATCGTCGAGCGGATTGGTGCCTTTCGACGCCACGTGCAGGTCGATGCAGCGGCAACCCATCTGCTCCAGCGGTTCGAAGGTGCGGTCGCGCGGCGCGATCACCGTGACCTGCGCGCCGGCTTCGTTGAGCGCGCGCAGCAGGCCCCGTCGATAGGTGTAGATGGCCCAGGCCGTATTGCAGACGAGCACCACGTGCAGCGGCAGGCGGCGGGCGGGCGAGGGTTGGGCGGCGGGAACAGCGGTGGAATTCACGAAGGCCGGATCGTCGAGAGCGTCGATGGGCCGGGTACAAGCCCGGCAAGGGGCCACATTTTAGCCGAGGCGGGGTGGGCCGCCGGGCGCTTCGGGCGCGCAGGAGCGAATGTCGCGGCGATTGTGGCGGAGCCAGGGCGCGACCGATGGGCGCGAGGGTGCAGGCGGCTTACACGTGGGCTACACTCCAGGCCAGCGCGCGGGCGTCGGCTGGCATCGCATTGCACCGGCCTTGTATCGCCTTTGCATCGGCCTTGTATTGGCCACACACCGCGCGCCGGACCTTGCCGGGTCCAGACTCACTCAGACCCATTCCAACAAGCGCGCCGCTTCTTCCGCCATGCTCCGTTCCCTAGCCGCTCTGCTGATCTTCCAGTGTCTCGGCGAGAGCGTTTCCTACGTGTTCTCGCTGCCCGTGCCCGGTCCCGTGATCGGCATGCTCCTGCTGTTCGCCTTCGCGATGATGCGGCCCGCCGCCGCCGAAGCCATCGAGCCGACCGCGCTCGAATTGTTGCGCCACCTGTCGCTGCTCTTCATTCCGGCGGGCGTCGGCATCATGGTGTCGGCGCAGGCCGTGCGCGGCGAAGCGTTCGCCGTGATCGCGAGCCTCGTCGTGAGCACGACGCTCGGCATCGCCGTCACCGCGCTCGTGACGCGCGCGCTGCTGCGTCGCCAGCGCCGCCACGAAATCGGCGAGGAGGGCGCAGCGTGAATACGACTCTGCCGTTCGCGAAACTCGACGCCATCTGGGTCTATCTCGCCGCTTCGCCGCTGCTCGGACTCACGCTCACACTGGTCGCGTATCTGATCGCGCTGAACGTCTACGCGCGCGCGAAACACAACCCGCTGGCGAATCCGGTGCTGATCGCGGTGGCGATCGTGGTCGTCGCGCTCAAGATCACCGACACGCCGTATCGCACCTATTTCGAAGGCGCGCAGTTCGTGCACTTCCTGCTCGGACCGGCGACGGTCGCGCTCGCGCTGCCGCTCTATCGCCAATGGAACAAGCTGCGGCGCACGGCGCTGCCGCTCATCGGCGGGCTCGTGGCCGGTTCGCTCACCGCGATCGTGTCGGCGGTCGGCATCGCAAAACTGTTCGGCGCGACGCATCAGACGCTCGCGTCGATCGCGCCCAAGTCGGCGACCACGCCCATCGCGATGGCGGTCGCCGACAAGGTCGGCGGCATTCCCTCGCTCACCGCCGTGCTGGTGATTTCGACCGGCGTGTTCGGCGCCGTGACGGCGCGCTGGATCCTCAATCTGCTGCGCGTGCGCGAGACCGAAGTGCGCGGTTTTGCGATCGGCGTGGCGTCGCACGGCATCGGCACTGCGCGGGCGTTTCAGGTCAGCGAGGAGATGGGCGCGTTCGCGGGGCTCGGCATGGGGCTCAATGGGGTTTTCACCGCGTTCGTCGTGCCGCTGCTGTTGCCGACGCTGCTCGGCTGGTTATAAAACGTCGCGATTGCAGGCGTCTTGTGCGGCGCGTTATGAGGTTAACCCCGCATCCACGACGCCCTTTTGATTGGAGTTCTTCCTGCAAACTGCAAAAATTCCGTGTCCGCGAATTTCTGTCCGGAATGGTTTTGCAGCCAGGAGCCGCCCATGCAGGTTTTTGTCATTTCATTAAAAGGAAGTCAGTCTGAGAGCAACCGGAAACTCGCGTCGATGCTCGAAAACGAGCGCTTCGCGGTGCGCGTGATCGACGCGGTGTATGGCCCGGAACTGAATGCGAAAGATTATTTTTCGGCGATCCAGCATTACCTGAGCTTTCGCAACCGGCTCATCACGCCTTCGGAACTGGGCTGCGCGCTGAGCCATAAAAAAGCCTACGAAGCGCTCTTGCGCACGGGCGAATCGCACGCGCTGATTCTCGAAGACGACGTGATTCTCGACGCCGACGCGTGCGCGAACATTCGCCAGATCATGGAAAAGATGGGCCAGTTCGACGGCTATCTGCATCTGGGCGGCATGGACGGCCTGCTGCGCAGTTTCGAGCGCGTGGGCGGCACGATCTGCTGCGAGATTCCGCCGGTGTTCCGGGTTCACGACGGCGATCTCGGCCATCTTTATCGCACCGTCGGCTATGTGATTTCGGCGTCGTTCGCGAAGGAAGTCCTGAGCCTGATGGAGCGCGACATCTTCGTGATCGACGATTTTTCGCACGTCCGCAATCACGTTCAGGTCGGCGATTTTTATTTTTCCAGCATCGTTAAGCATCCGACCGATTTGAGCGCTTCAAGCATCCAGAGCGAGCGCACGACGATGGCGACGCGTCCGAAGCCTCCGGGTCTCGCGCGGCAGATCTGGCGCGAGATCGACCTCACGCTGCGCGCGAAGCGGAAAATCGCCAATCAGCTTCGGGCGATCGATGCCGGAAGTTTGCCGAACGAGTAGTGGCGGAATAGCGGTTTGGGCGGCGGCAGGCGTTGGGCTTTAATGTGCCCGGCCTGCCGCCGCTTTGCATTGTGCTTCGCGTTCTGCTTTGCGTTCTGTTGCAGGACGTTTTCCTCGCCGGCCGACCCGCCGTTCGCGCCGCGCAATCTCACTTCCCAGGCTTCATCACGCCCAGCGGCTTCGCATCGATGCGAACACGCCGAGCACGCGCGCGAACAGCGCCGGTTGCGCGCGTGCGCTCCACGCGAGCGCGACGCCGGTCGTGGCGATCCACATAGTGATCGACGGCAGGCTCAGCGGCGCGAGAATCAGCGTGCCGACATAGGCGATGCCGATGATCAGCGTCGGCGCGGCGAGCATGCGCAGCGGGCGGATTTCGAGGCGCGCCGCGCGATACAGCAGAAAGCCGTCGATCACGCAGCGCGCGCTCCACGCGAGCGCCGCGCCGAGCACGCCGAAGGTCTGCATCGCCCACCAGAGAAACGCGAAGAACGGCACGAGTTCATAGATCAGGAGACGCGCGACGATGCCGGGGCGGCCCGTTGCCTGCAGATGGCAGCCCGCGATCAGCGCGAGGCAATTGAACCAGACGCCCACGAGTATCGTTTCGCCGACGGAGTCCGAGCGCGCGGCGAAATCCTGTCCGACCCACAGCGAAAGAAACGGATGCATGAGGAACATGCCGAACACGATCATCGGCGTGAGTGCGGCCAGGAAACCGCGCAGCGTGGTCGCGGAAAGCGCCGTCGCGCTCGTGATTTCGAGCGACGAGAGGCGCGGAAACAGCGTGCGCGCGATCACGTTGGGCAGAAATCGCACGCGCACGGCGAGATTGAACGGCACCTGATAGTACGCGACCGCCTGCGGCCCGAGGATGTGGCCGATCATGATGCGATCGGCGGTTTCGTGGAGCGCGGAGGTCAGGTTCTGCACGCTCATCCACGCGCCGAACGAAAACAGTTTGGGAATCAGCGCGCGGCGCGGACCCGCGCAAAAGCGCAGCGGAAAGACGCGCCACACCACGATTGCGTAGATGCCGAGCGTGCCGAGCCCCGCGCCCAACGTGCCGTACACGATGTAGTTCAGGCGCGGGCCCATCACGTACGCCACGATCAGCGGCGTGAGCTGATACATCAGCGTGACGGGAATCTGCACCAGCGTGAGGATGCCGAAGCGCTCGCGCGCGGAAAGCGAGCCGCTGAGCACGCCGATCAGATTCGCGAGCGGCATCAGACACGCCACGAAAGGCAGCGCGGGCTGCAACTCGGCGCGCAGCGCCGGACCGAGATTGAAGTACGGCAGCAGCAGATGCATCGCCACGAACAGCACCGCGCCGCTCGCCACGCCGAGCCCGACGTTGAGGATCAGCGCCGTCCACAGCACGGATTCGCGCTCCTGATGCGTGGCGTCGGCGAGCTGGGCAATGCGATTGGCCGTCGCGGACGACAGCCCCATGTCGAGAAAGCCGAAATAGCCCTGAATCATCCAGACGATGGCCAGCACGCCGTACCGCGCCGTCCCGATGTAGTGCAGATAGATCGGCGTGGTCACTAACGCAATGATCATCGGCAGCAGGCTGCCGATCAGGTTGAACAGGGCGCTGCGTTTCAGGCTGGGTTTGGCGGTCATGGTGTGGTCCGGTGCGTGCATTCGATGCGCCACTTTGGCCGCGCCGCAGCGCGCCGTGACGGACTCGTGACGCGCGCGGACCCGCGCGGCGCTATGACTGCGCCTCTGCGGCGACGCGTGAAGCGCCGTCCGGCTGCGTCCGAATGCGAACGTCCTATTCTGCGCCGGGAGACGGATGGCAGTTTGTGCGTCGGCGCACGGTTGCACGCGGGGCGGACGTGGGACCGCATGTGGGGCCGGACCGTAGCTTTCAGGGACCGCGCGAGCCCGGACTTCGCGTTATGCGCCGAGCCGCGTTTTCAGCCGGTGAAGCAACTTGTAAGGCGTGACGAGATGCAGCGTGTTCTTGGCGAGCCCGGCCCAGTCGCGCCAGTTCAGCACGTTCAGATAACGCGCCTGCAAACGCAAGGTCGAGACGATCTGCCGACGCCGTTTGGTCGCGCTGATGCCGCCTTCGTTCAGCTCGTAATAGAGCCCGAGCTCGGGCAGATTCGCGCAGTCGTAACGCTCCATCAGACGCAGGAACAGATCGAGGTCTTCCGCAGCCGGATACTGCACGCGATAGTTGCCGACGGCGAGCACCGCGTCGACGCGCAGCATCACCGACGGATGCACGAGCGGCGAGCGCAGCATGCGCGTGCGGCGCAGCGCGCGCGCGTCGGCGGGCGGGCGCAGCATGAAGAGCGGCTCGCCCGCGCGATTGACGACCTGCGTCCACGTGCCGAGCGCGGCGAGTTCAGGCTCGGCTTCCATGCGCGCGCGCTGCTTCGCGAGGCGTTGCGGCACGGCCAGATCGCCCGCGTCGATGCGCGCCGCGTAGCGGAAATCGCGCGCGGCCAGCGCCTCGATACCGGCCTGCAAAGCGCGTTCGATGCCGCCGTTTTTTGGCATGCGCAATACTTCGATTTCCATGCCGGGCACGCTCGGCGCGACGATGGGCGGCGTGCTGCCGTCGTCGACGACGAGCGCATAGATCGGCGCGTCTTCCGCGAACGAGGCGAGCGTGCGCTCGACGTCGGCCTGGCCGTTGTAGGCGGGCATGAGCAGGGCGACATCGGCGAGAGCGCCGGTTCGAGCGCGCGCGGCGGCGGGGGATGGCGTCATGAGGCGGGCAGCGAGGTTCAGGTCAGTTTGAAGCGGATGTAATAGAAGTTCACGCAGGCCGCCGCGAGGTAGCCGCACGCCAACCCGACGAGCGCACCGTACGCGCCGAGGCGCGGGATCGCCACGAGATTCACGGCGAACGCCACCGCGAGCGCGAGCAGCCACTTGGCGAGCAAGACGAACTTCGCCTGATATTTGAGCACCACGAGATTGCCGATCGCCTCGATGCCCGCGGGCACCGAGAGCCACACGGCCCAGCGGAAAATATTCACGGCGCCCGCGTAGTCCGGGCCGAACACGCGATGGATGATGAAGCCCGCGAGCGCGTCGAGCACCAGCGCGCCCGCGATCATGATGACGCCCGTCATCGCGAACAGGCGCACGAGGTTGCGGCGCAACTGCGCGGCCTGCTGCACGCGATAGACGAAGGCGGGCGCGATGGTCTGCGAGAGCATCAGCGCGAGCGTGATCCAGTTTTCGTTGAGCTGCTGCGCGGCCGAATAGCGGCCGAGATCGGCGAACGAAATGGTGCGTTCGAGCATCAGCCGGTCGAGCTTCAGGAACAGATACATGCAGATCAGGCCGAGCCAGAACACCGTGCCCGCCGTCGCGAAATGCTTGAAGAGCGCGCGGTCGACGTGCCAGCCGAGCTTGCCGCCGTGACGCTTGCGGAAATAGAGCACCAGCGCCGCGCCGATCGCCGCCGATTCGAGCGCCCACAGCCAGCCGAAGGTGGCGGGCGCGAACGCCGCGCGCGCGAGCAGAAACACGAGCAGCGCCTTGACGATCGCCGTGCTCATACTCGCGATAAGCTGTGGCTTGCTGTACGTCATGCTCTGCAGCCACGCGTTGATCACGCCGACGAACGGCTCGCGAAACAGCATGGTGACGGCGAGCCCGGCGAGCATCGCGCCGACCATCGGATCGGTCGCGCCGAGCCCGATGCCGATCCACGTGACGACGAGCGCCGCCGCCGACACGCCGATGCGCAGCGCGAACGCGCTGCCGAGCACCGTGCCGACGGCCTCGCGCGGTTTGTTGACGATTGTCGGCACGAGAATTTCGGCGCCGCACACCCAGGTGATGGGCGAGAGCACGAGCAGCAGCGTGTTGGCGTACTGCCATTTCCCAAACACGTCGGGACCGAAATAGCGCGCCAGCACGCCGCTGATCGCGATGGCGACGGCGATCTGCGTGACGCGTTCGAGGCCGAGCCACACGATGTTCGTGAACGCGCGCGTGACGTCGGGGTTGGCGGGGCGCTTGAGGCTCAGCATGCCGGACCGTCCTGACGACGCGGACGCATCGGGCACGCATGGGCATGGCGCTTGCTGGCGCGAGGCGCCAGACCCGGCGCGGATTTTGTCGTCAGGAGGAAACGGCGAGGCATTAAAATGGGTGCATAACCTTCGGCGGTCGCCGAAAAACGGCAATTATAGTTTGTAACGGTTCCGACTTTTCGTAACGCGGGGTCGCGGCAGCCCGCCGAAACGTGTTACGAATAATCCCCCCGACTTTCCATCGCACGGTGAGCCTCATCATGATTTCTCAATCGATTTTCAAGGCCTATGACATTCGCGGCGTGATCGGCAAGACGCTCGATACCGACACGGCACGCGCCATCGGCCAGGCCTTCGGCAGCGAGGTGCGTGCGCAGGGCGGCGACGCGGTGGTAATCGCGCGCGACGGCCGCCTCTCGGGCCCCGACCTGTCCGCCGCGCTCGCCGACGGCCTGCGCTCGGCGGGCGTCGACGTCGTCAACGTGGGCATGGTGCCCACGCCGGTCGGCTATTTCGCGGCGAGCGTGCCGCTCAAGCTCGCCACGGGCGAACGCAGCATCGACTCGTGCATCGTCGTGACGGGCAGCCACAATCCGCCCGACTACAACGGCTTCAAGATGGTCCTGCGCGGCAAGGCCATTTACGGCGACCAGATCCAGGCGCTCTATCAGCGCATCGTCGACAAGCGTTTCGAAAGCGGCGCGGGCACCTATGCCGATTACGATATCCGCGATGAATATATCGACCGCATCGTCGGCGACATCAAGCTGGCGCGTCCGCTGAAGATCGTCGTCGATACCGGCAATGGCGTGGCGGGTGGTCTCGCGCCGCGTCTGTTCAAGGCGCTCGGCTGCGA
The DNA here is from genome assembly GCF_046535315.1 of Paraburkholderia sp. SIMBA_027. NCBI lineage: Bacteria > Pseudomonadati > Pseudomonadota > Betaproteobacteria > Burkholderiales > Burkholderiaceae > Paraburkholderia > Paraburkholderia sp. SIMBA_027. The sequence goes on from NZ_JAWRWY010000007.1 coordinate 36,317, forward strand.
ACTGGTCGAACTGTTCACCGAAGTCGACGGCACCTTCCCGAATCACCATCCGGATCCGGCGCACCCGGAAAACCTCCAGGACGTGATCCGCGCGCTCAAGGAAACCGATGCCGAAGTGGGCTTCGCGTTCGACGGTGACGGCGACCGTCTGGGCGTGGTCACGAAGGACGGCGAGATCATCTATCCGGATCGTCAGCTCATGCTGTTCGCCGAGGAAGTGCTGTCGCGCAATCCGGGCAAGCAGATCATTTACGACGTCAAGTGCACGCGCAACCTGGCGAAGTGGGTGAAGGAAAAGGGCGGCGAGCCGCTGATGTGGAAGACGGGCCACTCGCTCGTGAAGGCGAAGCTGCGTGAAACCGGCGCGCCGCTGGCGGGCGAAATGAGCGGCCACGTGTTCTTCAAGGACCGCTGGTATGGTTTCGACGACGGTTTGTATACGGGCGCGCGTCTGCTTGAAATCCTCGCGCGCGTCGCCGATCCGAGCAAGCTGCTCAACGATCTGCCGAACTCGCACGCCACGCCGGAACTGCAACTGAAGCTCGAGGAAGGCGAGAATTTCGCGCTGATCGCGAAGCTGCAGGAGAACGCGACGTTCACGGGCGCCGATGAGGTGATCAAGATCGACGGTCTGCGTGTGGAGTATCCGGATGGGTTCGGTCTCGCGCGTTCGTCGAATACGACGCCGGTCGTCGTGATGCGTTTCGAAGCCGATAACGATGCCGCGCTCGCGCGTATTCAGGCGGATTTTAAACGCGTGATTCTGGCTGAGAAGCCGGATGCGAAGTTGCCGTTTTGAGTTTTGGGTTGAGGTCCGTTGCGGTTGGGTGACGCCGCAACGGATGCATGTTCGGGGCGCGTGCGGCTATCGCGATTGCGCCTCGTCGAAATATTCTTCAAGCACCTTGACGCGAGCCGTTGTCAATTCCGTCAGGCACTGCGCGCGGTTGACCGGCACCCATTGCGGTGCCGAGCCGCTCAAACTCGTACGAAACTCGCATTCTGCGTCTCTGAACACGACCCACGCACGCTGTGCGGCCACAATCTGGGTTTTCGACAAGCGCTGCTGCTCCGGATCGTTTTTGAGGTTCGCGAGCAATTTTTTGTATGCGTCGTTGAGCGCATGATCGGCGGCAGCGCGCTCCTGTTCAGCGCATTGCAGATTCGATTGTGCGGCCTCTGGGCCGATGCCTCCCGGTCGGTTGTTGCAGTCGAGTGCAAATGCATTTAGCGATATTGCATACGACGACACTCATGCGAACTGCTTTAGATTCATTGCGCGTTTATGGGCTTTCTGTTTGCGATGTAAGCGTCACTCACCACTTTGTTCACTTGTTTATTCACTGTGATTTGATATGCGTGATGGGTCGTTGCGTCGATGTTCAAATTTCAATCGGCCAGTAAGATCTGTAGAATATCGCCGCAAATCATGGCTCGATGATAAAGGAATAGAAAGTGGGGGCGCAGGATCTGATTGCGGCCATAACCGGGGGCCTCGTACAAACTGACCGGCTGATCAAACTCGATACTCCGCTCGGCGATAATGTGTTGCTGCCGCAGCGTGCGGTAGGTCATGCGCGTATCGGTCGCGATTATGGCTTCACGCTTGATGTCGTTTCCACGAACGAGAACGTCGAGCTTAAGACGCTGATCGCGCAGCCCGTCACGCTGTGGCTGCAGCAGGCCGACCAGACGTATCTGCCGTACCACGGCTACGTCCACACGGCCCGCCGGCTGGGCGCGGACGGCAGTTTGACCAGCTATCAGCTGGAATTCGCCTCGTGGCAGCACTTCCTCAAATTCCGCTCGGACGCCCGCATCTGGCAGGACAAAACCGCCGACGCCATTCTCACCGACGTCTTCAATGCGCATCCGCAGGCGCAGGGCGCATTCCGCTTTGTTATTCAGAATGCATTGCCTTCGCGTTCGTTTTGCGTGCAATACGAGAGTGACTGGAATTTCTGCCAGCGGATTATGGAATCCGAAGGCCTGTTCAGCTATTTCGAACAGGCGGCTGATGGGAAATCGCACACGGTCGTAATTACCGACAATATCGGCGCATTGCCTGCTTTAAATCCGCAATCGGTTAATTTTTACCGATCTGGCGTGAATAGTGAAACCAATGCGCTGGTGCAATGGAGCGGTTCGCGCACGCTGCAAAGTGTGACGCTGGCCACGCGCACATTCGACTACAAGTCGCCTTCCACGTCGGTGAATCCCAAAGGCACGTCGGTGCCGACGCTGGCCACGCAGGGCAATCTGCCCCAACAGACCGAAGTCTACGAATACACGGGCGCGTACACCTACGGCGAGCAGTCGCGCGGCGACACGCTCAGCGAAATCCGCATGCAGGAGTGGGAATCGCGCGCGAAGCGCTTCGAAGGCGCGGGCGCCGTGCGCAATCTCGACGCCGGGCGCTGGTTCGAACTCGACGGCCATCCGGTGCACGACGCGGACAGCCAGCAGGATCGCCAGTTTGCGGTGATCGACGCGCGCTGGTTCATCGAAAACAATCTGCCCGCAACGACCACACAGACGCAATCGTTTCCGCACAGTCTGCAAGGCGAACTGGCGGCGATCAAGAGCGCAAATCAGGGCGACAGCGACGCGCTGATGGTGAAAGCCTCGGACGGCAGCGAAGGTTTTCTTTTGGTGAAGATCGAGGCGCAGCGCAAGGCGGTGCCGTATCGCAGTCCGCTTGACCATCACAAGCCGGAAATGCGCATGCAGACGGCTATCGTGGTCGGCCCGTCGAACGAAGAGGTGTATACCGATTCGCTCAATCGCATCAAGGTGCGTTTTCACTGGGATCGCCTGAATCGATGGCGATTGCGATCGACCGTTGGTGACGGCGCGCGTCTATAACGGCGCGACCACGCCAAACTGGCACTCGAACGGCATTCTCTCGGGCTACAAGTCGAAGGAATACGGTGGCAGCGGCTATAACCAGCTCGTGATGGATGACGCCACCGGCCAGAATCGCGCGCAACTGTACAGCACAAGCGCGAATTCGCAACTGCATCTGGGTTATCTGGTCGCGCAAAACGCGAATTCGCGCGGCGCGTATCTGGGCAGCGGCTTCGATCTGAAGTCGGATGCGTTTGGCGCGATCAATGCGGGCGAGGGCCTGTATGTGAGTACCCACGCAAAGACCGCCACGAGTCAGCAACTGGACGTCTCCGAAGCCCATGCGCAACTGACGAGTGCGCAACAGACGATCGACACGCTCTCGCAAGCGAGCGAAACACACCAGGCCGAATCGTTGCAGGATGGCACCCAATCGCTGCGGACATTCGTGAGCGCCACGCAATCGAAGACGCAGGGTGCGAGCGGTAGTGGAGGCAACACCGCTGGCGGGGGCACGGGGAGCGCGAACGCATTCACCGATCCGGTGATGCTGATGGCGAGCCCGTCGGGTATCGCGCTTTCGACGCAGCAATCCACACATATTGCTGCCGAGCAGCAGCTCAATTTCGTCAGCGGCGAGAGCATGCAGATCGCCACGGGCAAATCGCTTGTCGCGAGTATTGGACAGAAGCTCAGTCTGTTCGTGCGAAACGCCGGGATGAAGCTGTTCGCTGGTCAGGGAAAAATCGAGATTCAGGCGCAAAGCGACGCGATCGATCTCGTTGCAAAGAAGGTGCTCGCGCTCATGAGCACGACTGACTGGATCACCTTGACCGCGAAGCAAGGGATCCGGCTGACTGCCGGCACCAGTCAACTGGTTATCAGCGAGGAAGGCATTAAGGGCTTTACGCCCGGCGCGAGCATCATGCATGCAGCGGATCACCAGACCGTAGGCCCGCAGAGTGTGCCGGCCGTATTCCCTGGGCTTCCCGATAACTTTTGCGAGCGCTGCTTCCTGTTGGCCGCGCGCTCAGGCAGCGCAATCGTGCCTCAATAAGCGGAACACGCTCGATGAACGAATTCATGTTGCTCGATGCCGCTATCTGGCAAGAGGCACCGCAGTTTGATGCGCTTGTGCGTACCGCAAATGCGGTCCCGCTGTATGCGGACCTACCTTCGTCGAATGCCAGTCGGTTTGGACCGTGGCTTCTGGAGGCCGAGGCATTCGCGTCTTGCTTCAGCGGCGACGAGATGAATGAAATGCCATGGAGATATGGCGTCAGCCGTCTCTTGACCGACGTGAGTCTCGCGAGTCTGGCCATGCACCTGGAATCGCAACGCAGCATCGAGATGGAGGAGGGCGACCGTTACTACCTCCGCTATGCAGACACGCGGGCGCTCGACACTTTGGCGCGCGTGTTGTCGCCCGATCAGGTGCAGCAGCTAAAGGGCCCGGTCAGGCATTGGCGCTATATGGACCGCTTTGGAGAAAGCAGGGAGTTTGGAGCGGGCATTCCCGCGGACTCGCGACGCCACCCGGTGATCGTGCTGTCCGGGAAGCAGAGCGTCCGGTTACTGGAGCAGCAACTCGCCGCCGCGCTCGCCGACGAATTGAGCGCAGGAAGCGGCGACCCGGCTTATCCCTCGTTATCTGCCGAGCAATATCCCCATGTCGAGGCCGCCGCCGTTTTTGTTCTTATGCACGGTATCGAACCGCTCGATGTGCAGCGCAATATCACAACGGCTGCAATCGAAACCGATGGAGCGGTATTGACGGACTCGCGACTTCTGACGCAAGTCGAGCAGTCACGAGCGTTGGGGCAGTGGAGCGAGCTCATGAATTGGCTCGTGGCTTCGAAAAACTGAACTGGACTGGATACAGAACTATGGACTTCCGGATATACCGCACATGGTTTGCCGCGCTCGGCGTTGTGTTGCTTACTGCGTTAGCAGCCAGCCAGTCATTTGCCAAGGAAGAGACGTTTGGCTATTCCATGGGCGGAATTGACCACCTGGCGGACAACCTGAGCGTCACCGACTTCTGGGTCAACGGCGCGGCTGGGCAGCAAGCCGGCAACGGCAATGCAGGTATGCCGGCACCGCCTCTACCAGTCAAGTGGCATCCCGGGCTCACGGTGCATGTGGTGTGGGACGTCAGGGACTGGCAGCACGATAAGGGCAGCACTCATCAAGCCGATGTCGCTGTCGATCCCTATTCGGAAGACGGCGGCAACCTTTGGGTGCACTTTCTTGCAAACGGAACGGTGCGGGTGGTGGTCTCCGAACTTGGGCCTCGTGCTGCCGGTTACCCTGGTCCTCACGATCCGATTCCGAGCAAGGAGCCATGGAATATGTATCCGCCGCGAATTGACTGGCGTGACTGGAATGAGCAGTTGCTTGATGATCAAATCATCAAACAGCGGTGTGCCAGCGCATCCGATCCGGCGAACTGCGCAAAGCTGGCGAATGGAAAAATCCTCGACGACGAACGCGTAGACGCGCGCCGGTATTTGCCAGGATGTGCAACGATAACGACCGGATATGGTTCCGACGAATGCAAAAGGAGCGCGGACCAGAGTATGCGTGCCGCGCGCTTTACGCGACGCTGCCACGAGGCGCCGAATTTGCCAGAATGCACATCCTCCGCTACCAAAAAGAGTGTGCCCCAACGTGATGCAGGAACGTCTGGCCAATGAGCAACAACATTAGTCTGTTACAGGCCGCGGCACACCCGGGCAATACCGAAGGCGTAACTGCGACGACGCCCACCGTGAGATGCCGCCCGGAAAAGTGCGAATTTGCGATCAACGTTGGGGTGTTCTTCGATGGGACCGGTAATAACCAGAACTGGGAGGAGTTTGGCAAGGGCCGTGGAACGCAACTCACATTCAAAAAGGACAGCAACGTCGCGCGTCTGTACAGGGCGTATCCGGCGGATAACCTGAAGGGCCATTACCCGATGTACATTCCCGGTGTTGGCACGCCGTTTAGCGCGATCGGGGAGGAAGGAACAAGTTCATTAGGTATGGGCTTCGGAGCGGGGGGAGATGCGCGCATTGTCTACGGACTTCTGCATGTCCTCAACTCGATGCACAAGTCGATCAATAATGGCGGGGTGCCGTTGATCGGGCTGCAAACTGTCAAGGCACTTTGCAGCAACGACTGGCAGACGACGGTGCCTGACATCGCAGGCGGAAGTTTCAACTCTCTGTCGCCTGCCGATCAAAGGGCGCTGGATACAGTGGGCATGAAGGACCAGGGCGGACTGCTAACCCGCGATGGTTACACCAATCGGACGACGTTCCTGAAGAAGCAGTTTTCGAAGCTCGCGCAAAAGATCAACGAGACGCAACATCCCAAGCTCGTCGAGGTATTTATCGACGTATTCGGATTCAGCCGTGGATCGGCTCAGGCGCGCGTGTTCTGTAACTGGCTGGACGAATGCTTCGACGGCGACGCACTGGCGGGCGTCAAGACGCATATCCGCTTTCTCGGCATTTTTGATACCGTGGCCGCAGTCGGGCTTGGACCTGCTGCAAGCCGCTGGACGAATGGTCATGAAGCGTTGGGGGCAACAGAGAATCTGCGGATATCCTCGCGAGTCAGACATACCGAGCACTATGTCGCCATGCATGAGCAACGCGAGTCGTTTCCCTTGGAGGACGTGCAAATTCCCGGGGATAAGATGCCGCCGCGCTGTCGCCAGTTCCGCTTCCCGGGAATGCACTCCGATTTGGGTGGTGGGTATCTGCCCGGAGAGCAGGGCAAAAACGGAGGCGCCGATGAGAACAAACTGGCACGCTTACCGCTTAGCATGATGTATCTGGCGGCCCGTGCCGCTCACGTACCGGTCGATAGCGGCATCGCAAGCGCGAGCGACCACTGGGACTCGTTCGTAGTCGGTGAAAAGCTTCGAGCGGACTACAGCGCCTTCATACAGGCCAACGGCACCGGTGTGCGCGCAATTACCGATTGTCTGATCGATATACTCGCATGGCGCTATGTCTACCGGGACGTCTACGGAACGCTGCCGTTTGTGCAAAGTGCTGTACGAGACGACAAGCAAGACCTGCTCGGCGCGCATCAGGTATTCCTGAAGGACATAGCTGGAAGCGATAGTGATTCGGCTCAAGTGAGCAATGCACTGAGTGATGCCAGTGCCAGAAGGCAGTCGCTCACCAGTCGGCTGCTAGGTGGCGCTAAACCTGTGCGTGAACCACTCCCAACGTCCACGACGAACATGCCGAAGGAGCGCCGCGAAGTCTTTGACCGGGTCATCGAGCGCAAACTCAGTGACCACGAGCTGAAATTTTTCAGCACGTATTGCCACGATTCGTATGCGGGCTTCAAACCGTTCGACACACCGGTGGCAGGGCAAGCCCTGTCGCGCAACGCACCGTGGGAAGACGGTGGCTATTTGCGGTACCGGACGCGTTACGCAGGGGACAGCGTCAGGCTTGCGATGCTCGAATCCGCTCCGAACAAAGAGGCGAATATTGCCGACGCATAACCTGGAGATCCGCCAATGAAAGACGAACACGGTCGTGGTGTCATTCGTCTCCACGACAAGACCTCGCACGGCGGCGAAGTGATCACGGCATGCGATGAGATAACGGCAATGGGTGTCCCCGTTGCCTTGCAGGATGATTTGACGTGGTGTCCAAAATGCAACGGAAAATTCAGAATCATCCCGGAAAACAGTCAGCGTAGTCATCACGGGAAGCCGGTCGCACACCACAACGACCCGACCGAATGCGGAGCCCGCCTGATTACGTCGTTGTCACCAGATTGAAACTGGACGACATACAGATGGACCTCTTGCTGCTTTGCACTGAAATATGAGAACTGAAACATGACCTCAGGCTTTCTTCGTCGTTGTGCAGCTTTCACACTGCGCGGATGTTTTGTCGGAATCGCCATGCTCAACGTGATGCCATCTGCCGGTGCAGCCCAAAGCGACGACCATTGGATTGGCCTTTACAGCGCCGATTTGCAGGGACGCTGCGACGTGCAGCCTTTGTTCCGAATCGGGAAAGATGGCGGCCAGCTTGTGGCCTATCTCAAGGGCGATGGTGGACAGTGGGACGAAGCTGAACTGAACTATCCTTCAGAAGAGATCCTGAAGGAGTTCTTCAAGGGAAAGGATTCTCACGGTGTGAGCGTTCTCGTTCTCAAGCCGGTCGCCGTGATTGTCCATGCTCCGGCAGGCTGGCGGTATGACGATAAATTCACCACACGGACAGGCGACTTCGCCATTATGGCGTTCGGTGCTGTTGTCGATCTGCAAAGGAGCGAGGCATCTGCTGACGATCCAGATCTGGCGGTCAAGCAGCGTGTGCTCTGCCTCAAGAACCGGAAGCCGGGGCCGGGCGACGAGGAGCAGGAATCGAAGGCGCAATGAGCCGAATCGCATTGCGCGGATGGCCGCGCGTCGCGGTGAGCATTGCAGGCTTTCTGTTTGCATTGAATGCGTTTCCTTCGACTACAGCTATTGTTGTGGAGAACATTGGCACATTCGAGTATTCAGCCGCAGGGAAAGGACTCGCTATCACTTTTGAGAGTGCAGCCACCCACAAGCGCTTGAACTATCGTGTGCAGCCGTTCGACGAATGCAGCGCGATGGGCATGTATCGACTCCCGGGTACTGCGCAGATCGCGGTTGACGGTTCGTGCCAGAGCCAGGGTGGCCAGGTTTTCATACAGATATTCGGGTGGAACGCTGGCGCGCAGGATTGGTGTATGGTTCGCCAGATTTCGGGTGAAAAGCCGGATATGACGTCCGGCGACTTCGTTGGTTCTATGGAAGTCGCACGTGTCTTGAACTGCCCGAAGATAGGCAGCGATATGTCCTACACGTATGAGTCGAATGAAAGCGTCAAGAAAGACATCGATAAGAAACTTGCAGAACTGAAAAGCGCGGAGAGTGACAAGGCGAAGCTGACTACTTATCTTGCCGGAATTACATTTTATGATCCGCTGGAAATTGCAGGGTTCGTCGGGAAGATCGATGTGCAAATGGCTAATGATCTAGGTTTCTTTCTGGTGCAGGCCAAGAGACCAGGCGATGCGATACCGCTTCTTGCAAAAATCGTTTCGGTGTATCCGGATCGAGTCGTCGCCAAGCTCAATCTTGCTGACGCACTTTGGAATACTGACCAACAAGAACCAGCGAAGCTTCAATACAGCGAATATGTATCGCAGATGAAAAAGCTGGGAAAGTCTGATCGGGTCCCGACTCGCGCCCTGGAGCGCTCGCACTGATCGGTAGCGGTAGAGCTGATCGCATGTGAGAAATTGCACCGACACATGAGGGCGCAGAGGTTCTAGCGGCGGAAAGAAGCTGTCGTGCCCGCTGTAACCGTGAATTCACTTCACCTTGCGGATGAAAATTCAGAAACTCGTCGTCAGCATCGCGTTCGTTGCGACCACCGGTTTTTCGCTCAACGCAACATCCGCGGAAAATCAGGTCATTGATTTCTCAAATCATTCTCGCCTGATTTTTTCCGCGCCGGTGTCCTCGCCGCTTGCCAAAAAGTTCGGTTCAGGTTGGACGCGCCTGACTTTTCAGCAAGCCGACGGTCATGCGATTCCTTTGCTATCCGACGAGGCACTCACGCAAGACGGTGGGGTTATCTTTTCCACGCCGGGGGCGCGTGCGCTGTCCCCCGGAGGCCGATACCTCGTTCTCGATGTAATCAGAAACGGAACCGTTGAAGCCGACAACCAGAAGCCGCAAATAGAAAGCCGTCAATTCTGCCCAATCCTCGACACGCAAACGGGTTGCGTAACGAGGAACGACACCGGCGCGATCTGCGGCGGCCATTGGGATGTGAAGCAGGAAATCTGGCAGAGCGTATTGGATTCGGCCGGTCCCGATTCGCAGTCCATGACGTCGGTTGCAAAGCCCACAGCTCGCGACGTCTGGACGCAATACTCGAACGCTCACAGCCAAGACATCAGCCCGTTCCTGCGTACCGCTCTCGGTCTCGACAACCTGAAAGCGTGCGACCCGCCCAACGCCGCAAACGCGCGGTATTACGCGCAAATCGAAGTACAACCCGGGGTGCATGCCGCCACAGTGCCGCCATTACCGCCCAGAAGCGCCCCGGCAGATTCCTCGCAGCACCAGAATGCGCCGTCATGGACCGTTCGCGTCGATCAGGCGTGGCTGTATGAACGGCCATCCGTGGGCAGCATCCGCCACGGATATCTGATTCGGGGCGACCACGTTGCTGAGCTGGAAACCGAAGGCCCCGACTGGACCCGGATCCGCTTTTCCCGCGCCGGCAAGCCACCGCTCGATGCGTGGTTGAAAACGTCCGAAATTGCACCTTAAGAACCCTGGAGGCGCGACGAAACCGCACCGCGCCTCACTCACCACCCGATCTGGCACCACAACCCATCCCCCCACCGCGCCCCTCGGAAAACACGCAGTTTCCCCCCTCAATTCACGCCAGCTCTCGCCCAACCCCGCGGGCGCGCTAAAATTGCGGACCTTTCAACCAGTCCGCCCTTCCTGCCTTGAGCGTGCAAAAGATCCTCATCGTGCGCGTGTCGTCGCTTGGCGACGTCGTCCACAACATGCCCGCCATCGCCGATATCCGGCGGCGGTATCCCGACGCGCAGATCGACTGGCTCGTCGAGGAAAGCTTCCAGTCGCTCGTCGAGCTCGTGCAGGGCGTGCGCCGGCCGATCCCGTTTTCGCTGCGGCGCTGGCGCAAGCGCCTGCTGTCGGGCGCCAACTGGCGCGAGATCGGCGCGTTCCGCCGCGCGCTCGCCGCCGAGAAGTACGACCTCGTGATCGACTGTCAGGGGCTCATCAAGACCGCGTGGGTCGCGAGCTGGGCGCGCGGGCCGCTCGTCGGGCTCGGTAACCGCACGGACGGCGCGGGCTACGAATGGCCGGTGCGCTTCTTCTACGACCGCTCGATCCGCATCGAGCCGCGCACGCACGTCGTCGAGCGCACGCGACAACTGGTCGCGGCGGCGCTCGATCTGCCCGCGCCGCAGCCCACCGACGAGATCGACTTCGGCCTCGACACCTACCGCGCCGCGCAGGCGCTCGCGGGCGTCGGCCTGAATCTGCCGGTGCCCTACGTGGTGTTCGTGCACGCAACCTCGCGCGCCGACAAGCAATGGCCCGACGCCCATTGGATCGAACTCGGTCAGGCGCTGGTGCGCCGCGGCGCGTCGCTCGTGCTGCCCTGGGGCAGCGACGCCGAGCGCGCGACCAGCGAGCGCCTCGCGCGCGAGTTCGGCGAGGCGGCCATCGTGCCGCCGAAGCTCTCGCTGCCCGCCGTGGTCGGCCTGATCGACGGCGCGGCGGCCACGGTCGGCGTGGACACGGGGCTCGTGCACATCGCGGCGGCGCTGAAGCGGCCGACCGTCGAGTTGTACAATTTCGCGACTGCCTGGCGCACTGGCGGCTATTGGTCGCCGAACGTCGTCAATCTCGGCACCGCCGGGCAGCCGCCCACGCTCGCGCAGGTCAAGAGCGCGCTGGCCGGTTTCGGGCTGCTGTGACGGCCAGGGCACCGGAAGCGCGAAGGGCAATCTCTGACAGACTGCGTCGCATCAAAGCGCGCCGCGCGGCCCGCGGGGTATAAGGAGCGGCGCGTGCGGCAAGGTAACGCCCACCGCGCGCCACCTCGGGCCGGGCCATGAACGTGCCGACGATATTGTCGAGAGCGTCGATCGCGTCGATATCACGCACGCCGCGCACCACACACAGGCCGGGCAACCAGATCCAATCGCTTGCAGGGGCGACCATGAAAGAATCACAGATCATCGAAATCACTTCCGCCGACTGGCAAGGCAAGGGCCTCGCGATGCCGCGAGAGACGCTGCTCGATGCCGTCGAGCAGGGCAAGGTGCTGTACTTTCCGAAGCTCGAATTCGCGGTCGAAGGCGGCGAGCGCGCGCTGCTCGATCCGGCCATCGCCGATCCGAAGCGCAAGAACATCAGCCTCGATCCGAACGGCGGTGCGCTGCACGGCGTGCTCGGCGACACCGTCACGCAATCGGCCGTGCGCGCGCTGATCGCGCGTTATCAGGCGTGCGCGCGTTCGCTCGTCGACGGTCTCTTTCCCGAGTACACGGGCAAGCTGCGCGTGGCGCCGACGAGTCTGCGTCTGCATCAGGTGGAAACGCGCGAGACTTCGTGGCGCAAGGACGATTCGCGTCTGCACGTCGATGCGTTCCCGTCGCGCCCGAACTACGGCGAGCGCATCCTGCGCGTCTTCACCAACGTGAATCCGAACGGCGTGCCGCGCGTCTGGCGCGTGGGCGAGCCGTTCGAGGACATGGCCAAACGCTTCCTGCCGAACATCAAGCCGCAGTTTCCGGGCTCGGCGTGGCTGCAGAATCTGCTGCACATCACCAAGTCGCCGCGCAGCGAGTACGACCATCTGATGCTCAATCTGCACGACGGCATGAAGGCCGATCTCGACTATCAGAAGTCGAGCCCGCAGCAGACCATCAACTTTCCGCCGGGCAGCGTCTGGGTGTGTTTCTCCGATCACACCTCGCACGCTGTGATGTCCGGCCAGTTCATGATGGAGCAGACCTTCTTCCTGCCGGCGAAGGACATGGTGCATCCGGAATGGGCGCCGCTCGGCATTCTCGAACGCCTCAAGGGCAAGGAACTGGTTTGATCTTCGATTTGAGCGTCGATTCGAGCGTCGATTTGAGCGCTGACTTCAACGTCGAGCCGGACGCGCGGGCTGCGATCGCGGAGGCCCGATGCTGAGGGCGGTTTATCGCGCGGCCTGGTGGCTGATCGCACCGCTCGCGGTGCTGCGCCTGTTCATCCGCTCGCGTCGCGAGCGCGGCTATCGCGAACACGTTTGCGAGCGTTTCGGTTTTGCGGCCGGCCGTCTGCCCGAGGACGACACGCCGCTGATCTGGGTGCATGCGGTTTCGGTCGGCGAAACGCGCGCGGCGCAGCCGCTCATCGACGCGCTGCTGGCGGCGCGTCCCGACGCGCGCATTCTGCTCACGCACATGACGCCCGGCGGGCGCGCGCAAGGCGAGCAACTGTTCGGCGATCGCGTGCTGCGCTGCTATCTGCCGTACGACATGCCGCACGCGGTGCGGCGTTTTCTGCGCACGTGGCGGCCATCGCTCGGCCTCGTGATGGAAACCGAGGTGTGGCCCACGCTCATCGACGAATGCAGGCGTGCCGACGTGCCGCTCGTGCTCACGAATGCGCGCATGTCGGCGCGTTCGTTCAAGCGCGCGGCGAAGTTCGGCGCGGGCGCGCGCGAGGTGTTCGGCGGCTTCACGCGCGTGCTCGCGCAAAGCCCGTCGGATGCCGAACGTCTGACCGCGCTCGGCGCGCGCAACGTGGCCGTGCTCGGCAATCTGAAGTTCGATATGGCGAGCCCGCCCGCGCTCGTCGCGCGCGGCCGCGACTGGCGACGCGCGATCGGCGCGCGTCCCGTGTGGGTGGCGGCGAGCACGCGCGAGGGCGAAGAGGAACTGGTATTGCAGGCGTTCGCGGCGCTCGACGTGCCCGACGCCTTGCTGATTCTCGTGCCGCGTCATCCGCAGCGTTTCGACGAAGTGGCCGCGCTGGTCGCGCGCAGGAATCTGAAGCTCGAACGGCGCTCGCAGTGGGCGCCGGCGTCCACCGTCACCGCGCATGCGGATGTGCCGGCCTTGCCGCAGGACGTGAACGTGCTGCTCGGCGATTCGATGGGCGAGATGGGCGCGTACTACGCGGCCGCCGATGTCGCGTTTATCGGCGGAAGTCTGTTGCCGCTCGGCGGGCAGAATCTGATCGAGGCGTGCGCCGTCGGCACGCCGGTGCTGATCGGCCCGCACGTGTTCAACTTCACGCAGGCGACGGCCGATGCCGTGGCGGCAGGCGGGGCGTTGCAGGTGCAGGATCCGGCCGACCTCGCGCGCGTGTTGCGCGAACTCTTCAAGGACAAGTCGCGCCGCGTGACGATGGGCGCGGCGGCGTCGGCTTTCGCCTCGCGCCATCGCGGTGCGACCGCGCGCACGGTCGACGTGCTCACGACGCTGTTGCCCGAGCGCGCCTCGGCGACGACGCTCGATCTCTGAACGACGTACTCACCAGGTGCTCACCGCGTTCTCACCGCGTTCTCACGATACGCGCCGCCCGGCACGCATCGTGAGCCGCGCGCTCAACCCACCAGCAATCCCTTCTTCTCGATGAAGCCGATCACCTGATCGAGGCCGTCGAGCGCCTTCAGATTGCACATCACGAACGGCCGCTCGCCGCGCATCTTCTGCGCGTCGGAGGCCATGATGTCGAGATTCGCGCCCACGAGCGGCGCGAGATCGGTCTTGTTGATCACCAGCAGATCCGACTTTGTGATGCCGGGGCCGCCCTTGCGCGGAATCTTTTCGCCGCCCGCCACGTCGATCACGTAGATCGTCAGGTCCGACAACTCCGGGCTGAAGGTGGCCGCGAGATTGTCGCCGCCCGACTCGATGAACACGATGTCCGCATCGGGAAAGCGCGTGAGCATCTGGTCGACGGCTTCGAGGTTGATCGACGCATCCTCGCGGATCGCCGTGTGCGGGCAGCCGCCCGTTTCCACGCCCATGATGCGCTCGGCGGGCAGGGCGCCCGCGACGGTCAGCAGGCGCTGATCTTCCTTCGTGTAGATGTCGTTGGTGATGGCGACGAGGTCGTAGCGCTCGCGCATCGCCTTGCAGAGCATTTCGAGCAGCGTGGTCTTGCCGGAGCCAACCGGGCCGCCGACGCCGACGCGCAGCGGCGGCAGTTTCTTGGTGCGCTTATTGGACGAATTGTTGGGCGAATTCATGAGTGAGTGCGAACGCGAAGTGGCGCGAATTAAGGTAGGGCGCGGCGCTCAGGAACGAAACAGCCGCGAGTATTGCGATTCATGGCGCGCGCTCAGAATGCCGAGCTGCGGCGCGAACGTGTTGAGCGAGTCGGGCGGCGTGGCGAGCGCGCGCGCCACGGCATCGGCGATCGCAGGCCGCAGCGCGACGACGATGCGTTGCCCCGCGACCTGGCCGAGCGGCACCGCCTTGAGCGCGGCGGCCGTCTGGTTCTCGACCCAGCTGAACGCATAGGCGGCGAGCGTCGCTTCCGTGGACGCATCGTGCGCGTAAGCCGCGAAGGCGAACGCCGTGGGCTGCGCGACGGGCGTCATGCGATCGAGCGTGGCGCGGCGCGCGGCGTCGCCCCATTCGAGTTGCGCGCAAAGCTGGCGCAGCGACCAGCCCATCTGCGCGGTCTCGCGACGGAGTTCCGCCGATTCGCGGCTCGCGATGAACTCCGCGTTGGCGTCGATCAGCGCTTGCGTGGCAGCGGCGGCGTTATCCGTATCGTGCGCGCGCCAGCGTTCGAGCTGATGCGCGAGGAACGGCAACTCGCCGGGCGCGAGCACGTTGGCGAGGCCGTGGGCGATCCAGTGCGCGGCGTCGTCGGCGGTTTCGACCAGTCTGGCGTCGATCGCCGCTTCGAGTCCCTGCGAATAGCTGAACGCGCCGATCGGCAGCGCCGGCGACGCGAGATGCAGCAGCGCGGTGAGTTCAGCGATGTTCATGGCTGTGGTCGTGCGCGTGGCCGTCGCAATGACCGTGGTCGTGTCCGCATTCGTGGTCGTGCGTGTGTTCGTCGCCGTGCGGATGTTTGTGATCGTGCGAATGATCGTGGCCGTGTGCGTGATCGTGTGCGTGGCCGTGATCGTGCGAATGGCCGTGATCGTGCGAATGGCCGTGATCGTGCGAATGGCCGTGATGCTCGTCGTACACGCGCTGCGCGAGCGCATAGTCTTCGGCGAACGTCGCGTCATGACCGTGACGATGCCCGCCGCCATACGCGCCCGACTCGGGCTGGAACGGCAGTTCCGCGCGCTCGACCTGCGCGCCGAGGCGCTTGAGCATGTCTTCGAGCACCGGATCGGCTTCGAGCTTCAGTTCGTCGACGCCCACTTCCACGGGCGTATGGCGATTGCCGAGGTGATACGCCGCGCGCGTGAGCGTGAGGCGGTTGTGCGCGCGCACGCGCAGCACGCTTTGCGCCGCCGCGATCACGCGCACGAGGCCGCCGTCGTCGGCGACCAGCATGTCGCCGTCACGCAGCACCGTGCCGCGCGGCAGCACCACGCCCACGTCCTCGCCCGTGTCGAGCCTCGCCGCGAGACGGCTCTTGCAGCGCTCGTCGTAGGCGAGCGTGAGGGTGGGCGCGCGCTTGACCAGCACGGGCGCGAGTTTGGCGTTGAGTCGTTTGTCGATCGTGCGCATATCAATACTTCAAACTTCGTACTTGCTGTTCGCGTAAACCGAACAGATCAGAACAGAAAATACCGCTGCGCCATCGGCAGCACCGTGGCGGGTTCGCAGGTGAGCAACTGGCCGTCCGCGACCACCTGGTAGGTTTCGGGATCGACGCTGATCGACGGCTGCCATGCATTGTGGATCATGTCGGCCTTCGTCACGCTCCGGCAATTGCGCACCGCGACCACGCGCTTTTGCAGACCATAACGATCGACGATGCCTTTGTCGAGCGAGAGTTGCGAGACGAAGGTGAGCGAGGTCTGCGTGAGCGCGCGTCCGCGCGTGCCGAACATCTCGCGATAATGCACGGGTTGCGGCGTGGGAATCGACGCGTTGGGGTCGCCCATCTGCGCGAGCGCGATCATGCCGCCCTTGAGAATCAGCGAGGGCTTGATGCCGAAGAAGGCCGGATCCCAGAACACCAGATCGGCCCATTTGCCCGGCTCTATCGATCCCACTTCATGCGCGATGCCGTGCGTGAGCGCCGGATTGATCGTGTACTTCGCCACATACCGCTTGACGCGGAAGTTGTCGTTGCGCGCGTTGTCCTCGGGCAGCGCGCCGCGTTGCACCTTCATCTTGTGTGCGGTCTGCCACGTGCGGATGATGACTTCGCCCACGCGGCCCATTGCCTGGGAATCCGAAGAAAGCATCGACAGCGCGCCGAGGTCGTGCAGGATGTCTTCGGCAGCGATGGTTTCGCGGCGAATGCGCGATTCGGCGAAAGCAATATCTTCGGCAATCGACGGATCGAGGTGATGGCAGACCATCAGCATGTCGAGGTGTTCGTCGAGCGTGTTGACGGTGTACGGGCGCGTGGGATTGGTCGAGGAGGGCAGCACGTTCGCCTCGCCGCAGACCTTGATGATGTCGGGCGCGTGGCCGCCGCCCGCGCCTTCGGTGTGATACGTGTGGATCGTGCGGCCCTTGAACGCGCCCACGGTCGCTTCCACGAAGCCCGATTCGTTGAGCGTGTCGGTGTGGATTGCCACCTGGGTGTCGGTGTCGTCGGCCACGCTCAGGCAGTTATCGATGGCCGCGGGCGTCGAGCCCCAGTCCTCGTGCAGCTTCAGGCCGATCGCGCCCGCGGCGATCTGTTCCTCGGCGGGCGCGGGCAGGCTCACGTTGCCCTTGCCGAGAAAGCCGAGGTTGATCGGCCAGCCGTCGGCGGCCTGGAGCATGCGTTCCATGTGCCACGGGCCCGGCGTGCAGGTGGTGGCGTTGGTGCCCGTCGCCGGGCCGGTGCCGCCGCCGAGCATCGTCGTCACGCCGCTCGCGAGCGCCTCGTCGATCTGCTGCGGGCTGATGAAGTGGATGTGCGTGTCGATGCCGCCCGCCGTGACGATCTGGCCTTCGCCCGCGATCACTTCGGTCGAGGCGCCGATGGGAATCGTCACGCCCGGCTGCACGTCCGGATTGCCCGCCTTGCCGATGCGCCAGACGCGCCCGTCCTTGATGCCGATGTCGGCCTTCACGATGCCCCAGTGATCGATGATCACCGCGTTGGTCACGACGGTATCGGCGACTTCGGCGTGCAGGCGCTGCGACTGGCCCATGCCGTCGCGGATCACCTTGCCGCCGCCGAACTTCACTTCGTCGCCGTAGACGGTGTAGTCGCGCTCGATCTCGATGAGCAGTTCGGTGTCGGCGAGACGCACGCGGTCGCCGGTCGTGGGGCCGAACATCTCCGCGTAGGCGCGGCGGCCGATCTTCAATGTCATATCGGATTCCTGATGAATTCGGGGCGTGACGCGCCGCTCAGAGCGGGCCCATCACCTTGCCGTTGAAGCCGTAGACCGCGCGCTCGCCCGCGAGCGCGACGAGTTCGACGGTGCGCTCCTGGCCGGGCTCGAAGCGCACGGCGGTGCCCGCCGCGATGTTCAGCCGGAAGCCGCGCGTAACCTCGCGCTCGAACACGAGCGCTTCGTTCACTTCGTAGAAGTGGTAGTGCGAGCCGATCTGCACCGGGCGGTCGCCCGTGTTCGCGACCGTCACGCTGAGCGTCTCGCGGCCCACGTTGAGTTCGATTTCGCCGTCGTCGATCAGCATTTCGCCGGGGATCATGGGCGCGTCCTTCAGGGAATCGGATGGTGGACGGTGACGAGCTTGGTGCCGTCGGGGAAGGTCGCTTCGACCTGAATGTCGGGGATCATTTCGGGCACGCCGTCCATCACGTCGTCGCGCGTGAGCAGCGTGGTGCCGTAGTGCATGACCTCGGCGACGGTCTTGCCGTCGCGGGCGGCTTCCATCAGCGCGGCGCTGATGAACGCCACCGCTTCCGGATAGTTGAGCTTGAGGCCGCGCGCGCGGCGCCGTTCGGCGAGCAGCGCGGCGGTGAAGATCAGGAGCTTGTCTTTCTCGCGTGGCGTGAGCTTCATCGTTCTGGTTCGGTTGGGGCAAGTCTGGACGCGTGGCAGCCGAAGCGGCCAGGCGCGCGGGAAGGGCGCGGACCAGCTTACGGGAGCCAGGTTACGGACAGCTTGCTGCCTCGCGCGCGGCGCGCACGATTCGCTGCAAGCTCACAGCAAGGTGTGTGCCAATGAAGGGGCCAGCGTGGATGCACCATCTGCGCGGTGTTCATGCACCGCGTTGGCGTTTCGATGTCGCGAGTTTGTGCGTGGACGCGCGAACGCGCGCCAGGATGGTGCGACATTCAGCAGGAGCGATGCAGGAACGATGCGGATCAGGTCGTCCACAGTCGCAGTGGCGCGGCCTTCACGCCATGCACGAACGGGCGCAGTTGCGTCCAGCACTGCGCGAGCGTGGTTTGCAGCGGCTCCATCGAGCGGCCCACCACGCGCACGAGCAGCACGCCCGGCGCGATGCAGCTCGCGCCCGAGCGCAGCGCGTCGTCGAAAGGCAGAGTGGCGGCGAGATCCTGCGCGAGCGCGTCGGTGCAGGCGGGGCCGATCGCCCACAGCACGCCGAACGCCGGAAAGCCCGCGAGACCTTGCGGCGCGTCGCGCAGCGGATCGGCGGCGTCGATCAGCGCGCGCTCGAACCAGAGCAATTGTTCCTCGGCCTCGGGCGTGGCCGCGCGCACGACGCGCGTGAGCGCGCGCAGCATGCCCGCCGACCAGCGCTCGCCCGCCGCCTGGCGGCCCAGCTGCGTCGCGTCCCAGCCGATGGCCGTCGCGCCCGCGCCGAGCGTGAGCGCGAAGTCGAGTTCCGCGTGCGCGTGATCGAAGACGAGATTGTTCTGCGGCAGCCAGTCGAGTTTCGCGCCGTCGCCCACGCGCACCTTGATGCGCTGGCGCGCGACGCGGCCGTTCGACTTGTACCACTTGGTCGCGCCCGGCGTGGTGAGCACGGCGTGCGCGCCGTCGCCCACATTCACGTCGATGTCGAGGCGGTCGCCGCCCGCGATCCCCGCCGGCGGATGCACGATCACCGCGTGGCAGATCGCGTCGCCTTCGGGATAGAGCGGACGTTGCACGCGCAACGGTCCCACGTGCAGACGATGCGTGAGCGCCGTGCGCGCCTTTTGAAGTTCGAAGCCGAGTTCGAGCTTCGCGGCCCATTCGGGTTGCGCGACCTGGCGCAGCGTGGTGTTCGCGAGCGCGGCGTGATCTTCGTGAAGCGACATGCGGATTTCGTGCGGACCAGTGCGGAAGTTGGCGTGGAGGATAGCACGCGGGGCCGCGCGTTCCGGCCGGTCCACAATCCGCGCGATCTCGCCGCTTGATTTCCCGCTCAAACGGCGATCAACTCGCGCACGCCGTCCGCATCCATCTGCGCGCCCGCGCCGCCCGCGACGATTTCGCCGCGGCTCATCACCCAGTAACGGTCGGCGATGGCCTTCGCGAAGTCGTAATACTGCTCGACCAGCAGCACGGTGAGATTCATTTCCTCGACGAGCCTGCGCAGCGTGCGCCCGATCTCCTGAATGATCGACGGCTGAATGCCTTCGGTCGGTTCGTCGAGTATCAGCAGTTGCGGTTCGCTCATCAGCGCGCGGCCGATGGCGAGCTGCTGCTGCTGACCGCCCGAGAGATCGCCGCCGCGCCGCGCCTTCATGTCCTTGAGCACGGGAAAGAGCGTGTAGATGTGCTCGGGCACGCCCTTGGGCATGCGCTTCTTGCTCGCCGCGCCCACCAGCAGATTCTCCTCGACCGTGAGACGCGGAAAGATATCGCGCCCTTGCGGCACATAGGCGAGGCCGTGCGCCACGCGCGCATGCGTGGGCATTTTCGTGAGCGCGGTGTCGCGCCACGCGATGCTGCCGTTCTTCGTCGGCACCACGCCCATCAGGCAGCGCAGCAGCGTGGTCTTGCCCACGCCGTTGCGGCCGAGCAGCACCGTGAGTTCGCCTTCGGGCACCGTCATCGAGACGTTGCGCAGGATGTGGCTGCCGCCGTAATACTGGTTCAGCGATTCGATTGTGAGCATGTCGATGCCTTGTCGAGGCTTTGTCGATCCCTTCTCGGGCCGGTGGGGAGAGGCTCAGCGGCCCAGATACGATTCGATCACCGTCTCGTCGCGCTTGACCTCGTCGAGCGTGCCGTGCGCGAGCACGCGGCCTTCGGCCATCACGGTCACGCGTCCGGTCGCGCCCGCGAGCGCCGCGACGAATTCCATGTCGTGCTCGACCACCATCATCGAGCAACTGCCGCGCAGGCGATTGAGCAGCGCGGCGAGTTCCATCGTCTCGTCGTCGGTCATGCCCGCGGCGGGTTCGTCGAGCAGCAGCAACTGCGGCTTCTGCATCAGCAGCATGCCGATTTCGAGCCGCTGCTTTTGCCCGTGCGACAGCTCGCCCGCGAGCCGGCGCGCGTCGCTTTCGAGGCGGATCGTTTCGAGCGTTTGCTCGATCTTCGCCTGCGCGTCGCGCCCGAGTCGCGCACGCAGCGTGGCGAACCAGCCCTTGTCGGCCTTCATCGCGAGTTCGAGGTTTTCCCACACGGGATGCTGCTCGAACACGGTCGGCTTCTGGAACTTGCGGCCGATGCCCACGCGCGCGATCGCCGGTTCGTTCATGCGCGTGAGGTCGAGCGTCTGGCCGAGAAACACCTTGCCCGAATCGGGCGAGGTCTTGCCGGTGATCACGTCCATCATCGTGGTCTTGCCCGCGCCGTTCGGACCGATCACGCAGCGCAGTTCGCCCGCGTCGATCTCGAGCGAGAGCTTGTTGAGCGCGCGAAAGCCGTCGAAGCTCACGGTCACGTCTTCGAGATACAGAATCGTGCCGTGCGAGGTGTCGATCACGCCGGGCTCGACCACGTGACCCATGTCGGCGACGCCCGAGAGCGTGAGGCCTTCCTCGTCGAACGGATTGTGATTGAGCGGATCGTTGAGCAGGATGTGTCCGTTCATGAGCGCTTGCCTCCTGCCGCGAGCTTCATGCGCCGCACGGCGAGTTCGATGAGGCCCATGATGCCGTTGGGCAGCAACAGCGGCACGAGCACGAAAATGAGGCCGAGGAAGAACAGCCAGTATTCGGCGAAATAGGCGGTGAAGAAGCTCTTCGCGCCGTTCACCGCGAACGCGCCGATGATCGGGCCGATCAGCGTGCCGCGTCCGCCCACGGCCACCCAGATCGCCATTTCGATCGAGTTGCCCGGCGACATTTCGCTCGGATTGATGATGCCCACCTGCGGCACGTAGAGTGCGCCCGCGATGCCGCAGAGCATCGCCGACACGGTCCAGATAAACAGCTTGTAGCCGAGCGGGCTGTAGCCGAGAAACATCAGGCGCGTTTCGCCGTCGCGCACGGCGGTGACCACGCGTCCGAGCTTCGAGGTGACGATCGCGCGCGCCGCGAGAAACGCGAGCACGAGCGTGGCGAAGGTCAGCAGGAACAGCACCGTGCGCGTGCCCGGATGCGTGATCGGCATGCCGGCGATGCGCTTGAAATCGGTGAAGCCGTTATTGCCGCCGAAGCCGGTCTCGTTGCGATAGAACAGCAGCATCGCCGCGAAGGTCATGGCCTGCGTGATGATCGACAGATACACGCCCTTCACGCGCGAGCGGAACGTGAAGAAGCCGAACACCCACGCGACCACGGCGGGCACGAGCACGACGAGCAGCAGCGCGTAGCCGAGATGCTGCG
Source organism: Paraburkholderia sp. SIMBA_027 (assembly GCF_046535315.1). Classification (NCBI taxonomy): domain Bacteria; kingdom Pseudomonadati; phylum Pseudomonadota; class Betaproteobacteria; order Burkholderiales; family Burkholderiaceae; genus Paraburkholderia; species Paraburkholderia sp. SIMBA_027. The sequence continues at coordinate 58,494 of NZ_JAWRWY010000007.1, forward strand.
TGCCGCTCCAGTACCACGGCAGGCTGTGCCAGTCGAGAAACACCATGAAGTCGGGCAGATCGCTGCCGTACTTGCCGTCGTGGCCGATCTGGCGCATCAGGTACATGCCGATGGCGTAGCCGCCCAGCGCGAAGAACAGGCCGTGGCCAAGGCTCAGGATGCCGCAGTAGCCCCAGACGAGATCGAGCGCCAGCGCGGCGATCGCGTAGCACATGAGCTTGCCCGCGAGCGTCATCGTGTAGGCGGAGAGATGCAGCGCGCTCGTTTGCGGCAGCACCAGCGCGCACAGCGGCACGCCCACGCCCATCGCGATGATCAGCGCGATGAGCGCGAGCCACGCGCGCCGCGAGAGCAGAGCGGGGCGCGCGGGCAGGCCGAGCGCGAAGGTGTCGGTGTTGCCGTCGTGCGGCGCGAGCGCCGAGCGCGGCGATGTGGAGGTGGCGGTCGTCATGGTCAAGCCTCCGCGCTGCGGCCCTTGAGGGCGAACAGGCCCTGCGGACGCTTCTGGATGAACAGCACGATCAGCACGAGCACGGCGATCTTCGCGAGCACCGCGCCCCAGAACGGCTCGATGGCCTTCGAGACGAGCCCGAGCCCGAAGCCGCCGATCACGGTGCCGGCGATCTGGCCCACGCCGCCGAGCACCACGGCCATGAACGAGTCGATGATGTAGCTCTGGCCGAGGTCCGGACCGACGTTGCCGATCTGCGAGAGCGCGCAGCCGCCGAGCCCGGCGATGCCCGCACCGAACGCGAACGCCCACGCATCGACGCGCGCGGTGCGCACGCCCACGCAGGCGGCCATGCGGCGATTCTGCGTGACGGCGCGCACGAACAGGCCGAGGCGCGTTTTCGTCAGCACGGTCCATGCGATGCCGACCACGATCAGTGCGAAGGCGAGAATCGCGAGGCGGTTGTACGGCAGGATCAGGTTCTGCATCACGGTCACGCCGCCGCTCATCCACGCGGGGTTTTCGACCTGCACGTTCTGCGCGCCGAAGATCATGCGCGTGGCCTGAATCAGGATCAGGCTGATGCCGAAGGTGGTGAGCAGCGTTTCGAGCGGGCGGCCATACAGATGGCGGATCACGAGGCGCTCGATCACCGCGCCCACGAGCGCGGCGGCGACGAACGAGGCCGGAATCGCCAGCAGCGGATACCAGTCGAACGCGCCCGGCGCGTAGCGCTGGAACAGCGTCTGCACGACATAGGTGGCGTACGCGCCGATCATCAGAAACTCGCCGTGCGCCATGTTGATCACGCCGATCAGACCGTACGTGATCGCGAGGCCGAGCGCCGCGAGCAGCAGCACGCTGCCAAGCGAGAGACCCGCGAACAGCGTGCCCGCGATTTCGCTGCGGCGCTGGATCGAGTCGAGCGCGTCGATGCCTTGCTGCGCGACGGCGCGCACATCGGCATCGGGTTCGTTGAATGCGCCGCTCGCATTCTTCGCGACGAGCGGGCGCAGCAGTTCGTACATGTCGAGATCGTGGCGCGCCGCGACGAGCTTCGTCGCTTCGAGGCGCGTCGCCGCGTTCGGGTCGCGCAGCGCGGTCATCGCCCAGAGCGTATCGAGGCGGCGCTTGAGCGCGGCGTCGGTTTCCTTCGCGCGGGCGGCGTCGATCATCGGCTTCATCGACGGATCGGGATTCTTCAGCAGCTCGGCGATGGCCGCGCGGCGCGTTGCCAGATCGGGCGACGCGAGTTGCAGGCCCGAGACCGCGCCGGCCACTTTCGAGCGCAGCAGATTGTTCAGCGTGATGGGCTGCGCACTCGACGCGACGTCGGCGGCGACCGGTTTGCCGGTGGCGGCGTCGCGCGCGGTGTCGCCGTCGGTGACGAGCACTTCGCCGGCGTCGGTGGCGCTCACGTTGTCCTCGGCGAGCGCCTTGAGCAGCGCGAGCGAGGCGGCGTCGTGGAGGGCAATGAGTTTGTCGACGGCGGCGGACTTGGCGTCGAAGTCGTCGCCGCCGAGCGGGGCGACGTCGGCGGCTTCAAGCGCGTGCGCGGCGGTCGTGAAGGTGGCGAACAGCGTCATGCACAGCGTGACGCTGGCAATCGCGCGCCGCAAGCCCAGGCGGGCGTACCTCGGGAATGAGAGAGCCATGATGAGGTCTTTATGATGCGGGCCGCCGCGTCGCGCGAACGCGGGCGCAAGCGGCGGCCCGTGGGCAGAACGCGCGCGGCGCTCAGAGTGCGCCGCGCGTGGCTTGCATGACGTGCATGGCGCGCAGGATGGCCGTGCGATCGCGACGATCAGGCCGTGCGCGAACGGCGCAGGAAGTTCGGCAACACGTCCTGCGTGACCACGTCCGGCTTGCCTTCGTTGCCGGCGATATACGGGCTCCACGGCTGCGCGCGGATCGCGGTCTTGGTGCGCCACACGACGTTGAACTGACCGTCGCCGCGAATCTCGCCGATCATCACCGGCTTGTGCAGGTGATGGTTGCCGTCCATCGTCAGCGTGAAGCCCGAGGGCGCCGCCACGGTCTGGCCGATCATCGCCGTGCGCACCTTGTCGACGTCGGTGCTCTTCGCTTTTTCGACGGCCTGCTTCCACATGTGGATGCCGACGAAGGTCGCTTCCATCGGATCGTTGGTGACGCGCTTGCTGCCGCCCGGCAGATTGTTCGCCTTCACCCACGCCTCGAACTGCTCCTTGAACTTCGTGTTCTGCGCGCCCTTCACCGACATGAAGTAATTCCACGCCGCGAGGTGGCCGACGAGCGGCTTGGTGTCGATGCCGCGCAGTTCTTCCTCGCCCACCGAGAACGCGACAACGGGCACGTCGGTCGCCTTGATGCCCTGGTTGCCGAGTTCCTTGTAGAACGGCACGTTCGAGTCGCCGTTGATGGTCGAGACGACGGTGGTCTTGCCGCCCTGCGAGAAGGTCTTGATGTTCGCGACGATGGTCTGATAGTCGCTATGACCGAACGGCGTGTAGACCTCCTGAATATCGGCGTCCTGCACGCCCTTCGAATGCAGGAAGGCGCGCAGGATCTTGTTGGTCGTGCGCGGATACACATAGTCGGTGCCGAGCAGGAAGAAACGCTTCGCGCCGCCGCCTTCCGCGCTCATCAGATATTCCACGGCGGGAAGCGCCTGCTGGTTCGGCGCGGCGCCCGTGTAGAACACGTTGCGCGACATTTCCTCGCCTTCGTACTGCACCGGGTAGTAGAGCAGGCCGTTCAGCTCCTCGAACACCGGCAGCACCGACTTGCGCGACACCGAGGTCCAGCAGCCGAACACGCACGCGACCTTGTCCTGCGTGAGCAGCTGGCGGGCCTTCTCCGCGAACAGCGGCCAGTTCGATGCGGGGTCCACGACCACGGGCTGAATCTGACGCCCCATCACGCCGCCGTTCTTGTTGATGTCGGCGATCGTCATCAACGCGGTGTCCTTGAGCGACGTCTCCGAGATCGCCATCGTGCCCGAGAGCGAATGCAGGATGCCGACCTTGATCGGCCCGCTGCCCGTGTCGGCATGCGCGAACGGCACGCGCCCCGCTACGGCGAGCGCGCCCGACATCGTCCCGAGTTTCAACAGACTGCGACGTTTCATGTAGATGCCCCTATGGGTGAAGTCGTGGGTCTCGGCGCGTCTGATTACGCGCCCCCGTTGGTGTGTCCAGCCTTGCGGGGTTGTTACTGCAAAGGCTATGCCAGCGCGCGTGAGAAGCGCGATGCGCGTGCTGTCGACGCGTGCCGAGCGCGGGGCGGGCTTCCGGCGAAGCAAGACGAGACGGACGTACGCGAACGCGACGTGCGGCGGGCGGGCGAATCTGGTGCAGCGGGACGCATGTTCGGGCGCGCTGCATCGTTGCAGTGCGCGCGTGCATGAAAGCCGATGATCGTCGCGGTGCATGCGTCGCGCGCAGTGCATGACGATGCGATCAGGTGCATGCGGGGTGCATGCGGCAGGCGGAGAAGTCGGCGCGCGCGCTACATCGTTGTGCAAGCACGCATTCCGATCGAAGTGCGACGAGGCGCTGCACGCATGAATGCGAAGCGCGCAGAAATGCGAAAGGGCGCGGTGTGAACCGCGCCCTTCGACGAAGACATCATCTTGACCGGTGATGGACCGGTCTTGCCGCAATCAGTACGTCGGCACCTTCGGATCGACCTGACGCGACCACGCGTCGATGCCGCCTTGCAGGTTGAACACCTGCGTGTGGCCGCGCGATTCGAGGAACATCGCGACCTGGGCGCTGCGCGCGCCGTGATGGCAGATGCAGACGATCTGCGCGTCGTCGTCGAGTTCTTCGCTGCGCGCGGGGATCTGCGCCATCGGAATCGAGATGCTGCCGTCGATCTTCGCGGTCTCGATTTCCCACGGCTCGCGCACGTCGAGCAGGACGGGCGCCGGGCGCGCGGAGTCGGCGAGCCATTCGGCGAGGGCGGGGGCGGTCAGGATCTGCATGGAAGACTCAGTCGGAGAAAGCGGAGAAAAACGGAAGATAAACGTAACACAGGGACGTAATGCAGGGCGCGGGGCCGCACACGCGGCCCGGCGACCACTTAGAACTTGAAGCGCGACGGCTGCACGGCGTTTTGCAGCGGTTCGACGTAGGTTTCGAACACGCCCGCAATGCGGTACTGCTTCTCGTCCATACGCGTGATGATCTGCATTTCCATGACCGGCGCGCTGCCGACGAACGCCGCCAGACGGCCGCCCACCTTGAGCTGCTCCAGCAGTTCCTGCGGCACGACCGGCAGGCCGCCCGAGACGCAGATCACGTCGTACGGCGCGTTCGCGGCCCAGCCGCGTGCCGCGTCGCCGACCGCGACTTCGGCGTTCAGCACGCCGTTCTTCACGAAGTTGGCGCGCGCGAATTCGGCCAGTTCCGTGTCGATTTCCACCGTCAGCACCTGTTGCGCGCGGTGCGCGAGCAGGGCGGCCATGTAGCCCGAACCGGCGCCGATTTCGAGCACGCTCTCGTGCTTCTTCACCGCGAGTTCCTGCAGCACGCGCGCTTCGACGCGCGGCGCGAGCATGTGCTGACCATTGGGCAGCGGCAGTTCCAGGTCGGCGAACGCGATATCGACATAGGCCGCGGGGACGAAATGCTCACGCTTGACGATCGAGAGCAGATTCAGCACGTCCTGGTCGAGCACTTCCCAGGGGCGAATCTGCTGTTCGATCATGTTGAAACGCGCTTGTTCGATGTTCATGGTGACTCGGCGTTATGGTTCGGTTCGAAGTTCGGGCGATACGTAAGGGGGACTGGCGGGGACTGGCTGTCCTGGCGGCCGCGTGCCGCTGCGGACGCCCCGAAAAACGGTGCCAGGCAATCGCGAGATTGTACCAAAGGCCTTTGCGGCGGCGTCCGCCCGCCGGCAGCGCGGGGCCGGCGCGGGATCAGTATTTGTCCTGGCTTCGTGCGCCTTGAAGTTTCGCCGTTCGCGAACCAAGAATGTAATCGATTACATTGCCGACGCGCCCGCGCGGCCATCTTCGACAGCCTCGACCCTGCCACCGATCGCCTTTTTCATGACGACCACCGCCCAGCCGCACGCCTCACAAGCCGATCCGGCGGCGTCAGCCGAAGCGGCCGAGGCCGCAGCGCAGGCCGCCGGCGGCGACGCGCGCGGCGGCTCCATCGCGGCAGTGGCGCGGCGCGTGGGCGTCTCGGTGGCCACGGTGTCGCGTGTGCTCAACGGCCACACCAACGTGCGGCCCGCCACGCGCGCACGTGTGCTCGCCGAGGTCGAAACGAGCGGCTATCGCGTCAACGAGCTGGCGCGCAATCTGCGCACGGCGGAAAGCCGCCTGCTGCTGACGATGGTGCCGGACTTCGGCAATCCGTTTTACGCCGAGATCGTGCGCGGCATCGACAGCGTCGCGCGCCAGCACGGCTATTTCATGCTGCTCTGCGACACGGGCGCCGACGCGGGCCGCGAGCGTAGTTACTTCGACCTGCTGCGCCGCCATCGCGCGGACGGCGCTATCTGCCTCGATCCGGCCACGGTGCAGCAGGCCAACCGCGCCGCCGCGCACGAACCGGCGCTGCCGTGGGTCGCGTGCTGCGAGTTCGATCCGGCCGCGGGCGTGCCTTACGTGGGCATCGACAATTTCGGGGCGGCGCGCGACGCGGTGCGCCATCTGATCGCGCGCGGGCGGCGGCGCATCGCGCTGATCAATTCCGACGATCACTATCTGTATGCGCAGCAGCGCCGCGACGGCTACCTCGCCGCGCTCGCCGAAGCGGGCATCGAGGCGCGCGAAGCGTGGCGCGTGAATCTGAACTGTCTGGATTACGACGCGGGCGCGCAGGCCGCCGCCGCGCTCATGGCGCAACGCGGCGGCGCGCGCGCGGCGAAGCCGGACGCGATTTTCGCGGTTTCGGACACGCTCGCGGTGGGCGTCGTCAATGGTTTGCGCGGCAGCGGCTGGGCGGTGCCCGACGACGTCGCCGTGGTCGGTTTCGACGATATCGCGCTGGCCGCGCAGATCGATCCGCCGCTCACGACTATCGCGCAGCCGATGCGCGAACTCGGCGAAACGGCCGCGCGTCTGCTGCTGAAGCGGCTCGCCGATCCGCGCGCGAACGTGCCGGGCGTGCTGTTGCCGCATCGGCTGGTGGTGCGGCGCAGCGCCTGAACGCGCGGGGTCGGCTGAACATGCTGGATCGCAAGACAAACGCTTATTAGCAGGGGAGACCAGCGAGAGAAGGCGGGCAGCGCCGCACGGCAAGTCGACGTGCACGCGGCCCGCCGGACCCCGCGCGAATTGGAGGAGCGAGCGGCCATGAGCGTCGCCGTGCGATTCAACGATATCCGCAAGGACTTTGGCCCCGTGCGCGTGCTGCACGGCGTGAGCTTCGACCTCGCGCCGGGCCGCATTCACGGACTGCTGGGCGAGAACGGCGCGGGCAAATCCACGCTGATGAAAATCCTCGCGGGCTACGAGCGCCCGAGCGCGGGCGAGATGCTCGTCGACGGCCGCGCCTGCCAGTTCGACGGCTCGCGCGCCGCCGAAGCCGCGGGCATCGTGCTGATCCATCAGGAGTTCAATCTCGCCGAGCATCTGACGATCGCGCAGAACATCTTTCTGGGCCACGAAAAGAAGCGCGGCCTCTTTGTCGACGACACGGCGATGCGCCGCGAAGCGCGCGCGCTGCTCGCCCAGGTCGGGCTCGAACGGCATCCCGACACGCTCGTGCGCGAGCTGATCGTCGCCGAAAAGCAGCTCGTGGAAATCGCCAAGGCGCTCGCGCGCCGCGCGCGCCTGCTCATCATGGACGAACCCACGGCCACGCTCACGCCCAGCGAAACCGCGCGCCTGTTCACGCTGATGACGAAGCTGCGCGCGGACGGCGCGACGATCGTCTACATCTCGCACAAGCTCGACGAAGTGGAGCGCATCACCGACGACGTGATCGTGATGCGCGACGGCCGCTTCGTGGCCGCGAGCGCGACAGCGGGCCTCGCGCGTCAGCAGATGGCCAACCTGATGGTGGGCCGCGACGTCTCCGACATGTTTCCCGACAAGCGCCTCGTCGCCGCCGACGCGCCCGTCGCGTTGCGGGTGCGCGGCCTCGCCGTGCCGGGCTGGGTCGAGGACCTGAGCTTCGAGGTGCGCGCGGGCGAGATTCTCGGCTTCGCGGGACTCGTGGGCGCGGGGCGCAGCGAAGCCTTCGAGGCGCTCGTCGGGCTGCGCCGCAAGCTGGCGGGCGAGGTGGAGATCGGCGGGCGGGCGGTGACGCTCAAGCATCCGCGCGAGGCCATGCGCCACGGCCTCACGTATCTGAGCGAGGACCGCAAGGGCAAAGGCCTGCATCTGAATCTGAACCTCCAGGACAACCTCACGCTGATGACGCTCGAACGCTACGGCCGTCCGCTGCTCGATCTGAAGGCCGCGCGCGGCGCGCTCGAAACGGCGGTGCGCGAATTCGGCATTCGCACCGGCGACCTGTCGAGCCGCGCGCGCATGCTCTCGGGCGGCAATCAGCAGAAGCTCGCGCTCGCCAAATTCCTGCAGCCCGATCCGCGCGTGATCGTGCTCGACGAACCCACGCGCGGCGTCGATATCGGCGCGAAACGCGACATCTATTTCCTGATCGAGCGGCTCGCGGCCTCGGGACGCGCGGTGGTGGTGATTTCGTCGGAGCTGATCGAGTTGATCGGCCTCGCGCATCGCGTCGCGGTGATGCGCGCGGGGCGGCTCGTCGCCACGCTCGGCCGCGACCATCTGAACGAAGAGGAGCTGATCGCCCATGCAACCGGCACCCACTGAAGCGGCGAGCGCCCAGGCGCGCACGCGGCGCTTCGTCGTGCGGCTCGCGCACCGGCTCGCGGGCGTGGGGCCGCTGATCGGCCTCGTCGCGCTGTGCGTGGTCGGCACGCTGCTCAACCGCGACTTCGCGACCGTCGACAATCTGCTCAACGTGCTCACGCGCACGTCGTTCATCGGCATCATCGCGGTGGGCATGACCTTCGTGATCATCTCGGGCGGCATCGATCTTTCCGTGGGCTCGATGGCGGCGCTGATCGCGGGCGTGATGATCTGGGTGATGAACGCGCTCGCGGCGGGCGTGAACGGCCACGCGTTCGCGCCGCTCGCCATCATCGCGATCGGCATGGCGATCGCGCTCGTGCTGGGCGCGCTGTTCGGTCTCGCGCACGGGCTGCTCATCACGCGCGGACGCATCGAGCCGTTCATCGTCACGCTCGGCACGCTGGGCATTTTCCGCTCGGTGCTCACGTGGCTCGCCGACGGCGGCGCGCTCACGCTGCAAAACAATCTCGTCGATCTCTACGGTCCCGTGTATTACGCGAGCCTCTTCGGCGTGCCGGTGCCCGTGTGGGTGTTCGCGCTGATGGCGGCGGGCGGCGCGCTGGTGCTCAACCGTACGGCGTTCGGGCGGCACGTGCAGGCGATCGGCTCGAACGAACAGGTCGCGCGTTATGCGGCGATTCGCGTCGATCGCGTGAAGTGCGCGACCTATGTGCTGCTCGGCGTGTGCGTGGGCGTGGCGACGGTGCTCTACGTGCCGCGTCTGGGCTCGGCCACGCCGACCACCGGCATCTTGTGGGAACTCGAAGCGATCGCGGCCGTGGTGGTCGGCGGCACGGCGCTCAAGGGCGGCGAAGGACGCGTGGCGGGCACGGTGGTGGGCGCGATCCTGCTCTCGGTGATCGCGAACATTCTGAATCTCACGAGCATCATCAGCGTGTATCTGAACGCGGCGGTGCAGGGCGTGGCGATCATTGCCGTGGCCTTCCTGCAACGCGGCAGGCGGTAGTCGTGTGAGCGGTATTTTGTTCAGATGGCGAATTAATAGTCGGTGCAAGGCGTGGTCAAAGGACGGGCGTGCGCGCCCGCACAACAATCATCGGAGACGGCATCATGAAGAATACGATTCGTGCGATGTGGACGGGCGCGCTGACGCTCGGCGTGGCGGCGATGTTCGCTTCGCCTTTCACGGCAAGCCCGGCGCACGCCGAGGACAAGGTCACGCTCGGCGTCGCCATTCCCACGGCCGATCACGGCTTCACGGGCGGCATCGTCTGGTGGGCCAACGAGGCGAAGAAAGAGCTGGAGAAGGCGCATCCGGACCTGAAAGTCATCGTCAAGACGGCGGCCAACGCGCCCGATCAGGCGAACCAGTTGCAGGACCTTGTGACCGTCAACAAGATCAACGCGCTGGTGATCTTCCCGTTTGAATCGGCCTCGCTCACGCAGCCGGTCGCGCAGGTCAAGAAGAAGGGCGTGTACGTGACGGTGGTCGATCGCGGCCTGACCGACAAGAGCGCGCAGGACGCCTACGTGGCCGGCGACAACACCGCGTTCGGCCGCATTCCCGCCGAGTATCTCGCGAAGCAGTTGAACGGCAAGGGCAACATCGTCGCGCTGCGCGGCATTCCGACCACGCTCGACAACGAGCGCTGGAACGCCTTTACGGCGGTGCTGAAGAACTATCCGGACATGAAGATTCTCGACGCGAAGTACGCGAACTGGAATCGCGACGACGCCTTCAAGACCATGCAGGACTTCCTGACGCGCTTCAAGCACATCGACGCCGTCTGGGCCGCCGACGACGACATGGCCGTGGGCGTGCTCAAGGCGATCGATCAGGCCAAACGCAGCGACATCAAGATCGTGTTCGGCGGTGCGGGCTCGAAGGACATGGTCAAGCGCGTGATGGACGGCGATCCGCTGATTCAGGCCGACGTGTCGTATTCGCCGAAGTTCATCTACGACGCGATCAAGCTCACGGCCGAGGCGCGGCTCGCGGGCAAGGCGCTGCCGCCCACGACGATCATTCCTTCGGTGCTGATCACGAAGGAGAACGCCAAACAGTTCTATTTCCCGGATTCGCCGTTCTGAGCGCGGCGCATCACGCTGGCCTGCATCGTTCGTCAACCGCCGCCGCGCCGCGGTGGCTTTGCTGAGGACTCGGACCGATGAAAACCCTCAAGGGTCCGGCGATCTTTCTCGCCCAGTTTCTGGGTGAGGAAGCGCCGTTCGACAGCTTCGCGCACATGGCGCAATGGGCCGCGCAACTGGGCTACAAAGGCATTCAGGTGCCGACCGATGCGCGCCTGATCGATCTCGAACAGGCGGCCGCGAGCCCGGCGTATTGCGACGATCTGCGCCAGACCGCCGACGACGCGGGGATCGCGATCACCGAGTTGTCGACGCATCTGCAAGGTCAGCTCGTGGCCGTGCATCCCGCGTACGACGCGCTGTTCGACGGCTTCGCCGCGCCGCACGTGCGCGGCAATCGCGAGGCGCGCACGGCGTGGGCCATCGAGCAGCTGAAGCTCGCCGCGCGCGCGTCGCGCAATCTGGGCTTGAGCGCGCATGTGACGTTTTCGGGCGCGCTCGCGTGGCCTTATGTGTATCCGTGGCCGCAGCGTCCGCCCGGTCTTGTCGAGGCCGCGTTCGACGAACTTGCGCGTCGCTGGCGGCCGATTCTCGATGCATTCGACGCAGCGGGCGTGGACGTCTGCTACGAACTGCATCCGGGCGAGGATCTGCACGACGGCGTGACTTTCGAGCGTTTTCTGGCCGCCGTGGACGATCATCCGCGCGCGAACATTCTCTACGACCCGAGCCATTTCGTGCTCCAGCAGCTCGATTACCTCGCGTTCATCGACCTCTACCACGCGCGCATCAAGGCCTTTCACGTGAAGGACGCGGAATTCCGGCCCACGGGGCGGCAGGGCGTGTACGGCGGCTATAGCGACTGGGTCGAGCGCGCGGGGCGTTTTCGTTCGCTCGGCGACGGGCAGATCGACTTCGGCGCGATTTTCTCGAAGCTCACGCAGTACGACTTTCCGGGCTGGGCGGTGCTCGAATGGGAATGCGCGCTCAAGCATCCGCACGACGGCGCGCGCGAGGGCGCGGAGTTCATCAAGCGGCATCTGATCCGCGTGGCCGAGCATGCGTTCGACGACTTCGCGGGCAGCGGCGTGGACGACGCGCAACTCAAAAGCGTGCTGGGCCTCTGATACGCAGTGACGCACAACGCGGAGCACGACGATGACACGCAGACTGAAACTCGGCATGGTGGGCGGCGGCGAGGGCGCGTTCATCGGCGCGGTGCATCGGATCGCCGCGCGCCTCGACGACGATTTCGAACTGGTGGCGGGCGCGTTGTCGTCCGATGCGGCGCGCGCGCAGTCGAGCGCCGACGCCATCGGCCTCGCGCGCAGTTACGCCGACTGGCGCGAGATGGCGCGCGAAGAAGGCGTGCGCGCGGACGGCATCGATGCGGTCGCGATCGTCACGCCCAATCATCTGCACGCGCCGGTGGCGCATGCGTTCATGGCGGCGGGCATCCACGTGATCTGCGATAAGCCGCTGGCCGTCTCGCTCGACGAAGGGCGCGCGCTCGCCCAGCACGCGCGCGACGCGAACGTGGTGTTCGCGCTCACGCACACGTATTCCGGGTATCCGCTCGTGCGCCATGCGCGAGAAATGGTGGCGGCGGGCGAACTGGGCGAGGTGCGCGTCGTGCAGGTGGAGTACGCGCAGGACTGGCTCGCGCATCCGATCGAGCAGGGCGGCGCGGACGGCCGCAATCGTCAGGCGAGCTGGCGCACCGATCCGGCGCTGGCGGGTCCGGCGGGTTGTCTCGGCGATATCGGCACGCACGCGTATCAGCTGGCGGCGTTTGTCAGCGGCATGGAGCCGGTGGCGGTCGCCGCGGAGCTGCATACCTTCGTGCCCGGACGGCGTATCGACGATCACGTGCAGGCGATGCTGCGTTACGCGAACGGCGCGCGCGGCATGCTGTGGGCGAGCCAGGTCGCGAGCGGCGCGGAGAATGCGCTGCGCTTGCGGGTGTACGGCACGAAGGCCGGGCTCGGGTTCGATCAGGAAGCGCCGAACGAACTGTGGTTCACGCCGCAGGGCGGCGAGGCGCAGCGGCTCACGCGCGGACGGGTGACGGGCGCGGCCGCCGCGCACGCGACGCGCGTGCCGCCGGGGCATCCGGAAGGGTATCTGGAAGCGTTCGCGCAGCTTTATCGCGACGCGGCGGCGCAGATTCGTGCGCGCGACATGGGCGTGCCGCCGCCGCCCGAAAGTACGTTGCTCATGACCGTCGACGATGGCGTGGCCGGGCTGCGCTTTATCGAAGCGGTGCTGGCCAGCAGCGCCGCCGATGGCGCCTGGCGCGCGCTGGGTTGAGGGTTGGGGCGAGCGCCGACGGTGGCGGGCAGCGCGCTGCGTTAGCCATTCGGATGAATGGCGCGGATTTCCGGACGCGACAAAACTTGCAGTGTGTTTAACGCACTTCAAGGATGCTCATGTCTAATGTAATACAGTTGAATTACAATGCGGCTTCGATCACCACGCGAGGGAGTGAGGCGATGGGCGCAAGCGCATTGGTACAGGTCCGCATCGACCCGGCGTTGAAAGAACGCGCCACGGCGGTGCTGGAAAAGATGGGACTCACGGTGTCGGACGCGGTGCGCATCCTGCTCACGCGGGTGGCGAACGAGGGCGCGCTGCCCGTCGGCTTCGCGGTCGATCCGGCCACGCACGACGCGTGGTTCCGCGCGAAAGTGCTGGAAGCGCTGGAAGACGCGCGCCCGGCCGTGGAGGCGGACGCGGTCGAGGCGCATTTCGCGAAGCGGCGCGCGGCGGCGGCGAGGCACGTGGACGAGGCCGAGCCGGCGGCTCCGAAGCTGAACCCCGTTCGCAAGCGCAAAAATTGAAACTCGAATGGTCGCCGCTCGCGCTGGCCGACCGCGAAGCGATATTCGACTTCAACGAGACACGCGGCGCGCATGCAGCCGTGAGCGTGGACGAGTGCATCGCCTCCGCGGTCCGTCGGCTGCGCCTCTATCCGGAGATCGGCCGTCGTGGCCGGGTAAGCGGCACGCGCGAACTGGTCGTGCATGGCGCGCCGTTCGTCATCGCTTACCGTGTCGAACGGCAAACGCTCACGGTGCTACGCGTGCTGCACGGCGCGCGGCGCTGGCCTGCCGTTATGGATTAGCACGCGCTGCGCCGACTCACTCCTCGAACTCACTGCGCGAACTCACTGCGCCAGATACACGAACTTGCCGCCGCGTATCGTGCCCATCACGCTCGCGCGCTGGTCCAGACCCACGTGGTCCTTCTCGCTCGTGTTGACCACGCCGTTGGGCACGACCAGTTCGTGCGCGTGCTCCAGTTCGCTGCGCAGCGCCACGCGGAACGCCTCGGTGCCGGGCTGCGCGGTCTTGAGCGCGCGCGTCACGGCGTCGGCGAGGCGCGGGTACACGCCGGCCGCGTCGCCCGCGAACTGCGTGACGGTGCCAGGACCGTATTTGACCTCATAGGCGTCCACGAAGGCGAGCGCCGCTTTCTGCGCGGGCTGGTCGGCGGGCAGCGTGCGCGCCACCACCACCGGCTGCGTCGGAAACAGCGTGCCTTCCATGTCCTTGCCGCCGAGCTTGATGAACTCGGGCGTGGCGATACCGTGCGTCTGATAGATCGCGCCCTTGTACCCGCGCTCGACCAGCGTGCGCTGCGGCAGTACGGTCGGCGTGCCCGCGCCCGCGATCAGCACGGCGTCGGGTTTCGCGGCGATCAGCTTGAGGATCTGGCCGGTCACGCTCGCGTCGGTGCGGTTGAAGCGCTCGGTCGCCACGATCTGAAGGTTGCGCTCCTTCGCGAACTTCGTGAACGCGTTGAGCCAGCTGTCGCCGTAGCTGTCGGCGAAACCGATGAAGCCCACCGTCTTCACGCCGTGCGCGGCCATGTAGCGCGTCATCACGTCGGCCATGGCGGCGTCGGTCTGCGCCATCTTGAACGCCCAGGTGCGCGCGCCCTGCTGCGGCTCGACCACCGAGGCCGAGCCGACCAGCGTGATCATCGGCGTCTTGCTTTCGGCCACGGCGTCGAGCGCCGCGAGCGCGGCGGGTGTGATGTTCGGCCCGACGATCACGTCCACATGGTCCTCGTTGACCAGTTTGCGGATGTTGCGCACCGCCGCGCCCGGGTCGGAGCCGTCGTCGAGCACGATGTAATCGGCTTTCTGGCCCGCGATCGTCGGGGGCCACATCAGCATGGCGTTCTTGCTGGTGATGCCGATGGCGGCGGCGGGGCCGGTGCTCGACAGGTCGATGCCTACCTTGAGGTCCGCGTGCGCGGCGGGGGCGGCAATGCCCAGCGCGACAGCGGCGGCGAGGGCGAGCGGACGCAAGGCAGGGCGCAAGCCCGGATTCAGATGATGCAGACGCAGATACGACTTCATGCAGCGGTCTCCAGGAAGGAAAAAAGCGAGAAGCGTTCTATCTAGTTAGTTGTGGGTGAATCTGCGGGTGAATCCGCGCGGTTGAATGCGGCACGCGCCGTCCGCTTACAGTTCGCATTACAGCGCGCATTACAGCGCGTATTACAGCTCGTACGTCTCGTGCTCGCCCTTGAGCGCCTGTTCGATCAGCTTGCGGTTCAGGCTCGGCGAAAGCAGCTCGACGAGCGTATACACATAACTGCGCAGATACGCGCCCTGCTTGAGCGCCACGCGCGTCACGTTGCTGCCGAACAGATGCCCCACCGGCACGGCGCGCAGATGGCGGTCGCGTTCGGCGTTGAAGGCGATATCGGCCATGATCCCCACGCCGAGGCCCAGTTCCACATAGGTCTTGATCACGTCCGCGTCGATGGCTTCGAGCACGATGTCGGGCGAGAGCCCGCGCAAACGGAACGCCTCGTTGATCTTGGTGCGGCCCGCAAACGCGTTGTCGTAGGTAATCAGCGGAAATTGGGCCAGATCGTCGAGCGAGAGCGGCTTGCGTTCCAGCAACGGATGATCGGGTAGCATCACGGCCACGTGATGCCAGGTGAAGCAGGGCAGCGAGACCAGTTCCTTATAGTTGGAGATGGCCTCGGTGGCGATCGCGAGGTCGGCCTGGTCGTGCAGCACCATTTCGGCGACCTGGGTCGGGCTGCCTTGCAGAATCGAAAGGTGGACCTTGGGGAAGCGCCGCTTGAACTCGGCGATGGCGGCCGGCAGCGAGTAGCGCGCCTGCGTATGCGTGGCCGCGATCACCAGATTGCCTTGATCCTGGGCCGCATAGTCCTTACCTACGCGTTTGAGGCTTTCCACTTCCTGAAGGATGCGCTCCACGGAGGCGAGGATGATGCGGCCGGGTTCCGTGAGCGAGCGCACGCGCTTGCCGTGGCGCGTGAAGATTTCGACCCCCAATTCATCCTCGAGCTCGATGATCGCCTTCGAGACGCCGGGCTGGCTGGTATACAGGGCCTTCGCGGCCTCCGTGAGGTTGAAATTCTGGCGCACGGCCTCGCGTACGAAGCGGAACTGGTGCAGGTTCATATATAACCCCTTGGCATATCAACCTGATTTTTGAATCGTTTGAAATATAAGGCGAGTTTATTACCATTTCCCCAACTTTTCCAATATGGATATCTGTTTTGGTCATTAGCAAATGACCGGCGAGTTGAAGGCGCCGGTCGGGCTGGAACAGAAATAGCGAAGTCGAAGTCGGAGAACGCGGCGTAACCGGAACGCCGCGATTGATACAACCCTGGGGTCCCCGAATGTACCAATACGATCAGTACGACCAGACCATCGTCGACGAGCGCGTCGCGCAATACAGCGACCAGGTTCGCCGCCGCCTGTCGGGCGAATTGAGCGAAGAAGAGTTCCGTCCGCTGCGTCTGCAGAACGGCCTGTACTACCAGCGCCATGCCTACATGCATCGCATCGCGATTCCGTACGGCAATCTGCGCAGCGACCAGATGCGCATGCTCGGCACCATCGCGCGCGAGCACGACCGCGGTTACGGCCACTTCTCGACGCGCTCGAACATCCAGTACAACTGGATCAAGCTCGAAGAAACGCCCGAAATCCTGCGCAAGCTCGCGTCGGTCCAGATGCACGGCATCCAGACCTCGGGTAACTGCATCCGCAATATCACCGCCGACCAGTTCGCGGGCGTCGCGCCCGACGAAGTCATCGATCCGCGCCCGTGGGCCGAGATCATGCGTCAGTGGTCGACGTTCCACCCCGAATTCGCGTGGCTGCCGCGCAAGTTCAAGATCGCCGTCTCGGGTTCGAAGGAAGACCGCGCCGCCGTGCAGATCCACGATCTGGGCGTCTACCTCGACCGCAACGAGCAGGGCGAAGTCGTCGCGAGCATTCTCGCGGGCGGCGGCCTCGGCCGTACGCCGATCATCGGCGCGATCATCAAGCGCGACCTGCCGTGGCAGCATCTGCTGACCTACTGCGAAGCCGTGCTGCGCGTGTACAACCGCTACGGCCGCCGCGACAACCTCTACAAGGCGCGTATCAAGATTCTCGTGAAGGCGCTTTCGCCCGAGAAGTTCGCGCAGCAAGTGGAAGAAGAGTGGCAGCACCTGAAGGACGGCCCGTCGACGATCACGCAGGCCGAAGTGGACCGCGTGTCGCAATACTTCGCGCCGCCGGCCTACGAAAAGCTGACCGACACCGACACCTCGTACGAAAAGCATCTGCTCGAAAACCGCGCGTTCGCGCGCTGGGTCGAGCGCAACGTGCGTCCGCACCGCGTGCCGGGCTACGCTTCGGTCACGCTCTCGCTCAAGCCGCAGGGCATCGCCCCGGGCGACGCGACCGACGTGCAGATGGAAGCCGTGGCCGACTGGGCCGACGCTTACTCGTTCGGCCAGGTGCGCGTCTCGCACGAGCAGAACCTGATTCTCGCGGACGTGAAAAAGCAGGACCTGTTCGCGCTGTGGGAAAAGGCGAAGGCAGTTGGTTTCGCGACGGCCAACGTCGGCCTGCTGACCGACATCATCGCGTGCCCGGGCGGCGACTTCTGCTCGCTCGCGAACGCCAAGTCGCTGCCGATCGCCGAAGCGATCCAGCAACGTTTCAGCGACCTCGATTTCGTCTACGACCTCGGCGACGTCTCGCTCAACATCTCGGGCTGCATGAACTCGTGCGGTCACCACCACGTCGGCAACATCGGCATTCTGGGCGTCGATAAAGACGGCTCGGAGTGGTACCAGGTGTCGCTCGGCGGCGAGCAGGGCAACGGCGCCAACGGCGCACGCCTTGGCCGCGTGATCGGCCCGTCGTTCTCGGCGGAAGAGATGCCCGACGTGATGCAGAAGGTGATCGACACGTTCGTCGAACTGCGCATCGACGGCGAGCGTTTCATCGACACCTACGACCGCCTCGGCATCGCGCCCTTCAAGGAGCGCGTGTACGCCTCGCGCCAGACGGCGCACGCCTGAGCCGCACGCAACGAATCGAGAGTTAAGCAATGGCATTGATCATCAAGAACCGCGAGATCGTCGAAGACAACTGGCAGGTCGTGCGTGCCGCCGAAGACGGCGCGCTGCCCGACGTGGCCGCGCTGCCGGCCGGCAAGGTGCTGGTCCCGTTCGCGTACTGGCAGGCCAACCGCGACGCGCTGGCCGCGCGCGGCAAGGACGAACTGGGCGTGTGGCTCGCGCCGGACAGCGAACCGGCTGACGTGGTCGCCGACTTCGACAAGATCGCGCTGATCGCAATCGACTTCCCGGTGTTCCGCGACGGCCGCGGCTATTCGATCGCGCGTCTGTTGCGCGAGCGTTATGGCTACAAGGGCGAGATTCGCGCGATCGGCGACGTGCTGCGCGACCAGCTGCGCTTCTACGAGCGCTGCGGCTTCGACGCCTACGCGCTGCGCGCCGACAAGGACATCCACGACGCGCTGAAGGCGTTCACGGAATTCACGGTGCAGTACCAGGGCGCGTTCGACGAACCGTCGCCGCTGTTCCGCCGCCGCGCGGCACAAGCGGCCGAATCGGGCGCGGCAGCATGAGCACCGCCCCTACCGCAGCCAGCGAGATCACGGCTGACCTGCAGGCGAAGATCGAGCGGCTCGATGCGCTGCTCGACTCGATCGCCGCGCGTCACGCCGACGTCAAGCTAGCCAGCAGCCTCGCCGCCGAAGACATGCTGCTCACGCACGCGATCCTGTCGCGCGGCGTGAAGATCGGCATCTTCTCGCTGAACACGGGCCGCCTGCACGCCGAAACGCTCGGCATGCTCGACGCGGTGCGCGAGCGCTACGGCTACGCGATCGAGCAGTTCCATCCGCAGCAGGACGCGGTGGACGAATATGTCGCGCAGCACGGCCTGAACGCGTTCTACGAGAGCGTCGATCTGCGCAAGCGCTGCTGCGAAATCCGCAAGGTCGAGCCGCTCAACCGCGCGCTGTCGGGCGTGTCGGCGTGGGTCACGGGCCAGCGCCGCGAGCAGTCGGTCACGCGCGCGGAGCTGCACGAGGAAGAACGCGACGAAGCGCGCAACATCGACAAGTTCAATCCGCTCGCGGACTGGACCGAGGCCGATGTGTGGGATTACCTGCGCGCCTTCGCGGTGCCGGTGAATCCGCTGCATGCGCGCGGCTATCCGAGCATCGGCTGCGAACCCTGCACGCGTGCGATCCGTCCCGGCGAAGACAGCCGCGCGGGCCGCTGGTGGTGGGAGTCGCGCGATACGAAGGAATGCGGGCTGCACATCACGTCGGTGTCCGCGATTCCGGTGGTGGCGGTGTCGCCGATCGGCCAGGCGAGCTAAGATTGAAGTTTTCGCGCCGCTTTCGACGTTTTAACGAACGCCGAACGGCAGCGAAGTCGAATACAGAGTAACGCGCCCGATGCAAAGGGCGCGATCAGACGAAGGATTCCGAACATGAGCACGACGCTCGATTCCGCAGTGAACGCCCCGCTTCAGGTGACGGCGAACCGCATGGACCATCTCGACTGGCTCGAAGCCGAGTCGATCCACATCCTGCGCGAGCTGGTCGCCGAATGCAGCAAGCCGGCGCTGCTGTTCTCGGGCGGCAAGGATTCGGTCGTCGTGCTGGCGCTCGCCCTCAAGGCGTTCGGTCTGGGCGCGAACCGCAAGACCTCGCTGCCGTTCCCGCTCGTTCACATCGACACGGGCCACAACTACGAGGAAGTGATCGACTTCCGCGATCGCCGCGCGGCTGAAATCGGCGCGGAACTCGTGGTCGGTCACGTCGAAGATTCGATCAAGAAGGGCACCGTGCGCCTGCGCCGCGAAACCGATTCGCGCAACGCCGCGCAAGCGGTCACGCTGCTCGAAACCATCGAGCAATACGGCTACACCGCCATGATCGGCGGCGCGCGCCGCGACGAAGAGAAGGCCCGCGCGAAGGAGCGCATCTTCTCGTTCCGCGACGAATTCGGCCAGTGGGACCCGAAGGCGCAGCGCCCGGAACTGTGGAGCCTGTACAACGCGCGTCTGCACAACGGCGAACACCTGCGCGTGTTCCCGATCTCGAACTGGACCGAACTCGACGTGTGGCAATACATCGAGCGCGAAAAGCTCGAACTGCCGTCGATCTACTACGCACACCAGCGCGAGATCGTGCGCCGCAACGGCCTGCTCGTGCCGGTCACGCCGCTCACGCCGATGAAGGAAGGCGAAGTCAGCGAAATGGCGCAAGTGCGTTTCCGCACCGTGGGCGACATCAGCTGCACGTGCCCGGTGGCGAGCGATGCCGACAACGTCGAGAAGATCATCGCCGAAACGGCCGTGACCGAAATCACGGAACGCGGCGCGACGCGCATGGACGATCAGGCGTCGGAAGCCGCGATGGAACAGCGCAAGAAGCAAGGTTATTTCTAAAGAGCACGCAGAGGAAGAATTGAACATGGTTACGACGCATCAACCTGAAGACCTCGGCGTGCTGCGCTTCATCACGGCGGGCAGCGTGGACGACGGCAAGAGCACGCTGATCGGCCGCCTGCTGTACGACAGCAAGGCAGTCCTTTCGGATCAACTCTCGGCGCTTTCGCGCGCCAAGAACAAGCGCACGGTCGGCGACGAAATCGACCTGTCGTTGCTCACGGACGGCCTCGAAGCCGAGCGCGAGCAGGGCATCACGATCGACGTGGCGTATCGCTATTTCGCCACGGCCAAGCGCAAGTTCATCATCGCCGATACGCCGGGCCACGAGCAGTACACGCGCAACATGGTCACGGGCGCCTCGACGGCGCACGCCGCGATCATCCTGATCGACCCCACGCGCGTGACGGTCGAGAACGGCGTGACGCAACTGCTGCCGCAAACCAAGCGCCATAGCGCGATCGTCAAGCTGCTCGGTCTGCAACACGTGATCGTCGCGATCAACAAGATGGATCTGGTCGATTACAGCGAAGCGACCTTCAACCTGATCCGCGAAGCCTACGTCGAACTCGCGCGCCAGCTCGGCCTGGAAGACGTGCGTTTCGTGCCGGTGTCGGCGCTCAAGGGCGACAACATCGTCGGCGCGAGCGAGCGCATGCCGTGGTACGCAGGCGAAGCGCTGCTCGACGTGCTCGAACAACTGCCGGTCGCGCAGGCAACGGGCGAAGCGCTGCGCTTCCCGGTGCAGTGGGTCGCGCGCCAGGACGGTTCGAGCGCCGACGACTTCCGCGGCTACATGGGCCGTATCGAAGCGGGCGAAGTGAAGCTCGGCGACGCCATCACGGTGCTGCCGGCGGGCCGCGCGGCCACGGTCGCGGAAATCATCGCGCCGGTGCCGGGCGGCACGGCGCAGGTCGACCGCGCGTTCGCGGGCCAGACCGTCACGATCCGTCTCGCGGAAGACGTGGACGTCTCGCGCGGCGACACCTTCGTGCCGGCCGGCGACGACACGCAACCGGCCAAGAAGCTCGAAGCGGACCTCTGCTGGTTCGACGAGGAGCCGCTCTCGCCGCAGCGCAAGTACCTGCTCAAGCAGACCACCAGCACGGTGTTCGCGAAGATCGGCGCGATCAAGGAAGTGCTCGATGTGCATACGCTTTCGCACGCCGTCGACCGTCACGACCTGGCGATGAACGACATCGGCCGCGTCTCGCTCACGCTGCAAAAGCCGCTCGTCGCGGACCTGTATGATGTGCATCCGGGCACCGGCGCGTTCGTCCTGATCGACGAAGCCACGCACCACACGGTGGCCGCGGGCATGATCCGCGCCGTCGCCGCCTGACGCCGCAGCGCGCCACGCCCGCGCCATCCACGTCATGTGGCGGCGCGCGGCGGTGCGCCGGGCTTGCGCGTTTCGAGCGTGCGGTATGGGAGTCTTCTAGCAAATGGGTAAGGTCTATCTGATCGGCGCCGGTCCTGGCGCCGCGGATCTCATTACGGTGCGCGGCGCGCGTCTGCTCGGGCAGGCGCAGGTCGTCCTGCACGACGCGCTCGTCGAACCGGCGATGCTCGAGTACGCGCCGGCCGATGCGAAGTTCATCGCGGTCGGCAAGCGTTGCGGGCAACGCTCGACGGCGCAGCACTTCATCAACAAGCAACTCGTCGATGCCGCGCTGGAGCACGACGTGGTCGTGCGCCTGAAGGGCGGCGACCCGATGCTGTTCGGCCGCGCCGACGAAGAAATGCGCGCGCTCGAAGCGGCGGGCATCGAGTACGAAATCGTGCCGGGCATCACGGCGGCGCTCGCGAGCGCGGCCACGCTGCAACGCTCGCTCACGCTGCGCGGTGTGTCGCGCAGCGTCGCGCTCGCGACGTATTCGCGCGCGGCGGGCAGCGAGGAAATCCGCGAGCACGTGAACGCCGATTCGCTGGTGTTCTATATGGGCCGCGACAGCGCGCCCGAGATCGCGCGCCAGCTGATCGAAGCGGGCCGCGCGGGCGAGACGCCGGTGGCGATCGTCGAGGCGTGCAGCACCGCGCGCGAGCGCACGCTGACGCTCACGCTGGCGGCGCTGCAGGCGGGCGAGGCGCAGGACTGGCTCGACGCCGCGCAGCCGAGCCTGCTGATGATCGGCGAAGCGTTTCGTGCGCGCGCCGCGCAGGAAGACGCCTCGCAGGACGAACAGGATCCGCGCCGCGCCGCCGCGTAAAGTATAAAAAAACGGGGGTTGTGCGTAGTACGAGCACGAAAGCAGAAAGGGAAAGGGCCGCTGAGAAGCGGCCCTTTTCTTTTGTGCGGTTGCGCGACGGATTCAGGCGTCGCCGGGCGACGCGTGCTGCGATGCGTGAGTCAGGCAATAGCCGACGATGGCGTCGAGCACGGCATCGTCTTCGCCGACGGCGGTGGCGCAGCGGATCTGCACGTCCGGATGATCGGCCTGACATTGCGCGATGAGCGCGGGCAGATCGCGGCGAATATGGCCGCCCTGGCCGAAGAACACTGGCACCACGGTGATGACCGTGCAGCCTTGCGCGGCCTGCGCGGCGATGGCGTCGGGCAGGCTCGGTTCCATGAGTTCGAGGAAGGCGAGGGCGACCGGGCCGCCGGCGTCGCTGGCACCGCGCGCCGCCGCGAGTTTAGCGGCGAGGCGCGTGAACGGCTCTTTCCAGCGCGCGTCGCGCGCGCCGTGGCCGAAGAGAATCATGCCGTGCGTGCTCATCGTCGATTCTCCGTGATCTACGTGGCCGCTAGTGCCGGTCGACCCACTTCAGCCCGATCAGGCCGAGCGCGAGATAGATCAGCGCGGGTGTGGCCGCCGTGAGCGGCGCGGGCCAGCTACTCAGATTGCCGATGTGCGAGAACAGCGTGTTGACGAGCTGGAAGCTCATGCCGAGCATGATGCCGCCGAACACCTTCACGCCGACCACGCCCGCACGCGTATGCAGATACGCGAACGGCAGCGAGAGCACCAGCATCACGAACACCGCGAACGGGTAGAGCAGCTTGCGCCAGAGCGCGATTTCGTAGCGCTGCGTGTCCTGATGGTTTTCCTGCAAATGCTGGATGTAGCGGAACAGGTTGAACATCGACATGCGATCCGGCGACACCAGCAGCACCGAGAGAATCTGCGGCGTCAGTTCCGAGCGCAGCGAGTATTCGGGCAGCGCGCTCTGACTTGCGCGATAGACGGGCGCGAGCGCGTCGGTCGGCTGGTTCGGCGGCGGCGGCACGCTGACCAGCTCGGTGTCGGTCACGTCCTTGAGCAGCCAGTGGCCCGGCGGCTGGTACGTGCCGCTCTTCGCGATGCGCACGTTCGAGAGCTTGAACTGCTTGTCGAATTCGTAGATGCGCACGTCGGTGATGGTGGCGTCCGGCTGCAGCTTGCCGACGTTGACGAAACGCGTGACCTGCTCGCCGTCGAGGCGCGCCGTGAGCGTGTCCTTCACCCACACGCCCGACTGGAAGTTGGTCGACACGGCCGAGCCGAGCGCTTCGAGACGCACGCGCTCGGAAAGCTGGTCGGTGTACGGACCGACGACTTCGCCGATCAGATAGGTCAGCAGCACGAGCGGCACGCCGATCTTCAGCAGCGAGCGCAGCGCCTGGCCGGTCGCGAGACCCGAGACGCGGAAAATCGTGAATTCCGAGCTGGCCGCCATCTGCGCGAACACGTAGATCGCGCTGATCAGCGCCGCGACGGGAATGATTTCATAGAGCCGCGAGGGCGCCTGCAAGCCCACGCGCAGCACCGCGTAGCCGAACTTGTAGTTGCCGTGGCCGACCGAGTTCAGCTCGTTGATCAGGTCGAAGAAGAAGAACAGACCCGAGAAGGCGAACAGGATGAACACGAACGTCAGGTAGACCTGACGCGCGAAGTATTTCTCGTAAATGCGCATCGGTCAGTTCCCCTGCGACGCGCGGCGGAACATCGCGCGTGTAAAGAGCGGCCGGTTGCGCACGCGCAGCCAGAAAATGAAAACAACGAGCGCCAGCACGACCACGTGCAGCACCACGAGCCCGAGGCCGAACGACATCTTGCCTTGTTCGATCTGCGACTGAATGACGTTCAGCAGATTCGAATACGTGAGGTAGATCAGGACGGCCATCACGAGGTTGATGGTGCGGCTGCGGCGCGGATTCTGATACGCAAGCGGGATCGCCAGCAGCATCAGATTGATCGCGATCAGCGGCAGGCCCGCGCGCCAGGCGAATTCGCCGAGATTGTCGTCGGTGGGCTGGCGCAGCAGGTCGGGCGTGGAGGTCGAACTGGCCGACGGCGTGTTCACGACCGGCTGGCTCTGGATCTTGACGCCGTAACGCTGGAATTCGGAAATGCGGAAGTCGGGATGGCCCGGCTCGCCGTCGTAGCGGCGGCCGTTTTCGAGCACCACGAAGCGGTCGCCGTTCTTCTCGGTTTCCGTGTGCCCCGTCTTCGAGACGATGACGTTGACCTTGCCGTTCTCCGTGCTCGTGACGAACACGTTCTCCACGCGCGCCTGGTCGGGGCTCATGGACTCGATGAAGAACACGCGGTGCGTGGTGGGCGATTCGCGGAACTGGCCCGGCGCGAGCAGCGAGACCTCGTCGCGCTGCTGGAAGCGCGCGCGAATGAGCTTGCTCTGCGCGTTCGACCACGGCCAGCCGATGAAGGCGAAAAACACGATCAGCAGGATGATCGGCGTGGAAAACACGGCGATCGGCTTGATCAGGCGCGTGAGGCTCACCCCGGAGGCGAGCCAGACGACCATTTCGGAATCCTTGTACCAGCGCGTGAGGACGAACAGGATCGACACGAAGAGCGTGACGATGAGCATCACGGCGAGATAGCCGATCACGGTGAGGCCGATCAGGACCAGCACGTCGCGCGGGTCGATCTGGCCCGAAGCCGCGAAACCGACGATGCGGATCATCATCGTCGTCAGCATGATCGTGAGCAGAACCATGAACACAGCGCCGGCCGTGTACGCGAGTTCGCGCTGCAGGGAACGTTCGAAGATCATTCTAGATGGGCAGGGCGGGCGGCTCGGACCAGGCGCCGCGCCTTTCGCGCAACCGCCGAGGAGCCGCCGCGGGAAAAATAGCGGATAATTGCGGCTTTCATCCTAAGCCCTGATTTTATCCGAGGACAAGCGCGATGGACTTTAGCATAAAAGCCTGTGATTGGAGCAAAGGCGGGGAAGGCCCCTTCCTGACCGGCAAGTCGGATTGCGTCGTGGTGGGTGTCTTCGAGGCCCAAACCCTCTCCGGCGCGGCATTCGCGCTCAATGCGGCGCTCGGCGGCACGATCGCCCGCGTCGTCAAGGCCGGCGATATCGACGGCAAGGCCGGTTCCACGCTGTTCCTGCCCGAAGTGACGGGCATCGGCGCGTCGCGCGTGCTGCTCGTCGGTCTCGGCAAGCAGGATGCGTTCGGCCAGAAAGCCTATAACGACGCAGCCCGTGCGGCATGGCGCGCGATCCTCGGCACGCGCATCGCCCAGGTGACCTTCACGCTCGCGCAACTGCCCATCAAGGAGCGCACGAGCGACTGGGGCGTGCGCGCCGCGATTCAGGTCCTGCGCACCGAGACCTACCGCTTCACGCAGATGAAGAGCAAGCCCGACGTCACGCAGCGCGCGCTCAAGCGCGTGGTGTTCAGCGTCGACGCCGCCGACGAGAAGGTGGCGAAGGTCGCCGCGAAGCAGGCCGTGGCGCTCGCCAACGGCATGGACCTCACGCGCGACCTCGGCAACCTGCCGGGCAACGTCTGCACGCCCACCTATCTGGCCGCCACCGCGAAGAAGCTCGCGCGCGACTGGAAGCTCAAGGTCGAAGTGCTGGGCCAGCGTCAGATCGAAGCGCTCAAGATGGGTTCGTTTCTTTCTGTAACAAAGGGCTCGGTCGAACCGCCGCAGTTCATCGTGCTGCATTACCAGGGCGCCAGCGCGAAATCCGCGCCGATCGTGCTGGTCGGCAAGGGCGTCACGTTCGACACCGGCGGCATTTCGCTCAAGCCCGGCGAGGGCATGGACGAGATGAAGTACGACATGTGCGGCGCGGGCTCGGTGCTCGGCACGATTCGCGCGGTCGCCGAAATGGGCCTGAAGCTCAACGTGATCGGCATCATCCCGGCCTGCGAGAACATGCCCGCGGGCAACGCCACCAAGCCGGGCGATGTCGTCACGACGATGGCGGGCCTCACGGTCGAAGTGCTCAACACCGACGCCGAAGGCCGTCTGATCCTGTGCGACGCGCTCACCTACGCCGAACGCTTCAAGCCGGCAGCGGTGATCGACATCGCCACGCTCACGGGCGCGTGCATCATCGCGCTCGGCCATCACAACAGCGGCCTGTTCTCGAAGGACGACGCGCTCGCGGGCGAACTGCTCGACGCGTCGCGCGAAGCTTCCGACCCGGCCTGGCGTATGCCGCTCGACGACGAGTATCAGGATCAGCTCAAGTCGAATTTCGCCGATCTCGCCAATATCGGCGGGCGTCCGGCGGGCAGCGTGACGGCGGCGTGCTTCCTCTCGCGCTTCACCGAAGCGTATCCGTGGGCGCACCTCGACATCGCGGGCACCGCATGGAAGAGCGGCGCGGCGAAGGGCGCAACGGGCCGTCCGGTGCCGCTGCTGGCGCAATTCCTGATCGATCGCGCCGCGCAGTGATGCAGGTGTTGCAAACCATGCTGGAAAGCGGGGCAGGCATGAAAATAGCGGCGGGTTGGGCATGACGCGCATCGACTTTCATACGAATGTCGGCGACTCGCTGCTGTACGCATGCCGTCTCGTGCGCAAGGCGTATCAGGCGGGCCAGCAGGCGGTCGTGCTGGCCGAGCCTGGGCGCCTGCGCGCTTTCGACGAGATGTTGTGGACGTTCTCGCCGCTCGACTTCGTGCCGCATTGCATGGCCGACAGCGCGCACGCGGCCGAGACGCCCATCGTGCTGGCCACGGACCTCGAGCGCGCGCCGCATCATCGCGTGCTGCTCAATCTCGGCGCCGAAGTGCCGCCGCAGTTCGCCCGTTTCGAGCGCCTGCTCGAAGTGATCGGCGATGCGCCCGAGGAACTCGCGTCCGGGCGCGAGCGCTACCGCTTCTATCGCGATCGCGGCTATGCGCTGAACAACTACAAGCAGGGCAGTTGACGCGCCTCGCCTTGCTTGACCGACTTTCGAAGGAGGCGATCATGCCCGATCTCCACGACGTCGACGAGGCGCCGATTCCCATGCTGGACGAGGTGCTGGTCAACGGCAACCTGCTGCGTGCGCGTTCGCCGTTCGAGCGCGCCGAAGCGCCGCAGGGCGAGGCTGCGGCCGTTCACGTTCAAGCGGGTGAAGCCGGTCATGGCGAGCACGCGGAATTGAGCGGCGATGCCGGTCAAGGCAGCCGTCTCGATCCGCTCGATCACATCGATCACGACGATCTGCCAGAACTGGTCGATCGCTTCGAGCCGCTGGTGCAGATGACGCCCGCCAGTGCGGCAGCCGCGCTCGCAGCCGCGAACGCCGTGCCGGAGCCGCGGTTGTCGGCGCATGCCGAAGCGCAGACTCCGGTTCAAACACCCGCGCAATCCACCGCTTACGAACCCGAAGGCCTCTTCGCCCATGACGCCGACGCGCTCGTCGAGCGTCTGCGGGGACGCGCGCTGAGTTGGCTCACCGGCGAAGGGCGCGGTGTGATCGAGGCGCGTTGCAGTGCCGCGATGCAGGAGCACGCACACTGGATCGTCGGGCAGGTGTCGCGCGAGATCGGTCTCGCGCTCGAAACGGAACTGAAGGGCTGGGTGAAGGCCGCGGTGCGCGAGGAGCTTGCCGCGCGCGCCGCACACAGCGGTTTGCACAAAGCCTGAGCGGCGCGCGTTCGTGTTTTCTGAATTCTTGAATGCTTTCTCTGCGGCGCGTCACGACCGGTGCGCGCTGCACGCGTATCGATAGCGCGCGGGTTTGCCACGCGCGCGTTAGCGCATCACTTGAGCGTGAGAATCCAGCCGGCGAGCGTGGCCGCCTGGCCGGGGCTCAGTTGCGTGTTGGCGGGCATGGGCACGACGCCCCAGACGCCGCTGCTGCCTTCCGCGATCTTGTGGGCGAGATAGTTCTGCGCGTCCGGCTTGCCGGCGTACTTCGCGGCGACGTCGCGCAGTGCGGGACCCATGAAGGTGCGCGTGACCGAATGACAGCTCATGCAGTTCTGCTGCTGGGCGAGGGCGAGTCCGCCGGGCGCGTTCTGCACCTGCGCTTGTGCCTGTACGTGCGACGCGGCGAGGAGAAACGTGAGCGCGGCGGCGAGCGTCGCTGTCTTGTTCTTCGCTTGCGACTTCTGTTTCATGCTGGTCTCCGCCAGCGTAGGCGCCGGCTGTGTCGACGCATTATAAGAGCAAAGGGCGCGCGGATTTTCCGTGCGCCCTTTGCCGGGTTGCCGCCTGTGTTATCGCGCGCGCATTGCTGTGTGGATTGCTGCGTGGATTGCGTTTGGCCCAGTTCGCCGCGATGCCTGCCGGCGCGCCCTCAGCCCGTCACGGCGCCCTTGTTCGCGGGCCGCGCGAGCGCCGCGAACTTCGCGAGCACGCCGCGCGTATAACGCGGCGCGGGTTGCTTCCACGTGGCGCGGCGGCGCGCGAGTTCGGCGTCGTCGATGTTCAGTTGCAGCAACAGCCGGTGCGCATCGATGGTGATCGAATCGCCTTCCTGCACGAGCGCGATCGTGCCGCCCTCGAACGCCTCGGGCGCGACGTGCCCGACCACCATGCCCCACGTGCCGCCCGAGAAGCGACCGTCGGTGATGAGCCCGACCGTTTCGCCGAGCCCCTTGCCGATGATCGCCGACGTCGGCGCGAGCATCTCCGGCATGCCGGGTCCGCCCTTCGGCCCGAGGTAGCGCAGCACGACCACGTCGCCGGCCTGGATCTTGTCGGCGAGGATCGCGTCCATCGCGCTCTGCTCGTCGTCGAACACGCGCGCCGGGCCGGTGATCACCGGATTCTTCAGCCCCGTGATCTTGGCGACCGCGCCCTCGGTCGCGAGATTGCCCTTGAGAATCGCGAGGTGGCCTTCCTTGTAGAGCGCCTGGTCGATCGGATAAATCACCTTCTGGTCGGCGCGCGGTTGCGACGGCACGTCCTTGAGTTCTTCCGCGATCGTGCGGCCCGTGATGGTCATGCAGTCGCCGTTGAGCAGACCCGCGTCGAGCAGCAGCTTGAGCACCTGCGGAATGCCGCCCGCCGCGTGCAGGTCGGTGGCCACATACTGGCCCGAGGGCTTGAGGTCGCAGATGACCGGCACCTTCTTGCGCATGCGCTCGAAGTCGTCGATGGTCCAGTCGATTTCGGCGGCGTGCGCGATGGCCAGATAGTGCAGCACGGCATTGGTCGAGCCGCCCGTCGCCATGATCAGCGCCACGGCGTTTTCGATCGATGCCTTCGTGATGATGTCGCGCGGCTTGAGGTCTTTCTTGACCGCTTCGACGAGCACGCGCGCCGACTCCGCCGCCGAATCCACCTTCTCCTGATCGGGATTCGCCATCGTCGACGAATAGAGCAGCGACATGCCGAGCGCCTCGAACGACGAACTCATGGTGTTGGCCGTGTACATGCCGCCGCACGAGCCGGTCGACGGACACGCGTTCTGTTCGACGCCCTCGAAATCCTCCTCGCTCATGCGGCCCGCCGTGAATTCGCCGACGGCCTCGAACGCCGAGACGATCGTCAGGTCCTTGCCCTTCCAGTGGCCCGGCCGGATCGTGCCGCCGTACACGTAGATGCCCGGCACATTGATGCGCGCGAGCGCGATCATGCCGCCGGGCATGTTCTTGTCGCAGCCGCCGATCACGACCACGCCGTCCATCCACTGGCCCTGGACGCAGGTCTCGATGCAGTCGGCGATCACTTCGCGCGAGACGAGCGAGTACTTCATGCCTTCGGTGCCCATCGACATGCCGTCGGAAATGGTCGGCGTGCCGAAAGTCTGGGCGTTGGCGTCGGCGTCCTTGAGCGCGCCCACGGCGGCGTCGGCGAGCCGTTGCAGGCCCGCGTTGCAAGGCGTGATGGTCGAATGGCCGTTGGCGACGCCGATCATCGGCTTGTCGAAGTCGGCCTTCTCGTAGCCGAGCGCGTAAAACATCGAACGGTTCGGCGAGCGCGCGACGCCTTGCGTGATGTGCTTCGAACGACGGTTGTATGCCATGGGGACGCTCCGTGTCTCGATTTCGATTGTTGTGGGGATGAGGGGACGTGCGTGTCAGGATGGTGTGTCGCGAGCGCAATGTCCAATATATTATTCGTGGCTTATTGAGTCGAAAAACATATCAATGGAGTGGTCACGATGAGTCTCGCGAGTCCCGATCTACGCCAGTTGCGCTACTTCGTGGCGGTGGCGGAGGAGCAGCATTTCGGCCGCGCCGCCGCGCGCCTGTCGATGACGCAGCCGCCGCTCTCGCAGGCGATCCGCGCGCTGGAGGAGGCGCTTGGCGTGGAGCTGTTCGCGCGCACGCGCCGCTCGGTCGAGCTGACGGCCGTGGGTGCCGATCTGCTGCCGGAGGTGCGGCGCATTCTGGCTTCGGCGGACGCCTTGCGCCCGCTCGCGCAGAGTCTCGCGCGCGGCGAGGCGGGCGTGCTGGCGCTGGCTTTTGTCTCGACAGCCGATTACGGCCTGCTGCCGCTTTTGCTGCGCGACTTCGGCGCGCGCTATCCGCGCGTGCGGTTGCAACTGGCCGAAGCGACCAGCGACGTGCAGGTGGACGAACTGGTGGCGGGGCGCATCGACGCGGGCCTCGTGGTCGCGCCCGTGCCGCCGCGCCACGCGGCGCAGCTCGCGTATCTGCCGGTCGCGCGCGAGCCGCTGGTGATCGCGATGCCGGCGGCGCTCTCGGCGCAACTCGGCGGCGCGGAAGCCGAAGCCGACGCCGACGACGGCTGGTGCGCCACGCCCGTGAACCTGCGCGATCTCGCCGACGTGCCGCTCGTCGTGTTTCCGCGCCATCTGGCCCCCGGTTTTCACGACACGATCATGGACTGCTACGGCGCGGCCGGTCTCGCGCCGCGCGTGGGCCAGGAAGCGATCCAGATGCAGACGATCGTGAGCCTCGTCTCGGCGGGCATGGGCGTGGCGCTGGTGCCGCAGTCGCTGCGGCATCTGCGGCGCACGGGCGTGGTCTACCGGCCGCTCGCGCAGGCCGTGCCGACGATCGAAACCGGCCTCGTCTGGCGCGTGCAGGAGGTGAGCCCGGTGCTGGCGGCGTTCATCGAGATCGTGCGCGCGCACGCGCACGCGGCCACGGTGAATGCGCAGCCGCACGCGTGAAGTCCCGGCGGCCGACGCGTGTGCACGGCGCCTTCATCTCTGTCCCTTAAAATCGCGGATCAGCACGATCAGCGAGAAATGTGCATTTTGGCTCGCGCGCCCCGGCGTCGGCGATAATGTCACCCCTCGGCGCCGCGTAACGTGCAACCCGCGTGGCGTATCTTGCAACCCGCTTTCAAGCTCACCGCCGACAAGAATCCACTTCACGATGCTCATCCATCCGAATTTCGACCCCGTCGCCATCCATCTGGGGCCGCTCGCCGTGCGCTGGTACGGCCTCATGTATCTCGTCGGCTTTATTCTCGCGATCGTGATCGGCCGTCTGCGCCTGCGTCTGCCGTATGTGGCCGCGCAGGGCTGGACCGCCAAGGACATCGACGACATGCTGTTCTACGGCGTGCTCGGCACGATCCTCGGCGGGCGTCTCGGCTACGTGCTGTTCTACAAGGCGAGCTGGTATTTCGCGCATCCGCTCGACATCTTCAAGGTGTGGGAAGGCGGCATGTCCTTCCACGGCGGTTTCCTCGGCGTGACCTTCGCGATGATCCTGTTCGCGTGGCAACGCGGCCGCACGTGGCTGCAGGTCACCGACTTCGTCGCGCCGATGGTGCCGACGGGTCTCGCCGCCGGGCGTCTCGGCAACTTCATCAACGGCGAACTGTGGGGCCGCGTGACCTCGCCGGATTCGCCCTGGGCGATGATGTTCCCGGGCGCCGCGAACGACGACGCCGCGTGGCTGCAAACGCATCCCGCGCTGGCCGCGAAGTGGCATCTGAACGAAGTGTTCGCGCAATATCATCTGCTGCCGCGCCATCCGTCCGAGCTGTACGAGATCGCGCTCGAAGGCATCGCGCTGTTCTTCGTGCTGATCCTGTTCTCGCGCAAGCAGCGCCCCGTCGGCGCGATTTCGGCGATGTTCCTGATCGGCTATGGCCTCGCGCGCTTCACGGTGGAATTCGCGCGCGAACCCGACGACTTCCTCGGCCTGCTCGCGCTCGGTCTGTCGATGGGCCAATGGCTGTCGCTGCCGATGATCATCGTGGGCGTGCTGCTGATGATCTGGGCGTATCGCCGCGCGAAGCGGGCCAACGGTGACAGCGGTGCGAACGGCACGCAGCAGACGGCTGCCGCGAAAAGCTGAAACGCACAGCGCCCACGCTGAAGTCCCATGAAAAAAGCCACGGTGTTTGCCGTGGCTTTTTTGTTTGGCAGCGCGTTAAAACGTGCTTTCGCAGGCGCTGTCGCGTTACTTCATCTGCACCGAGCCCGAGACGTTGACCGTCACGGTGGAGGTGCCGCCTTCGAGCGGCATGGGTGCCATCTTCGCGTCGGCGCTGGCGGCGCGCGCGCTCATCATCATCATCGGACGCGGCGGCACGCCGGAGTGACCCACGTTGACGTCGCGGATCGCGTAGCCGCTATAGCCGAACGCGCGCGCATTCGCGGACGCCTGATCGCGGAACGACGCGATCGCTTCGCTCGACAGCTTCTGTTCGGCGGCGCGCTGCGCTTCGGGCGAGAGCGAGAACGCCACGTTGCCGACCTGCATGACCGACGAGATATCGCCCGCGAGTTTCGACGCGGCGGCGAAGTTGCGCGATTCGAGCACGACCTCGGTGCGGCCGCGCCAGGCGGAGATGCGGCCGTCGCGGTCGGTGGACGGGTAGATCGAGAACTGGCCCGAGCGCGCGGTCACGCCGTTGACGCCCTTGGCTTTTTGCAGCGCGGAGTCGGCGCGCTGATTGAGCGTGCTGGTCAGCGACGCGGGATCGCTCGCTTCCTGCTCGTAGAACAACGTGATCGTGACGACGTCCTGCGGCACCTCGGCGCTCGCCTGGGCCGACAGCGAGAGCACGCCCGAGGGCTGATAGCGCGCATCGCTCTGCGCGAAGGCGGCGCTGGGCGCGAGCGTCAAGGCGAGCGGAATCGCAGCGGAAAGGGCGGCGGCGAGCGTGACGGCGGTTCTTTTCTTCATTGTGGCTCCTTGCAGAACGAATGCGCCGGCGGGTCGTTGCAGCACGTGGCAGCGCTGCACATCGCGCGACTGCCTGGACTGACGCGTACCGGCACGAGCGCATGATTGTGCTGAACTTCGCGCACGCGTGTCGGCTGCCTGTACGAAGGCACGGTCTGCTGCGTGGCGGCCGGCGTGTTCGTTAGGCGATGCGCCGCGCGCGGGGTTCCCGCACGCTGGCGGTTTTGCACACTTTGAAGATCGAGCGCCTGAAACAGGCTACATCAGCCGCTTCGTGATGAACTCCCACTCGGCGCGCGTGACCGGCGTGATCGAAAGGCGATTGCCCTTGGCGAGCACGCGCATCTCGGCAAGCTCGTCGTGCTCGCGCAGCGTGGCGAGCGGAATCAGCGCGCACTTCTTCTTGAACACGACGTCGACGAGCATCCAGCGCGGCGTTTCCTGCGTGGATTTCGCGTCGTAGTAAGGGCTTTTCGGATCGAACTGTGTGGGATCGGGATACGCGGTGGAGGACACTTGCGCGAGCCCCGCGATGCCGGGTTCGGGACAGCTCGAATGATAGAAGAGCACGCCGTCGCCGATCTGCATGGTGTCGCGCATGAAATTGCGCGCCTGATAGTTGCGCACGCCGGTCCAGGGCAGCGAGTGCTGCGGCGCGTTGGCGAGGTCGTCGATGCTCGCTTCGTCGGGTTCGGACTTCATCAGCCAGTAGCGCATGACGTGAAGATCGATTTGGAGAGCACAAAAGGAAAACGGCATCGGACGCGTGTCCGATGCCGTTCGAATAGGTCCCCGCCTTAGCCGCTAGGCCGGCATCCTGAACCTGAGGTTCAGAATTGGTCGCAGTTAGCAGCACTTCGGGTACATCAGACAAGTGACGCGCACACCCGTGCTACAAATTTCCGCAACCGTGCACATGGCATTGGTTCAAGGAATATATGACCTTGGCGAACCAGGCAGGGAAGCTGAACTGATTGCAACTGCCGTTGATGACAACCACAGCTGCTTAAACCTGTTTAGAAACGTATTCACTTCCTAC
The DNA here is from genome assembly GCF_046535315.1 of Paraburkholderia sp. SIMBA_027. Lineage (NCBI taxonomy): Bacteria > Pseudomonadati > Pseudomonadota > Betaproteobacteria > Burkholderiales > Burkholderiaceae > Paraburkholderia > Paraburkholderia sp. SIMBA_027. Next base: position 92,873 of record NZ_JAWRWY010000007.1, read on the forward strand.
GTTTCGATGAATCCATTTTAGCGCATTATGCAGCGGCGTTTTTATTGCACGCCATATTGCTGGATCACTGCGCCAAGCTGATCATTCATTTGGCGCATTGTACGACGGATTTCTTCGGCTGGGAATGCTTCTCCGTGACGCACGCTGGTCTGCAAACGCAGCAGTTCCGAGGCGAGCGAGAGCGCCGCCATGACGGCGATGCGATCCTGGCCGCGCACGTTGCTGTGATTGCGGATCTTCGACATTTCCGCGTCCACGCGTGCCACTGCTTCGAGCAGCGCGCCTTCGGTTTCAGGCGAACAGGCGAGGCGATAGCTCTGGCCGAGAATGGTCGCTTCGATCTGCTTGGTCGTCATGCATTTTCTCCGTGGCGAGCGGCGTTGTCGTCGTCGGCGCTTTGCTGCGGTTCGAGCAGGTCGAGCTGATTGTCGCGATCGGCGCCGGCGCGTGCGCGCGGCAGCTTTTCGAGGATCGCGTTCAGGCGCACCTGTGCGTCGTCGATCTTCGCCGACAGCCCATCGCGTTCGGCCTGCAGCGCGTTACGCTCTTCGCGCACCTGCTCGAGTTCCGTGCGCGTGGCTTCGCATTGCGCTTGAAGTTGTGCGAGTTGCTCTTCGAGCGCCACGCGTGCTTCGTGATGGCGCTGATTGATCTCGATCAGCCGCCCGATGTTTTGTGAGAGTGTTTCGAGTTCGTTGAGCATGTGCTGCGTCCTCTAAAGACAGGCATTCTAGCGCGGATTGCGGCGTATTCCGATAATTGCGTCGTTTCCAGACGTAACAGCCCTGCTTCGTGCCTGCATCTTGCGGTTTTTAACGGTTGGCGTGTTGCGCGTCGTGCTGCGGGAACATATTTTGCCGGGCGTTGTCCGATGCGCGCTCACGCTCGATCGCCACGTTTACGGCAATAATCGCGCTTTCTTGACGCTTGATTCGTACGCTCCCAGTACTTTTTTTGCGCGTCGTTTTATGTTGCGGTTCGCGGCAGTCAGTTGCTTCGTGCAGCGCGTCACGCGAAAGAGGGCGCGAAGTGCAGGCGCTCGAACTGCCGCGAGAACTGCATATGCGATGGGGAATCGGCGGCCAAACGCGCCGCGCGCGTTATAACATCTCGACATCTCAAATTTGCGACGTGCAACGATCGATACGCACGCGAGCGCAGCCACACTCCAGCCACGTCCGAGCCACGCCGAACCCAGCATGCAAACCGTCAGTCCCGATGAACCGCGCCACGCGCGCGAACGCTCGACGCACGCGCCGGGCGTTCGTGTTGCGCCGCCGCTGCGCGGCATGCACGCGCGCCGCGCAGCGGCGATCTGGTGCGGGCTCGCGCTTGCGGCGGTCGCGGTGTTCGCGGCGTCGGTGCTGATCGGCAGCGTGCCGGTGTCGTTCGCGCAGGCACTGCATGCGCTCATGCCTTCGACGTCGCTTCATACCGCTGTCGCGAACGCGGCGGCCGACGACATGACCACAGAAATCGTCCGCACGTTGCGCATGCCGCGCGCGCTCGGCGGCTTCGCGTGCGGTGCGTTGCTCGCGCTCGCGGGCGCGCTGCTGCAGGTGCTGTTGCGCAATCCGCTCGCGGAACCTTATGTGCTCGGCGTGTCGGGCGGCGCGGCGGCCTTTGCGTTGTGCGCGATGATCGCGGGTCTCGCGACGTGGGCCGTGCAGGCGAGCGCCTGCGCGGGCGCGTTCGTGTCGATCCTGCTCGTGCTCGGTCTTGCTCGCCGCGAGTTGTGGCGCGGCGAGCCGCAGGACAGCGCGCCGCGTCTGCTGCTCACGGGCGCGGTCACGGCGGCCGGATGGGGCGCGCTGATCACCTTGCTGCTGACGCTCGCGCCCGACGCGCGTCTGCGCGGCATGCTGTTCTGGCTGACCGGTGATCTCAACGGCATCGCCGCGCCGTGGCCCGCGTTCGCGGCGCTCGCGGTGGTGCTCGCGTTCGCCGTGCATGCCGCGCCGCGTCTGAATGTGCTGCTGCGCGGCGACGCCGCGGCGCAAGCGCTCGGCGTGCCGGTGCGGCGTCTGCGCGTGGGCGTGTATCTTGCCGCGTCGCTTGCCGCCGCCGCCGCGGTGACGACGGGCGGCACCATCGGCTTCGTCGGGCTCGTCGTGCCGCATATGCTGCGGCTCGCGTTCGGCAACGACCAGCGCATGCTCGTGCCCGCCGCCGCGCTTGCGGGCGGCCTCGCCGTGATGGGCGCCGATCTCGTCGCGCGCACCGTGGCCGCGCCGACGCAATTGCCGGTCGGCGTGGTGACGGCGCTCGCGGGCGTGCCCGTGTTCCTGTGGATGCTGCTGCGGAGGCGCACGCGATGAGCGCCTTGCCGATCACGCCGTCGAGTGCATCGCCGGGTGCATCGTCATTACTCGCCACGCGCGCGCTCACCTTACGCGCGGGTTCGCGCACGCTCGTCGAACACCTCACGCTCGACATTGGCGCGGGCGAAATCTGGTGCCTCGCGGGCGCGAACGGCGCGGGCAAAACCACCTTGATTTCCGCGCTCGCCGGTTTGCGCGACGCCGCGTCGGGCCATGTCGAAGTCGACGGCGTGACACTGCGCGACTGGCCGCCCGTGCGACTCGCGCAACGTCGCGCGCTGATGCCGCAAGACGTGCGCGACGCGTTCAGCGCGAGCGTGCTCGACACCGTGCTGCTCAACCGCTATCCGCATCTCGCGGGCTGGGGCTGGGAAAGCGAAGACGATCGCGCTGCCGCGTACGCAGCGCTGGCCACGCTCGGCCTCGAAGCCTTCGTCGGGCGCGACGTGCTCTCGCTCTCGGGCGGCGAGCGTCAGCGCGTCGCGCTCGCGGCGGTGCTGTGCCAGGACGCGCCGCTGCTGCTGCTCGACGAACCGCTCGCGCATCTCGATCTGCATCATCAGATTGCGTGTCTCGATGCGCTCACGCAATGGGTTCGCGCCGGGACAGCAGACGACCCGCGCGCCGTCGTGCTCTCGTGCCACGATCTCAATCTCGCGCGCCGATTCGCGACCCACGCGCTCCTGCTCGACGGACGCGGCGGCTATTACGCCGGCCCCGTGCGCGACGTCTTGACGGCGGAGCGCGCGAGCGACGCCTTCGGCCACGCGCTGGTGCTGATCCGCGACGGCCCGCACGAAGCGCTCGTGCCGGCGCTCGGCTCCACGCACGCGCCCGGCTGATCCGCATTGACCTGATTTCGCCCATCACAAATGATTCGCGCGCGGCGACAAACACCCACGCGCCGCGCGCTTCGAACGCTAACGAACGACCTATGACCACGACGCTTTCCGATCTGCTGACCATCGAACCGCTCGACGTCTCGCTGCGCGACACGCTGCAACATCTGATCGATACCAAGACCAAGCCGCCGGGCAGCCTCGGCCGCCTCGAAACGCTCGCGCGCCAGCTCGGCATGATCCAGCGGAGCACGCAGCCGCGCGTGACGCGTCCCGCGATGATCGTGTTCGCGGGCGATCACGGCATCGCGCACGAAGGCGTGAGCCCGTATCCGCAAGCGGTCACGGTGCAGATGGTCGCGAACTTCCTCGCAGGCGGCGCGGCGATCAACGCGTTCAGCGGCGTGAGCGGGCTCGAACTCGAAATCGTCGATGCGGGCGTGGCCGCGCCGTTGCCCGAATCGGCGCAACTCGTCAGCGTGCCGATCGCACGCGGCACGCGCAATTTCGCGCACGAACCGGCGATGACGCGCGACGAAGCGGTGCGCGCGCTCGCGGCGGGCGCGGCGCGCGTGCGTCATCATGCGGCGCTCGGTACCAACGTGATCGGCTTCGGCGAGATGGGCATCGCGAACACGTCGGCGGCGGCGTGTCTGATGAGCCGTCTGTGCAACGTGCCCATCGACGAATGCGTCGGGCGCGGCACCGGACTCGACAACGCCGGTCTCGCGAAGAAGCGCAACGTGCTGGCGGCGGCGCTCGCGAAGCACGCTCAGGTGCGCGAGCCGCTCGACGTGCTCGCCACGTTCGGCGGCTTCGAAATCGCGATGATGACGGGCGCGTTTCTCGAAGCGGCGCGTCAGCGCATGGCGATTCTCGTCGATGGCTTCATCGCGACCTCGGCGCTGCTGGTGGCCGATTCGCTCGCGCCGAACGTGCGCGATTACTGCGTGTTCGCGCACGCGTCGAACGAAGCGGGCCATCGCCGCATGCTCGATCATTTCGGCGGACGCGAACTGCTCGCGCTCGATCTGCGCCTCGGCGAAGGCACGGGCGCGGCGCTCGCGGTGCCGCTGCTGCGTGCGGCCGTGGCCTTCCTCAACGAGATGGCGAGCTTCGAGTCGGCGGGCGTGGACGACCGCGCCGATCACAGCGCCGATCACAGCGCCAATACGCCCGGCGCAGGCCACTGATCCCGCGATGAATCCGCTCGCGGAACTGCGTTACTTCTTCACGGCGCTCGGTTATTTCACGCGCGTGCCGGTGCCGCGCTGGGTCGGCTTCGAGCCGCAGTGGCTCAATGCGGCGGCGCGTTATTTTCCGCTCGTCGGCGCGTTGATCGGGGCGCTCGCGGCGCTCGTCTATCTGGCGGCGCTGCGCGTGTTTCCGCCCGGCGTGGCGGTGCTGTTGTCGATGGCGGCGACGCTGCTCGCCACCGGCGCCTTCCACGAAGACGGTCTCGCCGATTGTCTCGATGCGTTCGGCGGCGGCTACACGCGCGAGGACGTGCTGCGCATCATGCACGACTCGCGGATCGGCGCGTTCGGCGCGATTGGCGCGGTGCTTGCGCTGCTCATCAAGTGGCAGACGCTCGCGGCGCTGCCGCCGCTGCGCGCGGCCACGCTGATGATCGCGGGCCACGCGGCGAGCCGTGCGTTCGCGATCAGCTATCTCGTCACGCTCGAGTATGTCCGGCCCGAGGGCAAGGCCAAGCCGGTCGCGCAGCGCATGGGCGCGGCCGCGCTCGGCTGCGCGCTGCTGTTCGGGCTGCCGTGGCTGCTGTGGCCCGCGTGGCCAGACTGGCGCGCGGCGATCGTCACGTTTGTCGTGCTGATCGCGCTGCGCCATGCGCTCGGCCGCTATTTCGTGCGGCGCATCGGCGGCTACACGGGCGATTGTCTCGGCTTCGCGCAGCAGGTGTTCGAGCTGGCGATCTATCTCGTGGGGCTCGCATGGATCTCGTACTGATCCGCCATCCGGCCGTCGCGGTCGAGCCGGGTGTTTGCTACGGCAGCACCGAAGTACCGCTCGCCGCGTCCGTCGAAGCGGGCGCGGCGGCGATTGCCGCGCGGCTTGCGGCGCTCGGCGTGCGCGCGCCGCATCGCATCGCATCGAGTCCGCTGTCGCGTTGTGCGGGGATCGCGGAAGCGCTCGCGCAACAGCATGAAACGCTTGTGCCGCAACACGATGCGCGTCTCGCGGAGATGGATTTCGGCGCGTGGGAAATGCAGCGCTGGGACGCGATCGAGCGCGCGCAGCTCGACGCCTGGGCCGCCGATTTCGAGCATGCACGCGCGCATGGCGGCGAGAGCGTCGCGCAGTTCGACGCGCGCGTGACGGCGTGGTTCGAAGGCCTCGATGCGCTGGGACTGGCGCCGCGCGCGTGCCTGTGGACCGTCGCGCATGCGGGCGTGATCCGCGCGATTACGGCGCGTGCGCTAGGGCTGACGCTTGCGCGTTGTTCGAACTGGCCGCTGGAGATGGCCGCGATCGTGTGGCTACGCCGCGACCTGCACAGCGGCGAGTGGCAACTGGCGCGCTGGAACGCCTGATCGATTCGTTGTTTTGAATTGATTCGGATGGCGAATCAATTTGTCTTGCCGGTCGCGTCACGCACGCGCGCCTGATCGAGATCCCTGCAAAGCTGCTCCGCGCCTTGCGCGAGACGCGGACCCGCGCGCGAGAGCAGATCGCCGTCGATGGCGAACAGGTTGCCCTGCGCGACGGCCGCGAGTTGCGGCCACGCGCGCCAGCGGTCGAGCGCGGGCAAGGGCCGGTCCGGCGCGGTCGCGCCCGGCGAGGCGGTCACGATCGCCTCGGGATTCGCGGCGAGCACGGCTTCGGTCGAGAGCGTCGGGACGGGCGGGCGAAGCGCGGCGAACACATTGCGGCCGCCACAGAGCGTGATGGCATCGCTGATGATCTGCTCGCCGTTGATCGTCATGAGCGGCTGATCCCAGACTTCATAGAACACGCGCACGGGCGCGCGCTGCGCGTAGCGCGTGCGCAGTTGCGCGATGTCGCGGCGATAGGCGTCGGCGGCGGCCCGCGCGGCGGTGTCGGTGCCGAACAGCGTGCCGAGCCGTGTCAGCGATGTGGCCACGTCGTCGAGACGATGCGGCTCGCTGAAGAACAGCGGGATATGCAGGTCGCGCAGGCGATCGATCTGCTGCTGCGCGTTGCCGTGCCGCCAGACCACGATCAGGTCGGGCTTGAGCGCGGCGATGCGTTCGAGGTCGAGCGCGCGATTGTCGCCGATGCGCGGAACCTTCAGCGCGGCCGGCGGGTAATCGCTATAGCTCACGGTGCCGACGAGTTTCGCCCCGCCGCCCGCTGCGTAGATTAATTCGGTGGCGTGCGGCGCGAGGCTGATCACGCGCTGCGCGGGCGCGTCGAGCGTGACGGTGTTGCCGGCGTCGTCGGTGGCGCTGACGCCGGCGTGTGCCGTGCCGATTGAACACGCGACGCACGCGGCGTACGCGATGAAGGCGGCGAAGCGGCGCATCAGCGCGACGCCTCCAGCGTGGCCATCGCGTGACTCAGCGCGATCTCGAAGCGCTGCCATTCTTCCTCCGATGCGGGCAGGCCGAAGCGCAGGCTCGCGGGTGCGTCGAAGCGGCGCGTCCACACCGCATGGCGGGCGAGCGCGTCCTGCAATGGCGCGGCGCGCGCGTCGTCGATCCACGCGAACAGCGGCGTGGCGCGCGGCGCGAAACCGTGCGCGCGCAGCAGGGCGGCGAGCCGTGCGCCCTCGCGCGCGAGTTGCTCGCGCATCGCGTGTTGCCACGCGGTATCGGCGAAAGCGTGCATGACGGCGTGACGCGCGGGGCCGTTCACCGTCCACGCGCCCAGCCGTTCGCGCAAGGCCGCGAGCAGCGCGGGCTGCGCGAGCGCGAAACCGCAGCGCGCGCCCGCGAGACCGAAGAACTTGCCCGGCGAGCGCAGCACCACGAGGCCCGCGCGATCGGTGGCGTTCGCAAGCGAGCGCGCGGACGTGTCGGCGAACGCATCCGCGAAGGTTTCGTCGACGATCAGCGTGCCGCCGCGCGCGGCGAGTTGCGCGTGCCAGCGCAGCAGCGTGTCGCGGTCGATCAATGCGGCGGTGGGATTGTTCGGATTCACGACGACGGCGTGCGTCGCGTCGGCGGGGAGATCGGCGTGCGTGACGTCGAGCGGCACGACTGTGTGACCGGCCTGCGCGAAGGCGGGCGCGTACTCGCCATACGTGAGCGGCGCGATGGCCACGCGCGCGCGCGGCGACAGGGCAGGCAGCAGCGCGGGCAGCGCGCGGATCGCGGCCTGGCTGCCCGCGACCGGCAGCACGTGCGCGGCGTCGGGCGCGCCGTAGTAACGCGCGGCGCAGTCGGCGAGACCGTCGCCATCCTCGGGCAAGCGCCGCCACGCCGAAGCGGGCACGGGCGGCACCGGATAGCCATGCGGATTGATGCCCGTCGAGAGATCGATCCACGTTTCCCATGCGATGCCGTAGCGGCGCGCCGCCTCGTGCAGATTGCCGCCGTGCGCGATCGTGCGCGCTACGGTGTCGGTTGTTGCCGAAGTCATCGTTGGTTCAGACATGGGTCGCCACGTTCACGAAAGCCAGCGCGACGATCACCGCGAGCCACAGCAGCGTCGTGCGCTCGACGAGGCGCAAGGCGGCGTCGACATCCTGCGCGCGCGGCGGCGAACCCGCGCCGAGCGCCGGACGCTCCTCGATCGCGCCGTGATAGACGGCCGCGCCGCCGAGCAGCACGTTCAGGCTGCCCGCGCCCGCCGCCATCACCGGACCGGCGTTCGGGCTGTCCCAGCGCGGCGCCTGTTCGCGCCAGCAGCGCAGCGCGACGCGCGTGTCGCCGAGCAGCGCGTAACTCAGCGCGGTGAGGCGCGCGGGCGCGAAGTTCAGCACGTCGTCGATGCGCGCGGCGGCCCAGCCGAAGCGCAGGAAACGCGGCGTGCGGTAACCCCACATCGCGTCGAGCGTGTTGGCGAGCCGGAACGCCAGCGCGCCCGGTCCGCCCGCGAGCGCGAACCAGAACAGCGCGCCGAAGATCGCGTCGTTGCCGTTTTCGAGCGCCGATTCGCAGGCCGCGCGCGAGAGCGCGGTGGCGTCGGCTTGGGCGGTGTCGCGCGAGACGATGCGCGCCGTCAGTTCGCGCGCGGCGGCCAGATCGCGCTGCGCGAGCGCGCGGGCGATGGGCGCGATGTGTTCTTCGAGGCTGCGCGCGCCGAGCGCGAACCACAGCAGCGCGACGTGCAGCGCCCAGGCGAGCGGCCAGGGCAGCAGCGCGCACAGCAGCAGGGCGATCAGCACCGGCGGCGCGACAGCGGCGAGCCACGCGACGAGTCCGAGCGGACGTCCGCGCCGGCCCGTGTTGAAGCGTTTTTCGAGGCGTTGGGCGTAGTTGCCGAAGGCGATCAGCGGATGCGCGCGGCGCGGTTCGCCGAACCAGCGGTCGACGGCGACACCGGCGACGGCGAGGGCGGCGGTGACGGGCAGGCTCAACATCGTCATGCTCGCGGCGCCTTGAGCACGAGCGGCAGGCCGGCGGCGACGAGTGTCGCGCGGTCGGCGAGCGCGGCGATGCGTTGGTTCAGGCGGCCCAGTTCGTCGACGTAGAGGCGCGTGGCCGCGCCCATCGGCACCACGCCCATGCCGATCTCGTTGCTGACCACCAGCACCGTGCCTTGCGCGCGCTCGCAGGCGGCGGCGAACGCGTCGAGGCGCGCTTGCCAGTCGGCGCGCGGCGCGTCGGAGCCGGGCGGGCAGAGCAGATTCGCGAGCCAGAGCGTGAGGCAGTCGATCAGCACGCAGTGGCCGGGCGCGGCATGCGCGTCCAGCGCTTGGGCGAGGGCCAGCGGCGCGGCGGCGAAGCCCCAGTGCGCGGGGCGGCGCGCCTGGTGATGCGCGATGCGCGCGGCGAATTCGGCGTCGGCGTGCGCGCCCGTTGGCGTGGCCGCCGTGGCGATGTAGGTGACCGGCAGGCCGCTGTCGGCCGCGAGGCGTTCGGCGTGCGCGCTCTTGCCCGAGCGCGCGCCGCCGACGATGAAGGTGAGGTCGCGCGAATTCATCGCGTGATTGTAGCGTTTGGGCGCGCGACTTCCGGCGTGGACGGGGCTGGCCGAATGGCGGATCGGCCGTTCGGCCAGCCGGGCCGTTGCGCAGGCGATGGGATAATGCGCATTCGTTTTATCGGCCTTGCGCCGCAACCGCACTCCGTATCGACCATGTCCGCTTCGAAATCCGCCGAGTCCGCCGTGCCTGTCGTGCCTGTCGTGCCCGCCGTGCCCGCCGTGCCGAGGGGCACGCTCATGATCCAGGGCACGACCTCCGACGCCGGCAAGAGCACGCTCGTCGCCGGCCTGTGCCGCCTCGCGCGCCGCGCGGGCGTGCGGGTCGCGCCGTTCAAGCCGCAGAACATGGCGCTCAACAGCGCGGTGACCGCCGACGGCGGCGAGATCGGCCGCGCTCAAGCCTTGCAGGCGGTCGCCGCGGGCATCGCCCCGCACACCGACCTCAATCCCGTCCTGCTCAAGCCGAACAGCGATCTGGGCTCGCAGGTCATCATCCACGGCAAGGCGCGCATGAATCTGAACGCGCGCGCGTATCAGGACTACAAGCCGCTGGCGCGCGTGGCCGTGCTCGAATCGTATGGGCGACTGCGCGCGGGCTACGACACGGTGTTCGTCGAGGGCGCGGGCAGCCCGGCGGAAATCAATCTGCGCGCCAACGACATCGCCAACATGGGCTTTGCCGAAGCCGTCGATTGCCCGGTCGTGCTGGTCGCCGACATCGACCGCGGCGGCGTGTTCGCGCATCTGATCGGCACGCTCGCGTGTCTGTCGGAGAGCGAGCGGGCGCGCGTGCAGGGTTTCATCATCAACCGGTTTCGCGGCGATCCGGGGTTGCTCAAGCCCGGCCTGAACTGGCTCGAGGCGCAGACGGGCAAGCCCGTGCTCGGCGTGGTGCCGTATCTGCACGGCCTCAAGCTCGACGCCGAGGACATGCTGCCGGGCGCTGCCCATACCCACGCGCAGGCGGGCGGGCAGACGCTGCGTGTGGTCGTGCCCGCGCTGCCGCACATCAGCAATCACACCGACTTCGACGCGCTGCGCGCGCATCCGCAGGTCGAATTCAGTTACGTGCGCACGAACGAAGCGCCGCCGGCCGCCGATCTGGTGATACTGCCGGGTTCCAAAAACGTCCGCGACGACCTCGCGTGGCTGCGCGCGCAGGGGTGGGAAAGCGCGCTCGCGCGGCATCTGCGCTATGGCGGCCGCGTGATCGGGATTTGCGGTGGCATGCAGATGCTCGGGCGCGCGATCGCCGATCCGCATGGCGTGGAAGGCGAGCCCGGCGCGACGGCGGGTTTCGGCTGGCTCGACTACGAAACGGAACTTACGCGCGAGAAGGCGCTGCGCAATGTGACGGGGCGGCTTGCCTTGGGGCTGGGCGAGGGTGGCGCGCAAGCCGGTGCACCCGTGCGCGGCTACGAGATTCACATGGGCGTGACGCGCGGCGCGGCGCTGGCGCAACCGGCGCTGCGGATCGACTCGATCGAGGGCGAGGCGCAAGAGGCGCAAGAGGTGCAAGAAACGCCGGAGGCGCAGCGCGAACCGCGCCTGGACGGCGCGCAATCGGCGGACGGCCAGATTCTCGCGACCTATGTGCACGGCCTGTTCGACACGCCCGAGGCGTGCGCCGCGCTGCTGCGCTGGGCCGGGCTCGACGCGGCGCAGAGCGTGGATTACCCGGCGCTGCGCGAGGCGTCGCTGGAGCGGCTTGCCGACACGCTGGCCGCAAGCCTCGACCTCGACCGCCTGTACGGCGCGATGCGCTGAACGAGGGCGCGTCGGTCAGCATCAGTCAGTACAACACCATCTGCGTGCAGCGGAACAGCGCGGTGGTCCTGCCGTCCGGGCCGGTCACGGTGGCGTCCCAGATCTGCGTGCTGCGGCCCAGATGCACACCCGTCGCGACCACGCTCAGCGTGCCTTCGCGCGCGGTGCCGACGAAGTTGCTCTTGAGTTCGACGGTCGTGAAGTTCTTCGCCGTAGGCGGCAGATGCGCGTAGCAACCGTAGCCGCAGGCCGTATCGGCGAGACCAATCACGGTGGCGGCGTGCAGGAAGCCGTTGGGCGCAAGCAGATTGCTGCGGATATCGAGCTCGGCGCGCAGGATGCCTTGCTCGAGCGCCACCGCGCGAAATCCGAGCAGGTCGGGCAGCCGGCCTTGCTGGCGCTCGTGCAGGGAGGCGAGGGTGATCTCGGGGCGCAGCGTGCTCATGGGGGCATGTCTCCTTGGATGGGGGGGGAAGTGAAGTCGAGGCAAGGCCGGAGCCCGGCCAGGCGGGGCGCCGCAACGGTTTTCATGCGGTCCGGATGCGCACGGAAAGCCGGTTTGAGGCTCGATGCTGCGCCACCCTGACGCCGTCGGGGGCTTCGGCGCCACGGCATTTGCCGATATTATCGGACGGTTGCGCTGCTGCGCGGCCAGCTTTGCAGACGGCTCCAGGCCACGCGGCGCGACCGTGGGGCGCCTGGCGGCGGCCCGCAAGCGTGCCGAAGTCCGCGGGATGCGCACTGTCGGTACGAGCACGCGCACGCTCATATCGGCACGTATAGGCACGTATCAACACGCACAAGCAGCAGAATCGGCAAACCGGCTGGCCCGTGTGCCAGCCTTCCTGACGGGAGCATTCATGACGGTGATCGTGGTGGCGAACCCCAAGGGCGGCGTCGGCAAAAGCACGCTGTCCACCAATCTGGCCGGCTATTTCGCGGCGCAAGGCGAGTGGGTCGCGCTCGCCGACCTCGACCGGCAGCAGTCGTCGCATGCGTGGCTCGACCTGCGGCCCGCGACGCTGCCCGCCATCGAGAGCTGGCCGGTCGATCTGGACCATCCACAGAAGCCGCCCAAGGGCCTCGAGCACGCCGTCATCGACACGCCCGCGGGTCTGCACGGCAACCGGCTCGCCACGGTGATCGAACTGGCGGACAAGGTGATCGTGCCGCTGCAGCCGTCCATGTTCGACATTCTCGCCACGAAAGACTTCCTCGACCGGCTGTCGAAGGAAAAGGCGGTGCGCAAGGGCGCGATTCAGGTGGGCGTGGTGGGCATGCGCGTCGATGCGCGCACGCGCTCGGCGGAGCAGTTGCAGCGTTTCGTCGAAGGGCTCGACTTGCCGGTGCTCGGCTATCTGCGCGACACGCAAAACTACGTGCAACTCGCCGCGCACGGGCTCACGCTCTGGGACGTCGCGAAAAGCCGCGTGGAGAAGGATCTGGACCAGTGGCAGCCGATCATCAGCTGGCTCAACGCGAAGTGAGCGCATAAGCGCATAAGCGCACCCGCGCGCCGATCCGCACGCGCCGCCGGAAATGCAAACGGCGCGCAGAACGCGCGCCGTTTGCCGTAGCAAAGCCAGCCAATCTGTTAGTGAGTCACTCAGTCAGCTAGCCAGCCATCGCCCGGAAGCGGATCACAATCCGCCGCCGTTCAGCTCCAGGCCTGGGTCGGCACGTGGTCGCGGCTGCCCTTGATGCGGTTGTTTTCGTCGACGAACACGAGGTCCGGCTTCCAGCCCGCCTTGAGTTCTTCTTCTTCGACGTTCGCGAAGGCCGCGATGATCACAAGGTCGCCCAGTTGCGCGCGGCGCGCGGCCGAACCGTTTAGCGAAATCATGCCGCTGCCGCGTTCGCCCTTGATCGCGTAGGTCGTGAAGCGCTCGCCGTTGTTGATGTTCCAGATGTCGATGCGCTCGTTTTCGACGATGTTCGCGGCTTCGAGCAGATTCTCGTCGATCGCGCACGAACCTTCGTAGTGCAGTTCGCAGTGCGTGACCGCGACGCGGTGGATCTTCGACTTGAGCATGTGGCGTTGCATGGTGCGTCTCCTCAGGCGGACGGGCAGGCGGCCCGCCGCACGGCATTCGATGGGTTGGAACCGGAGCGGATGTCCGAGCGGCGTGGCGCTCAGATTTCCAGGTTGTCGATCAGGCGCGTCGCGCCGAGTTTTGCGGCGGCCACCACGACGAGCGGCGCGCCGGTCTCGCCCGGTGCGGGCGGCAGCAGGTTCGCACGCTTGCGGATCGAGATGTAGTCGGGCTTCCAGCCGCGCGCGGCCAGCGTGGCCATGGCGTCCAGTTCGAGTTGCGGATAATCGTGGCGGCCCGCGAGCACCGACTCGCGAATCGCGCGCAGCACGGCCGCCAGTTGCGGCGCCTCGGCGCGTTCCGGCTGCGTGAGATAGCGGTTGCGCGAGCTGAGCGCGAGGCCGTCGTCGTCGCGCACGGTTTCGGCGGCGATTACTTCGGTCGGCAGCGAGAACTGCTGGCACATCGCGCGCACGATCATCAGCTGCTGGTAATCCTTCTTGCCGAACACGGCCACGCGCGGCTGCACGCACGACATCAGCTTCATCACGACCGTGCAGACGCCCTCGAAGAAACCGGGGCGGAATTCGCCTTCGAGAATATCGCCGAGGTTATGCGGCGGATGCACGCGGTATTCCTGCGGTTGCGGGTACATGTCGGCCTCGGTGGGCGCGAACAGCACGTACACGTTTTCCTTCTGCAGCTTCTCGATGTCGTCTTGCAGCGTGCGCGGGTATTTGTCGAAATCCTCGTTCGGACCGAACTGCAGACGATTGACGAAGATGCTCGCCACGACCGGATCGCCATGCTGGCGCGCGAGGCGCATCAGCGAGAGGTGGCCTTCGTGGAGGTTGCCCATGGTCGGCACGAACGCGGTGCGGTTTTGGCCGCGCAGCTGGTCGCGCAGTTCCTGAATCGAGCTGATGACTTTCATGATCGGATGCGTTATGCCTCGCGCGGGGCAAGACGTAGGTTGCGGCAACCGGCGCTCGCGCGGGCGAGCCGGCCGGATGGCGTGCCAACCCCTGTCAGGAGCAGGCGCGGGCGATTGTAGAGGATTTGACCGGGCCGCGCAGCGCCTTCGGCTACGGGATTATCCTGGCCCGGCGGCGTGAAATATTGATGGGGACGGAACGTCGCAGGCGCGCGCAGCCGCTTCGCGCGCACCGGGAAGGTGCGTGGCGAGGCGTGATTTTGGCTGCTTGAGCGGAATTTGGCGCGACTTAAACCGGGTTAAACCGGCAGATAGGCGAGGCGCACGTAGATGGGCGCAAACGGCTCGGGCTGGGTGATTTCGATCAGCGATTCGCGCGACAGTTCGAGCATGGCGATGAAGTTCACGACCACGACCGGCACGCCGCGCGTGACGTCGAACAGTTCCGAGAATTCCATGAAGCGCGCGCCCTGGAGCTTGCGCAGGATCGTGCTCATATGCTCGCGCACCGACAGTTCCTCGCGCGAGATCTTGTGGTGCTGCACGAGCTTCGCGCGCTTGATGACGTCGGCCCACGCGGCGCGCAGGTCGACGGCGTCCACGTCCGGGAAGCGCGGCGTGATGCTCTGCTCGATATAGACCTCGGCGCGCATGAAGTCGCGGCCGAGTTGCGGCAGCTTGTCGATGCGCTGCGCGGCGAGCTTCATCTGCTCGTATTCCAGCAGGCGGCGCACGAGTTCGGCGCGCGGATCTTCGGCTTCCTCGCCGGTGTCGGCCTTCTTGACCGGCAGCAGCATGCGCGACTTGATCTCAATCAGCATCGCCGCCATCAGCAGATACTCCGCCGCCAGTTCCAGATTGGTCTTGCGCAGTTGCTCGACGTAGCCGAGATACTGCACGGTGACCTCCGCCATCGGAATGTCGAGAACGTTGAAGTTCTGCTTGCGGATCAGGTAGAGCAGCAGGTCGAGCGGACCTTCGAACGTTTCGAGGAACACCTCGAGCGCATCGGGCGGGATATAGAGATCCTGCGGCAGCTTGAAAAGCGGCTCGCCGTACAGGCGAGCGAACGCGACGCCGTCGATCGTGTCGGGCGTCGAGTCGGTGGCGGGGGCGGCCAGCGCTTGCGGATTCGCCGGCGCGGCCGGATGGCCGGCCGCGTGCGCCGCGGAATGCGCCGCCTCGGCGCCGGGTGGAGGCGTCAAGGCCTCCTTGGCGCCTTCGGCCCCGTCGGCTTCAGCCATCAGAAGTTCTGGTAGTAGACGTAGGGCGTCTGCTTGACGCGCGACGCCTGCTGGCGCTCGCGTTCGTCGAGGTCGATCGGCTGCTTGTCCCACAGGAGCGAGCGGCCCTTGCGCTGCTGCTCTTCGAGCTGCGGCTTCTGCTGCTTGAGTTGGGTCAGGAACTGGGTGATGTCCGACTGATACATGGCTGACGTCCGTCGAGTGAGGCAGCTGTTTCTGACAGCCGCCGATGTTCGTGTCGGCGGCAATTTTACCGCAAGCGGCGGGCGCGGAACATCCGGGCGGGCGGCGCGTCGAAGGCACGCGATGCGTCTGCGCAGGAAGGGCGGCATTGGCCGTCCGCGTGGCTTGCGGTCCACTTTGCGCCTCGTCCTGGGGTTTTGGAGCGCTGATGTGGTGAAATAGCGCGTTTGGGTCTGCGCGCAGTCCGCGCGGCGGCGCGAGCCGCACGAAAGCAAACCGTAGCGAACCGATGCGAAGCGAACCGCAGCGAACCGCAGCGAAGCGAACCGAAGTGAACGAAATAACGTCTGGAGGTCCTGTTTGGCGGGATGGCTGATCGAAGCATTGCGCGCATGGCGGCGTCCCGTATGGGCGGCGCGGCCGTGGCACGCCGCCCGCCGTGTGGCAGAGCGCGCACAGCGTGACAAACCGCTCGCCACACGCCACTCGACCCACGCTTCCGGCCACGCTATCGCAAAAATCTTCGCGAGTTTTTCCGTCAATCGACCCCATCACTTTGCTCGCCGCGTCGCGGCGTGCTTTGCTCTCGGCACGGCGCTGAGCGCGCTGACCGCCACGCCCGCGCACGCGGATCTGGCGAGCCTGCTGCCCTGGTCGCGCGCGCGCACCTATTACGACGTCAAGGTCGACGCCTCGCCGCGCGAACTGCGCAAGCTGCTCGAAGCGCACCTCGACATCGCCCGCTTCGCCACGCGCGCCGACATCAGCGAAGATCAGTTCGAATTCCTCGTCACGGCCACGCCGCAGCAGGTGCGCGATCTCGCGTCCACCGACGGCTATTTCACGCCGGTCGTGCGCACCGACGTCGGCAGCGACGAAAACGGCCGCCGCCATGTGACGGTGAGCGTCGATCCGGGGCCGCGCACGACGATTTCGGCGGTCACGCTCACGTTTCGCGGCCCCGTGCTGACCGAGGACAAGGCGCAGGAAAACGCCACGCGCTTCGCCTTCTCGCTGCACACGGGCGACGCCTTCACGCAGTCCGGCTGGGACGACGCCAAGAACGCGTCGCTGCGGGCCTTGCAGGCGCGGCGCTATCTGGGCGCGAAGATCGCGCGTTCGGAAGCGCGCGTCGATCCGCTCAAGCACGACGCGCAACTGGCCGTCACGTTCGACAGCGGCCCGACCTTCACGATGGGCGCGCTCGACG
The DNA here is from genome assembly GCF_046535315.1 of Paraburkholderia sp. SIMBA_027. Classification (NCBI taxonomy): domain Bacteria; kingdom Pseudomonadati; phylum Pseudomonadota; class Betaproteobacteria; order Burkholderiales; family Burkholderiaceae; genus Paraburkholderia; species Paraburkholderia sp. SIMBA_027. Next base: position 109,476 of record NZ_JAWRWY010000007.1, read on the forward strand.
TGTCCGGACCGCGCCGCTATCCGGAAAAGATCGTGACCGACGTGAATCCGCTGTCGCCCGGCGAGATCTACGACGTCAACCGCGTAACCGAGCTACAGCGTCAGCTCCAGAACACGCCGTACTACGCGAGCGTCGCCATCGACGTCGACGACAACACGCAAAAGCCGCTCAACACGCCGCTGCACGTGAAGGTGAGCGAGTATCCGTACAACAATTTCCGTGGCGGCGTGGGTTATTCGACTGATACGGGCGCGCACGTGCAGGGCTCGTATTCGTATCTCGATACCTTCGGCAAGGCCTGGCCGTTCCAGGTGCAGGGGCGTCTGGACCAGATCCAGCAGTACGGGCAGGTGACCTTGTCGATGCCGCCGGGGCCGCGCGCGTGGACCAATAGCGCGCTCGCGTCCTACACCACGACGGATGTGTCCGACACGCGGATCTACAGCCTGCGCGCGGGCGTGCAGCGCACGCGCACCTCGCAGAACATCGACTACGCGTATTCGCTGCTCTACTACCAGGACCGGCTCGACCAGAACGCCGGGCCGCCGACCACGAGCCGCGCGCTGGTGCCGCAATGGTCGTGGACGCGCCGCAACGTCGACGACCCGCTGTTTCCGCGCTCGGGCAACCTGATTCGCGTGGAGGCGGGCTTCGCCGTGAAGGGCGCGCTCGCCGACGCCACCTTCTTCCGCGGCTACATGCGCGGCCAGCAATACCTGCCGATCGGCCATAGCGACCTCATGCTGTTCCGCGCGGAGCTGGGCGGCGTGTTCACGTCGAGCAGTTCGCAGGATGTGCCCGCGTCGCTGCTGTTCCGCGCGGGCGGCTCGAACTCGGTGCGCGGTTACGGCTTCCAGAGCATCGGTAACGATGTCGACGGCTCGATCTTGCCGGCCAAATATCTCGTGACCGCTTCGGCGGAGTATCAGCACTGGTTCACGCACGACTGGGGCGGCGCGGCGTTCTTCGACGTCGGCACCGCGACCGATACCTGGGGCGAGAAAGTGTTCTATCCGGGCGCGGGTCTCGGCGCACGCTGGCGCAGCCCCGTCGGCCCGGTCAATCTCGACCTCGCTTATGGCTTCCGCGAACGCCGCGTGCGGCCGTATCTGACGCTGGGGATCGCCTTCTGATGACGATGCGCGCGATCCTTTCCTTCTTGCTGCCCGCCGGTTCGCGAGCCTGGACGCCGATGGCCGCGCCGCCGGGCGGCGGTGCGCCGTCGCCGGAATCGCCGCGCGATGAAGATCGCAATGGTGACGCAGCGGGCGAAAGCGGCGAACGTGGCGACACGCCCCCGCCGCCGCGCCGCCCGCGTCGGCTCTGGAAAGCGCTGGCCTGGGCGATTGCCGTGCCGGTGCTGCTGGTCGCGCTCGTCGCGGGACTCCTGTATGGCGTGCTGACGACCGAGCGAGGCACCGCTTACGCGTGGCGCGCGGCCGTGAAGATCCTCGACGGCAAGCTGTCGGGCACGCTCGAAGGCGGCACGCTCGCGAGCGGCGTGCGCTTCTCCAACGTCGCCTGGCGCGGCAGCGACGGCACCACGGCGAGCGTCGATCGCCTCGGCGGCCAGTGGGTGCTGGAGATGCCGCACGGCAAGCCTTGGCGCTTCGTCATCGACTATCTGCACGTGGGCGATGTCGATCTGCGCATCGTGCCGTCGAACGAGCCGTCGTCCGGGCCGATGTCGCTGCCCGACGATCTGCGTCTGCCGCTCGCCATCGACATCCGCGACGTGCAGGTGGACAAGCTCACGCTGCATCAGGGCACGTCGGCGACCGAATTTTCGCGCTTCCAGTTTCATGGCCGCAGCGACGGACGCCATCACGAAGCCGCCGTCGAGCGCCTCGATACGCCGTTCGGCGCGGTGAGCGCCAGCGCGAAACTCGACGGCGTCAAACCGTTCGCGCTCTCGGGCGACGCGGGCTACGCGGGCAAGGTCAACGGCGAGGACGTGCAGGTGAACGCGAGGCTCGGCGGCTCGCTCGAGGCGCTCACCGCGGAGATCGAGGCGACCGGGATGAAGCTCACGGGCCATGCGCACGTGGAAGCGACGCCGTTCGCCGCCGTGCCTTTGCAGCGCGCCACGCTGGCCTTCGATCACGTCAATCCGCAAGCTTTTGCGCCCGGCGCGCCGTTCGCCGACCTCGCGCTGCGCGCGCAGTTGCAGCCGGTGCAGACGGCGCAGGGTGGGGCGGCGGCGAGCCCGCAGGCGGTGGCGTCGGCGGTGCGGGCGGCCTCGGTGTCGGCGATGGCTTCGGTTTCCGTGGCGTCGGCGGCGTCCGGTGCAGTGGTCGCTTCGGCGGCTTCCGCGGTGGCGATGGCGTCGGCGCCGGTTGCCGCGTCCGCCGCCGCGGCGCACAGCGACGCGGCCGGTTTCACGGTCGCGGGCAGCGTCTCCATCGTCAACGCGAAGCCGGGCGCCATCGACCAGCAACTGCTGCCGCTGATCGACGCGCACACCGACGTCGTGCTCGACGCCAAGGCGCAGCGCCTCTCGAATCTGAACGTGCGGCTCGTCAAGAACGCGACGATCACGGGCGGCGGCGCGCTGGCGGGCGGCAATGGGCGCTTCGACCTCAAGGTGGCGGGCCTCGACCTCAACGCCATCGAGGCGAGCGTGCTGCCGACGCAGCTGGCGGGTCCGATCGGCGTGCGTCTGAACAGCGACACGCAGAGCGTCACGCTCGATCTCGCCGATCCGAAGGCCGCGCTGCGTCTTCAAGGCAAGATCACGCAGGACCCGGCGCGGCTCTCGTTCAACGACGTGCGGCTGACTTCGGGCGCGGGTCACATCGACCTGTCGGGCGCGCTCAAGCACGACGCGAATTCCAGCTACACGCTGAAGGCGGCGCTCACGAACTTCGATCCGCTCTCGCTCGTGCCGCCCGCGAAGGCGGCGACGGCTGCGAGGTCGACGAAAACCGCGCCGAAGCCGACGAAGTCCACCAAGCCCACAAAGAGCGCGCCGCGCGACGCGACGCAAGCGGCCACGTCCGGCGATGCGCTGAATCCCAAGCGCAATCTCGCGCTCAATCCGTCGCTGAATCCGGCGTTGAATCCCGCGCAGATCGGCGGCGAGCAGGCGCAGGCGCAAAAGCGCGTCGAGAACGACAAACAGACCGTGCAATCCGGCGCAACGCACGCCGCGAATAACGCATCGAGCGACGTGAAGAACCCGGCGCCGAAGCCGAAAACCCCGCCGCGCCCCGCCAACCGCCGCATCGAGGCGCGCGTGAACGGCACGTTGACGGCCACCGGCATGCTCGCGCCCACGCTCACGACCAAGGCCGAGTTCAAGCTCGGGCCGAGCGTCTACGACGACCTGCCGCTCACGGGCGCGGGCCTGATCCAGCTCGCGGGCACGCGCATCCTGCCGAGCCGCGCGAATCTGTCCGTGGCGGGCAATACCGTCGATCTGCAAGGCAGCTTCGGCGCGCGCGGCGACCGTCTGCGTTTCAAGGTCGACGCGCCGCAACTCGACCGGCTCGGTTTCGGCGTCGCGGGCCAGGTGGCGGCGAACGGCGATCTGACCGGCACCTTCGCGCATCCCGATGTCGCGCTCGACTACAAGCTCGACAACGTCGTGTTCGGCGACAACCGCGTTGGCCATGCGCAAGGCCACGCCGAAGCGCGCGACGGCGCGAACGGCGCGCTCGCCTTCAACACGGACGCGAGCAACATCGCCGTGGCGGGCGTCGATATCGCCAGCCTCACCGCGCGGCTCTCGGGCACGCGCGCGCATCACACGCTCACGGCCAGCGCGAAGGGCAAGCTGCAAGGCCAGCCGATCGATCTGTCGGTGGCCGCCAACGGCAAGCTCACCGACACGCGCGAGGGCTCGCGCTGGGACGGCACCGTCACGCAGTTGCAGAATCGCGGCGTGCCGGACCTCACGATGCAGTCGCCGCTCACGGTGAGCGCGGGCGCGGGCAAGGTGACGCTGGGCGCGACGCGCATCGTCGCCGAGGGCGCGGCGCTCGACCTCAAGGGTTTCGATCTCGATCACGGCAGGATCCGCTCGGCGGGCTCGCTCACCAACGTCTCGGTGGCGCGCATGATGGCGCTGCGCCAGCAGTTCACGGGCGAGCCGTCGACGCTCAAGACCGACCTCGTGTTCGACGGCGACTGGGACTTCTCGATCGGGCCGACGGCCACGGGCTACGTGCAGATCAAGCGCCGCAGCGGCGACGTCACGGTGGAAATCGGACGCGGGCTCGCCTCGCTCGGTCTTGGCGACATCAACGCGCGCGCGGCCTTCAGCGGCGGCAACCGGCTGACGCTTGCGGCGCACGCGCAGGCGAGCCGCGTGGGCGTGATCGACGTCGACGCGAACACCACGCTCGCGCCGCGCGACGGCGTGCTCACGGTCGTGGACGAAGCGCCGCTCGGCGGCACGATCAAGGCGAACGTGCCGTCGCTCAAGACCACGGGCGGGCTGCTCGGTCCGAGCTATCTGCTCGACGGTCACCTTGCGCTGCAACTCGCGCTGGGCGGCACGGTCGCGAAGCCCGACCTGACCGGTTCGCTGATCGGCGACGGGCTGTCCGCGACGGTGGTCGATCAGGGCGTGCAACTGAAGGACGGCGTGATTCATATCGCGCTGTCGCACAATCTGGTCGACTTCCAGCAGGTCGAGTTCCACGGCGCGAGCGGCACGCTGCGCGCGACGGGCCGCGTGCGTCTCGACAACGAGGACCCCGATCTCACGGCGAACATCGTTGCCGACAAGCTCGAACTGTTCGCCGCGCCCGATCGCCGCCTGTCGCTCTCGGGCAGCGCGAGCGTCGCCAACGGCGGGCATCTGGGCGGCATGCAGATCGACGGCAAATTCACCGTCGATCACGCGCTGTTCGATCTGCCGGAGTCGGCGGCGCCCTCGCTCGGCGACGACGTCGTGCTCGTGCGTCCCGACGGCACCACGCGCGGCGGTCCGCCGCCGCTCGACGAAACCGCCTCGACGAAACCCGCGCCGCGTTTTGCGCCGCGCGCGAACATCGACATCAATCTCGGCCGCAACTTCCGCTTCCGCGGGCAGGGCGCGGATCTCGGCCTTGCGGGCACCATCACGGCCATGAGCGCGCCGGGCGTGCCGCTGCGCGCCGTGGGCAACGTGCGCGTGACCGAGGGCAGCAGCTATACGGCATTCGGCCGCAAGCTCAACATCGAGAACGGCTTTTTCACGTTCAACGGGCCGGTGGCGAATCCGGGCATCAACATCCTGGCGATGCGGCGCAACCAGCAGGTCGAGGCGGGCGTGTCGGTCACCGGCACGGTGCAGGCGCCGGTCGCGAAGCTGGTGTCCGAGCCGAACGTGACCGACAACGAAAAGCTCTCCTGGCTGCTGTTCGGCCACGGCACCGACCAGGGCAACAACCTCGGCCAGCAGAGCGCGATGACCACGGCGCTGGCGCTGCTCGGCAGCGCGCAGGGCAAGCGCATCGCGCAGAGCATCGGGCTCGACGAGTTCTCGATCGGCCGCTCGGACGTGGGCCTGACCGACCCGCAGGTGGTGATGCTGTCGAAGGCGATCAACGAGCGGCTCGTGATCGGCTACGAGCAGGGCTTGCAGTCGGCGGCGAACGCGATCAAGGCAACCATCAACTTCTCGCGTTACTGGTCGGTGTCCGTGTACGGCGGCACTTTCAATGGCGCGGACATCAACTACACGCGTCGCTTCGACCGCATTCGCTGGTAGCCGCGAGGCGCGGGCTTCGGCTCGCGCCCGCGCCTCGCTGTTCTCCTGGCTGTGCTCCTGGCAGGACGCCTGGCTGTGCGCCGGAAACCGCCCGGCATGCGACGCCGCAATTCTTCCTTCCTCGTTTGACACAGATCGACCGGGCCGCTGAAGATCGCCTGTCAGACGGTCGCGTCGACGTGTCGAAGTCCCCCCACGTTTATCGGCGAAATTTCTCACGCGCAGGGGAAATTTCAAGCGATTCACTTATAGAAAACCTTTTGTTTAAGATAAATCTTATGGATTGGTCTGAACCCTAAGGCAAAAATGGCGCTGCGTTCAATTGAGGGTGGATCCCTCACTCACGTCCCCGGCAACGAGGCTGAGCGCATTACTTTCTAGCGTGAGAGACCCGCCCTTCTGGGCATTTCGTTTTAAAAAAAAGGAGTCCTGATCAAGATGAGTCGGGACGATCTAAACGCTGTCACTGGAGTGCAATAAATGAACAAGTATGCAATTACCCTGATCGCCTCGGTGCTGGGTCTGGCTGCCGCGGGCGCGCATGCGGCGGATGTCGGCGACGGCACGCTGACGATCAACGGCAAGCTGACCGCCGCGACCTGCACCGTCAGCGGCAACGGTCAGGGCAAGGACTTCACGGTCACGCTGCCGACGCTGTCGGCGCAAACGCTGTCGTCGGCGGGCGCGACCGCGGGTTCGACCGGCTTCTCGATCGCGCTGACGAACTGCACGCCGGCGACCGGCAACGTGCATACGTTCTGGCAGTACGGCGCGAACACGCTGGCCGACGGCAATCTGAAGAACAACGGCAGCGCGGGCAACGTCGAAGTCCAGCTCGTCGACTACAACGGCACGCCCGCGACGATCGACGTGAGCAAGGCCGACGGCGCGCAGAATTCGCAAACGGCCGCGATCACGAGCGGCGCGGCGAACCTCAAGTACGCGGCGCAGTACGTCTCGCCGGCCGGCTCGGCCACCGCGGGCGACGTGACGACCAGCGTCACGTACTCGATGAGCTACCAGTAAGCCGTGTTAGCGGCGCGGGGCGCGTTCCGCAGGGAAACGGCCCCGCCCCGCGCGTGCGGTGAGCACCGCAAGCTCAAGCCTGGCGTGGAGCGTGCGGATCGGATCGGTGCTGGCGTCGATGTCGAGGGCGCAGGGTATTGATCAGTACAACGATTGAATCCGCCCGAGCGCCGGCCGGTGCCCGATGTCGCGTGCGCGGCGTCGCGAATCGAAGGCCGCAGGTCTTCCCAAGGTCATCAAGTGAATATTCAACCTTTCTCCAAGCTGCTGTCGCGTGTCGTGTGCGCGGGACTGATCGTGGCGGGGGCGCTGGCGCCGCTCGAATCCGGCGCGTCGATCGTCATCGGCGGCACGCGCGTGGTGTACAAGTCGTCCGATAGCGAGGTCACGGTCAAGCTGTCGAACGCGGGCGAGCAGCCTGCGTTGACCCAGGTCTGGCTTGACAAGGGCGACCCGCACGCCGATCCGTCCACGCTCGATCTGCCGTTCATGATCACGCCGCCGATGTCGCGCATCGATCCGGGCAAAGGGCAGACGGTGCGCGTGCTCTACACGGGCGAGCCGCTGGCGAAGGACCGCGAAACGGCGTTCTGGCTCAACGTGCTGGAAGTGCCGCCCAAGCCGACCGCCGCGCAGGCGGGCGCGAACTACGTGCAGCTTGCCTTTCGCTCGCGCATCAAATTCTTCTTTCGCCCGGACGGTCTGCCGGGCAGCGCCGACGATGCGCCCGGCAAGCTCGTGTGGCGTCTCGATACGGCAAGCGCCAAACCGGCGCTGACGGTGGCGAATCCCACGCCGTACCACATCACGATTATCGAAGCGCATGTGGGCGCCGAGCCCAATGCGCCGACCTTCGACGAAGGCACGATGGTGGAGCCGGGCGGCCAGCAGACGCTGCGGCTCTCGGGGCCGGTCCGCGCCGGCGCGAAAGTCATGTTCACGACGATCAACGACTACGGCGGTCCCGTCCACCACGAAGCGACCTTGCCCTGACCGGCGAGGGTCCCTCATCGGGCCGCCGGAGATGGTGTCCGCCGGCCTGTCCTGTTCACCGAACTGCTCGCTGACCACACCCACGCACCCCGCACGCGAGCGCGCGCTGGGCAGGGCTTCGCTTTGCCTGTTTTTTGCCTGATTTCGCCGGCTTTGGCCTGCTTGCCGCACCTCATCATAATGAACGACAACACGCACAATCAGCCCGTCACGGCGTCCCGGGGCGACGGGTATCGGCTGACGCCGCTCGCTGCCGCCGTGTTCGCACTGGCGTCCAGCAGCGCCCTCGCGGACGTGACGCCGGGCGGCGACGAGCTGGCCGTGGCGGCCGCCGCCGCGACGAACCCGTCGGCGCCCGCTACCGCCAACGTCGAATTCAACGAGCAATTTCTCTCGGGCGCGGGCGCGCGGAACCTCGACATCAGCCGCTTCAATGCGGGCAATGCCGCCGCGGCGGGCGAGTATCGGGCCGCGGTCTATGTGAATCAGGTCTGGGTCGGCGTCAACGACGTCTCGCTCGCCGAGATCGACGGACACAAGGACAACGTCCAGCCCGTGGTCGATCGCGATCTGCTCGAACGCATGGGCGTCGATCCGCGCCGCCTGAGCGACGCGGCGCGCACACGGATCGAAGCGGCGGGATCGGGCGGCATCGCCACGTTGCCGGAACTGATCCCCGGGGCGGCGGCCACGTTCGACATGGGCGAGCAGCGTCTCGACGTGAGTCTGCCGCAGGCGGTGCTCAATCGCAGCGCGCGCGGCTGGGTGGACCCCGCCTACTGGGACGACGGCATCAACTCGGCGATGCTGCAATACAACGCCAACGTGTTCCACACGAACGGCATCGGCCCGGCGAGTACCCAGAGCTACCTCGGCCTGACCGGCGGGATCAACGCCGGACCGTGGCGCTTCCGTTACAACGGCAACGTCACCAGCACGACGGGGCAGGGCACACACGTCCAGTCGCTTCAGACCTACCTGCAGCGCTCGATCGTCCCGCTCAAGAGCGAACTCACGCTCGGCGATTCGTACACGGACGGCAGCATATTCGACAGTTTCGGCGTGCGCGGCGTGCAACTCGCGACCGACGACCGCATGTACCCGGAATCGCAGCGCGGCTATGCGCCGACCGTGCGCGGCTTCGCCAACTCGAACGCGCGGGTGCAGGTCCGGCAGAACGGCAACATCATCTACGAGACGACGGTTGCGCCCGGCCCGTTCCAGATCGACGATCTCTACGCGACCGGTTACGGCGGCGACCTTCAGCTCGTGATTACCGAGGCGGACGGCAGCCAGCGCGTCTCCGCCGTGCCGTACTCCGCGCCGGTCAATGCGTTGCGCGAGGGCCGCTGGCGCTATAGCGCCGCCATGGGCCTGTATCGCGCCTCGTTCTCCGAGCATGCGCCGTTCGTGTTCGAAGCAAACGTGCAGCACGGCTTGAACAATCTGGTCACGTTGTACGGCGGGCTGATCGCCTCGGAAAAGTATCTGTCCGGCGCGGCGGGCGTGGCGCTGAACACGCCGCTCGGCGCATTCGGTTTCGACGTCACCGAAGCGGCCACGCAGTTCCGCACGCTGCCCAGCCGCAGCGGGCAAAGCCTGCGCCTGTCGTACTCGCGCATCATCGCGCCGACCAACACCAACATCACCCTGGCCGCCTATCGCTATTCGACGAGCGGCTTCCTTTCCCTGCCGGACGCGGTGAACCTGCACGACCTCGATGCGCGCGGGCTGGCGTTCTCGGCGAGCGGCCTCCAGAAGGGACGGGTGCAGGTCACGCTGAACCAGAGCCTCGGCAGTCTCGGCTCGTTCTATCTGTCGGGCTACACGCAGAACTACTGGAACAGGAGCGGGCGCGATACCTCGTACCAGTTCGGCTACAACACGCTGCTCAGGCGCGTGGGCATCGGCGTGTCCGCGTCGCGCGATCTCGATGTGTCGAACCGGCGCTGGGACAACCGCCTGATGCTGAACGTCACGGTTCCGCTGAATCTCGGCTCGTCGATCGGTACGTCGAACACGGCGTTCGTTCACGACACGCGTGACGGCAGCGACCAGTTGCAGGAAAGCTTCAGCGGCGCGTTCGGCAAGAACTACGAAGTCAACTACGGCGTGACGGCGGCCCACACCTTCGGCGGCGCGACGGGCAGCAACAGCAGCATCAGCGCCAACGGCGGCTATCTGGGCCCGTACACGCAACTGCGCGCGAACGCGAGCCATGCGAACGGCTACACGCAGGTGGGCGCGGGCATGTCGGGTTCGCTCGTCGCCTGGCCGGACGACGGCCACGGGCGCGGCGGCGTGGCCGTGACGTCGCAAACCGGCGACACCTTCGCCGTGATCGACGCGAAGGACGCGGCGGGCGCGCGGATCGCCAGCGCGCCGGGCGTGCGTGTCGACCCGTTCGGTCATGCCGTCGTCGCGGGCATGAATCCCTACGAGCAGAACACCGTCGAGATCGATCCGAAGGGCCTGTCGCTCGGCGTCGAACTCAAGAACACGGAGCAGCACTTCGCGCCGAGCGCGGGCGCGGTCGTCAGACTCAACTTCGAGACCGTCAATCGCGGCAAGCCGTTGCTGCTGCGCGTGAAGCACAGCGGCGGCGACGTCATTCCGCTTGGCGCGCAGGTGTTCGACGCGGGCGGCAACAACGTCGGCTCGGTCGCGCAAGGCGGGCGCGTGCTCGTCTACAGCAAGGCGCAGGCGGGCGAGTTCGCCGTCAAGTGGGGCGACGGCGCGCAGCAGACCTGCAAGGTGTCGTACTACGCGGCACGCGAGAAGCAGGAGAAAGCCGGCGCCTACGAGCCGGTCGACGCCGAGTGCCGGTAAGGCGCCCCCGGGGCGCCCGATTGGCGAACAACCACCATCACGTAACGAAACAGCTATGAATCCACTCAGAATGTTCGCGGCCGTCGCGGCCCTGGGCTTCGCCGCGCAGGCGCAGGCGGCGGACGTCACGCTCAGCTTCACGGGCAACATCATCGTGCCGACCTGTACGGTCGACAGCACGACCGCCAACCAGACGATTCCGCTGACCACGGCGTCGTCGTCGGATTTCGCGAGCGTCGGCAGCACGCAACTGCCCGCGGCGTTCAACCTCAAGCTCAAAAGCTGTACGGCCGGCGCGGGCGTGAGCATGACGGTCAGCGGCACGAGCGACACCGTCACCAGCGTGCTCAAGAACACCGGCACCGCGACGGGCGTCGGCGTGCAACTGCTGCTCGGTTCGAGTGTCGGCGCGACCACGGGAACGGCCATCGCGCTCAATGCGCTACAGAGCGTCGGCACGGTCGACGCGACCAACGCGATGACGATCCCGATGGTGGCGCAGTACTACCGTCTCGGCACGATGACGGCGGGCACCGTGGCCGCGGCGGCGACGGTCAATTTCACATACAAGTGAGCGGCGTGAGCGTGCCGTTTCCGGGCGGTGCGCCTGTTTCGAGGTGAAGTCATGTTTGTGATACGAATCGCGGCATGGGCGTTGACCCTGCTGACGGCGATGGCCGTGCGCGGCCGCGCCCGAACCGGCGCGCGCGCCGTCCCGAAGCTGCTGTGCGCGGCCGGAGTGCTGCTGGCGCTGTCGCCCGGCGCCTGGGCGTCCTGCGTCGTGGTGGGCGGCGCGCCAGGCGTCTTCGCGTTCTCCTTCAATTTCCCGCCCTTCGATCCGACTGTTGCGGACGGGACGACACTCGCGACCTCGACCGTAGCGGCTTCGGCTCCGATCGAAGTCGACTGCACGACGGGTGGCAACAACACGTATTTCGGCACCGCGGGAACGGGGGCGCAGGCGTCGGTCGGACAGTACGGCGAGTACGCCACGGGCATTCCCGGAATCGGTGTCATCCTGAGCTTCGCGTCGGGGCAATTCCCCATCACGAGGAGCTTCAATTACCAGGTGAACTTTCTGTACCGCCCGACGCTGACGGCCACGCTGATCAAGACCGGCGACATCACCGCCGGCGGCATGCTGACCGGCGAGTTCGGACAATGGTGGATCTCGCAAACCACGGGCTCGCCGCTCTTTGCCTTCAGCCTGCGATACAACGGGGCGCTGAGCGTGATCCCGAAAGTGCCGACCTGCACGGTGAGCACCAAGTCGGTATCGGGCAACCTCGGTCCGGTGTCGAGCGGCGCCTTTGCCGGAGCCGGTTCGACCGCAGGCGCGGCCTCGGCCTCGGCCAATGTGCAACTGTCGTGCAGCGGAGGCGTGACCGGCTCGACCACGAAACTCTACGCGACCATGACGGACGCCACGGCGCCCGCCAACCGCACCGACCAGTTGTCCCTGACGCCGACGTCGACAGCGAAGGGCGTCAAGGTGCAGTTGAGCTACAACGGCCAGGTGCTGGCGTATGGCGCGGATTCGGCGGTGGCCGGCAACGCGAATCAGTTCTTCGTGTCGGCGGCCCAGAACGGCACCGTCACGATACCGATCGTCGCGAAATACGTGGCGACGGGCGACCCCATCGTCGCGGGCACCGCCAACGCAACAGCGACCATGACGATGAGCTATCAGTAAGCGGCGATCAGCAAGCGACTATCAGTACGCGGCGCACAAAAAAACACCCCTGAAACAGGGGTGTTTTTTCATGCCGCGGTCGTACGCCGAACTTAGCGCACGCGCATGCCGGGCTTCGCGCCGCTGTGCGGTTCGAGGATGTAAAGACCCGGTTCGGACTTCTCGTCCTTCGCGGACGCCGCGAGCACCATGCCTTCGGACATGCCGAACTTCATCTTGCGCGGCGCGAGGTTCGCGACCATCACCGTCAGCTTGCCCTTGAGGTCTTCCGGCTTGTAGGCCGAACGGATCCCCGAGAACACGTTGCGCGTCTTTTCTTCGCCGACGTCGAGCGTGAGTTGCAGCAGCTTGTCCGAGCCTTCGACGATGTTGCAGTCGACGATCAGCGCCACGCGCAGGTCGATCTTCGCGAAGTCGTCGATGGAAATGGTTTCCGGCGTTTCGGGCTCGGCCTTCTTCGCTTCCTTCGCGGCCTTCGACTTCTTGTTCGCATCGGCGGCAGCGGCGGGCGCGGCGTCGGTCGCTTGCAGCGAGTCGCGGTTCGCGGCCAGCAGCGCTTCGACCTGCTTCGGATCGACGCGCGTCATCAGATGCTTGTACGCGTTGATCGGCTGCTGCGAGGACAGCGCGGTGTTCGCGTCGGCCCACGTGAGCGGCGCGATCGAGAGGAATTCCTCGACGCCTTGCGCGAGTTGCGGCAGCACCGGCTTGAGCGCGAGCGACAGCAGACGGAACGCTTCGAGGCTCACGCTGCAGGTTTCATGCAGCGCGACCGCGTTGGCCGGATCCTTCGCCTGTTCCCACGGCTTGGCCGTGTCGACGTAACCGTTCACCGCGTCGGCGAGTTCCATCGTCTGACGCAGCGCGCGGTTGTACTCGCGCGCCTCGTAGTTCGCGGCGATCTGCGGAATCGCGGCGCGCAGTTGCTGCAGCAGCGGATGATGCATCGCGCTGTCCTGCACGCGGCCGTCGAAACGCTTGATCAGGAAGCCCGCAGCGCGGCTCGCGATGTTGATGTACTTGCCGACGAGGTCGCTGTTCACGCGCGCCTGGAAGTCTTCGAGGTTCAGGTCGAGATCTTCCATCGTGCTGTTGAGCTTCGCCGCGAAGTAGTAGCGCAGCCACTCGGGGTTCAGGCCCGTCGTGACGTAGCTTTCCGCGGTGATGAAGGTGCCGCGCGACTTCGACATCTTCGCGCCGTCCACCGTCAGGAAGCCGTGCGCGAACACGTTCGTCGGCGTGCGATGGCCCGAGAACTCCAGCATCGCCGGCCAGAACAGCGTGTGGAAATACAGGATGTCCTTGCCGATGAAGTGGTACTGCTCGGTTTTCGTGCCGGGCTTGACCCACGCGTCGAAGTCGAGCCCGCGCTGTTCGCACAGGTTCTTGAAGCTCGCGTAGTAGCCGACCGGCGCGTCGAGCCACACGTAGAAGTACTTGCCCGGCGCGCCCGGAATCTCGAAGCCGAAGTACGGCGCGTCGCGCGAGATGTCCCAGTCGGCGAGCTTCGACTCGCCCGCGTCGCCGAGCCATTCGCGCATCTTGTTGGTCGCTTCCGGCTGTGCGAGTCCCGCCACCCAGCCGCGCAGGAATTCTTCGCAGCGCGAGTCGGAAAGACGGAAGAAGTAGTGCGTCGAGGTCTTGCGGATCGGCGTGGCGCCCGACACGACCGAGTACGGATTCTTCAGATCGGTCGGTGCGTAGGTCGAGCCGCAGACTTCGCAGCTGTCGCCGTACTGATCCTTCGCGCCGCACTTCGGGCACTCGCCCTTGATGAAGCGGTCCGGCAGAAACATGTTCTTGACCGGATCGTAGGCCTGCTCGATATCGCGCGTTTCGATGAAACCGGCTTCCTTGAGCGCCAGATAGACGGACTCGGACAGCACGCGGTTCTCGTCCGAATCGGTCGAGTAATAGTTGTCGAACGACACGCCGAAGCTGTCGAAATCGCGCTTGTGTTCCTGCCAGACGCGCGCGATCAGCTGCTGCGGCGTGAGGCCTTCCTTCTCGGCGCGCAGCATGACGGGCGTGCCGTGCGTGTCGTCGGCACCGACGTAATAGACCTCGTGGCCGTGCATTCGCAGCGCGCGAACCCAGATGTCCGTCTGGATGTACTCGACCAGGTGGCCGATATGGATCTGGCCGTTGGCGTAAGGCAGAGCAGACGTGACGAGAATCTGGCGGCGTCCCTGGACGGCAGGCGCGCCGGCGGCGAGGTCGGTAGAGGGTGCTGACATAAGTGGATGGAAGTCCGATGTTGCGGGGGGAAAGGGCGATTTTAGCAGGGCGGCCGGTCCGCGCGGTCGGCTGCCGGATGGCGCGGACGAAAGCGGGCTCAGGCGGGCCGACGCTCAACCGTGGCGCGCGGATCCGGGCGGACGGCGCGTTACGGCGTGCGCTCCAGTCTGCGACCCGATGCGCGAGGCATCGGCATGACGAAATCGAGGGGCAAAAAAAACCGGGGCAGGATGGCCCCGGAGCAACAACGACAAGAGGAGAATGGTGACGCGGCGGCGTCGCCGCACACGTACCGTAAAGACAGACAGCACCTTTCAACGAGAGTTCGAAATTTTTTTAACTTTCCCGGCGAGCGTCGCGGCGCGACGGGCCGAGCGCCCGGCTGGCGGGGCGTTGGCGTGATCGGCGTTCATCTGCGGAAATAAAAACGGGACAGCGAAGCCGCTGTCCCGTTGGTGTGTCACTTATTTATGGCGCTAATTTCTGGCGCGCCATGCGCCGCGCGAGCTTAGCCGCCCTGATGCTGCGCCGTTGCACGCAGATAGATTTCCACGCGACGGTTCGCGGCGCGGCCGGCTTCGGTGCTGTTGTCGGCGATCGGTTGCGTGTCGCCACGGCCTTCGGCCGCCATGCGCTGCATCTGGATGCCGCGCGAGGCGAGGTAGTTCACGACGCTCTGTGCACGGTTGACCGACAGCGTCTGGTTGTACGCCGGCTGGCCGGTGTTATCCGTATGGCCGACGACCTGCGCGACCACTTCCGGGTTCTGTTGCAGCGTCTGCGCAACCTGGTCGAGCACCGGCGCGAACGTCGGCTTGATGGCGTAGCTGTTCGTGTCGAACGTCACGTTGCTCGGGATGTTGAGCTTGAGCGAGCCGTCCGGCTGCTCGGTGATCTGCGTGCCCGTGCCCTTGGTCGCGCCCGAGAGCTTGTTCTTGATGTTCTGCCAGTTGTAGCCGGTGACGCCGCCGACCAGCGCACCCGCGCCAGCGCCGATTGCCGCGCCCTTGCCGCCGCCGAAGATCGCGCCGATGGCGGCGCCCGTGCCGGCGCCGACGCCGGTGCCGAGCGCCGTGTCGGTGCCCTGCTGGGTCGCGCAGCCGGCGACGAGCGCACCGGCGACGGCGAAGACGGACAGGCGGGTCAAGATTCTTGTGTTCATTTTCAATCCTTCCTCTCTGGAGTGGAACGTGACGGCTGCGTGCGCTTCCTGTGGGCCCCGATTGCAGTCAGGGTCTTCAAACGACGCGCCGCGGCAGCTACTACAATGACGGCTTGAGGGCTGGCTTGCGCCGTTGTCGCATCTGATGCATCCGGTACACCTGCTGCTCGGCGGCCGCTTGACACAGGCGCGCGCGGTTCAGGATAACCGTTGCCGCGAAGCGTGCCTTGTCGCAGACAATTGCGCAATCCAGCTTAACAATTTCTTTCGATTTCCGGCGTCTGCGCGGCCTGATGCCGCTTGCGCCGGGACATTCCCCACGGAGTTTCAATGAGCATAGATCGGGCTTTGGTCGACGCCGCGCTCGCGGCCCTCGCGGATCCCAACACGGGCAAGCCGTACACGGTCGCCAAAGGCGTGCGCAACGTCACGATCGACGGCGCCACGGTGGGCGTCGAGATCGTGCTCGGCTACCCGGCGAAGAGCCAGTACGACGCGGTGCGCGCGCAGGTCGAAGCCGCGCTGGCCGCCGTGCCGGGCGTCGCATCGAGCCGCGTGAACGTGCGTCACGAAGTGGCCGCGCATACGGTGCAGCGCGGCGTGAAGCTGCTGCCGAACGTGAAGAACATCGTGGCCGTGGCGTCGGGCAAGGGCGGCGTCGGCAAGAGCACGACCGCCGTGAACCTCGCGCTCGCGCTGGCGGCCGAGGGCGCCTCGGTGGGCGTGCTCGACGCGGACATCTACGGCCCGTCGCTGCCGATGATGCTCGGCATCGAAGGCCGCCCCGAGTCGCCGGACGGCCAGTCGATGAATCCGCTCGAAGGCCACGGCGTGCAGGCCAATTCGATCGGCTTTCTCGTCGATCAGGACAACCCGATGGTCTGGCGCGGCCCGATGGCCACGTCCGCGCTCGAACAGCTGCTGCGGCAGACCAACTGGCGCGAGCTGGACTATCTGGTGGTCGACATGCCGCCGGGCACGGGCGACATCCAGCTCACGCTCTCGCAGCGCGTGCCGGTCACGGGCGCCGTGATCGTGACGACGCCGCAGGACATCGCGCTGCTCGACGCCAAGAAGGGCCTCAAGATGTTCGAGAAAGTGGGCATTCCGATTCTCGGCATCGTCGAGAACATGGCTGTGCACGTCTGCTCGAACTGCGGCCACGCTGAGCATATCTTCGGCGCGGGCGGCGGCGAGCGCATGGCGAAGGAGTACGGCGTCGAGGTGCTGGGCAGCCTGCCGCTCGATATCTCGATCCGCGAGCAGGCCGATTCGGGCCAGCCGACCGTGGTCGCGGATCCGGCCGGGCAGGTCGCGTCGACCTATAAGGCGATCGCGCGCCGCGTGGCCATTCAGATCGCCGAACGCGCCCGCGACATGACCTCGAAGTTCCCGACCATCGTCGTGCAGAACACCTGATCGACGGCGGCGTTCGCGCGATTCTTCGCATCGCTTGCTGAGCAAGGCCTGCGGCGGCACGCAACGTGCTCGCCGCCGTGCTCATGCAAGGCCCGCGAGAGCGCGTGCGCGCGGTATCATGTGGGCTTCATGGGTCCGGATCGACGGCCGCAGGGGCGGCCGCGAGACGGCAAGAGGATCGCATGGTTAAACGGAACGACAGGAACGCGGTAGACGCAGTCGTGCTGGCCGTGGTTGCGTGTGCGCTGCTGGGCGGCTGCACGAGCTTCATGGGGCAGCAGGACAAGCGCGCAGGCGCGCAGGTGCTGCCCACGGTCGGCAGCCAGGTGCGCGGGACCGTGTCCTTCGTCGAGCGTTCGGACGGCGTGCAGGTGAGCTACAACCTCGCCGGCCTGCAACCGGACAGCGACCATGCGCTGCAGGTACACGAGCGCGGCGACTGCAACGCCGCCGACGCCTCCAGCGCGGGCGCCGTGTTCGCGCCCGCGGCCGACCGGCTCAAGGCCGGCGCGCGCGTGGAAGGCGACCTCGGCAATATTCATGCGGATTCGAACGGCGTAGCTATCGGCTTCATCGTCGCGCCGGATGTTTCGCTCGACGGCGTGCGCTCGGTCATCCAGCGCGCGGTGATCGTGCATCACGACGCCATCGACCCGTATGCGTATCCGCAGCGCGGCACCGGCGCGGCGATCGCGTGCGGCGTCATCAAGGCGCAGTAAGCCGACGCGAATCGCTGCAAGCCGGCCGCAAGCCGCCCCAAGCCGCCCGGCCCGAAGTCCACGCCAGGCTGCGGATTGGCACGATTCCCGCCCGACTCACGTCTGATCCGCGCCCGCCCGAAGCCATCCTCGCAAACAACGCTTGCATTGCAGCGCCCGAGCGCGCATGATGCGCCGCGGCAAAGCCTGCGGCGCCCGGATGGATGCGCCTCGTGGCGCACTTCCCGGCACGCCGGTTGACATCGCGTAAAATAGTCGCCTTTCGCGAGCGGCCCGCCCGTCGGCCCGTTCGCGCGGCTTTCCCCCGGGTCGCGGCCCGGGGTTACATCCCCGTTTTTTCTGGACCGTAGCGAAACATGGCAATCAAATCCGACAAGTGGATCCGGCGCATGGCCGAAGAGCAGAAC
The DNA here is from genome assembly GCF_046535315.1 of Paraburkholderia sp. SIMBA_027. Classification (NCBI taxonomy): domain Bacteria; kingdom Pseudomonadati; phylum Pseudomonadota; class Betaproteobacteria; order Burkholderiales; family Burkholderiaceae; genus Paraburkholderia; species Paraburkholderia sp. SIMBA_027. The sequence continues at coordinate 127,660 of NZ_JAWRWY010000007.1, forward strand.
ATGATCGAGCCGTTCGTGCGCGACCAGGTCCGCACGTCGGAAGACGGCCGCAAGATCGTGAGCTACGGCACCTCGAGCTACGGCTACGACATCCGCTGCGCCGACGAATTCAAGATCTTCACGAACATCAATTCGACCATCGTCGATCCGAAGAATTTCGACGAGAAGTCGTTCGTGGACTTCAAGGGCGACGTCTGCATCATCCCGCCGAATTCGTTCGCGCTGGCGCGCACGGTCGAGTATTTCCGCATTCCGCGCAACGTCCTGACGGTCTGCCTCGGCAAATCGACCTATGCGCGTTGCGGCATCATCGTGAACGTCACGCCGTTCGAACCCGAGTGGGAAGGCTACGTGACGCTCGAATTCTCGAATACGACACCTTTGCCTGCGAAAATCTACGCGAACGAAGGCGTGGCTCAAGTGCTCTTCTTCGAGAGCGACGAGATCTGCGAAGTGTCGTACGCCGACCGCGGCGGCAAGTATCAAGGCCAGCACGGCGTCACGCTGCCGAAGACCTGAGTTCGAGCGCAAACCCACTCCGGCTTCAACGACATACGGGGACCGCTGCGCGTTTAAAGCAGCGGTCGTTTCTTTTGGAGATTCGCCCATGAAGTTTCGCTTTCCCGTCGTCATCATCGACGAAGACTTTCGCTCCGAGAACATCTCGGGTTCCGGCATCCGGGCACTCGCCGAAGCCATCGAGAAAGAGGGCGCGGAAGTCCTCGGGCTGACGAGCTACGGCGACCTCACGTCGTTCGCGCAGCAATCGAGCCGCGCGGCCTGTTTCATCCTGTCGATCGACGACGACGAACTGCTGCCCTACGTGGAAGGCAGCGACGGCGAAGCGCCCGAGCACGCGCCCGCGATCGTCGCGCTGCGCGCGTTCATGGAAGCGGTGCGCAAGCGCAACGCCGACATCCCCATCTTCCTGTACGGCGAAACACGCACCTCGCGCCATCTGCCCAACGACATCCTGCGCGAGCTGCACGGCTTCATCCACATGTTCGAGGACACGCCGGAGTTCGTGGCGCGCCACGTCATTCGCGAAGCGAAGGTGTATCTCGATGCGCTCTCGCCGCCGTTCTTCAAGGAACTCGTCAAGTACGCCGACGAAGGCTCGTACTCGTGGCACTGCCCGGGTCACTCGGGCGGCGTGGCGTTCCTGAAGAACCCGCTCGGCCAGATGTTCCACCAGTTCTTCGGCGAGAACATGCTGCGCGCCGACGTCTGCAACGCCGTGGAAGAACTCGGCCAGCTGCTCGATCACACCGGCCCGGTCGCGGCGTCGGAGCGCAACGCCGCGCGCATTTTCAGCGCGGACCACGTGTTCTTCGTGACCAACGGCACGTCCACCTCGAACAAGATCGTCTGGCACGCCACCGTGGCGCCGGGCGACATCGTGCTGGTCGACCGCAACTGCCACAAGTCGATCCTGCACGCGATCACGATGACGGGTGCGATCCCCGTGTTCCTCACGCCGACGCGCAACAACTTCGGCATCATCGGCCCGATTCCGCGCGACGAGTTCAAGCCGGAAAACATCCGCAAGAAGATCGAGGCGAATCCGTTCGCGCGTGAAGCGCTGGCGAAGAACCCGAACGTCAAGCCGCGCATTCTGACGATCACGCAGAGCACGTACGACGGCGTGGTCTACAACGTCGAAATGATCAAGGATCTGCTCGGCGACATGCTCGACACGCTGCACTTCGACGAAGCGTGGCTGCCGCACGCCGAGTTCCACGCGTTCTACCAGGACATGCACGCGATCGGCGCGGGCCGTCCGCGCACCAAGGCGCTCGTGTTCGCGACGCACTCGACGCACAAGCTGCTGGCCGGCATCTCGCAGGCTTCGCAGATCGTCGTGCAGGATTCGGAAGACAGCGCATTCGACCGCCATCGTTTCAACGAGGCGTATCTGATGCACACGTCGACCTCGCCGCAGTACGCGATCATCGCGTCGTGCGACGTGGCCGCGGCCATGATGGAAGCGCCGGGCGGTCCGGCGCTGGTCGAAGAGTCGATCGCCGAGGCGCTCGACTTCCGCCGCGCGATGCGCAAGGTGGACGCCGAATACGGCGACGACTGGTTCTTCCAGGTCTGGGGTCCGGACGATCTGGCCGAGGAAGGCATCGGCTCGCGCGACGACTGGATCCTGCGTCCGAACGACCACTGGCACGGCTTCGGCGCGCTGGCGGAAGGCTTCAACATGCTGGACCCGATCAAGGCGACCATCGTCACGCCGGGTCTGGACGTGGACGGCGAATTCGGCGATACCGGCATTCCGGCGGCGATCGTCACGAAGTACCTGGCCGAGCACGGCATCATCGTCGAGAAGACCGGTCTGTACTCGTTCTTCATCATGTTCACGATCGGCATCACGAAGGGCCGCTGGAACTCGATGGTCACCGAACTGCAGCAGTTCAAGGACGACTACGACAACAACCAGCCGCTCTGGCGCGTGCTGCCCGAGTTCGTGGCGCAGCATCCGATGTACGAGCGCGTGGGCCTGCGCGATCTGTGCCAGCAGATCCACAGCGTCTACCGCGCCAACGACATCGCGCGTCTGACGACCGAGATGTATCTGTCGACGATGGAGCCGGCCATGAAACCGTCCGACGCGTTCGCGAAGCTCGCGCACCGCGAGATCGATCGCGTGCCGGTCGACGAACTCGAAGGCCGCGTGACGTCGATCCTGCTCACGCCGTATCCGCCGGGCATTCCGCTGCTGATTCCGGGCGAGCGCTTCAACAAGACGATCGTGAACTACCTCAAGTTCGCGCGCGAATTCAACGAGCGCTTCCCGGGTTTCCACACCGACATCCACGGACTCGTGGGCGAGACCATCAACGGCCGCATCGAGTATTTCGTGGATTGCGTGCGCGGCTGAGCGCGGAGGCGGGCGGCATGACGGTGCGAACTTCGCGAACCCTGCGGGCGCTGACGGCGACGCTGGCGCTGGCGGCGACGATGTTCGCCGCCGCGCCCGCGCGCGCCGAAGTGGCGGCCGCCGATCCGATCGATACGGCGATGCGCGCGTGTCTCGCGCGCGCGGACCGCTCGACGACAGCGGGCCAGATCCAGTGCATGGAAGAGGCGCGCGGCGCATGGCGCGCCGCCACGGAATCCGCGCTCGTGCAACTGAACGCGAAGCTCAAACCGGCGGACCAGAAACGCTGGAAGCTGAGCCAGCAGAAGTGGGTGGCGTGGCGCGACGCCGAGGACACCATGCTCGGCGCCGCGTTCGCGACCACGAGCGGCAGCACGTATCAGCTCTACGAGGCCGACATGCGCTTGCAGCCGGTGCGCGACCGCGCGCTTGCGCTGCGCAACGAAGCCGCGAGCTGGGACGGCCAGGCGCCGCGTTCGCGCGCCTGTAGCGCCGATGCGCGCTGCGAGCACGTGAGCTACGACCTCAACCGCTATTACCGGCAGCTTTACGCGCGGATGCCGAAGCACGCGCGGCCTGCCGTGTCGCGCGCGCAGAGCGCGTGGCGCGCGTATCGCGATGCAACCACGCCGCTCATCGACGAGCGCGCGCGCCTCGATCTGCTCGGTGCGCGGCTGGCCACATTGAAGCGTTTGTCGGAGACGGTGAACAACCGCTGACCGTTGCGTGCGTTCCATGAAAAAACCGGCGTGTATCTTCGCGATACACGCCGGTTTTGTTTTGAGCCGCGGATTTGGGCCGCGTCAGTCGAGAATGAACTGCTCGGGCGGATGGGACGGCGTGCGCGTCGGGTCGCCGAGCAGATCGTGCAGCGCCGACTCGATGCCCGTCGACATCGCGTTGAGGGCGAGGTCGTTGTCTTCGATGCCGAACGGGTCCTCGATCTGCGAGGCGATCGCTTCGTGCGCCATGAACGCGTAGGCCACGAACACGGCGAAGATCGGCGTGAGCGCGCCGATGCTGTCGACGAGCCCGAACGGCAGCATCGCGCAGAAGAAGTAGACCGTGCGATGGATCATCACCGTGTAGGCGAACGGTAGCGGCGTGGAGGCGATGCGCTCGCAGCCGCCGATCACGTCCGAGAGTCCGTTGAGATTGCGCTCGAAGGCGAGCACCGCATAGCCGTCCAGACGGCCCGCGCGCGCTTCGCCGCGCATCCACTCGGACGCGCACAGCAGCAGCGTGGCGGGACGGAATTGCGAGGCCATCGCGCGCTCGAGCAGTGCGGGCGGCAGACGCGTTTCGAGGTCGGCGCGCGGGTCCGTGTGGCGCAGTTGATGGCGCAGCGCATGCGGCAGCGCGCACAGGATCTCGACGAACGGACGCGCGTGGCTGCGGGCGTCCTCGCCTTGACCGGGCGTGACGAGCGTGAGCGCCTCGCGCGCGAGCGAGCGCGATTCGTTGAGCAGTTGCCCCCAGAGCTTGCGGCCTTCCCAGTAGCGGTCGTAGCTCGCGTTGTTGCGAAAGCCGAGAAACACGGCGAGCGCGATGCCGATCAGCGAAAACGGCACCGTGCTGAGGTTCACGGTCACGCGCAGGATGTGGTCGTGCGCGGCGACGGCGACGATCGACAGACACAGCACGATAAAGAGCCGCGGCAGCAGTTGCGGCAGGACTGAACCGCGCCACGCGAGCAGCATGCGGAACCAGTTGAGGTGAGGGCGGACGATCATCGGGGCGGAGACTCGGAGCGGGAAAGCGACGGAACGCGATAGAAGCGCAACAGTAACGATCTCGATTCTAGGTCAAGGGGCGCGATCGTCAGGCGTACAACTGGGGCCATTCGAAGCGGGTACAGCCGCGCGGTTTGCCTCTGCGCAATTTACACGCCGCGCGCAAAAACAAAACGGGCGCGCGACGTTGTCCGTCGCGCGCCCGTTTCGGGTGCATGGCCTGGCGGCCCGCTGCGCTTGCTTCGCGCTTGCTTCGCGCTTACTTCGCCGCGCCGAGCGCCGCGCGCGCCGCGACAATCGCCGCGCGCACCTGTTCGGGCGCGGTGCCGCCCGGATGATTGCGCGACGACACCGAGCCTTCCAGCGTCAGCACTTCGAACACGTCTTCGGCGAGCAGATGCGCGACGGCCGGCAGTTCGCTGCGCATTTCGTCGAGCGTCAGGTCGGCGAGATCGCAGTTGCGATCCACGCAGATCCGCACCGCGTGCGCCACGGCTTCGTGTGCGTCACGGAACGGCAGGCCCTTCTTCACCAGATAGTCGGCGAGATCGGTGGCCGTCGAGAAGCCTTGCAGCGCGGCGGCGCGCATGGCGTCGGCCTTGACCGTGATGCCGGCGACCATTTCCGCGAAGATGCGCAGCGTGTCCGCGACCGTATCGACGGTATCGAACAGCGGCTCCTTGTCTTCCTGATTGTCCTTGTTGTACGCGAGCGGCTGGCCTTTCATCAGCGTGAGCAGGCCCATCAGATGGCCGTTCACGCGGCCGGTCTTGCCGCGCGCCAGTTCGGGCACGTCGGGGTTCTTCTTCTGCGGCATGATCGACGAGCCGGTGCAGAAGCGGTCGGCGATGTCGATGAAGCCGACGCGCGGGCTCATCCACAGCACCAGTTCTTCCGAGAAGCGCGACACGTGCGTCATGACGAGCGCGGCGGCGGCCGTGAATTCGATCGCGAAGTCGCGGTCGGAGACGGCGTCGAGCGAGTTCGTGCAGATGCCGTCGAAGCCGAGCGTCTTCGCCACGGCGAAGCGGTCGATCGGATAGCTCGTGCCCGCGAGCGCCGCCGCGCCGAGCGGCAGGCGGTTCACGCGCTTGCGGCAGTCGACCATGCGCTCGGCGTCGCGCGTGAACATTTCCACGTAGGCGAGCAGGTGATGGCCGAAGGTGACCGGCTGCGCAACCTGCAGGTGCGTGAAGCCCGGCATGATCGTGCCCGCGTGTTGCTCGGCGAGGTCCAGCAGCGCGCCGCGCAGGTCGCCGATCAGGCCGCCGATGCGGTCGATCTCGCCGCGCAGCCACAGGCGGATGTCGGTCGCGACCTGGTCGTTACGCGAACGGCCCGTGTGCAGACGCTTGCCCGCGTCGCCGATCAGCGCCGTGAGGCGCGCTTCGATGTTCAGGTGCACGTCTTCGAGATCGAGCTTCCACTCGAATTCGCCGCGCTCGATCTCGCCCTTGATCTGCGCCATGCCGCCCTGGATGGCGGCGAGGTCGTCGGCGGAGATGATCTTCTGCGCGGCCAGCATCGACGCGTGCGCGAGCGAGCCCTCGATGTCCACGAGCGCGAGTCGCTTGTCGAAGAAGACCGACGACGTGTAGCGCTTGACCAGCTCCGACATGGGTTCGGAGAAGCGAGCCGACCAGGCTTCGCCTTTTTTGTGCAGTTGGGACGTCATGATGATGAGCGGTGAGCGATGGGAAAGCGGGCCGCGCGCTGAGTGCCTCGCAGGGCGCCGGGTGCGGCAGGAAAGTTCAGGATTTTACCATCCGCGCAGGCGCGGACCGGCGATGCGGCGCGTCCGGGGCACACTCAGAGGCGCACCAGCACCACCAGCTTGAGATCCTCGCGGTGCGCGGGCTTGAACGTGATCTGGTCGTAAGCGATGCGGCCGTGGCGCGGATGATGGAATTCGCGCCGTCCGCCTTCGCGCTCGAACACGTCCTGCGAGCCCCAGTAGCGGCCGAATTCGTCGCTCGCGGCGATCAGCGAATCGATCAGCGCGCGCGTGGGCGCGTCGTTCAGATGGCGGATGGAGTCGGCGCGGAACTCGGCGGCCAGACGGCGCGCGCGGGTTTCCCAGTCGACGATCAGCTCGCGCCCGAGCGGCTCCGTGAAGGTGAAACGCAGCAGGTTGCGGTCGTGATCGCCGTCGAGCCAGCCCGTGAACAGATCCGCGGCCTGCGCGTTCCAGGCGAGCGCGGTCCACTGGCGGTCGAGCACGTAGGCGGGCGCGTCGATCAGGCCGACGGTTTGCAGCAGGGTGGCGGGCGCGTCGGCGGCGCTGGCGGTGTCGGGTTCGGCGGGATCGCGCTGCGCGGCGAGTTCGAACAGATAGGCGCGTTCGGCGCGCGAGAGCCGCAGCGCCACGGCGATGCGCGCGAGCGCGTCCGCCGACGCCGAGACCGGCCGGCCCTGCTCGATCCACGTGTACCAGGTCGGACTCACGCCGCAAAGCTGCGCGACTTCCTCGCGGCGCAGGCCGGGCGTGCGCCGGCGCGGGCCGGGCGGCAGGCCGACTTCCTGCGGCGACAGACGCTCGCGATGGGCGCGGATGAACTCGCCGAGCGCGCGCGCGGGCGTGGCGTCGAGGGTTTTAGCGGGGCCGGAATCGCCGGTAGTGGAGGTATCGAGGCTCATGGAAGGCTGGCGGGTGCTGGCGATACCAGAATAATCGCTCAACTTGTACTGGTACAGAACGGGCTCTATTGTAACGGCTGACGCGGCGCCGGGCCGCCGCGCCGACCCGCCCCGGGGACAGAAGCAAAAAGATCGACGCGAGGCCGCAGCCGCAGATGTCGTGGTCCATGCAGCTGAACTCGCGCCCCACACAACCGGAACACCGGTGCGCGCGCAGGAGCGTCGGCGCGCCGGATCCGCACCAGGAGCATGTCATGAAGCATCACGATCAGGTCGCCGACGCCTTCGGCACGACCGCCGCCGCCTATCTCACCAGCCAGGTCCACGCAACCGGTGCCGATCTCGAGAACCTGGCCGCGACCTTCGCGGCGACCTGCGGCAACGCGCTGGTGCTCGACATGGGCTGCGGCGCGGGTCACGCGAGCTTCGCGGTCGCGCCGCATGTGCGGGAAGTCGTCGCCTACGATATCGCGCCGCCGATGCTCGCGACCGTCGAAGCCGCCGCGAAGGAGCGCGGTTTGAGCACGATCCGCACGCAGCAGGGCGCCGCCGAGACGTTGCCGTTCGCCGACGCGAGCTTCAACTGGGCGATCAGCCGCATGAGCGCGCACCACTGGCGCGACGTGCCGCGCGCGCTCGCCGAAGTGCATCGCGTGCTCAAACCGGGCGGCCGGCTCAAGTTCATCGATATCGCGGGCATCGACGATCCGCTTTTCGACACGCATATTCAGGCGGTGGAATTGCTGCGCGATGCGTCGCATATCCGCGATTACCGCGCCGACGAGTGGGTGAGCATGCTCGATGCGGCGGGCTTCGACGCGAAGGTGACGGAGCGCTGGCGCATCGCGCTCGACTTCGACACGTGGGTCGCGCGCATGCGCACGCCGCCGGAGCGCGTGACGGCGATCCGCTCGATGTGGGACAACGCGCCCGATGAAGTGCGCCAGTATTTCGATGTGCAGAGCGATCGCTCGTTCAAGCTCGATGCGCTGATGATCGAGGCGACGCGGCGGGATTGAGGGGCATGTTGCGCAACAGGTTAGCCTGCGCGCATTTCAATGCATGGGCGGCTGCCAGGCCACGTCGAAGCGTTCGGCGAGACCTGCCAGCCGCCTGTCGAGCGTCCAGAGGCGCGCGCCCGGCGTGATCAGCACGGAGCCGAGCAGGATCAGGTCGACCACGCCGCAGCCGAGGCCGTAGAGTTGTTCGCGTTCGATCAGCGCCATGACTTCCTGCAGGCTCACCGGATTCGCCGACCGCAGCAGGCCAATGTCGTCTAGTGTGCGCACGCGTGGCGCGGGCGGCGTGCCGCAGGCCAGTTCGGCGAGCACCATCGGATGAGCCAGCGCTTCGTCGCTCAGCATCAGTTCGACGAGCGCTCCGTTTCGGCGTCTGAAATGATCGACCCAGACCGACGTGTCGACGAGCACGCTCATGACGCGGGCGTGTCGTCGCGCCGACGCGCGATGTCCGCCATCTCGGGCGCGCTGCCGCCTAAAGCGGCCAGCCGCTTGGCCGCTTGAACCCGCACGAACGTCTTGACGGCTTCGCGAAACAGATCGGCCTTCTCCATGCCGGGATCGGCCATTTCGAGCGCTTTCTCATAAAGCGCGTCGTCCAGGGTCACCGTGGTGCGCATGCTGCCCTCCGTGATTCAGATTCTGATGCGATTTTGCATCAGAATTTTGCATCCCGGCAAGCATCGTCCAAAAGAAAAGCCTCGCAGATCAAAGACCTGCGAGGCTTTTTTATACGGTGTCAACCCGTGCGGTCGCCCGCGCAGTTAACCCGTATTCCGCAACCCCGCCGCAATCCCGTTGATCGTCAGATGAATCCCGCGCCGCACGCGCGGGCTCGGGTCGCCCGCGCGATAGCGTTTGATCAGCTCGACCTGCAAGTGATTGAGCGGATCGAGATACGGGAAGCGGTTCTTGATCGAGCGCGCGAGCAGCGGGTTGTCGGCGAGACGGCCGTTCGAACCGGTGATCTCGTCGAGCACCTTCGTCGTGCGCTCCCACTCGGCCACGATGCGCTCGAACACATGCTTGCGCAGCTTCTTGTCGGCGACGAGTTGCGCGTAGCGCGACGCCACCGCGAGATCGGTCTTCGCGAGCGTCATGTCCATGTTCGACAGCAGGTTCGCAAAGAACGGCCAGGTCTTGTACATCTTCCTGAACAGCGCGAGGCGGCGCGCGCGTTCGGCGTCGCTGTCCGCTTCGTCGAGATACGAGGACACCGCGCTGCCGAAGCCATACCAGCCCGTCAGCAGCAGACGGCACTGGCCCCACGAAAAGCCCCACGGAATCGCGCGCAGGTCGTCGATCTTGCGGTTCTTCGGATCCTGCAGCTTGCGCGAAGCCGGGCGGCTGCCGATGTTCAGTTCCGCGATTTCGGTGATCGGCGTCGAGGCGAAGAAGTAGTCGGTGAAGCCGGGCGTCTCGTAGACGAGCGAGCGGTACGCCGCCATCGCCGCATCGGAGAGATGCTGCATGGTTGCTTCGAACGCCGGCAGTTGATCCGGCGCATTGCCCGCGGTGTTGTCCATCGGCAGCAGCGTGGCTTCGAGCGTGGCCGCGATCACCGTCTCCAGATTGCGGCGGCCGATTTCCGGATTGCCGAACTTGCTGGCGATCACCTCGCCCTGTTCGGTCAGGCGGATCTGGCCGTCCACCGTGCCCGGCGGCTGCGACAGGATCGCGTTGTAGGTCGGGCCGCCTCCGCGTCCGACCGTGCCTCCGCGCCCGTGGAACAGACGCAGCGTGATGCCGCGTTCGCGATACAGCGAGACGAGCGCGAGTTCGGCGCGATACAGCTCCCAGTTCGACGTGAGGAAGCCGCCGTCCTTGTTGCTGTCCGAATAGCCGAGCATGATTTCCTGCTCGTTGCCCCAATGCTCGACGATGCCGTCGATGCCCGGCAGCGCGAGCAGGTCGCGCATGATGCCCGGCGCGTGGCGCAAGTCGGGAATCGTTTCGAACAGCGGGATCACCATCAGCGCGGCCTGCGCGGGATCGTCCGTGTGGCCGAGGCGGCCGCCGAGCAGACCGGTTTCCTTCTGCAACAGCATCACTTCGAGCAGGTCCGACACCGTTTCGGTGTGCGAGATGATGTAGTTGCGCACCGCGCGCGCGCCGAACTTTTCGCGCGTCACGCGCGCCATTTCCAGCACGCCGAGTTCGCTCTTCACGAGGGCGGAGTAGTCGAGATACGGCGAGCGCAGCGGACGCTGATCGGCGAGTTGCGCGAGCAGCACGATCTGCTTGTCTTCTTCGGAGAGCGCCGCGTAATCGGCCTGCACGCCCGCGCGCGCGAGCAGTTCGGTGATGACGGCTTCGTGGATGTCCGAGCTTTGACGCAGGTCGATCGAGGCCAGGTGGAAGCCGAACACTTCCACCGCGCGCACGAGCGGCGCGAGGCGCGGCGTGGCGAGCGAAGCGCCGTGATGCGCGGCGAGCGAATCCATCAGGATGTGCAGATCGCGCGAGAACTCGGCGGCGTCGGCGTACGGCTGCGCGCGCACGGGCGCGGCGTTGCGGCCCGCGCTGCGCACGGCCACGACGCCTTCTCCCAGGCGCACGCGCGCGCTCGCGGCGAGGCGCGTGTACACGCCAATCAGCGCGCGCCGATACGGTTCGTCCACGCGATGCGGCGACTGGTCGGGCGAGGCTTCGGCCAGCGCCTTGAGTTCGTCGCTCGCGCCGGCAAGCAGATTCGACACCGACAGTTCCGCGCCGAGCTTGTGCACTTCGTCGAGATAGTGCTGCAGGATCACCTGCGCCTGGCGCTCGCTGGCTTCTTCGAGCGTGGCCGACGTGACATTCGGATTGCCGTCGCGGTCGCCGCCGATCCAGCTGCCCATCTGGAAGAACGCGGGCAGGCGCGCGGAAAGACCGTGCTCCTTGAGCGAGGTTTCGATCTCGCCGTACAGCGCGGGAATCTCGGTGAGGAAGGTGGTGTGGTAGTACGAGAGCGCGTTTTCGATTTCGTCGGTGACGGTCAGGCGCGCGTCGCGCAACATGCGCGTCTGCCACAGCGAGGTCACGCGTGCGCGCAGCAGCGCTTCGTTATGCTCGCGTTCGCGATGCGTGAGCGGCTGGTCGCGTTCGGCGAGCAGGCGCGCGACGTCGTGCTGCGAATCGAGCGTGCTCTTGCGCTGCACTTCCGTGGGGTGCGCGGTGAGCACGGGCACGATCAGCGCATCGTTGAAGAACTGCTGGAGCATCGGCGTGGCGGCGGCGCCCGCTTGCGCGAGACGTTCGAGCGAATGCGCGATGGTGCCCGCCTGTGGCGCCGAACCGGCCAGATCGTGGATACGGCGGCGACGGTTGCGGTGACGGTCCTCGGCGATGTTCGCCAGATGCGAGAAATAGCTGAACGCGCGCACCACGCTCACGGTCTGCTCGGGCGAGAGTCCGCGCAACTGTTTTTCCAGCGCGAGCGCGGCGGCGTTGTCGTCCTCGCGGCGAAAACGCACGGCCGTCTGGCGGATGCTTTCGACCACCTCGAACACGGCATCGCCTTCCTGTTCGCGCACGACGTCGCCGAGCAGGCGTCCGAGATAGCGGATGTCTTCGAAGAGCGGCTGGTCCTTGTCGTCGCGCTGTTCTTCGTCGCGCGTGCGGCCGCCGCGCGGCGCGCCGGCGGTTTTCGGCGCCTTGGCGGGCTTTGCGGCCTTGGTGGCTTTCGTCGCCTTCGCGGCTTTTTCAGGCTTTGCCGCCTGCGCCACTTCGACGATCCCGGCGGATTCGGCGACCTTCGACGCGGCTTTCGACGCGGCTTTTGACGACTTGCCGGCCTTGACCGCCTTCGTCGCTTTCGTTTTCGTGGTCTTGCTGGCGTCGGCCGGTTTCGATGTCTTCGTCGTCTTCTTCGTTTCAGTGGCCGTTGCGGCTTTCACGGCCCTGGCGGTTTTGGCCTTGTCGGCGGCCGCGGGGGAAGAAGAGGCAAGCGATGCGTTGTTGCGGCGCTCTGCGCGCGCCGATCCGGAAGACTTCACGATGTTTTCCTCAAGACTAGCCAGGAGTGTGGACAGGGTATTCGGGGACTGCCAACTGCATGGCCGCGGCGCGGGCCGCGGTCAGGGTACTTCGGTGCTACCAGAAACCACCAGAACGGATGGCGGGAGCCATCCTGCGCGAGCCGCGCGGACTGCGGTGCTGCGGTATCGCGGCGGACCGAACGGCAAGCGACGGCGAAGACGATACGAGGACGGCGAAAAACTGCGGATACCGGCGCGCCGGGAGCAGGCTTTGCGAAAGCGCGGCACCATGGAGCGGACGCAGGTTCGCGCCGGGTGCCGGGGAGGGCGTGCGGGATCAGCGCCGCCGACGCGCAGATAGCGTGTACGTCAGCGACGGACCGTGTCTCTTCCTTGCCGCCGCACGCGCGGGCCTAAAAAGGGGCGCGTGCTAACATTGCCTGTTATCCGATTCTGTTTTTCGAACCCGTCATTCGATGTGCTAGCCATGAATTCCGAGACGTTATCCGCGCCCATGCCCCGCACGCTTGTCATCGCTTCGCGGGAGAGCCGCCTCGCGATGTGGCAGGCCGAGCATGTGCAAGCTGCGCTGCACAAATTATATCCATCCTGCGACGTGAGCATCGTCGGAATGACGACCCGCGGCGATCAAATTCTCGACCGCACGCTGTCGAAGGTCGGCGGCAAGGGTTTGTTCGTGAAGGAGCTGGAGCAGGCGCTGGCCGAAGGGCGCGCCGATCTGGCCGTGCATTCGCTCAAGGACGTGCCGATGGAGCTGCCCGAGGGCTTCGCGCTCGCGTGCATCATGGAGCGCGAAGATCCGCGCGACGCCTTTGTGTCTAACGAATACGACTCGCTCGCGGAGCTGCCGCCGGGCGCCGTGGTCGGCACCTCCAGCCTGCGCCGCGAGTCGATGATCCGCGCGCGTTATCCGCATCTCGACGTGAAGCCGCTGCGCGGCAATCTCGACACGCGCCTCGGCAAACTCGACCGCGGCGACTACGCGGCCATCATTCTCGCGGCGGCGGGGCTCAAGCGTCTGGGTCTCGGCGCACGCATCCGCGCGCTGCTCGAACCGGCGGACAGCCTGCCGGCGGCGGGACAGGGCGCGCTCGGCATCGAGATCCGCGCCGACCGCGCCGACATCGCCGCTTGGCTCGCGCCGCTGCACGACGACGCCACCGCGAAGGCCGTCGAGGCCGAACGCATGGTGTCGCGCGCGCTCGGCGGCAGTTGCTCGGTGCCGCTCGCGGCCTACGCGCAGTGGCAGGACGGCCGGCTCGCGCTGCGCGGCACCATCGCCACGCCCGACGCGAGCCGCGTGCTGGCCGCCGAAGATGCGGCCACGCCCGCCACGGTCGCGGACGCCGTCGCGCTCGGCCGCAAGGTCGCCGACGAACTGATCGCCCAGGGCGCGCTCGAGATCGTGCGCGCGCTGTCCGAAGCGGGTCCCGAAGAACAACGCGTGCCGAACGCGCCTCCGGCAACTTCCGGCAACGCCAACCGCGCGGGCGACGATCCCGCCGAGCCGCGATGACCGGCGGCCCGTGGCAGCCGCGCCAGGGCGGCCCGGGTTCGGCCCAGCCCGACGAATGGCGCGGGCCGGCCGATTCGTCCGCGCCGCATCATGACGCGAGCGGCGCGGCAGCGGGCACGGATTTCACCGTCGTCCTCACCCGTCCGGCCGGTCAGTCGGACGCGCTGTCCGCGCAACTGGCCGCGAGCGGCCTGCGCACGCTCGAATTTCCGCTGATCGCCATCGCGCCCGTGCGCGACGACGCGCCGTTGCGCGACGCGCTCGGCGCGCTCGACCGCTATGCGCTCGTGGTGTTCGTTTCGCCGAATGCGGTCGACCGCGCGTTCGAGTGCTACCGGTCGATTTCGTCGATCTGGCCGCACGCGCTGCCCGTCGGCGTGGTCGGTCCGGCGAGCGTCGCCGCGCTCGCGCGCCACGGCGTTGCCGCCCCCGCGCATCGCGTGATCAGCCCGGCCGGTTCCGCCGACGAGGAGCCGGCGCGCTTCGACTCGGAATCGCTGTACGCCGCACTCGAAAAAGAGCTCGGCGAGAACGCCTTCGCGGGCAAGCGCGTGCTGATCGTGCGCGGCGACGGCGGGCGCGAATGGCTCGCCGACCGCCTGCGCGAAGCGGGCGCGGAAGTCGAGGCCGTCGCGGCCTACCGCCGCATCGTGCCCGAGCCGCCGATGGGCGCGTGGGCGGCGGTTCACACGCTGCTCGAAGGCGCGCCGCACGCGTGGCTCGTGACCAGCTCGGAAGGCGTGCGCAATCTCGACGAACTCGCGCGCGAGCACCTCACGGCAGGCGAGATCGTCGAGCTGCGCCATGCGCAACTGGTCGCGCCGCATCCGCGTATTGCCGAGACGGCGCGCGGATTGGGTTTTGATAGGATGACGGTGTCCGGCGCGGGCGACGAGCGCATCGTCGAGACGCTGCTGGGGCTTGCCGCATCCGCGCCAGCCAGCACGGTTTCTTCCGATCTCTCTTCAGCCGCGCTTTCGGCGGCTCAACCGGTTCAGAACACCCCGGCCTCGCCGCCGGCACAACCCCGCATGACTGATTCGAACGATTCCAGCCACGTTCCCAATCAAGGCGCCGCTTCGGCAGGCGCTTCGCAAACCGCTTCCCCGACGGCATCGAAACCGGCCGCCCAGGCCGCGAGCGCGCGACCTGCGTCGTCCGCTGCGTCGTCATCCGCATCGACGTCCTATTCGTCCGCGCCGCTGACGCCGGCCGGCAACGGCGGCGCGCGCCGCGGCGGCGGCACCGCGATCCTCTGGCTCGTGGTCGTGCTGCTCGCGGCAGGTGCGGCGGGCGGCGGCTATGCGCTCAATCGCAAGCTCGACCGCGTCGACGCCTCGCTTGCGCAGCGCCAGCAGAGCGCCGACCAGCAGACCGCCGCCTTGCGCGCGCGCGCCGACGAAGCCGCGTCGAGCGCGCAGCAGATCGACAAGCAGATGGCGCAGCTCGAAGGCAAGATCGCCGACGCGCAGAACTCGCAGCAGGCGCTCTCGCAGCAATATGCCGACCTCGCGAAGAACCGCGACGACTGGACGCTCGCCGAAGTCGGCCAGATGCTGTCGAGTGCGAGCGAGCAGCTCCAGCTCACCGGCAACACGCAGCTCGCGCTGTTCGCGCTGCAAAGCGCCGACACGCGCCTCGCCGCGTCGGCCAGCCCGCAGGCGCTCGCCGTGCGCAAGGCCATCGCCGAGGACATCGACAAGCTCAAGGCCGCGCCGTCCACCGACCTCGCCGGTCTCGCCATCAAGCTCGACACCGCGCTCGCCGAAATCGACGCGCTGCCGCTCGCGGGCGAAGCGCTCGTCGCGCACACGAAGCCCGAAGCCGCCGCGCCTGCCGACGTCGCCGTGACGGCCGCCGCCACGGGCGAGCCGCGCTGGAAGGCGTGGCTCGACACCTTCGTGCACGGCGTCGGCCAGCAGATCGCGAGCCTCGTGCAGGTGCGCCGCATCGACAACGCCGACGCCATGCTCGTCTCGCCCGATCAGGGCTACTTCATGCGCGAGAACCTGAAGCTGCGCCTGCTGTCGGCGCGTCTGTCGCTGCTCTCGCGCAATCCGGCCACGCTCAAGTCCGACCTCGCCGCCGCCGACGCAACGCTCGCGCGCTACTTCGACGGCGCGTCGAAAGAAACGCAGAACGTGCGCGACCTGCTCAAGCAGGTGGACGCGGGCTCGGCCGCTGTCGCGCTGCCCACGCTCGACACGAGCCTGAAGGCGCTGCAGCAATACCAGAGCCGGGGGTAAGCATGGCGATCCGTGGACTTCTCTGGCTCGCGCTCCTGTTCATCGTGGCGGTCGCGCTCGCGACCGTCGGCCGGTTCGACGCGGGGCAGGTGCTGCTCGTCTATCCGCCGTATCGCGTGGATGTGTCGCTCAATCTGTTCGTGGTCGGCATCGTGGTGGCCTTCCTGCTGCTCTACGCGATCCTGCGTTTCGTGCGCAACGTCGTGACGATGCCGCGCCGCGTGGCCGCGTACCGCGCACGCGCGCGCAAGGAAAAGGCGCATTCGGCGCTGCGCGACGCGATCGGCAATCTCTATGCGGGTCGTTTCTCGCGTGCCGAGAAGGCCGCGCGCGACTCGCTCGCCGACGACAACAACAAGGGCGCCGCGGGCCTGATCGCCGCGAACGCCGCGCATCGTCTGCACGAGTACGCGCGTCGCGACGACTGGCTCACGCAGGTCGACGACCCCGAGTTGCAGGAAGCGCGTCTGATGGCGACCGCCGACATGCGCGCCGACGGCCGCGACGCGGACGGCGCGCTGGCCGCGCTCACCGAAATGCGCTCGCAGGGCGGCCGCCGCATTCACGCGCAGCAGATCGCGCTGCGCGCGCAGCAGCAGCTCAAGAACTGGAGCGAAGTGCTCAAGCTCGTGAAGACGCTGGAAAAGCGCGAGGCGCTGCATCCGGCCGTGGCGGTGCGTCTGCGCCAGCTGGCGGCCGAGAACCTGCTGCGCGACCGTCGTCATAACGCCGACGCGCTGCTCGAACTCTGGCACGCGCTGTCGCCGATCGAGCGTCATTCGCCGCGTCTGGCCGATTGCGCGGCCGAACTGCTGATCGCGCTGGAGCGGCAGGCGGACGCGCGCAAGATCGTCGAGGAAGCGCTCGCGCAGAACTGGGACGCGCGCCTGCTGCGCCGCTATCCGGACACGGCCGGCGATGACGCGCTGCCGCTGATCCAGAAGGCCGAGGCGTGGCGCAAGGAGCGTCCCGAAGACGGCGATCTGCTGTTCGCGCTGGGTCGCCTGTGCCTGAAGCAGCAGTTGTGGGGCAAGGCGCAGTCGTTCCTCGAGGCGGCGCTGAAGTCGGCCAACGCGAGCAACAACGAGCCGCTCAAGATCCGCTCGCACCGCGCGCTCGCGCGTCTGCACGAGGAACTGGGCGACGCCGGCAAGGCGGCCACGCACTATCGCGAAAGCGCGATGTCGATGAACGTGGTGTGATCGTCCGTCGGATCGTGCGCTTTCGCTGCGCATGCTGCAACGAAAAACGGCCGCTGCTAGCGGCCGTTTTCTTTTGTCGAAGCATGTTTATCGATCGACCAGCGTCTTCGGCGCCGACAGCGCGAGCAGCCCGCCGAGGATCATGAACGCCGCGAGCATGTACATGCCGGAGTCGTTGGCGGCGGTCGCCTGCTTGAGCCAGCCCACGGCGTACGGGCTCAGGAAGCCCGCGAGATTGCCGATCGAGTTGATGAGCGCGATGCCCGCCGCGGCGCCCGTGCCCGCGAGCCACGCTGTGGGCAGGCTCCAGAACAGCGGCAGCGTGGTGAGGATGCCGAAGGTCGCGAGCGTGAGCGCGGCCATCGCGAGCGCGGTGTCGTGCGCCCATGTCACCGAGAGCACGAGGCCGAGCGCGCCCACGGCCGCCGGAATCGCGATGTGCCAGCGACGTTCGCGGCGACGGTCGGCGCTCTTCGCCACCAGCACCATGCCGACCACCGCCGCCGCGAACGGAATCGCCGAGAGCAGGCCGATCGCCAGCGCGTCCTTCACGCCCGTCGCCTTGATGATGGTCGGCAGCCAGAAACTCACGCCGTACAGACCCATCACGAACGAGAAGTAGGTGAGGCTCATGAGCAGCACGCGCGGACTCGTGAGCACGGTGACGAGCGGCGGATCTTCCTTGGTCGCGTCTTCGGCGGCGATGTTGCGTTCGAGCAGCGCGCGTTCGTCGGGCGTGAGCCACTTCGCGTTGCCGATGCGGTCGTCGAGCACAAAAAACACCAGCACGCCGACGATCACCGACGGCAGCCCTTCGAGCAGAAACAGCCACTGCCAGCCTTGCCAGCCGTTCGCGCCGTCGAAGGCCTTGAGGATCCAGCCCGACACCGGACCGCCGATCACGCCCGAGAGCGCGATGGCCGTCATGAACCACGTCGTCATGCGGCCGCGCCGGTGCGCCGGATACCAGTAGGTCAGATAGAGGATGATGCCGGGGAAGAAGCCCGCTTCGCACAGGCCGAGCAGGAAGCGCATCACGTAGAACATCGTCGGCGTGGTGACGAACATCGTGAGAATGGACACGAGCCCCCACGTGACCATGATGCGCGCGATCCAGATGCGCGCGCCCACGCGATGCAGGATCACATTGCTTGGCACTTCGAACAGGAAGTAGCCGATGAAGAAAATGCCCGCGCCGAAGCCGTAGACCGCATCGGAGAGATTGAGCGCCGCGCTCATCTGCAACTTGGCGAAGCCGACGTTCACGCGGTCGAGATACGCGACCACGTAGCAGAGCATCAGGAGCGGCGTGAGCCGCCAGGCGACCTTGCGGTAAGTGGCTTCTTCGAACGCCGAAGGCGGCGCGCCCGCGCTCGCATGCGGCAGGGGATTCGCTGGACTGGCCATGGTGTCTCCAATGTCGTGTGTCGGCTGTTATTCGTGTTGTTTGCGTCGAGTACGCCGGATTAAAGCACGACCATTCTAGCCGCGCCGCCGGAGCGTGGCGGCGCGGGAAAACACTCATGCGTCAAGCACTTACGAGCGAGGCGAAAGCGGCGCGGCGTGGCTCAGACGCAGCGCCCGCCGTCCACTTCGAGACACGCGCCGGTGATGAACGCGGCTTCGTCGGAGGCCAGATAGAGGCAGGCGTTGGCCACGTCCTGCGGCGTGGAGAAGCGCCCGAGCGGGATCGTCGCGACGAAGCGCGCGCGGTTCTCGGGCGTGTCGGGCACGCCCATGAATTCGGCGGTGAGGCCCGTATCGCCGATCACGGGATTCACACAGTTCACGCGGATGCGGTCGGGGCCGAGTTCGGCGGCGAGCGCCTTGCTCGCGACGATCATCGCGCCCTTGCTGCCGTTGTACCAGACGAGCCCGGGGCGCGGCCGGATGCCCGCCGTCGAGGCGATGTTGACGAACGCGCCGCCGCCGCGCTCGCGAAAATGCGGCACGAACGCGCGCACGCTCCAGTAGAGTCCTTTCACGTTGACGGCGAAAACGCGGTCGAATTCCGCTTCGCTGACTTCCATCACGGGCTTGTTGCGATGCGTGGTGCCCGCGTTATTGACGACGATCTCCACGCTGCCGAAGCGGCCGATGGCGGCGTCGCGCAGCGCGTGCCAGTCGGCTTCGCGCGTGATGTCGCCTTGCACGGCGATCGCCTGGCCGCCCGCGTGCGCGATCTCGCTCGCGACGCGCTGTGCGGCCTCGGCGTTCAGATCGTTGACGACGACATTCGCGCCTTCGCGCGCATAGGTTTTGGCGATGCCTTCGCCGAATCCCGAACCGGCGCCCGTCACGACGGCCGTCTTGCCTGTGAGTCGCATGCTGTCTCCGAATTTTTTATCAGCGATGAAAAAACGGTGTGGCGTCAGCCGTGCTTGAGCGCGATGGTTTTCAGCACGGTGAAGCCGTAGAGCGCTTCGAAGCCTTTTTCGCGGCCGTGGCCCGACTGGCGCGAGCCGCCGAACGGCAGTTCGACGCCGCCGCCCGCGCCGTAGTTGTTGACGAACACCTGGCCCGCGCGCACGCGCCGCGCGATGCGCATCTGGCGCGCGCCGTCGCGCGTCCACACGCCCGCGACGAGGCCGTAGGGCGTGCCGTTGGCGAGCGCGAGCGCCTGGGCTTCGTCGTCGAAAGGCATGGCGGCGAGCACGGGGCCGAACACTTCTTCCTGCGCGAGACGGCTTTGCGGCGGCACGTCGCGCAGCAGCGTCGGGGCTTCGTAGAAACCGCCGGAGGGCGCGGCGGCGTCGAGCGTGCCGCGCGCGGCCACGGCGATGCCGTCGCGCTGCGCTTCGTCGAGAAAGTCGCGCACGCGCCGCCGCTGTTTCTCGTTGATGAGCGGGCCGCAGTCGAGATCGGCGCTCGCGGGCCCGACTCGCAGCGTCTCGAACGCGGCCGCGAGCCGGTCGAGTAATGGCGCATAGGCGCTGCGCTCGATCAGCACGCGGCTGCCCGCCGAGCAGGTCTGCCCGGCGTTCTGCACGATCGCGGCGACGAGCACGGGCAGCGCGGCGTCGAAGTCGGCGTCGGCGAACACGATCTGGGGCGACTTGCCGCCCAGTTCGAGCGTGACCGGTACGTGATGTTCGGCGGCGGCCTGCGCGACGAGCTTGCCGGTTTGCGGCGAGCCCGTGAACGAGATGTGGTCGATGCCCGGATGCGCCGAGAGCGCCGCGCCCGCCTCGTGGCCGAGCCCGGTGACGAGATTGAGCGCGCCGGGCGGAAAGCCCGCTTCGTGCGCGAGCGCCGCCACGCGCAGCAGCGACACGCAGGCGTCCTCGGCGGGCTTCACCACGCAGGCGTTGCCGGTTGCGAGCGCGGCGCCGACGCTGCGTCCGAAGATCTGCATCGGATAATTCCACGGCACGATGTGGCCCGTCACGCCGTGCGGCTCGCGGATCGTGAGGACCGTGTAGCCGTGCTGATAGGGCAGCGTTTCGCCGTGCAGCTTGTCGGCGGCGCCCGCGTAGAACTCGAAGTAGCGCGCGAGCGCGGCGGCGTCGGCGCGGGCCTGCTTGAGCGGTTTGCCGGTGTCCTGCGCTTCGAGTTGCGCGAGCGCTTCCTGATGCTGCGCGACGAGACCCGAGAGCTTGAACAGCAGGCGTCCGCGTTCGGCGGCGCTGAGCGCGCCCCAGATGCCTTCATACGCGGCGCGCGCGGCCTGCACTGCGGCGTCGATGTCGGCGGCATTGCCGCGCGCGAGTTGCGCGAAGGGTTGACCGGTGGAGGGATCAAGGGCGGCGAGGGTTTCGCCGCTGGCGGGCGCGCGCCACGCGCCGCCGATGAAATGCTTCGCTTCTTCCATGCATGCGCCTCGTAAATAGGAGATGAAACGAGGGAAGGGAACGCAAGACGAAAACACGAACGGCCAGTATCAGGCCATCAACAGGCAGGCGCCGCGCGTTGCGTGCGCGAGCGCCGGCCTGCCGGGCCATTATCGCGCCAATCGCGGCGCACGCGTGGGTTTTCAGGAGACGCTTCATCCGGGCTTCATCCGGACGCCGCAGCCGATTGGCTATAATGCTGCGAACCTGTGACGTCCGGTTTCGCACCGGCACGCCTCGCGCGAGAGCCGCGTGCTCGCCGCGCGCCTCGCGTGAACCGTCGCTTTTTTCCCCTTCTCTCAGAGAGCGCTCATGAGCTTCGCAAATGTCCCCGCCGGCAAGGATCTGCCGCACGACTTCAACGTGATCATCGAGATTCCGGCGCAGAGCGATCCGGTCAAGTACGAAGCCGACAAGGATCTGGGCGTGCTCGTCGTCGACCGTTTCGTCGGCACCGGCATGCGTTATCCGGTCAACTACGGTTTCATTCCGCAGACGCTCTCGGGCGACGGCGACCCCGTCGACGTGCTCGTGATCACGCCGTTCCCGCTGCTGGCCGGCTCGGTCGTGCGTTCGCGCGCGCTCGGCATGCTGCAGATGACGGACGAGTCGGGCGTCGACGCGAAGCTGATCGCCGTGCCGCACGACAAGGTTTGCCCGATGACGGCGAACATCAAGACGCTCGACGACGTGCCCGAGTACCTGAAAGACCAGATCAAGCACTTCTTCGAGAACTACAAGGCGCTCGAAAAGGGCAAGTGGGTCAAGGTCGAAGGCTGGGTCGGCATCGAAGCCGCTCACAAGGAAATCACTGAAGGCCTCGCGAACGCGAAGAAGTAAGCGTCGCGATTCCTGGCTGTAAAAAAACCGCACGTGCCGCAAGGCCGTGCGGTTTTTTCATGGGCGCGGGTTTGGCTTCAAGCGGGCGCTTCGGCTTCCGGTTCGTCGCTCGCGGGCACTTCGACCGGCACCGGCGGCAGCACCGATTCCAGTGTGCGCGCGCCTGCCGCGAGCGCGCGTTTCTCACGCGGCGTGAGGCGCTTGACCCAGTATTCGGCGCGCGA
Organism: Paraburkholderia sp. SIMBA_027; assembly: GCF_046535315.1. NCBI lineage: Bacteria > Pseudomonadati > Pseudomonadota > Betaproteobacteria > Burkholderiales > Burkholderiaceae > Paraburkholderia > Paraburkholderia sp. SIMBA_027. Next base: position 149,774 of record NZ_JAWRWY010000007.1, read on the forward strand.
GGCGCTCGCGCGATCGGCGAGTTCGAATTGCGCGAGCACCTGCACGGGCTTGCGCGAGCGCGTGTAGCGCGCGCCCGTGCCGTCGGCGTGCTGCGCGAAACGCGCGGCCACGTCGATGGCGATGCCCGTGTAGACGCTGCCGTCGGCGCATTCGAGCAGGTAGAGAAACCACGGCATATTTCTGGAAGCGATGATCGTGAGGCTTGGGTGAGTGTGCGTCGGCGTTTGCGTTCGGGCTGGCGTTATCCGCGAAACGGATTGTGCTCGTTCAACTCGTGCATATAGGCGTGAATCTGGTTCGTCTCGCTGTCGAGAAAGCGCGCGACGGCGTCTGCGAACGCGGGATGCGCGAGCCAGTGCGCCGAGCGCGTGACGGTCGGCATGAAGCCGCGCGCCATTTTATGCTCGCCTTGCGCGCCGCCTTCGAACACGTCGAGTTTTTCCTCGATGCAGAATTCGAGCGGCTGATAGTACGCGGTCTCGAAGTGCAGGCAGGGCACGTGTTCGAGCGCGCCCCAATAGCGGCCGTAGAGCGTGCCGCCGCGGCCGTCCGCGCCGCGCTGATACACCACGAGCGAGCTGGCGATCGGCTTGCCTTCGTATTCGGCGATCACGAGCAGCAGGTTCTCGGGCATCGACGCGCCGATCATGCGGAAAAAATCGAGGTTCAGATACGGCGACGAAAAATGCTCGCGGTAGGTCTGCCGATAGCAGCGGCTGAAAAAGCGCCAGTCCTCGTCGCGGATGTCCTCGCCGCGCACGCGCCGCAGCGTCACGCCGGCCTCGCGCACCTTGCGGCGCTCGGCGCGGATGTTTTTGCGCTTCTTCTGTTCGAGCGTCGAGAGGAAGTCGTCGAAGTCGCGGTAGCCCTGGTTGAGCCAGTGAAACTGCACGCCTTCGCGCTGCATCATGCCGAGGTCGGTGAGCGCGCGCGCATCGTCTTCGGGCGGAAACAGCACGTGCAGCGACGAGACTTCGGCCTGCTCCGCGAACGCCAGCAGCGTGGCGGCCAGATGGCGGCGCGCGGGTTCGTCGGCGGCCAGCAGGCGGGTGCCTTGCACCGGCGTGAACGGCACGGCGCACAGCAGCTTCGGGTAGTACTCCAGGCCGTTGCGCTTGTAGGCGTCGGCCCAGGCCCAGTCGAACACGTATTCCCCGTACGAATGGCCCTTGAGATAGACCGGCGCGGCGGCGGCAAGCTTGCCCGTTTGCGGGTCGGTGAGCGTGACGAACTGCGGCGCCCAGCCCGCGTCGGGCGCGGCGCAGCGTGTGGCGTCGAGCGCCGTGAGGAATTCGTGGCGCAAAAAAGGCGTCGGCTGCGCCTGGCGCGCGAGCAGCGCGTTCCATTCGGCGGCGTCGATCTCGGCCGGTGAGCCGAGAATGCCCGTGCGATAATCGAAATGTTCCTTTTTCAACTTGCGTGCCCGTTCTGGCGTGGCGAGGTGGGAGGCGGGCGGCGAGGGTTTCGGCCCGTCGCGGCGCGGGTGCGCCGGTTTCGCCGCGCCGCGGCAAGCGGTCATGGTAAAGCAAACCCTCCGAACGGGTGAGCGCTGGCGCGCCGCCGCTATCGTGCCGCTGCCGTCGTTGCGCCGTCGTTGCGCCGTCGTCATGCAATGCGCACGTTCGCGCGGCCAGCACGAACCGCACCAGGACCTCGCCATTCGCTTGCCAGGCGCCGCGCGCGCCGACTGCCTCAAGAGCCCAAGGTTATCGACATGAAAGAGCGCTTCTTCAATCTCTACTCGCATGGTTTCGCGCGCGTGGCCGTGGGCTTGCCGCGCTGCCACGTGGCCGATCCGGTCTTCAACACCGAACAGACGCTCGCGCTCGCCCGCGAGGCGGCGGCGAAGGGCGCGGTGCTCGTCGCGTTTCCGGAACTCGGTTTGTCGGCGTATAGCTGCGACGATCTCTTCCATCAACAGGCGCTGCTCGATGCCTGCGAGCACGCGCTCGCGCAGATCGCCGAAGCTTCGAAGACGCTGCCGCTCGCGATGATCGTCGGTTTGCCGCTGCGCGTCGGGCATTCGCTGTTCAACTGCGCCGCCGTGGTGGCGGGCGGGCGCGTCGCGGGCATCGTGCCGAAGAGCTATCTGCCGAACTACGGCGAGTTCTACGAGCCGCGCCAGTTCAGCGCCGCCGACAGCGCGAGCGTCGACAGCGTGCGCATCGCGGGCGCGGACGTGCCGTTCGGCGCCGCGCTGCTGTTCGACGTGCCGGAGGTCGCGGGCCTGCGCTTCCAGGTGGAAATCTGCGAGGACGTCTGGGTGCCGATTCCGCCGTCGTCGTTCGCGGCGCTTGCGGGCGCGTCGGTGCTCGTGAATCTGTCGGCGTCCAACGTGGTGGTGGGCAAGGCGGGGTATCGCCATCAACTGGTTTCGCAGCAGTCGGCGCGCTGCCTCGCGGCGTATCTCTACACCTCGGCGGGCAAGGGCGAATCGACCACGGACCTCGCGTGGGACGGTCAGGCGCTCGTCTGCGAAAACGGCGAATTGCTCGCGCAGTCCGAGCGTTTCTTCGACGACTCGCAGATCATTTACGCCGATGTCGATCTGGAGCGCCTCCAGCAGGAGCGCATTCGCCAGACCACATTCGGCGATTCGATCCGCCGTCACGCCGACGAAATCGCGAAGTTCCGCGTGATCGAATGCGCCGTGGGCAATGCACAAGACAACGCACAAGGCACGGCGCCGTGGCAGCAGGAAACGCTCGCGCTGGAGCGCCGCGTCGAGCGCTTCCCGTATGTGCCGGCCGATCCGAAGCGCCGCGACGAACGCTGCAACGAGGTCTACAACATTCAGGTGCAGGCGCTCGTGCAGCGTCTCTCGCAGGCCAACATCAAGAAGGTGGTGATCGGCGTGTCGGGCGGGCTCGATTCCACGCACGCGCTGCTCGTCTGCGCGAAGGCGATGGACCGCCTCAAGCTGCCGCGCGCGAACATCCTCGCGTACACGATGCCGGGCTTCGCGACCAGCGAACGCACGCTGCGCCAGGCGCGCGAGCTGATGAATCTCGTGGGCTGCACGGCGCGCGAAATCGACATCCGCAAGAGCTGCATGCAGATGCTCGAAGACCTCGGCCATCCGTATTCGGAAGGCAAGGAAAGCTACGACATCACGTTTGAAAACGTGCAGGCGGGCGAGCGCACGAATCATCTGTTCCGTCTCGCGAACTTCAATCATGCGATCGTGATCGGCACGGGCGATCTGTCCGAGCTCGCGCTCGGCTGGTGCACCTACGGCGTCGGCGATCACATGTCGCATTACAACGTGAACGCCAGCGTGCCGAAGACGCTCATCACGCACCTCGTGCGCTGGGTCGCGGAAACCGGCCAGATCGGCCAGAACGGCGAGAGCGGACGCGACGTGCTCGAAGCGATTCTCGGCACCGACATCAGCCCCGAACTGATTCCCGGCAAGTCGGACGGCGCGCCCGAGCAGAAGACCGAAAGCACGATCGGACCGTACGAGCTGCAGGACTTCAATCTCTACTACACGCTGCGCTTCGGCTTCACGCCCGCGAAGGTCGCGTTCCTCGCGCGTCACGCGTGGCGCGACCGCGAGACGGGCGCGTGGCCGGAGAACGCCGAGGTCGCGCGCAATCAGTACGATCTGGCGGCCATCAAGCGCAATCTGCGGATTTTCCTCGACCGCTTCTTCCGCCAGAGCCAGTTCAAGCGCAGTTGCGTGCCGAACGCGCCGAAGGTGGGCACGGGCGGCTCGCTGTCGCCGCGCGGCGACTGGCGCGCGCCGAGCGATTCGGAATCGGTCGTCTGGCTCGCCGATCTGGAGCGCGTGCCCGCGCAGGAGCCGGCGGCGTAAAATTACGCCAGTCACATTGCCCATTTACCGCAAGTCACCGGATACGAAACCTACGTAACCGATACCGAACGAGGATCGCCATGAAACGCATTACCGCCGTCATCAAACCGTTCAAGCTCGACGAAGTGCGCGAGGCGCTCGCCGAAGTGGGCCTCACGGGCCTGACCGTCACCGAAGTGAAGGGCTTCGGCCGCCAGAAGGGCCACACGGAGCTGTATCGCGGCGCCGAATACGTGGTCGACTTCCTGCCGAAGGTGAAGATCGAAGTCGTGGTCGCCGACGAGCAGACCGACCAGGTGATCGACGCGATCATCGGCGCGGCGCGCACCGGCAAGATCGGCGACGGCAAGATCTTCGTCACCGACGTCGAGCGCGTGATCCGCATCCGCACGGGCGAAGAGAACGAAGCGGCGGTCTGATCGATCGTCCGCACGGGCGTCACGTCACAGCGTGACGCCGGCAAAGAAAAAGGGCGGCCCGAAGGTCGCCCAGGAATAAAAAACGGTGCGGTACCCTTTCGGACACCGCACCGATACGCGCCTCTCGCAGCAGCGTGAAAACGTCGATGTAGCTGTTCTGTCTACACTCGTCCGGAATTAGAACGAGTGCTGGATGCCTGCGTACACGCCGGTCTGGCTGTGGCCGGCCAGCGGGTTGCCCGTGGCAGCCGAGTCGCCGTAGTTGTTGGCGTTCAGACCGAAGTTGGCTGACTTGCTGTTCTGCACCGTGGCGACCTGCAGGTCGAGCAGCGTGCGCTTGGACAGGTTGTACGAGCCGCCGATCGTGTACAGCGTGGCGTTGCCGCCGCCGTTGTTCGCGTTGACGTGGTAGACCGCGGCGATCAGCGCGGCAGCCGGCGTGGCTTGCCACGTCACACCGCCCCACTCGTGATCGAGCGTGCTCGGCTGGCCGATTGCCAGACCCGTCATGCCCGACGAGCGAACGGCTTCGTAGCCGCCCTGAACCTTGAACGGACCGAGGAACACGTTGACCATCGCCATGTAGTCGCGCGAGTACGCGAAGACGCCTTGCGAGGCGTTGTCTGCGTTGGTCTGGTCGTACGTGCCACCCAGCGTACCGTTGGCCGGATTGCGGATTTCGTCGTAGATACCGCGAACCTGGAACAGCGAGTTCGTGTAGGTCAGCTGGATGCCGTTCTGGCGGCCTTGCGACGTCGTGCCGTTACCGTTCCAGTTCGTGGCGTTCGAGAACGAGTACTGGCCGTACACGTCGAAGCCGTAGAACTTCGGCGACTGGTACGAAATGTTGTTGCTCGATTGCGGCCAGTTACGACCACGGACCATCGATGCCGACGACCAGTTCGACTGACCGAACGGGTCGAAGTCCCAAATGCCGTTGACGATCATCAGTTCGCGGCCCAACAGCAGCGTACCGTAGTTGTCGTTCGACATACCGACCGTTGCCCAGCGATTGAAGAGGCCGCCGTTGCCCGGACCTGCGCCCGTTGCCGTGCTGAAGCTGCCTTCCAACTGGAAGAGTGCCTTGTTGCCGCCGCCGAGGTCTTCAACGCCCTTCATGCCCCAGAGGCTGGTGCCCCAGTAGCCGCTTTCGAGCTGAACCTGGCTCGTGCCATGGGTAGCCTGGCCGTTTGCGCCCGAACCGGCGCCGACGCCGTTCATGTACGCCACACCTGCGTCGAGGCGGCCGTAGAGCGTCACGCTGCTTTGCGCATGCGCCACGACGCCAGCCGACATCAATGCTGCGGCGAGCAATGCTTTCTTCATCTTCTCCTCCATACCCTGTCAAAGAGTCAACCTTAGTACTGCGAAAGACGTCCGCGCGCCTTCGGGGTGCTGCGGACAGAAACGGTCGCGTAAAGGGAGTGTGACCCGGAGGATCGGCGTACGGAAACGATGCGAGCAGGACAACCTGATCGAGTCGTCATGCAGATCCCCTGGTTGACTGGCATCTCCCGTTCTTATTTGAAGTGAAACTACTTTTAAAGAAGTTTGTTTTGCTACTTTGGTTACTAATTTAGCAAAAAAGGTGGGCGGTGGCGAACGAAATCGCGCGGGCGGCGCCGGGTGTCGTCAAATTGCCATATGGCCTTCCTGGATGGTGGTCACCCGAGTCTGAAAAGTATGCCTAAATCCTTATCAGACAAGGGACACACGGATCGTCAGGGGGGCTCCTCAGGATTGCCACTATTGACGCGTGAAGGACGCAGGAGTAATGCGAAAAACGCGCTTTTGGCGGCGATTTTCGGGGGCGAGAGGCGGGTTGCGAAGGAAAAAAGAAAAGGCGCAGAAAGCGCCTTGAAATACTACTTTTACTACATCGCCGCTGGAACGGATGTAGTCGACTACATAGACTGACTATGCAGCGCGACTACAAAACCCGGCATCACTTCAGACTGCCCGACAAAAACTGGCGCAGACGGTCGCTCTTCGGATTGGCGAACACCTCGGCGGGCACGCCTTCCTCTTCCACGCGGCCTTGATGCAGGAACATCACATGATTCGAAACGTTGCGCGCGAAACCCATTTCGTGCGTCACGACGATCATCGTGCGGCCTTCCTCGGCGAGCTGCTGCATCACCTTGAGCACTTCGCCGACGAGTTCGGGGTCGAGCGCCGAAGTCGGTTCGTCGAACAGCATCACGTCGGGGTTCATGGTGAGCGCGCGGGCGATCGCCACGCGCTGCTGCTGGCCGCCCGAGAGATGCGACGGATACTGCTTCTCCACGCGCGGCGCGAGCCCGACCTTCTCCAGATAGACGCGCGCGCGGTCCTCGGCCTCCTTGCGCGAAAGACCGAGCACGTGCACCGGCGCCTCGATCACGTTCTCGAGCACCGTCATGTGCGACCACAGGTTGAAGTGCTGGAACACCATCGCGAGCTTGGTGCGCACGCGCTGCAACTGCTTGACGTCGGCGGCCACGAGCGCGCCGCTGCGGCGGTCGGCCTTCGTGACGACTTCTTCGCCGTCGACGAAGATGCGGCCCGCGTTCGGCTGCTCGAGGAAGTTAATGCAGCGCAGCATCGTGCTCTTGCCGGAGCCCGACGAGCCGATCACGCTGATCACGTCGCCGGCGTTCGCCTTGAGCGAGACGCCTTTGAGCACTTCGTTGTCGCCGTACTGCTTGTGGATCGAATCGACGAAAAGTTTCTGCTTCTGGGAATTCATCAAAGACCTCGTTGGCTCACTTGCCTTGCGGTCGCAGGTATGCGAGCCAGCGGCGCTCGGCTTGGCGGAACAGCCACACGAGCGTGAATGAAATGATCAGGTACAGCACCGCGGCGATGCCGAACGCGCCGAACGACTGGTAGGTCGCCGAGTTCACGTCGCGCGCGATCTTCAGGATGTCCGGCACGGTGGCCGTGAACGCGACGGTGGTCGCGTGCAGCATCAGAATGACTTCGTTGCTGTAGTAGGGCAGCGCGCGGCGCAGCGCCGACGGCAGGATCACGCGGCGATACAGCGTGAACGGGCTCATGCCGTAGGCGCGCGCGGCCTCGATCTCGCCGTAGGGCGTCGCCTTGATGGCGCCCGCGAAGATCTCGGTCGTGTACGCGCAGGTGTTGAGCGTGAACGCGAGCAGCGTGCAGTTCATGCCGCTGCGGAAGAACGCGCTCGTCAGCTCGTGATTGCGGATGATTTCGAGGCTGTAGAGGCCCGTGTAGCAGAGCAGCAGTTGCACGTAGAGCGGCGTGCCGCGAAAGATGTACGTGTACAGCCACACGAGGCCCGAGAGCCACTTCTTCTTCGAGACGCGCGCGACGGCGAGCGGCACCGAGAGGCAGAAGCCGAGGCCGATCGAAATCACCAGCAGCCAGGCCGTGATCGCGACGCCCGTGAAGTGATACCCGTCGGTGTAGAGATAGTTGCGCCAGTATTGCTGGATCAGCTGGATCAGGTCTTGCATTGTCGTTGGCCTTGTCTTGTCTTCTGGCTAAGTTCCGCCTGAGCCTGGATCTCAGAGATCCGCTTTGCGCACGCCCGTGGAGTAGCGCTTGTCGAGATACATCAGCACGAAGTTCGAGACCGTCGTGATGCCGAGATAGATCGCGCCCGCGAGCAGCGTGAAGAAGAAAAAGCGCAGCGTGCCCTTGCCGGCGTCCTGGCTGGCCTTCACGACGTCGGCGAGACCGATGATCGAGACGAGCGCCGTGGACTTCACGAGCACCTGCCAGTTGTTGCCGATGCCGGGCAGCGCGAAGCGCATCATCTGCGGGAACATGATGCGCGTGAACACCTGCCAGTTCGTCATGCCGTAGGCGTGGCCCGCTTCGAGCTGGCCGCGCGGCACGGCGAGAAATGCGCCGCGGAAGGTTTCCGTGAAGTACGCGCCGTAGATGAAGCCGAGCACCACCACGCCGGCGAGGAACGGGTCGATGTCGATCTGATCCCAGCCGAGCATGTCGGTGAGGTCGTTCAGCCAGATCTGGATGCTGTAGAACAGCAGCAGCATCAGCACGAGATCGGGCACGCCGCGGATCAGCGTGGTGTAGGCCGTGCCCGCGCCGTGCACGGCGCGGTTTTTCGAGAGCTTCGCCGCCGCGCCGATCAGCCCGAGCACGAAGGAGAGCACGAGCGAGAGCACCGCGAGCTTGACGGTCTGCCAGGTGCCGGCGAGGATCAGCGGGCCGTAGCCTTGAAGAAACATAGGTGAGTCCTCGACGAAGCGTCCTCGATGCCGAGGGGCGCCTCGCGAAAGGCGCGGCAGCGACTGCCGCGGTTCAAATCCGGTCAAGCGCGGCTGGCGAGGCTTCGCCGCGTGGCCGTCGGTCTCCGTGTCCTGGAGGCGCGTGTCGAATGGTGTCGAATGGCGCTCTGGACGGCGTCTTCGCAGGACGCGCTTCGCACTGTATACGAAGCGCCTGTGCGGTCCATCGGGGCGAGCCCCGGGCGCGCCGCGCGCGCCGGCCTGGTTGCCTTGCTTACTTGCCCTTGTAGATCGGGAAGTCGAAATACTGCTTCGCGATCTGGTCGAACGTACCGTCCTTGTGCAGCGAGGCGAGGGCCGCGTTGAACTTCGCCTTCAGGTCGGCGTCGTCCTTGCGCAGGCCGATGGCGGTGCCGTCGCCGATCGTCGCCAGATCCTCGACTTCCGGACCGGCCCAGCCGAAGCCCTTGCCGCGCGGCGTCTTCAGGAAACCGTAGTCGGCCTGCACTTCATCCTGCAGCGTGGCGTCGAGGCGGCCCGCGATCAGTTCCTGATAGACCTGATCCTGGTTCTGGTACGACACCACGTTCACCCCCTTGGGCGCCCAGTGGACCTTCGCGTACGCTTCCTGGGTCGAGCCCTGTTCCACGCCGACGTTCTTGCCCTTGAGCGATTCGGGCGTCGGCAGCAGCGGCGAACCGCTGCGCGCGATCATGCGCGCGGGCGCGTCGAACAGCTTGTCGGAGTAGTCGATCTGCTGGCGGCGCTGCGGCGTGATCGTCAGCGACGAGACGATCGCATCGAACTTGCGCGCCTTGAGCGCCGGAATGATGCCGTCGAGGTCGTTTTCCACCCACACGCACTTCACGTTCATGCGCGCGCACAGCGCCTTCGTGAGGTCGACGTCGAAACCGACGATCTGGCCGTTGGCGGCCTTGGACTCGAACGGCGGATAGCTCGCATCGACGCCGATACGCACGGTATGCCAATCCCTGGCCGCGGCGCTGCCCGCCATCAGGGCGAGCGCGACGCACACTGCGAACTTCTTCATCTTTCTCCTGTCGGGGCGCAGCGAGTGGTTCATCACTGACTCCGTCCCTTCCATAGCTGAGGCGGGCGCTTCGGGACCGCGGCGCCGGCGGCGCGCGTCGATACCGGCGCTCGCTCGCGACTTGCGCGAACCGGCTCGTGGCCGGAGCGCCGCCATTGTAGGCGATCAAAAATACGGGTCGGACGCGCAGGGCGTCCAGGCTGGCGCCCAAAGCCGGCGCCGGGCCGCGCGCGAGCTGGCGCTGGCCGAAAAGCGCGGTATTTTACCCGAAGCCAGGGCGCACGCGGGCGACTCGGCACCAGGCATGTGGTTCAGGCCTGACAGAATTGGTTGCGGGGCGCGTATCGAGCGGCGATCGGGCGCCCGATCGGTGTCCGGACGGCCGCGACGCGCCCGCGCCGGCCATTGATGTTGCTGGCGAAACGATGCGGTGCGCCGGTGCGGATTGTGCGCGAGGCCGTCCGCCCCTACCTTCGGACATCGACATGACTGAACGGAGAATCCCCATGCTTGCGATCCGACGCGCCGACGAACGCGGCCATGCCAACCACGGCTGGCTCGACACGTATCACAGCTTCTCGTTCGCGGACTATTTCGACGAAGCGCATCTGCACTACGGCGCACTGCGCGTGCTCAACGACGACCGCATCGCGGGCGGACGCGGCTTCGGCGCGCACGGCCACCGCGACATGGAAATCGTCACCTATGTGCTTTCCGGCGCGCTCGCGCACCGCGACAGCATGGGCAACGGCTCGACCATCCGCCCCGGCGACGTGCAGCGCATGAGCGCCGGCACGGGCGTGATGCACAGCGAGTTCAACGCCTCGAAGGACGAGGAAGCGCATCTGCTGCAGATCTGGCTGCTGCCGACCGAACGCGGCGGCGCGCCGGGCTACGAGGAAAAGCGGTTCGACGACGCCGACAAGCGCGGCCGTCTGCGCCTGATCGCCTCGCCCGACGGGCGCGACGGCTCGGTGACGGTGCAGGCCGACGCCTCGATTCACGCAGCGCTGATCGACGGCGACGAGCGCGCCGAATATGCGGTGCCGACGGGGCGGCGGGTCTACGTGCAGGTGGCGCGCGGCGCGCTGGAGGTCAACGGCGAGCGCCTGAATATGGGCGACGCGGCGATGATCGAAGCTGAAACGGCCGTGGTGCTCGCGAAGGGCGAAGCGGCGGAAGTGCTGCTGTTCGACGTGGCGTGATGCCGCACGGGACGCACAGGCTGCGCGTGTGACGCCGCGCGCGGAAACGCTCCGCGCGCGGCCATGAAAAAAGCGCCGCGAGGGATGAGACTCGCGGCGCTTTCGCTTTTGTTTGCGTCTTTGCTGAACCGGGCGGTCAGGCCCGCGCCGGGCGGACATGCGGCGGCGCGACCCGCCGCGCGTCCGCTCAGGCGCGCGCCTCGATTGGCGCCCGGTTGCTTACTGCGCGCCCGGCGCCGATGCCGCGCCCTTGTCGTGGCGGTGCTGTTCCCAGCGCTGACGCATCTTCTCGTGGCGCTGTTCCATCTTCGCGAAGTGCTCCTTGAGCGCCGAGCTGACGGTGGTCTTCTGCTGGTCGTTCAGGCCGTTGTAGAACGCGAGCCAGGCTTGCGCGGTCTGCTCGCGCAGTTGCGCTTCCTGCTGCTCGATCTGCTGATGCGTGGCGTGCATGGCGTTCAGGTCGAGGATCGGCTGGTTCTTCTGCGCGTCGAACTGCTGCTTGAGCTGTTCATGGTTCTTGCGCATGGCCTGGCCGTTCTGCTTCATGGTGTCGACGGCGGTTTGCCATTGCTTTTCCTGAGCGGCGTTCAGGTTGAGCTTGTCGTGCAGCTTTTTGGCGCCCATCATGAAGTCGCCGTGCATGCCCGGGCCGCCGTGCGGGCCGTGCATCATGCCGGGACCGCCCGGGGGGGGCGGCGGCGTTTGTGCATTGGCGGCGGTTGCGCCGACCGTGAGAGCGAGAGAGGCAGCGGCGATCGCGAGAAGGCGCGAAGTAGTCTTGTACATGGTGATGCTCCTGACAAATCCTTGAAGGTTTGGTCCGGTTTGGCACGGCGTCCGAAGCAGGGTGGCCGCAACCGGTGTCCCTAGCGTATAGGCCGGTCGGGAGCGGCGTGTTACGGGCCACGGCGTTGTCATTACGCGACATTACATGTGCCTTTCGCGGTAACTTCTCGTAACCCAAAGCGCCTCCGTGTAAGCAAACGGCTTACATGCGCGCGTTAAACTTCGTCCCATGGCTACTCAAATTCTGGTCGTCGATGACGACGTCGAACTGCGCGACCTGCTGCGCGACTATCTGGCGCGGCAAGGCATGGAAGTGTCGGTGCTGCACGATGCGGGCTCGCTCGAGCGCCGCCTCGAGCGCGAGCGCCCCGACCTGATCGTGCTCGATCTCATGATGCCGGGCGTCGACGGACTCACCGCGCTGCGCAAGCTGCGCGCGTCCGGCGACGACATCCCCGTCATCATGCTGACCGCGCGCGCCGACGACGTGGACCGCATCGTCGGTCTCGAACTGGGCGCCGACGATTACCTCGGCAAACCCTTCAACCCGCGCGAACTGCTGGCGCGCGTGCAGGCCGTGCTGCGCCGTCGCCGCACGCTGCCCTCGGCCGCCGCGCCCGAGCAGCGCGAGCCGTTCTCGTTCGGCCGCTTCACGCTCGACTTCCAGTCGCGCACGCTCCAGCAGGAAGGCAAGCCCATCATGCTGTCGGGCAGCGAATTCGCGCTCCTGAAGATTTTCGTCAATCACCCCATGCGTACGCTCACGCGCGAGCGCCTGCTCGAACTGCTGCACGGTCCGGAATACGACGGCACCGACCGCGGCATCGACGTGCAGGTGTGGCGTCTGCGACGCATCCTCGAAACCGATCCGTCCACGCCGCGCTTCATCCAGACGGTGCGTGGCCGCGGCTACGTTTTCGTGCCGGACGGCGAGCAGAGTGGTCATGCGCCGGCCGGTTGATTCGCTGTTCGGGCGGCTTGCGCTGCTCTTCATTGGCGTTCTGCTGCTGTCGCACGTCGCCTGGTTCGCGCTCATGCGTCTGGAGCGCGACCAGATGCAATCGCGCTACGCGGTCGAAGAGGCCATGTTCCTCGTCGACGCCGTGCGCCAGCACGTCCAGCGCGAGCCCGACCAGCCGCTGCCCTCGCGGGTGCAGCTGGTGCCGGCCGACAGCCCGGACGTGCCGACCATGCGCAACGAAATGCCGGAGCCGCTTCACCGCTTCCTTGACGACATCCGCGAGCGCATGCCGCCGGGCACGGAAGTGCGCCCCGGCATGCCGGGGCGTCCGCCCACGCTGTGGGTGAAGGGGCCGCAGGACGCGAAGTGGATCGTGGTGCCGGGGCAGCCGCTGCGCATGATGCGGCCGATCGACCGCGCGCCGTGGTTCATCATCATCTTCTCGGCGGCGCTGGTGGCCGCGCTGGTGGCGGCGTGGATGGTGCAAAAGCCGCTGCGCGCGCTGGCTCACGCGGTCGCGCGCTTCGGCCGCGGCCAGCCCGTGCCGCCGCTGCGCGAGCGCGGTCCGCGCGAGCTGCGCCAGCTCACGCGCGGCTTCAATCAGATGGTGAAGGAAGTCGAGCGCACCGAGAAAGACCGCGCGGTCATGCTCGCGGGCGTGGCGCACGACCTCAAGACGCCGCTGGCGCGTTTGCGTCTGCGCGCCGAAATGATGGACGAGCAAAAGGTGCGTGACGGCGTGGTGCGCGACGTGGAGTCCATGGCGCACATCGTCGACCAGTTTCTGGTGTTCGCGCACGATGGCGCCGACCGCAGCGAGCCCGTCGAAGTCGACGAGCAGTGCGAGCGCATCGCGCGCAATTACCGCACGGTGGGCGGCGAGACGCTGGCGATCGAGCGGCGTTTCAAGGCCGGTCCGGACTTCCGTCTGCCGGCCGCCACGCTCGACCGCGTGGTCGCGAATCTGCTCGACAATGCGCACGCCTATGGCGCGCCGCCCGTTGTGATCGAAACGTCGCGCGATGCCGAGGGCTACACGCTCACGGTGCGCGACCACGGGAAGGGCATCGCCGACCAGGACCTTACGCAGGCGAGCCGTCCGTTCGTGCGGCTCGACCCGGCGCGCGGCGGCAACGGCCACAGCGGCCTGGGTCTCGCGATTGTCGAGCGGCTGGTGCGGCGCGCGGGTGGCGAGATCGCCATCGGCAACGGCGAAAGCGGCGGCCTCGCGGTGCGCATGAGCTTTCCGTTCGAAGTGGTCGAACGTACGGTGGCCGAGGCGGCTCAGATCTGGTGAGCGCCGGCGTGCTGTAGACGGTTTGGGGAGGTGCGCGGCGGGCGTCCGGGCTGTGCCGGAGCCGACCGAAAGTCCAGCGGATGCGTGTTGGCGAATATGAATCAGTGTGACCCGGAGCGGCTGCGAACCAGCCGCTCTTTTTATTTTCAGGCCGAGAACAGCGTGTCGAGCGCGGCGGCGGCTTCGCTGTCGACCGTGTTGTAGACAACGCTGTCGGCTTCGAAGATGTAGTGCGTCGTGTATTTGCCGATGCGGGCGAGAATCTCTTCCTGGACCAGCTCGGGCGCAGCCTCGAGCTTCAGATACCACGCGGTCGAAGAGAGGCGCGTCTGGAACGCGCCGTATTCCACCATCAACTGGTCGAACGCGAGAGCATCCTGATCGCGGCAGACGATGACCAGATTTCCCTTCATGCATGCCTCCTGATATGTGCTGTGAAACGACCTGACGCGCCGCGCGCCGGACTTCGGCGATGCGCATAGCATGGCGGCGCGTGCTGCGCTGGTCCGATGATACCGCGTCGGGCCGGTTTGCCCCGGTCGAGTTCGGCAGTTAAGTGAGTCTGTGCTGATGTCCGGCGTGCGCGGCGACGGCGCGTTCACCACGTTTCGGCGGCGGTGCGCGGCGGCACGGCGCCGTCGGCGGTCATCGCCTCGCAGCGGTCGCGGCCGCCCGCTTTCGCCATGTAGAGCGCCAGATCGGCACGGCTCATCAGCCGTTCGGGCTGATCTTGCGACGCGGCCAGTTCGGTGACGCCGATGCTTACGCTCAGGTTCGATTCCGCGGGCAATTCCGCGCACGGGCTCGACTTCACTTCGCGGCGCAGACGCTCGATTACGTCGTGCGCGGTCGAGAGCGAGGTGTCGGTTAGCAGGATGCCGAACTCCTCGCCGCCGAGCCGTCCCACGGCGTCGCCGGAGCGCAGTTCGGCGCGGCAGGTTTCCACGAAATGCTGAAGCGCGCGGTCGCCCGCCGGATGGCCGAAGCGGTCGTTGATCTGCTTGAAGTGATCGAGGTCGGCGATCGCCATGCACAGCGGCTTGCCCTGCGCATAGGCGGCGTCGATTTCGCGGCGCAGCAGGTCGAGGAAATAGCGGCGCGACAGGGCGCCGGTCAGCGCGTCGTGGCGCGCTTCGGCGGCGAGCAGCGCGTTGGCGGCCTGCAGTTGCCCCGCGAGATCGCGGCTCGCGCGATGCAGACGCCGCTCGCGCACCCACGAGATCGAAATCACGGCCGCGAGCGCCGCGGTGCCCGCGAGCGTCAGAAAAATCAGCAGACGATCGCGCCGATGGTTGGCGAGCAGTTCAGGCCAGGCGTTGAGCGGATCGACGAGATGCGCCGAGAGTCCCGAGTTGAGCCCGCCGCGCACCTCATAAAGCGCGGGCAGGGGCTGGCCCGGCAGATCGACGAGCGACTGCGCGGCCTGCGCGGGCATCCACGGCGCCTGGCTCGTGGCGGCGTCGGCGGCGTTTTGCAGCGACAGTTCGGAGAAGCGCTCGCGCAGATAGGTGTTCACGCGGTCGACGGCGTTCATTTCTTCGACGTGCGAGCCGGGCATCGCGAGCCCTTCGAGCGCGCTGTCGTGCGCCATCACGATCACGCCGTTGCTGTCCGAGACGAAGGTGCCCGGATGCGTCACCCAGTGGCGCAGCCGCGCGATGCTCACCTTGGCGACCACGGCGCCCACCAGCAGGCCGTTGTCGTAGGCCGGTGCGGCGACGAAGATGCCCGGCTCGCCGCTCGAGGTGCCCACGCCATAGGTTTCTGAGAACGCACCGAGCAGCGTGTCGGTGAGGTACGCGCGCGGACGCATGTCGACGCCCACGTAGGAAATCTTGTCCATCGCGTTGCTCGACGCGATGCAGATGCCGTTGCTGTTGACGAGCCAGATCGCATCGAGGCCGGAGAAGCCTTGCGCGTCGTGCAGGAAGCGGTTGACGGTGGCGAGCTCGGGCATCTGCTGCAACGCTTCGCGTCGCGCCAGTTCCGTAGATGTGCGCAAAGCGGCATAATGCCCGGCCTCGGTGAGCGCCTGTTGCACCACGCGGGTCTCGGCCATGGTGGCGGGAATCGCGCGCGACATGGCGAGATCGCTGGCGATCACTTCCGCCATGTTGTCGACGACGGAACGCGTCATCTGACGCTGGACCTTGAGCGCCGTGTCGAGCTCCTGACGCACCATGCGGTCGGCGAGCCAGCCGGCGCCCAGCCAGCAGACGAGGGCGACCGCCACGACTCCGAGCGGCCCGGCTGCCTGACGCAAGAGTCTCCTGTTCATCGGCCTTCTGATTCGTGGATGGGCATGGCGCGCCTGATGCTTGAGCGGGCGGCTCGCCCGATATCCCGGCGCGTGAAGCACCGGCCCGGCACAACGGGACACTGCGCGGCGAAGGGGTGGCCGTCGCCGCGTGACGATTCTACCTCTCGAACGGCGTCTGCGAGCCTGCAAACGCCGTCCGGCGGGCCTCGCGCGTGATCGCCGTGTGCGCGGGCGCACGTTGGGGAGTCGTCGGCAGGCTTTGCCGCATGCTGGCCGGAATGTCGCGGAAAGCGCGCCGAAAGTGGCTCGAAAGCCCCGCCTGGCGGGCGTTTGCTGGAATCCTGCCGGCGTGGCGCGCGAGGTTGAATGTGTCACGAAGGTTGGTGTAGTGTCGTGCCGTTCCGAACCAGGCAAGCCTGCCGCGTGAGCGCGCCGCCGCGGGTTGCGCCGGCCGCGCCGGACGGCAGCGGGCGCGCTTCCTTGGGTCCGGCCCGTGCGTGCGGCGGCATGCGTCCTCGTGGGGCGCCGCCGCGTCATCAACGCTAACGAAATACTCAGTCCATGCGTCTTGCCTTTGCTGATTTCCGCTCTCCGCGCGCCGCTTGCGTTGCTTGCGTGGCTGGTGCCGCGCGCGCACCGCACCGCGAGGCCGCCGCATCGATCTTCAACGGGGAGGGCGTCTGATGGAATTCAAGTTCAACCTGAACCGCACGGCCAACGCTTCGGCGTGGCGCGTGCTGCCTAATCGCTGGGACTTCGTGGCGTTCCCGCTGATCATCTGCCTGATCGCGATGGCCGCCGTGGGCTTTCACGAAACGATGGCGCCCATCGCCACGCTCAAGGCGCAGCCGATCTCGCTCGACGCCGCGAACCTGCCCGAATACGCGATGCGCACGACGCTGCGCATGCTGGCGGCGATGGTCGCCTCACTGATCTTCACGCTGGTCTACGGCACGCTCGCGGCCAAGAGCCGCCGCGCCGGTCTCGTGCTGGTGCCGATCCTCGACATTCTTCAGTCGGTGCCGGTGCTGGGCTACATTTCGTTCACGGTCACGTTTTTCCTCGCGCTGTTTCCCTCGCGCGTGCTCGGCGCCGAACTCGCGGCGATCTTCGCGATCTTCACGAGCCAGGCGTGGAACATGACCTTCAGCTTCTATCAGTCGCTGCGCACCGTGCCGCGCGATCTCGACGAAGTCTCGAAAGGTTTCCATCTGACCAACTGGCAGCGCTTCTGGAAGCTCGAAGTGCCGTTCTCGATGCCGGGCCTCATCTGGAACATGATGATGTCGATGTCGGGCGGCTGGTTCTTCGTGGTGGCCTCCGAAGCGATCACGGTGGGCAACAACACGATCACGCTGCCGGGCGTCGGCGCCTATCTCGCGCAGGCCATCGCCGAGCGCAACATGCACGCGATCGGCTGGGTGATCCTGACGATGACGGTCGTGATTCTCGCCTACGACCAGCTGCTGTTCCGACCGCTCGTCGCGTGGGCCGACAAGTTCCGCATGGAGAACACCAGTTCCGGCGACGCGCCGCAGTCGTGGCTGCTCGACCTGATCCGCCGCACGCATCTGATTCACGAACTGCTCGTGCCGCTCGGCTGGGTTTTCGCCAAGGCCGCGCGCATTCCGTTCCGTCTGCCCGCGTTTCCGACGATCCAGCGCGCCGCGCCCGCGGCCCCCGCGCGCGGCGGCGCGCGCTCGAAGCTCGGCGATATCGTCTGGGCGCTGTTCGTGATCGCGCTCACGCTGTTCGTGGTCTGGCGCGTGGTGGCCTACGTGCGCACGGGCGTCTCGCTCGACGAAGTCGGCCACGTGCTCATGCTCGGCCTCATCACGCTGCTGCGCGTGATCGTGCTGATCGCGATCGCTTCGGTGATCTGGGTGCCGCTCGGCGTGCTGATCGGCATGCGCCCGGCGCTCGCGGAAAAGATCCAGCCGCTCGCGCAGTTTCTCGCGGCGTTTCCGGCGAACCTGCTGTTCCCCGTGTTCGTGATCGTGATCGTGCGCTTCCACCTCAATCCTGACATCTGGCTGTCACCGCTGATCGTGCTCGGCACGCAGTGGTATATCCTGTTCAACGTGATTGCCGGGGCGAGCGCCTACCCGAACGACTACAAGGAAGCGGCGAAGAATTTCCGCATCCGTGGCTGGCAGTGGTGGCGTCAGGCGGTGCTGCCGGGCATCTTCCCGTACTACATCACGGGCGCGATCACGGCCTCGGGCGGCGCGTGGAACGCGAGCATCGTCGCCGAATACGTGCAGTGGGGCGACACGAAGCTCGAAGCGCATGGCCTCGGCGCGTACATCGCGCAGATGACCGCCGCCGGCGACTTTCCGAAGATCATCCTCGGCATCGCCGTGATGTCGCTGTTCGTCACGCTGTTCAACCGCGTGCTCTGGCGCCCGCTGTACACGCATGCCGAATCGCGGCTGCGGCTCGATTGATCGCCATCGGGCGAAGACTGCGACAATTCAGCGAATCAACGAAGGATCGAAGGTAACGCGATGCAAAACCCCAAGACCCTGAGCACCGCGCACGGCGACGTGCAGACGGCCCCGAATCCGCCGCGGCTCGGCGAGGAAATCCTGCGTGTCAAGGACGTATGCCGGGGCTTCAACAAGTCGCAGGGCGAACTGCTGGTGCTCGACGACGCCAATCTCTCGCTGCGCGAAGGCGAGATCGTCGGGCTGCTCGGCCGCTCCGGTTCGGGTAAGTCGACGCTGCTGCGCATCATCGCCGGGCTGATCGAGCCGACCGGCGGCGAAGTGACGTGGCGCGGCAAGCCGCTCGACGGCCCGGCCGAAGGCGTGGCAATGGTGTTCCAGACCTTCGCGCTGTTCCCGTGGCTCACGGTGCTGCAGAACGTGGAAGCCGGTCTGGAAGCGCAGGGCGTGGGCGCGCGCGAGCGTCGCGAACGCGCGCTGGCGGCGATCGACCTGATCGGTCTCGACGGCTTCGAAAACGCCTATCCGCGCGAACTCTCGGGCGGCATGCGCCAGCGCGTGGGCTTCGCGCGCGCGCTCGTCGTCGATCCGATGCTCATGCTGATGGACGAGCCGTTCTCCGCGCTCGACGTGCTGACCGCCGAAACGCTGCGTACCGACCTGCTCGATCTGTGGACGCAAGGGCGTCTGCCGATCAAGTCGGTGCTGATCGTCACGCACAACATCGAGGAAGCGGTGTTCATGTGCGACCGCATTCTGGTGCTGTCGTCGAATCCGGGTCGCGTGGTCGCGGAAATCAAGGTGCCGTTCAAGCATCCGCGCAATCGTCTGGACCCGGCGTTCCGCAAGCTGGTCGACGACATCTACGCGAAGATGACCGCGCGTCAGACCGGCGAGACGACGAGGAAGGGCCTCGAACTCGGCAGCTGGCTGCCGCGCGTGTCGACCAACCTGATGGCCGGTCTGATCGAAACGCTCGCCGCCGCGCCGTATCACGGCCGCGCCGACATGCCGGAAATCGCCCGCTCGCTGCATCTGGAAGTGGACGATCTGTTCCCGATCGCGGAAGTGCTGCAACACCTCGGTTTCGCCGATGTGCGCGAAGGCGACGTGCTGCTCACGCCGCCCGCCCGCGTGTTCGCGGAATTCGGCACGCAGGAGCGCAAGATGATGTTCGCCGAGCATCTGCTGCGTCATGTGCCGCTCGCGGCGCGGATCAAGAAGGTGCTCAACGAGCGTCCGGGCCACCGCGCGCCGCGCGTGCGCTTCGAGCAGGAACTCGAAGACTTTCTCTCCGACGGCGCGGCCGAGGAGACGCTCGACACCGTGATCGACTGGGGCCGTTACGGCGAGATCTTCTCGTACAACGACCAGTCTGAAATCTTCAGTCTCGAAGACGTGGAGTCCTGATCGATTTGCGGATCGCATTCACGCGATACGCACCATGAAAAACGGTCGCCGAGGCGACCGTTTTTTCGTGTTGTGCGAGCGATTATTGCAGCGAGCCCCAGCGCTCGACGGCAGGCTCGGCCGTTGCCCATTTCCAGGTGCTCTGATCCTGGCACGCGGTGGCGGTGTACCACTGCTCGGGCGAGTTGGCGGCGTCGCCGTCCTGCACCGAGAACACGAAGTCCTTGCACAGCGCGAGCGCCGACGCGAACGCGCGCGTCACGCGCACCTTGCCGTGGCCGTTTTCCACGGGCAGCGTGTGCTTGATGCGCCAGGTGTCGGTGCCGTCGACGGGCAGACGTCCGGCGGTTTCCGCGATCAGCTCCTGCTGGTCGGCGTGCATGCTCTTCATGAAGCGGTTGACGGCTTCGTCGGTGGCCGCCTGCACGGCGATGCCCACGCCCACGCCCACGGCCGGATTCGCGGTGACGATGCCGGTGGCGGCCGCGGCGGCGGCCCCGCTGGCCGCGCCGATCGAGCCGCAGCCGCTGGTGGTGAGCGCAACGCTCGCGCAGAGCGCCGCGAGTGCAACGAGCGAGAGCCCGCGCGATGCGCCGGGACGCCGCGCGCGCGCCGCACGTGTCGCGGCCACGGCCGAAACATTCACGCCGCTCATTGCAGCGCGCCCCAGCGCGCGGTGGCCGGTTCGGCCGACGCCCACTTCCAGTTCTGACCGTCGCGGCACACCGAGGCCACGTAGAACGCGCTCGTCGCGGCCTTGTCCTTCGTCGCGTCGTGATCGACGGAGAAGACGATTTCCTTGCAGTCGAGCGCGCCCGAACTGATCGTGCGGCTCACCGTCACGCGGCCGTGTTCGTCGTCTTCGATCGGAAACGAATGGACGATCGACCAGGGCGCGACGGCGCCGACGTCGAGCGGGCCCGCGGCCTTCGCGATGCTGTCCTGGGTGTTGGTGTGCACGACGCGCTCGGAGTACTGCACGCCGGCCTTGGCGGCGGCCAGCGCGCCGAGGCCGATGCCGGTCGCCACGGCCGCGTTGTTCGTCACCTTCGCGGCGACGGCGGCGCCCGCGATACCGGCGCCGGTTTGCGCGCCCTCGGAGTAGAGCGAGCTGCACGCCGAACACGCGAAGCTGGCCACGGTGGCGAGCAGCGAGAGCGACGCGGCTCGGCGCCAGCGCGCCGACGAAGCGGCGTGCCGTGCGAGCGCGATACGAATCGTTTCACGCGGCGAATCAGCGATCGGGTGAGTCGTCGAGTCGATCGGCGATGCCGCCATCGGCGCGTTGCACGCCAGAGCACTTCGTTCTTGCATGATCCTTTCCCTGCCGCTTGCGGCCGGAAGCCGCGTTGCGCAAGCCTCCAGCACGTTTTCGTGCTGCGGATTGTGCAGGAAGGACTTACACAAGGGCATAGGTAAAGTGCAAGAAATTGCAAAATGCCGTGCACCGCTTGTCCTAACGTGATTGCGATGACGGCTATTTCGCAACATTTCGAGGCTTTTTGCCGACGCTTTCGTCAAGGTATTCGGCAACGCGCTTGCCGATAACCGACAGCCTCGTTTCAGATTCCTTTCGCCTGAAATCTTCCGCGCGCGATCATGCGTCGTCGCGCGCGTCGTCGCCTTCGTCGCTGTCGATGTCCTCCGGCGGCGGCGCGTCGCCGTCCTCGGCGCCGTAGCTGCCGAGCCGGTTGTACAGCGTCTTCAGACTCACGCCGAGCGTGCGCGCCGCGAGACGCTTGTCGCCGCCGCAATGCTTGAGCGTGCCGAGAATGATCTGCTTTTGCGCGTCCGCGAGCGGCGTGCCGATCCACACGCTCATCGCATCGCCCTGCGTGACGGGCTTCTTCACGCGCGGCACGAGTTGCGGATGCGCGATCTCCACCTGCTTCTCGGCGAGGATGAACGCGCGATACACCGCGTTCTTCAGCTCGCGCACGTTGCCGGGCCACGACCAGTTGCGCACCGTTTCGAGCGCGCGCTTGCTGAACACCTTCTGCGTGCCGCTCTCGTCGTTGAGTTCGTTGAGAAAGAGCTGGGCGAGCAGTTCGCGGTCGCGCTCGCGTTCGCGCAGCGGCGGCGCGCGCAGCGGAAACACCGCGAGGCGATACATCAGATCCTCGCGCAGCGCCATGTCGCGCACGGCGGCCACGGGGTCGCGATTGGTCGCGGCGATCACGCGCACGTCGCCGCGAATCGCCTCGTTGCTGCCGACGGGGTAGTACTCGCCGGACTCCAGCGCGCGCAGCAGCTTGACCTGATGCAGCAGCGACATTTCGGTGACTTCGTCGAGAAACAGCGTGCCGCCGCGCGCGTGCTCGAAGTGGCCGTCGCGCGCCTGCACCGCGCCCGTGAAGCTGCCTTTTTCGTGGCCGAAGAGTTCGGCTTCGATCAGCTCGTCGGGAATCGCGCCGCAGTTCACGGCGATGAACGGACCGTCGCGGCGATTGCTTTCCTCGTGAATCGTGCGCGCGACCAACTCCTTGCCGGTGCCCGATTCGCCGACGATCAGCGCCGTCGCCTCGGTCACCGAAACGCGCCGGATCTGCTCGTAGAGGTCCTGCATGACCGCCGACGAACCGTACAGGCGTCCGTACGATTCCAGGCCCGCGACGCGCGCGCTCCGTTCCTCGCTCATGCGCGCGTCGTCGGGCTTGTCGGGCTTGTCGGTTTTGTCGCGGCGTGCCGCGGCGCGCGGCTTGTCGCTGCGTTTTTCACTGCGCTTTCCTGCACGCTTCTCGTCAGGCCGTTCATCCAGCATCTCGTTACGTTGTTCGTCGCGCATTGCATCGCGCTCGGCGGCGGGCGAGCCCGGCTCGATTGTCGCCATAGGGTAGTCGTCCTGCAAAGTGTGGTGTGTGGCCCGAAGCCGGGGCGCTGGCGTTGCGCGCGTCGGGCGGATCGGGCATGGCTTGCCGGCCTCGGCGGCTGGCGAGCCGCACGATCTGGCCAACTGGCTGTGCGAAACGGCGCAGGCGATACCTTGCCCGGCGGCCACGGGATTTCCATCTCGTAAACATTTAACCACTGCCGCGCGTCGCAGGGCAATGGACGTGCCCGGATTGTCGCTGCGCGCCGCGTTCTGCGCGAATGCGCCCCGATGCGCGCCCGGACGCCGTCGACTGCGGCCAGAATTCGGCGCGCGGACCGGCTGGCACGCCTCGTGCTCCGCATGTCGGACTGCGCACGGGCGTCTATCCTACCTGGCGCGGCGTATGCGCCGATAGATCGGTGGCCGGTTCATCTGCTCACGGCTGCCGATTCTGACCGCATTTCCGACAACAACCTGGGAGAGTGCGACATGGCGAAGAACAAGCCTGGACTGATTGGGACCCTCGTGGCGGTGGGTGCGCTCGGCGCGACGGCAGGCATGCTGGCGTGGCGTTTTGCGCAGCGTCACCGCATGCAGCGTCAGACGTTTCACCGCGAGCTGAACCGCTGGGAGGGCGAGGGCGGCTCGCTGGCGGAGAGCGGCGTGGCGCCGGGCGCGGCAGCGACGGGCGATGCGATGGCCGCCGGCGTGATGGCGCGCGGCGAGCCGGTCAACGGCGCGGCGGGCGACGCCTCGAGCGGCGCATGGCCGTTTCCGCAAAGCGGCAGCGATCCGGCCACGCGGCATTGAGGTGCAGGAGGACGCATTCCGGTAGCGGATGCGGCTTTCGACGCAACATCGGCACGGCGCTCACGTCCTCGCGACGCGCGCGCCGGGCGTCCGATGTCACCGTGAATGCCACGCATCCGCATCTGGAATATGTCTATAATGGCCATATCCACAACAATCAAGGTTTGGGTTGACTGCGGGTCGCGAGATTGTTGCGATCATGCAGCTAAAAGACCGCGCTCGCCGTCCTGAGCGTACCCGGCCGTTTCGCACTCCACTTGCAGCGCCACCCTCGCGCCGCGCAGCCCGCGACGTCGGACTCTGTTGTCCGTCGCGCAGGAACTTGCTGCGGCGCGTCGTGTTGTGCGCCCAGGAGCCACTCACCTTTCAGGGCTGACGAGACGCGATGCCACATGTATTGATTGTCGATGACGACGCAGAAACCCGCGAAGCGCTCGCCGCCGTGGTGGGCGAAGACGGGCTCACCACCGCGCAGGCCGGCGACCTGCGGGAAGCGCGCATCCAGCTGATCCGGCAAATGCCGGACGTTGTGTTCACCGATCTGAAGCTGCCCGACGGCAGCGGCACCGATCTGTTCCAGGATCTCGATCCGCGCTCGGGCGTGGAACTCGTGGTCATCACCGGTCACGCGACCGTGGAGACGGCCGTCGACGCGCTCAAGAACGGCGCGATCGACTACCTCGTGAAGCCGATCAACCTCCAGCGCGTGAAGGCGATTCTCAATCGTCTGCCGCGCGCGGGCGATCTCAAGGCCGAAATCGGCACGCTGCGCGGCGAGCTGCGCCGCATGGGCCGTTTCGGTCTGATGCTCGGCAATTCGCCGGTCATGCAGGACGTCTACGACCAGATCAGCCGCGTCGCGCCCACGCCCGCCTCGGTGATGCTGGTGGGCGAGTCGGGCACCGGCAAGGAAGTGGCCGCGCAGACCATCCATCAGCTGAGCCTGCGCCGCAAGCACGAATTCCTCGCGGTGAACTGCGGCGCGATTTCGCCGAACCTGATCGAATCGGAAATGTTCGGCCACGAACGCGGCTCGTTCACGGGCGCGGACCGTCAGCACAAGGGGTATTTCGAGCGCGCGAACGGCGGTACGCTGTTCCTCGACGAAATCACCGAAATGCCGATCGAGCTGCAGGTGAAACTGCTGCGCGTGCTCGAAACCGGCATGTTCATGCGCGTCGGCACGACCAAGGAAATCGAGACCGACGTGCGCCTGATCGCGGCCACCAATCGCGATCCGGAGCAGGCCGTGGCCGAGGGCAAGCTGCGTCTGGACCTCTATCACCGTCTGAACGTGTTCCCGATCAACCTGCCGCCGCTGCGCGAGCGCGGCAAGGACGTCGAGCTGTTGGCGCAGGCTTTCCTCGACGAACTCAACGAGCGCCACGGCACGAAGAAGCAGTTTCCGCCCGCAGTGCGCGAGATGCTCGCGGCCTATCCGTGGGCCGGCAACGTGCGCGAACTGAAGAACTACGTGCAGCGCGCGCACATCATGTCGGGCAACGAGGGCGATCTCACGGCGGCCGTGCCTTTGCAGATCTCGCTGTCGAAGCCCGTGGCAGGCACGGCCGTGACGATCCCGTTCGGCACCTCGCTCGCCGACGCCGATCGTCAACTGATCCTCGCGACGCTCGAACAGTGCGGCGGCGTGAAGACGCGCGCGGCGGAGATTCTCGGCATCAGCCTGAAGACGCTCTATAACCGGCTGGTCGAGTATGGCAACGAGACGGGCAAGGGCGAGACGCCCGCGCGCGCGGGAGCCTGAGCCGCCCTGTCCGGATAAGGCGATAAGCCTCAAGACGCACTGAAGTCAGCGCCCGTTCGTGCCGGTATGCGATGTAAATCGCGCCGGCCGAACGGGCGCTTTGCATTGGGCGCCAGTCGGCGACAGCGCGCCGATGCCGCGCGGGACGCCGCTGACCCGCCGATCGGCGCGGCTGGTATGTCGCTTGCAGACGGGTTCATCGACGACCTTTGGAGGAGTGCACGATGCCCAGCTGCAAACAATCCGATCCGTTCCGCGTGAAGCCGTGGCTTGCCCATACGCCGCAGCCCGACGATCCGCCGCCTAGCGAACCCGGCACGCCCGATGTGCCGCCGGTCGGCGATCCGCCGCCGCAGCCGGGCGAAGTGCCGCGCTCGATCCGACACTATCCCGTGATGCGCACGCGCGAGTCGCACGACGAGTGGGCGCGCGTGGCCGCGTATGCGCGCGAGGCGGGCCGCTCGGCGTGGGCGCGCTGGGCGCGTTGGGCAAGCTGGACCTGCCGTCCCGGCGACGATCGAACCCCGTCCGCGCCGTCCCGGGCCGCGCCAGTGTTGCAGCATCGGTGACATCCGCGATTTTTATGTATGAGTTACAAACCAATCGCCATATTTACCGGCAAATTCACGCGGCGAACCCTAGACTATAAAAAACGCCCACGCCGCGTGGCAGCCTTCCCGCTGGAGGCATCGACATGAGACATCCCGCATTGCGCCGCTCCGCACGTCACTCGGCCCGGCGCGGCTCGCGTGACGGAGAACCGAAAAGCGGCAGTTCCGCCGATCCGTCTTCCGGCTCGCCCGGCGCTTCCGGTGCGTCCGGATACAGCCCCGATCCGGCCGGCCAGAATCGCCCCGCGCCCGGCGTGCCGCCCGACGGCGAGCACAACCAGGGCGGCGCGCGCGCCGAGGGCATCGACTATCAGCGGGATCTGGGCTCGGAGCAGGACGCTTGATCGATCGGTTCAAGTCGCGCTGCCGAGCGCTCCGTCGGCGAACGCGGCTCCCGTCGAAGTTCAGTCGAAGTTCAGTCGCGGTTCACTCGCAGTCAGGCATCCCACCCTGCTTTTGCACAGCGCATTCACCGCGCGCGCAGTCGGGACGCGTGCGCGCGGAAGGTGTCGGCGTCCGTTTGTGCCCCGTTTAAATCCGTTCTTTGTCGGGCAAAGGAGGCGCGGATCTTGCGTGCGTGCCTGAGGCAACGTCTTCGGACGCACGAGAAACAACGAAGCAACGAAACAGGAGGATTGGCCGCAATGGGCAGACTGATCGTGGTATCGAATCGCGTGGCGCCGACGCAAGAAGGCCGTCCCGCAGCAGGCGGGCTGGCGGTCGGCGTGCTCGACGCGCTCAAGGAGACGGGCGGCGTGTGGTTTGGGTGGAGCGGCGAAACGGTCGCCGAGCCGGCCGCGCCGGTCATCGAGCAGCAGGGCAGCGTCACCTACGCGACGGTAGGACTCACCCGCCGTGACTACGACCAGTACTACAAGGGCTTCTCGAATACGACGCTCTGGCCGACGTTCCACTATCGCAACGACCTCGCGCGCTACGAGCGCCAGGAATATGGCGGCTATCTGCGCGTGAACGTGACGCTCGCGCGCCAGCTCAAGCCGCTGATCCAGCCCGACGACATCATCTGGGTCCACGACTATCACCTGATTCCGTTCGCGCGCTGCCTGCGCGACCTCGGCGTGAAGAATCCGATCGGCTTCTTCCTGCACATTCCGCTGCCGGTGCCCGAAGTGATGCGCTCGGTGCCGCCGCACGAAGAACTGATGAAGTTCATGTGCCATTACGACGTGGTCGGTTTTCAGACCGATGCGGACCGTCAGGCGTTCGTCGACTACATCGAGCGCGGCGGCCACGGCACCGCGAGCGAAGACGGCATGGTGCACGCGTGGGATCGCTTCCTGAAGGTGGGCGCGTACCCGATCGGCATCTATCCCGATTCGATCGCGAAGTCGGCGGCGCAATTCACCGACCGCAAGCCGGTGCGCAGCCTGCGCGACGCGATGCGCGGACGCAAGCTCATCATGAGCGTCGATCGTCTCGATTATTCGAAGGGGCTCGCCGAGCGCTTCCAGGCGTTCGAGCGCATGCTGCAGAACGGGCCGGGCTGGCATGGCCGCGTCTCGCTCTTGCAGATCGCGCCGCCGACGCGCTCCGACGTGCAGACCTATCAGACCATCCGCCGCAATCTGGAAGGCGAGGCCGGACGCATCAACGGCCGCTTCGCGCAACTCGACTGGACGCCGATCCAGTATCTGAACCGCAAGTACGAACGTCATCTGTTGATGGCGCTGTTCCGCCAGGCGCAGGTGGGTTATGTCGCGCCGCTGCGTGACGGCATGAACCTCGTCGCGAAGGAATACGTGGCGTCGCAGAATCCCGAGGATCCGGGCGTGCTGGTGCTCTCGCAGTTCGCGGGCGCGGCAGAGCAGTTGCCTGGCGCATTGGTTGTGAATCCTTACGATTTAAATCAGACCGCCGAGGCGCTGGAGCGCGCGCTCTCGATGCCGCATGCCGAGCGCCAGTCGCGCTACGAGGACATGATGGCGTCGCTGCGCGAGAACAATCTTTCGGTGTGGCGCGATACGTTCCTCGCCGATCTGCGCAGCGTCGCGACGGCGGCTTCGGTGACGGCCACGGCGAAGGCGCGCAGTGCGACGCCGGGCGTGCCGAATGCATCGATTGCACCGATCGCTCCGGTCCCGCCGGTCGCGGTTCCGGTCGCGAAAGCTGCGCAAGTCGATCTGCCTTCGAAGGCGTCGGCGAAGGCCGCCGCGAAGCCGGCGTCGAGCGCCGCCGCGGTCAGCAAGGCGAAGGCGGAATGATCGCGATGCACATCGTCGTCACGCGTTAACGCGGACGACAGACGATTCACCCCCCGGCGGCTTTCGAGTCGCCGTTTTTTTGCGCACGCTTGCCGCGCCGCGTGGTGCCGCGTGTCGCTTCAGGTGCGTTGCGCGCCCGCTTCGCCGAACGGATGCGGCGCGGCGGTCGGATCGAAATCCGCCCAGTGGCCGCCGTGCCATTGGCCCGACGCGCGCTCGACGTCGTCGGCGCCGGCTTCGCGCAGCACGTCGGCGGCGACGGCCTGGTTATCGGGGCTCACGTGCACGGCGAGCAGCACGCCCGACTGACGCATCTCGTGATGCACGCGCTCCTCGTGCTCGCTCGCGCGGTGCCAGCCCGCGCCGATGCGTGCGCCGATCCACGCGCCCACGCCCGCCGCGATCACCACCGCCGGCAGCGACGCCGACAGCAGCGCGCCGAACAGCGCGACACCGGCCACGGCGCCCGCGACCGCGCCGAGCGTGAGATTGCGCGTGCGATGCGGCGGCGCGGCGGCCACGGCCACCGGATGCGGCGTGTGACGCGCGTGTTGTCCGCGCGGATTGACGAAGAACAGGTTGACGTCTTCTCCGACGAAACCGCGCGCGAACAGCTTGTCGGCGACGGCTTCGGCGGCGGGGAAGGTCGTGAAGCGCCCGGCGACGATCAGTGACATGGGAATCCCCCTTCGCAAGGTTGACTCACCGAAGGAAGACGCGCCGCGTGTGCGGCGCGCCGTAATCCCATGTTAGTGCGTGCTTGTGCGAAACGTGAGGGCAAACGCGAGGCGAGCCGCGCGGCCCGCGTCAGCCGCGCAGGCGTGCGTTGCGCTGCGGCACGAGCCGCATCAGGCTCACGACGGCGGCCACGGCGGAGAACGCCGTCGCCACATACAGCGCGAGCGCCGGTCCGTGCTGCGGCGCGACGCCGAAAATCAGCGCGACCAGTGCCGCGCCGAGCGTTTGCCCCGTGAGCCGCGCGGTGCCGAGCATGCCGCTCGCGCCGCCGCTGCGTTCGCGCGGCGCGGACGAGAGAATCTGCCGGTTATTGGGCGACTGGAAAATGCCGAAACCCGCGCCGCACAGCGCCATGCGCCAGCCGATGTCGAACACCGAGGGATGCGCGCCGAGCGTCGCGAGCGACAACAGCCCGAGCGCGAACAGCACGAGGCCGATGCCGCCGAGCATGCCGGCGGCGTAGCGGTCGGACAGCCAGCCCGCGAGCGGCGCCGCGCCGATGATGACGAGCGGCCAGGGCGTCATCAGCAAGCCGGTGTCGACCTGCGAAAAACCGAACGCGTCCTGCAACATGAACGGCAGCGCCACGAACGCGAGCATCTGCGCGCAGAACGAGCAGACCGAAGTGCTGATCGAGAGCGCGAACACCGGATTCGCAAGCAGATCGACGGGCAGCAGCGGCGCGGGCTGGCTGAGCTGGCGGCGCACGAAGAACCAGCCGACGACCACCGCGCCCGTGAGTTGGGCGGCGATCCAGAGCGGGTTTTCGCCGTGGCCGAAGCCGTCGACGGCAAAGATCAGGAGACCGAACACGATGGCGTTGAAGACGGCGCTCACGTAGTCGTAGGGCGCGGGATGCCCTTCGTTCATCGGCAGCGCGCGCACGCCGAGCGCGAAGGCGGCGATGCCGATCGGCACGTTGATCGCGAACAGCCAGGGCCACGAGGCGATGGCGAGCACGCCCGAGGCGAGCGTCGGGCCAACCGCCGAGGCGACGGCCACCACCATCGCGTTGATCGCCACGCCGCGCCCGAGCTGCGCACGCGGATAGATCATGCGCACGAGCGCGGTGTTCACGCTCATGATGCCCGCGCCGCCGAAGCCCTGGATCATGCGCGCGAGCGCCAGTTGCGTGAGCGTCCCCGCGAGCGCGCAGCCGAGCGAGGCGACCGTGAAGAGCGCGAGACCGGCCAGATAGACGCGCTTGTAGCCGATGCGGTCGCCGAGCGAGGCGAGCGGCAGGAGCGAGATCGTCACCGAAAGCTGGTAGGCGTTGACGATCCAGATCGAGCTGGCCGCGCTCGCGCGCAGGTCGTGCGCGATGGTCGGCAGCGCGACGTTGGCGATCGCGCCGTCGAGCACGGCAAGCGTGATGCCGAGCGCGACCACGAGGATCGCGTAATAGCGTTGGGGGAAGGGCAGGCCGGATTCGGCGTCGTCGGCGGGGTGCGCGGCGGGTGCGCGCGATGAGGCGGTTGGCGTGGTGATCGGCATCGAGGAAAGGACGGCGCGCGCCGCCGGAAGCTGCATGGCGGCGCGCGCGGTGCGTGGGCGCGCGGCGCGCGTTATTTCAGTTCGTAGAGCCCGACGTAGGTCGTCGAGTCGATTTCGTTCAGATGCGTCATGAAGCGCGCGACCGCGTTGGTGGTCTCGGGCGTGACGGGCAGTTGCGCCGCCTTCAGCGCGTGCACGCGGAAGATGTAGCGGTGCGGCTTGTCCCCGCGCGGCGGCGCGGCGCCGCCGAAGCCGACCGTGCCGTAGTCGTTGCGCATCTGCACGGCGCCTTGCGGCAGCAGGCTGCCGTCGGGCTTGCCCGCGTTGCGCGCGAGCGAGCGCACGTCGGGCGGAATGTTGACCACGACCCAGTGCCAGAAACCGCTGCCGGTGGGCGCGTCGGGATCGTAGACGGTGATGGCGAAGCTTTGCGTGTCGGCGGGCGGGGCGTCCCATTGCAGCGCGGGCGAGACGTTGTCGCCATCGACGCCGAAGGCCCGATCGTCGAACTCCTGCGCCTTCGGCATGAAGCCATTGCCCGGAAAGTCGTCGGACCAGAGTCGAAAGTCAGCCATCGCTTGTCTCCTTTTCGTGGGTGCCGGGTCTTGAGCGGATGCGCGGACGTATGCGGCTCGCACAGCCTGCGCAGAGCGTGTCGATCCAGTTTAGCACCGCGATGCGCAGGCGCTTTTCCGCGACGACGCAGGTTCGCGCGGCTTCAGGTCGCAACGTCTCAGGCGCGCGCTTCGAACCACGCGCCTTGCTCGGTGGCGAGCCACGCGGCGAGCCGGTCGACGACCGCCTGCGGATCGCGTGACGCGCCGCGCAACGCGCATTCCCAGATCACGGCGACGCGCCAGCCCTGGGCGGCGAGCGCGGCGATGGCTTTGGCGTCGTTGGCGCGGTTGCGGGCGATCTTGTCGCGCCAGAATTCGGGCCGCGTGGCGGGCCACTTGAAAAGCGCGCAGTCGTGGCCGTGCCAGAAACAGCCGTGCACGAACACGGCGGCGCGATAGCGCGGCAGGACGATGTCGGGGCGGCCCGGCAGTTCGCGCACGTCGAGGCGAAAGCGGAAGCCGCGGCGATGCAGCAGGCTGCGAATCAGGATTTCCGGCTTCGTGTTGCGCCCGCGAATGCCGGACATCATCCGGCTTCGGGTGGCGGCATCCACGACGTCGACCATGCTGATTCGTCCTGACGTGTGTGCGAAGGTCCGCTCAGGCCGAGGCGGCGGCTTCGGCGGTGGCTGGTGCGCGGCGGCGGGGGGCTTTCGCGGCGGCTTTCGCTGCGGGTTGTGCTTCGCCCAGCGTTACCGCTTCCTCAACCGATTTCTTGCCCGACTTCGCCGCGCGCTTGCCGGCCGGCGCTTTCGCGAGCATCGCGTCGAGATGCGGCATCATCGTGCGCGCCACTTCGCGCATCACCGGCATCACCACGCTGTTGCCGAACTGGCGATACGCCTGCGTGTCGCTCACGGTAATGCGGAACGTGTCGGGAAAGCCCATCAGGCGCGCGCACTCGCGCGGCGTCAGGCGGCGCGGACGCAAGCCTTCGCCCTGATGCACGAGGATCTCGCTGCCGTCCTTGTGATAGCGCGCCGACAGCGTGCGCGTCACGCTCTCCGGAAACGCGAGGCCGTAGCCGAAGCCGTTACCGGCTGCGCGATGCTTCTCGGCGTATTGCTGGAGATAGGCCCAGAGACCGGGCGTGAGCGTGTACTTCGGCTGCACGCGGCGCGCGGTGTGATCGAAGAAACGCTCGCCGTCCCACGGCAGAACCGGTTCGCTGCCGTCGGTGCGATGCAGGATCGAGGCGAGGCGCGGGCCGTCTTCGGGCAGGCCGAGCGCGTCCCACGAAAAATCGGTCGGCTCGCGAAATCCGGCGATGATGATGCGCTCGCGATGCTGCGGCGTGAAATGGCGGCCGTCGATCACGCGGTAGTGCACGTCGTAGCCGAGTTCGTCACGCAGGACCTGAAGAATTACGTCGAAGGTGCGGCCCTTGTCGTGCGACAGCAGGTTCTTGACGTTCTCCAGCAGAAAGGCGGCCGGCCGCTTTTCGGCGATGATGCGCGCCACGTCGAAAAAGAGCGTGCCTTGCGTAGTGCACTCGAAACCGTGCGGACGGCCGAGCGCGTTCTTCTTCGACACGCCCGCGATCGAAAACGGCTGGCACGGAAAGCCCGCGAGCAGCACGTCGTGGTCGGGCACGTCGGCGGCCTCGAACGCGGTGATATCGCCGACGAAGGCGTGGCCTTCGGCATCGGTCTGGCCGTAGTTCTCGAGATAGGTCTTCTTCGAGAACGGATTCCACTCGCTCGTCATCACGCAGCGGCCGCCGTGCGCCTCGAAGCCCATGCGGATCCCGCCGATGCCCGCGAACAGATCGACGAAACGAAAGCGCGCCGGCGCGGCGCCGGCGCCCGACGCGGCGCCCTGAACGGGTTCGGCGCTGCGCAGCAATTCGCGCAACGCGGCTTCGAGCATGGCGGGGCAAGGCGTTTCGCCTTTTTCCCACCGGCGCACGGTCTTGACGTCCTTGCCGACGTGGGCGGCGATCTGCTGCTGCGTGAAGCGCTGACGTGCCTGCGCAAGCAGGTCTCGCGGTTGGGCCGGGTGCACGAAGTCCTCTCTGGGTATTTTGGCGGACATTATGACCGATGGTCGACCCGCGGCACCAGGATTTCCGGGCACGATCAGACAGACGTGCGCGCGCCTCGACCGCGAAGCGGCGGCGAGAAACGGCAAGGTGCGGTGAAAAGGCGTGAAAAGCGTCGAAACGCGGCAGAACGGCGCCGATCAGTGGCGCGCGGCTTGTCCGATGATTTGCCTGGCGGTTGCGGCAGCGGATGTCTCGGCGTTCAGTTCGTAGAGATCGAGCTGGATCAGCAGACTGTCGATCTTGGCGAGCTGGCCTTTGTTGACGTGCCCGGTATCGAGCAGCCGATGCAGACGCGAGCGCCAGTACATGACGGGGAGGATGGGGCCGCCGAAATCGCCCGAGAGCGAAAGCGGCATGACGCGCCGAATATGCGCAATGTCCTGGTCGATGAGATTCGACATCAGGTGGCCGGCCGGGAGGGGACGTGTCGTGTCCATGTACGAAGATTACGACAGTTCCGACCCTAACTTGAGGGTCGCAGACCCCCGTATTTACCCTGATGTGCGTCGGCCGCTCAGCCGATCAGCAACATGGCCAGCGACGACGCGACCATGGCGGCGAGCGCGGCAATCAAGGCGAATACGTAGGGCGAAGTCATGACGATGGTCTCCTTCTTTTGTTGGAGACCATGGTAGGCGATGCCGCTCCGCGTGAACGTTAACAATTGACAAACCACTGTCAGACGACGCGCGCGGCCCGTCGCGCTTACTCCTCGGACGAATCCGCGGCTTCCGGCGAATCCGGCGAATCCGGCGTTTCCGGTTCGACCGGCGCCGGGCCTTGCGCCGCGCCTTCGAGGAAACGGCGCGTCGCTTCGAACGACGCGAGCATCTGCTCGGGCCACGGCGTTTGCAGCATCACGGCCTGATGGTTTTCGAACGCCGAGTTCAACAGCTTCACGAGTTCGGGCGAGCTCAGATGGCGCAGCAGCACGCTCACGGCGATCGCGGTGGCCTGGCTCGCGCCGGCCGTCTGCAGTTCCGAATGGGTGAGAGCGGCGACTTGCTTGTGGATGTCCATGGTGAATCTGCCTGAAAAAATTGGATGCGATGAAGGGCGGGCGCTCGCGCAAGCGTAATGCATTGGCAATGCCTGGCCGGCACGACGAAAAGGGAAACGCCTGGAGCGGCGGATGAGGCTGACGCGGGAGTCGGGGCTGGAATCGAATCCGAACCGGCGCAGGACGCGTGCCGCCGGAAACGATGCAACGAGGCGAGCGGTCTCGCGTGTGGGCTGGTCCCCCTGGCAGGAATCGAACCTGCATCTAGCGCTTAGGAGGCACTTGTTCTATCCATTGAACTACAGGGAGCGGTCAGGTCCGCTGCGAGGCGCATGCGCCGGGCTCCGCCAAGCCGCCATGTTTCCCAAGTCACCCGTCATGGCGCGGAGCCGTCGCACGCGTCGCACTGTTCTGGGGCGGCCCGGACTGCACGCGGATCGAACCGCGGCCGGGCTGCGCGCCACGTGCGACGCAGGCGCAAGAGTATAGCAAACACATTCCGGCTGGAAACCACCCGCCGATGCGTCAGTGGCTCGGTTCAGCGGACCCGTTCAGCAAGCCCGCGCGCGCCGATCAGAACTCGACGACGGCGAATTCGGCCTTGCCCACGTCGCACAGCGGGCAGCGCCAGTCTTCGGGGATATCCGCGAAGCGCGTGCCGGCGGCGATGCCTTCGTCGGGCAACCCTTCTTCTTCGTTATAGATCCATCCGCAGATCAGACAGACCCAGCTTTTGTATTCGATCACTTCGCTCACAACATACCTTTCGTTCAATTCGATGCCGATGCCCGTCATTTGCCCCCATTTGGCGGGGCGATGGGCGACCCGCGATGTTACCGGAAAACGGAGAAGGCGCCGAAAGCGGCCTGGGCCAACATGTCGCAGTTTGACGGCGCGCAGTCACGGACGCGGTGTAAGCTGGGGCGCAAACGAACCAAGGATCGCAAGCAGGGTCGCAAGCAGGATCACAAACCGCCGCGGGGAACGCGCCGGGCAGATCGCCCGCCAATCACCTACAACCGACAGCATCGACATCATTCTCAGGAGCATCACGATGACTCGCAAAATCTGGCTCGCCGGCGCGACGTTGAGCGCCTTCGCAACCTTGTTCGCGGCAAGCGGCGTGGCGCGCGCCGAGGGCGTCTACTTCGTCGAGCCGAAAGACGGCGCGACGGTCAGCAACCCCGTGCACGTGAAATTCGGCGTCGACGGCATGACGGTCGCGCCCGCCGGCACGACCACGCCGAACACGGGCCACCATCATCTGCTGATCGACGGCAAGGCGCTGCCGCAGGGCGAAGTCGTGCCCGTCAACGAAAAATCGATCCACTACGGCAAAGGCCAGACCGAAGCCGACGTGACGCTGCCGCCCGGCGACCACACGCTCACGGCGCAATTCGCCAACGGCGCGCACCAGTCCTACGGCCCGGCTTGGAGCCAGACCATCACGGTGCACGTGAAGTAAGCGGCGCAGCCGTGTGACGGCGCGCGGCGCGCGGTGCGTTCAGGCCGGGTTCGCCCCGATCGGCCCAGGTCCCGCCCGCGCGCCCCGGTACAATACGCGCTTGCTCTCCAACGCAGGCCACGGTCCCATCCATGTCGCTTTACACCATCACCGGCGCGCAACTCGCGTTCGGCCACGTCGCGCTGCTCGATCACGCGGACTTTTCGCTCGAAGCCGGCGAACGCGTCGGCCTGATCGGCCGTAACGGCGCGGGCAAGTCGTCGCTGCTCACGATCGTCGCCGATCTCGCGAAGCCCGACGACGGGCTCGTCACGCGCCAACAGAATCTCTCGACCGTCTACGTGCCGCAGGAGCCCGATTTCGATGTCGAGGCCACGGTGTTCGACACGGTCGCCTCGGGTCTCGCTACGGCGCGCGCGCTGCTCGACGAATACGACGCGGTCGCGCACAAGCTCGCCGACACGCCCGAAGGCGTGGAACACGATGCGCTGCTCGCGCGCATGAACGTGCTGCAATCGTCGCTCGACGCCGCCGACGCCTGGAACTGGCGCACGCGCGTCGCGACCACGCTCGCGCAGATCGGCCTCGACGGCGATGCGCGCGTCGGCGCGCTCTCGGGCGGCATGCAAAAGCGCGTGGCGCTGGCGCGCGCGCTGGTCGTGCAGCCCGACGTGCTGCTGCTCGACGAACCGACCAACCACCTCGATTTCGACGGCATCCGCTGGCTCGAAGACCTGCTCGTGTCGCAGCGTTCGAGCCTGCTGTTCATCACCCACGATCGCGCGTTCCTCGACCGCGTGGCCACGCGCATCGTCGAACTCGATCGCGGCAAGCTGCTCTCGTATCCGGGCAACTTCACGCAGTATCAGGAGCGCAAAGCGCAGCAGCTCGAAGTGGAGCGCGTCGAAAACGACAAGTTCGACAAACTGCTCGCACAGGAAGAAGTGTGGATCCGCAAGGGCGTGGAAGCGCGCCGCACGCGTAGCGTCGGGCGCATCGCGCGGCTCGTGCAGATGCGCAGCGAGCGTAGCGAACGCCGCAACGTGCAGGGCAACGTCAAGCTCGACGTCGCGCAGGGCGACAAGTCGGGCAAGATCGTCGCCGAACTGACCGACGTGACCAAGCGCTACGGCGGACGGACCATCGTCGATACGTTCTCGGCCACGGTCATGCGCGGCGACAAGATCGGCTTCGTCGGCCCGAACGGCGCGGGCAAGACCACGCTGCTCAAGATGATTCTCGGCGAACTGAAGCCCGACGAGGGCACGGTGCGCGTCGGCACGAACCTGCAGGTGGCGTACTTCGACCAGATGCGCGCGCAGCTCGACCTCGAAAAGAGTCTCGCCGACACCATCAGCCCGGGCAGCGACTGGGTCGAGATCAACGGCGCGAAGAAGCACGTGATGAGCTATCTGGGCGACTTCCTGTTCGCGCCGGAGCGCGCGCGTTCGCCCGTGAAGTCGCTCTCGGGCGGCGAGCGCAACCGGCTGCTGCTGGCGCGTCTGTTCGCGCGTCCGGCGAACGTGCTGGTGCTCGACGAACCGACCAACGACCTCGACATTCCCACGCTCGAACTGCTCGAAGAACTGCTCGCGGACTACGACGGCACCGTGCTGCTCGTGAGCCACGACCGCGCGTTCCTCGACAACGTGGCGACGTCGGTGATCGCCTCGGAAGGCGAGGGCAAGTGGCGCGAATACGTGGGCGGCTTCAGCGACTGGCAGACGCAGAGCGCGCGCTCGCAGGAAATGGCCGAAGCCCGCGCGCCGAAGGAAGCCGCGCCGGCCGCCGCCGCGCCGAAAGACAGCGCGACGGGCCGCAACGCGCAGCGCAGCGTGAAGCTGTCGTTCAAGGAGCAACGCGAGCTGGAGGAACTGCCCAAGCGCATCGAGGCGCTGGAAACGGAGCAGAAGACCATCGGCGCGACCATCGAGGAAGGCTCGATCTTCGCGAAGGACGCGCAGGAAGGCACGCGGTTGAGCGAGCGTTATGCGGCGATCGACGAGGAATTGCTGCTCGCGCTGGAGCGCTGGGAAGAACTGGAAGCGAAGCGCAAGTGATGTGATGTGAGAGAAGCGGCCTGCGGGCCGCTTTTTTTATGGGGGTGAAAGTGCTGCGACGATTTGCGATGGATCGTGCATTCCCCCGCGCATCACCCCATTCCCAGCAAAGGTTGCAACGAACAGTCCACCCCGATCCGGCGCCGGACGAGGTGCCCAAACCGGCACCCAAACCGGCGCCCAAACCCCTTGCCGCAAGCGGCTCATTCTACGCGAAGCGCGTCTCGCGCCGCCCCTCGGCCGAACGGCCGACCCCTTCGCAAATTGCCGCGCGGTCCCAAATCAGTACAATACCTCGCGAATACGGTGGAGCGGGCACGCGCGCCGCGCCTGCGAGCCAGGCGAGCAGCCCGACCACGCCCTTGTTTCGTTTCGATTTTTTTGAACGCTCAACGCGTTTTCCACGCAGATGTCCACAGAATCTGTGGACAAGCGCGGACAACCCCTGTGGATCACCATGTCAACGAAGAAGTCCAACGCTGGAAACACTGGCTATAGCGAAGCGTCGATCAAGGTGCTCAAGGGCCTCGAGCCCGTCCGGCAGCGGCCGGGCATGTACACGCGCACCGAGAATCCGCTGCACATCATCCAGGAAGTCATCGACAACGCCTCGGACGAGGCGCTTGGCGGCTACGGCAAGCGCATCACGGTGACGCTGCACGCCGACCATTCCGTGTCGGTCGAGGACGACGGCCGCGGCATTCCGTTCGGCCTGCATCCCGAAGAAAAGGTGCCGGTCGTCGAGATCGTGTTCACGCGCCTGCACGCGGGCGGCAAGTTCGACAAGGCCGCCGGCGGCGCCTACACGTTCTCGGGCGGCCTGCACGGCGTCGGCGTGTCGGTCACCAACGCGCTCTCCACGCGCCTCGACGTGACCGTCTGGCGCGACGGCAAGGTCGCCGA
Organism: Paraburkholderia sp. SIMBA_027; assembly: GCF_046535315.1. Lineage (NCBI taxonomy): Bacteria > Pseudomonadati > Pseudomonadota > Betaproteobacteria > Burkholderiales > Burkholderiaceae > Paraburkholderia > Paraburkholderia sp. SIMBA_027. The sequence goes on from NZ_JAWRWY010000007.1 coordinate 188,177, forward strand.
AATCGGCTTCTCGAACGGCGACGTCACCAAGCCGCTGATTTCGCGCAACGCCGCGCGCGACGAAAAGAAAACCGGCACGCGCGTGACCGCGTGGGCCGATCCCAAGTATTTCGACTCGCCCAATCTGCCGCTCGGCGAATTGCAGCGTCTGCTGCGTTCGAAGGCCGTGCTGCTGCCGGGCGTCGAAGTGACGCTCGTCGTCGAGAAGACCGGCGAGCGCCAGAGCTGGAAGTACGAAGACGGCCTGCGCGGCTACCTGCTCGAAGGCATGGGCGGCGCCGATCTGCTGATCCCGCTGTTCGAAGGCGAGCGCTACGCCGACGCCCGCACGACCGACGACACCTTCGCCGAAGGCGAGGGCGCCGCGTGGGTCGTGGCCTGGAGCGAGGAAGGCGCGCTCACGCGCGAGTCGTACGTCAACCTGATTCCCACGCCCGCGGGCGGCACGCACGAAAGCGGCCTGCGCGACGGCCTGTTCCAGGCGGTCAAGAGCTTCGTCGAACTGCACAATCTGCAGCCGAAGGGCGTGAAGTTGCTGCCCGAAGACGTGTTCGCGCGCGTCTCGTTCGTGCTCTCGGCGAAGGTGCTCGATCCGCAGTTCCAGGGGCAGATCAAGGAACGCCTGAACAGCCGCGACGCCGTCAAGCTCGTCTCGTCGTTCTCGCGTCCGGCGCTCGAACTGTGGCTCAACCAGCACGTCGAGCACGGCAAGAAGCTCGCCGATCTCGTCATCAAGCAGGCGCAGGCGCGCACGCGCGCGGGCCAGAAGGTCGAGAAGCGCAAGAGCTCGGGCGTGGCCGTGCTGCCCGGCAAGCTGACCGACTGCGAAGCGACCGACATCGCGCGCAACGAGCTGTTCCTCGTCGAGGGCGACTCGGCGGGCGGTTCGGCGAAGATGGGCCGCGACAAGGAGTACCAGGCCATCCTGCCGCTGCGCGGCAAGGTGCTCAACACCTGGGAAACCGAGCGCGACCGCCTGTTCGCCAACAACGAAGTGCACGACATTTCGGTGGCGATCGGCGTCGATCCGCACAGCCCCGACGAGACCGTCGATCTCTCGAATCTGCGTTACGGCAAGATCTGCATTCTTTCTGATGCGGACGTCGACGGCTCGCACATCCAGGTGTTGCTGCTCACGCTGTTCTTCAAGCATTTCCCGCAGCTGATCGAGCGCGGCCACGTGTACGTGGCGCGTCCGCCGCTGTTCCGCGTCGATGCGCCCGCGCGCGGCAAGAAGCCCGCGCAGAAGCTCTACGCGCTCGACGAAGGCGAACTCGAAGCGATTCTCGACAAGCTGCGCAAGGACGGCGTGCGCGAGACGCAATGGAGCATCAGCCGCTTCAAGGGCCTCGGCGAAATGAGCGCCGAACAGCTCTGGGACACGACGATGAATCCCGACACGCGCCGCCTCTCGCCCATCCTGCTCGGCGACCTCGACTACGAGTCGACCGTCGCGCGCATGACCATGCTGATGGGCAAGGGCGAAGCGGCCTCGCGCCGCTCGTGGCTCGAAGAAAAGGGCAACGAAGTCGAAGCGGACATCTGACCGCCTCCCGTTCACCCGCCCGCACACGATTACGGACTGATTGAAACATGGACGATCTTTTTGCTGAAGTGAATGGCGCCGCGGAAGGCGGCGACTCGCTCACGCTCGGCCACTACGCGGAGCGCGCGTATCTCGACTACGCCGTGAGCGTGGTCAAGGGCCGCGCGCTGCCCGACGTCTGCGACGGCCAGAAGCCGGTGCAGCGCCGCATCCTGTTCGCGATGAACGAAATGGGCCTCGGCGACAACGCCAAGCCCGTGAAGTCGGCGCGCGTGGTCGGCGACGTGCTCGGCAAGTACCACCCGCACGGCGACCAGTCGGCGTACGACGCGCTCGTGCGTCTCGCCCAGGACTTCTCGATGCGCTATCCGCTCATCGACGGTCAGGGCAATTTCGGCTCGCGCGACGGCGACGGCGCGGCGGCCATGCGTTACACCGAAGCGCGCCTCACGCCCATCGCGAAGCTGCTGCTCGACGAAATCGACATGGGCACCGTCGATTTCATGCCGAACTACGACGGCTCGTTCCAGGAACCGAAGACGCTGCCCGCGCGTCTGCCGATGCTGCTGCTCAACGGCGCGTCGGGCATCGCGGTCGGTCTCGCCACGGAAATCCCGTCGCACAACCTGCGCGAAGTCGCGGCGGCGGCCGTCGCCATGATCCGCAATCCGAAGCTCACGCACGCGGAGATCATGGAGAAGGTGCCGGGCCCCGACTTCCCGGGCGGCGGCCAGATCATTTCGAGCGAAGCGGAAATCGCGGCGGCCTACGAATCGGGCCGCGGCAGCCTGAAGGTGCGCGCGCGCTGGAAGATCGAAGACCTCGCGCGCGGCCAGTGGCAACTGGTCGTCACCGAACTGCCGCCGAATACGTCCGGCCAGAAGGTGCTCGAGGAAATCGAGGAGCTGACCAACCCGAAGCTCAAGCTCGGCAAGAAGACGCTCACGCCCGAGCAGTTGCAGAACAAGCAGACCATGCTCGGCCTGCTCGACGCCGTGCGCGACGAGTCGGGCAAGGACGCGCCCGTGCGTCTCGTGTTCGAGCCGAAGACCAGCAAGATCGATCAGGCCGAGTTCGTCAATTCGCTGCTCGCGAACACGAGTCTCGAATCGAACGCCTCGCTCAATCTGGTGATGATCGGCGCCGACGGACGTCCGCGTCAGAAGGGCATCAGCGAGATCATCGGCGAGTGGATCGGCTTCCGTTTCGCCACGGTCACGCGCCGCACGCAGCATCGCCTGACCAAGGTCGACGACCGCATCCACATCCTCGAAGGGCGGATGATCGTCTTCCTCAACATCGACGAAGTCATCCGCATCATCCGCGAGTCGGACGAGCCGAAGGCCGCGCTGATGAGCGCGTTCGGTCTGTCCGAGCGCCAGGCCGAGGACATTCTTGAAATCCGTCTGCGTCAGTTGGCGCGGCTGGAGAAGATCAAGATCGAGAAGGAACTCGCGGAACTGCGCGACGAGAAGGCCAAGCTCGAAGAACTGCTCGCGAACGAGTCGTCGATGAAGCGGCTCATCGTGAAGGAAATCGAAGCCGACGCGAAGCAATACGGCGACGACCGCCGCACGCTGATCCAGCAGGAAAAGCGCGCGACCTTCGAAGCGCGTGTCGTCGACGAGCCGGTCACGGTCGTGGTGTCGCAGAAGGGCTGGGTGCGTGCGCTCAAGGGCCACGGCCTCGACAGCCAGAGCTTCACGTTCAAGGCCGGCGACGGCCTCTACGCGGCGTTCCAGTGCCGCACGCCCGACGTGCTGATCGCGTGGGGCAGCAAGGGCCGCGTCTATTCGGTGTCGGTCGCGCAACTGCCGGGCGGCCGCGGTGACGGCGTGCCGGTCACGTCGCTGATCGAGCTGGAAGCGGGCACGCATCTGCTGCATTACTTCGCGGCGAGCGCCGACCAGCCGCTGCTGCTCGCGTCGAGCAACGGCTTCGGCTTTATCGCGAAGATCGGCGACATGGTCAGCCGCGTGAAGGCGGGCAAGGCCTTCATGACGATCGACGAAGGCTGCACGCCGCTCGCGCCGATGCCGATGCTGCCGGGCGCGATCCAGGTCGCGTGTCTGTCGTCGGGCGGACGCCTGCTGGTGTTCGGCCTCGACGAGATGAAGACGCTGTCGGGCGGCGGCCGCGGCGTCACGCTGATGCAGCTCGACGACAAGGAAACGCTGACGCAGGCGCTGGCGATCTCGGCGGCGGGCGTGGTGCTCGTGGGCACGGGTCGCGCGCAGAAGCCGGGCGAGGACCTGATGGCGGGCGCGGTGCTTGCGCCGCAGATCGGCAAGCGTGCGCGCAAGGGCCGCGCGCCGGACTCGAAGCTCAAGGTCATCACGGGCATGCGTCCGGTGCTGCCGGGCTGATTGGCTCGGCAGTCAGCGTCGCACACGGCGGCGCACCTCCGGTACGAACGGTCGACGGGCATGGAATAATGCCGCGGCGGTTCGTACCGGAATCTTTTTCAAGCACGAGGAATTTCAAGCATGGGTCACGCGATCGAAGTCGCGCTGTTTTTGCATCTCTTGAGCGTGGCCGTGTGGGTCGGCGGCATGGTGTTCGCGCACTTCTGTCTGCGCCCGGCGCTGGAAGATCTTTCGCCGCAGTTGCGCCTGCCGCTGATCGAATCGGTGTTCAGCCGCTTCTTCAACTGGGTCGGCATCTCCATCATCGTGATTCTGCTGACGGGCGGTTTCCTGCTGATGCAATTCGGCGGCGGTCACGCCACGTGGCAACTGCACGCGATGGCGGGTCTGGGCGTCATCATGATGCTGATCTTCGGTCACGTGCGCTTCGCGGTGTTTCCGCGCATCCGCCGCGCCGTGCAGGCGCAGAAGTGGCCCGACGGCGCGCGCGCCGTGGGTTCGATGCGCCGCCTCGTGTTCATCAATCTCGTGCTCGGCGTCGTGACGATCGGCGTGGCGGCGCTGGCGCGCGGGTTCTGATTTTTTCGCTTTAGCGCGCTTTGTCGTCAATTCGCGGCGCGTCGTGAGTTGCCGCTTCAACGCGACTCAAAGACGCTCCGCGAGTGCGTAACGCTGCATGCAGCGCTCCATCGCGCCGAAGAACGCTTCTTCGGCCGCATTCATCTTGCGGTCGCGATGCCACAGCAAGTGGATATCGACGTCCGCAAGACCTTCCTCCGGCGGCAGTTGCCATAAGCGCTGCCGCGCCAGATCGTCCTTCACCGCGTGCTCGGGCAGGCAGCCGATGCCGTAGCCCGCGAAGATCAGCCGCCGCACTTCGTCCAGACTCGGCGACGACGCCACGATCCGCCCCGTAAAGCCGCGCTGATCGCGAAACACCGTGAGCGGCGAGAGGCTGTCGCCGATCTGGTCGCTCGTGAACGACACGAAATTCTCCGCGAGCAGATCCTCCATCGTCAGTTGCGAGAGGCCGAACAGCCGGTGATGGCGGCCGCAAAAGATCGCATAGCGCTGGCGCAGGAAGCAGCGCATTTCCAGTTTGTCGACGGGCGTGCGGCACAGGCTCAGGCCCGCGGTCGCGGTCTTTTGCAGCACCGACGAAATGATGTCCGACGAGCGCATCACCTCGATCTGGAGATCGATACGCGGATACGCGACGTGGAATTCCGCGAGGAATTCGTCGTAGACGCGCGACTCGATGCGGCTCACCGTGAGCAGACGGATCGAGCCGGTGATGTCGGCGGTGCGCTCGTCGAGTTCGGTTTCGAGCCGCGAGATGTTGCCGTAGATGTCGCTCGCGATCCGATACACCTCTTCGCCCGCCTGGGTGGGCACGAACTGCGCGCCGCGCCGCTCGATGAGCTTGCGGCCGAGCGCGTCTTCGAGGCGCTTGAGCGCCTGGCTCACGGCGGGCTGCGTGACGTAGAGGCGCGCGGCGGCGCGGCTCAGGCTGCGCTCCTGCATGATCGCGAGGTAGGTGCGCAGCAGATTCCAGTCGAGGCGGTCGTTCAGAAAACGGGTGGTGTCGGCGCGCATGGGCGTCTCCGAAAGGCGGCGCGGCGGGGCATTCCGCCGTAGGTATAAGCCAGAATTATGCGCTGAATAATAACGCGAAATTTGACTAATGATTTGTGGCCAGCGATAAAGCTTGCGTGCGCGTTGCCTGCCGTCGGCTTCGATGCGACGCAGAACGCCGGACAACGCCGGACAAAACATCACGCAACACCCGTGCAACACCCGCGCAAGACGATTCGCGCCTGAGGAGACTGACCAGATGACCACCCCGCAAACCCCCGCCCGGCAACCGGTGCGCGCCGCCGCCGCGGCGTTCATCGGCACCATGATCGAGTGGTACGACTTCTACATCTACGCCACGGCCGCCGCGCTCGTGTTCGGCGAACTGTATTTCCCGTCCGAAGACCGCTTCGTGAGCACGATGGCTTCGTTCGCCACCTTCGCCGTGGGCTTCTTCGCGCGTCCGCTCGGCGGCCTGATCTTCGGGCATCTCGGTGACCGCATCGGCCGCAAGAAAGCGCTCATGACCACGCTGATGATGATGGGCGTGGCGACCGTCTGCGTCGGCCTGCTGCCGTCGTACGCGAAGGTCGGCGCGCTCGCGCCCGTGCTGCTCGTGCTGCTGCGCGTGGTGCAGGGCATCGCCGTGGGCGGCGAGTGGGGCGGCGCGGTGCTGATGGCGGGCGAACATGCGCCCGAAGGCCGTCGCACCTTCTTCGCCTCGTTTGCGCAGCTCGGCTCGCCGGCGGGTTTGATTCTGTCGCTGCTCGCGTTCCGCTCGGTCACGTCGCTCGACAAGGCCGATTTCCTCTCGTGGGGCTGGCGTCTGCCGTTCCTCGTCTCGGCCGTGCTGCTCGTGGTCGGCATCATGATCCGTCTGGGCGTGAACGAATCGCCGGAATTCGAGAAGCTCAAGGATCAGCGCCGCACCGTGAAGCTGCCGGTCGCGGAGGTGTTCAAGTCGGCGTGGGGCCTCGTGCTGCTGTGTATCGGCGCGAACACGATCGGCATCGCGGGCGTGTACTTCACGAACACCTTCATGATCGCGTACACGACGCAGTACGTCGGCATCACGCGTTCGCTGATTCTCGACTGCCTGTTCATCGTCGCGTTCATCCAGTTCCTTTCGCAGCCGCTCGCCGCGTGGCTCGCCGAACGCATGGGCGGCGCGCGCTTCCTCAAGTGCGCGGCGGTCGCGGCGATGGTCTCGCCGTACCCGATGTTCATGCTCGTGCAAACGGGCCAGGTCGTGCCGATGGTGATCGGCATCGCCATCGCGGTGGTCTGCATGGCGAGCTTCTATTCGGTGATCGCGGGCTTCGTCTCGGGCGTGTTCCCGACGCGCGTGCGCTACTCGGCGATCTCGCTCTCGTACCAGGTGTGCGGCGCGATCGCGGGCGGTCTCACGCCGCTCGTCGGCACCTGGCTCGCGCATCGCTACACGGGCCAGTGGTGGCCGCTGGCGGTGTTCTACACCTGCCTCGCAGGCATCTCGTTGTTCTGCATCGTCGGGCTCGATGCGCGCCGCAGCCAGCACGCGCACGACGAGTCCGCCGCCAAGGCCGTGGGTTCGCATTGACGCGCCTGTAATTCGCCTTGTGAAGCAAAGAGTCACGCAAAGAATCAGGCAACAAACCAGGAATTGAATCGATGAAAGCACTTCTGCATATCGACGGCCCGCGTCTGTGGGCGAGTCTCACGGAGATGGCGAAGATCGGTGCGACGGCGGGCGGCGGCGTGCGCCGTCTCGCGCTCACCGAAGAAGACCGCCGCGGCCGCGAGCTGTTCGCGACGTGGTGCCGCGAAGCCGGCATGAGCGTGTGGACCGACGAAGTCGGCAACCTGTTCGCGCGCCGCGCCGGCACCGACGCGAACGCCGCGCCCGTGATGATGGGCAGCCACCTCGACACGCAGCCCGAAGGCGGCCGCTTCGACGGCGTGTATGGCGTGCTGGCCGCGCTCGAAGTGGTGCGCGCGCTCAACGACGCCGACGCCGTCACGGAGAAGCCGATCGAGATCTGCTCGTGGACCAACGAGGAAGGCGCGCGCTTCACGCCCGCGATGCTCGGCTCGGCGGTGTTCGCCGGCGCGATGACGCTCGACGACGCGCTCGCGCGCACCGACGCCGACGGCGTGACGCTCGGCGCGGCGCTCGACGCGTGCGGCGCGCGCGGCACGCATCCCGTGCAGGGCGTGGCGGTCGACAGCTACTTCGAGGCGCACATCGAACAAGGCCCGATTCTCGAAGCGAACGGCACCACCATCGGCGTGGTGACGGGCGGCCAGGCGATTCGCTGGTTCGACGTGACGGTGACGGGCGTGGCCGCGCACGCGGGCACGACGCCGATGCGCTATCGCAAGGACGCCTTCTTCGGCGCGGCGCAGATGGCGCTGGAAATCGAGCGTGTGATGGCGCGCTACGCGCCGCTCGGTCTGGTGACGATCGGCCAGATCCAGGTCGCCAATTCGTCGCGCAATACAATTGCCGCGAACCTCACGTTCACCGTCGATCTGCGTCATCCCGACGATGCGCAGATCGACGCGATGGAGCGCGATCTGCGCGCCGTCTGTGCGTCGGTGGCGGCGGGGCGCGGTCTCGGTGCGCAGATCCAGCATTGCTGGACCAGCCCGGCGACGCCGTTCGACGCCGCGTGCGTGGGTCTCGTCGCCGAGGCCGTCGAAGCGCTTGGCTATCCTAACGAATGCATCGTGAGCGGCGCGGGGCACGACGCTATCCACCTCGCGCGCTATTGCCCGACCGCGATGGTGTTCATCCCCTGCGTGGACGGCCTCTCGCACAACGAAGCCGAAGACGCGCTGCCCGAGGACGTGACCGCGGGCACCAACGTATTGCTCAACGCCGTGGCCGCGCGCGCCGGTGCGCGCGTATCGCAGGCGGTGAACGCAGAAGCCGACGCATGACGGAGAACGAACGATGAAGACCTGGTTTCACCCCGAACAGTTGCTGCACCATCCGCGTACCTATCTGTCGCGCGGCCAGATGCGCGAGCCGCAGGAAGTGCCCGAGCGCGCCGCGCGTCTCGTGGCCGCCGCGCATTCGCTCGGCTTCAGCGTGAGCGAGCCCGACGATTTCGGCACCGCGCCGATCGCGGCCGTGCACGACATGAACTATCTGCGCTTCCTCGAAGAAGCGCACGCCGAATGGAAGCGCATGCCCGACGATTGGGGCGACGAAGTGATGTCGAACATCTACGTGCGCGATCCGAATCCGCTGCGCGGCGTGCTCGCGCAGGCGGCGCGTTATCTCGCCGACGGCAGTTGCCCGGTCGGCGCGAACACGTGGCGCGCGGCGTACTGGTCGGCGCAGAGCGCGCTGGCCGCGGCGGCAACCGTCAACGAAGGCGCGGGCGCGTCGTACGCGCTGTGTCGTCCGCCCGGCCATCACGCGCGTGCGGACGCGGCGGGCGGCTTCTGCTACCTGAACAACGCGGCGATCGCGGCGCAGTCGCTCAAGAGCCGCTTCAAGCGCGTGGCGATTCTCGACACCGACATGCACCACGGCCAGGGCGTGCAGGAAATCTTCTATGGCCGCGACGACGTGCTCTACATCTCGATCCACGGCGATCCGACCAACTTCTATCCGGTGGTCGCGGGCTACGAAGACGAGCGCGGCGCGGGCGAGGGCGAGGGCTACAACGTCAATCTGCCGATGCCGCATGGCGCGAGCGAGGATGTGTTCTTCGAGCGCGTCGAGTCGGCGTTGCGCGTGCTGCGCCGGTTCCAGCCCGACGCGCTGGTGCTCGCGCTCGGCTTCGACATCTACAAGGACGATCCGCAGTCGAAGGTGGCCGTGAGCACCGAGGGCTTCGGCAAGCTCGGCGAAGCGATCGGCGCGCTCGGTCTGCCTTCGGTGATCGTGCAGGAAGGCGGTTACCACCTCGAAAGTCTCGAAGACAATGCGCGGGCGTTCTTCGGTGGTTTTGGCGCGAAGCGTGCGCGCTGACGCAGGCTGACGCCCGGGTCGAAAGACAAAAGGCGCACCCATCGGGGTGCGCCTTTTTTGTTTGGGCGTCGAAGCGCTAATTCACGCTCGACGTTCGCTCGACGTTCGCTCAGCGCTCGATCAACTTCTCATCAACGCGGCTGCGAAGCGTCGCTCACGCGCTCGGTGCGCTGCTCGCTCGCGCCGGAACCCGGCTGCGCCGCGCCGCATACGCCGAAGCGCTCGATCAGCGCCGGCACGCCTTCCACGGGCACGGGCCGCGAGAACAGGAAGCCTTGCGCCTCGATCGGACCGAGCGCGGCGAGCCACGCGATCTGCTCCTCGGTTTCCGTGCCTTCGACGACCACGGTGAGCCCCAGCGAGCGCGCGAGATTGACGATGGCCGACACCATCACGCAAACGCTGCGGTCGGCGGGAATCGCCTGCACGAACGAGCGGTCGACCTTGAGCGTGTCCACGGCGAAACGGTTCAGATACGAGAGCGACGAATAGCCCGTGCCGAAGTCGTCGAGCGCGACGCGCACGCCAAGGCGCTTGAGCGCGAAGATCTTCTCGGAGACGAGTTCCGGATATTCCATCATCGCCGTCTCGGTGATTTCAAGTTCGAGCTTGTGCGCGGCGATGCCGGTTTCTTCGATCGCGTGCGAGATGGTCTCGTAGAGATCGCCGCGCCAGAACTGCACCGCCGAAATGTTGACGGCGAGCGAGAGCGTTTCGTAGCCCTGCTGCTGCCACAGCGCGAGCTGCGCGCACGCGGTGCGAATGACGAAGTCGCCGACCGGCACGATCAGGCCCGTCGACTCGGCCACCGGAATGAATTCGCTCGCGGGAATCAGACCGTATTGCGGATGGTTCCAGCGCACCAGCGCCTCGAAGCCCGTGATGCAGCGGCGGCGCAGATCGATCTTCGGCTGATAGGCGAGGAACAACTGGCCTTCGGAGAGCGCCACGCGCAGTTGCTGCTCCCACTTCATCAGATGGTCGGCGCGATGCGCGAGCTGCGGCGAATAGAAGCGGAAGCAGTTGCGGCCCGCTTCCTTGGCCGCGTACATCGCGAGGTCGGCCTTCTTGAGCAGGTCGATCTCGCTTTCGTGCGCGACCGCGTAGAGCGCGATGCCCGTGCTCGCATGCAGCACGAACGCGCTGCCGCGCACGTCGAACGGATGCGTGAAGGCGGCGTTGGTGGTTTCGGCGAGCGTGCTCGCGCGCTTCTCGATGTCGTCGCCCTTGATGATGACGACGAACTCGTCGCCGCCGATCCGCGCGAGCGTGCCCGAGCCGCCGACGGCGTCGGCCAGACGCGCCGCGCTCATTTGCAGCACGATGTCGCCGGCGTTGTGGCCGAGCGTGTCGTTGACCGTCTTGAAGTTGTCGAGGTCGATGAAGAGAATCGCGAGGCGCCCGAGGTTGCCGGGCTGCGAGACTTCGTGGCGCAGCCGCTGCAAGGTGGCGTAGCGGTTGGGCAGGCCGGTCAGCAGGTCGTACTGCACGAGTTGCGACATCTCGCGCTCGCGGCCCAGCAGCTTGCCGATCAGACCCGTGGCCACCGCGAAGAACGACAGCATGGCGAGCGAGATGAACGTCGCCATCATCAGATAGACGTCGCGCGTGTGGTTGTAGTCGGCGAACTCCTCGGCTTGCGAGAGGCCCACCAGCACGCCGAGCGGATAGCCGTCGATATGGCGGTACGAGACGATGCGCGTCACGTGGTCGATCGGATCGACATAGGTGCCCGAGACGTGCTCGGCTATCGGATACACGCCGCTCGCCGAGAACGTGCCGTTCGCGCGTTCGGCGCTGCCGGTGCGGCGCGCGAGCACGGCGCCGGTGTCGGAGATCACGGCGATCACGCCTTCGCGGCCGATCGCGGCGTTGTTGTAGAAGTCGCTGGTGAAATAGCTCGGGTCTTCGGAGACCACCACCACGCCCGCGAACGAACCGTCCGGATGATTGAGGCGGCGCGTCATCTGCAAGGTCCAGTGACCGGAGACGCGCCCGAGCAGCGGCTTGCTGATGAAGAGCTGATCGTCGTTCTCGTGCTCGTGCACCTTGAAGTGCTCGCGGTCCGAGAGATCGATGGGCTTGGGATTCGGGTCGGCGGTGTTGGCGACCAGCTTGCCGTGCTCGTCGATGATCGACACCTGCACGAGCGAGTCGCTCTGCACGACGCCTTTCTCGACCGTGGTCGCGAGATTGAAGCGCTCAGGCGTTTTCTCGAACTCGTACTTCACGAAGCGCGTGATCTGGTCGACCTGATGGATCGCCTTCACGGTGTGCTGTTCGAGCGCCGCCGAGAGGATGGCCGCGGAGGCGGTGGCCTCGCGCATGGTGGCTTCTTTCTCGACCGAGAGACGCGTGAAGATGACGGCCCACAGCAGAATGAGCACCAGCACGCCGAGCAGCGGAATCGCGAGCAGCGTACGCGGACGCGTGTAGGCCGGTCCCGTCGTGCCACGCAGGCCCGGTTCGCGCGAGAACGGACGCCAGTTCGTGCTCATCGTGTGCGCGGCGAACGCGAGGGTGCCTGCCGCTGATGCGACGGCCGGGACGACGACAAGGCGCTCGGTTGAATCGGCGGCATCTATGCGGAGCGGCTGTGGTAGTGGCGCGGGAAGCGCGGGCATGGGCCAGCGGACGCTGCAATGCGTCCAATGTCTGGATCTTAATGGTTGGGGAATGATTAAGGAAGCGGTACCCCCTCGGGTATACGCCAGTCGGTCGCGCGATGCTTAAGTCCATCATGTGTCGCGCATAGTTCACGCATGGCGCATATGCCTGGTGGACGTGCCTCGCGCGTGCGCAGTGCGCATGCCTGGTGCACAGGCCGGGTAAGTATTCGAAAGGCATGCCGGGGCGTTGCACCCCGGCGGATTCCTTCCGTTTCACTCGATCAAGGCAGGGCGATCAGGGCAGCGCGATCGTGCCGTCGATCACCGTGACCGACGCGCCGCCCACCCACATCTTGCCCGCCGCGTCGTCGTAGTCGATGGAAACGCGGCCGTCACGCCCCATCGCGGTGCCCTGGCGCACGGTGTAGCGTCTGCCGGGGCGGCGCTGCTGCTGCGCGAGCAACAACGCGATCGCGGCATTGGCACTGCCGGTGACAGGGTCTTCGCCGTTGCCCAGACCGGTCATCAGGCAGCGCACCTCGAAGGTCGCGGGGCCGTCCGCCGCGTGCGGGCCGTAGGCCGCGAGTCCCTGTGCGCCCACGCCGGACGCGACGCTCGCGAGCGCGCCGTAGTCGACGTCGAGCGCGAGCACATCGTCGGCGCTTGCGAAGCGCACCACGAGCCACGGCGCGCCATTATTTACGCCACACGGTTGCGCGGAGAAGTCGATGGCCGTGCTGTCCGGCGCGATCTGCAACGCGGCGCGCAATGCGTCGTACTGCGATTCAGGCAGCGGCGTGACGCTCGCGGGCGGCGCGGCGAAAGCCCAGGCGGGCTCGGCCTTCGCCTCCTGCGAGTCCTGCGTGCGATCGGCGCGATCGGCGAGATCGATGAGACCCGCCGCGCATTCCTGCACGAGGCGGCCCGGCGTTTTCGGCGTGCGGCCGCTGTCGAGAAACGCGTGCGCGGTGCCGAGCGTCGGATGGCCCGCGAAGGGCAGCTCGCCCTGGGTCGTGAAGATGCGCACGCGATAGTCGGCGCGCGCGTCGGTGGGCGCGAGCAGGAAGCTGGTTTCAGAGAGATTGGTCCAGCGCGCGATGGCCTGCATCTGCGCGGTGTCGAGCGCGTCGGCGTCGAACACCACGGCGAGCGGATTGCCCTTGAAGGGCCGCGACGTGAAGACGTCGACCTGTTTGAAGCGGACGCTGCGAAGTGTCATGGTCGGCAATATCCGGGTGGAAACGTACGGCGAAAAAAAACCGCACCTCGCGGCGCGGTTGAGTATCGCTGAGGCGAGCCGGCGCGCGAGGCGCAAGCTCGCGCAAACGGCTCGCGCAACGCGGCGCTTACTCGACTTCGGCGATCAGTTCGATCTCGACGCACGCGCCGAGCGGAATCTGCGCGACGCCGAATGCCGAGCGCGCGTGCTTGCCCTTCTCGCCGAACACGTCGGCGATCAGTTCCGAGGCGCCGTTCGTCACGATGTGCTGTTCCGTGAAGTCGAGCGTCGAGTTCACGAGGCTCATCAGCTTGACGATGCGCTTGACCTTGTTGAGGTCGCCCACGTGCGCGTGCAGCGTCGCCAGCAGGTCGATCGCGATCGAACGTGCGGCGGCCTTGCCTTCTTCGGTCGAGAGCGAGTCGCCGAGCTTGCCGGCCCAGACCTTGCCGTCCTTCTTCGCGATGTGGCCCGAGAGGTACACCGTGTTGCCGCTTTGCGCGCTCATCACGTAGGCCGCGGCGGGTGCGCCGGCGGTCGGCAGTTCGATGCCGAGTTCTTTGAGGCGGTCGTAGACGTTGATGTCAGCCATGATCAGGAGTCCTTTTACGTTGAACGGGGTTTGTCGCGGTTCGGGCGTGCGCCTCAGAGGCGCGCGCGGATCAGCGCGGCCAGCTTCGCCACGCCTTCTTCGATCTTCGCGGGCGGCACGGTCACGAACGACAGACGCAGCTTGTTGCGCTGCGGTTCGCTCGCGAAGAACGGCGCGCCGGGCACGAAGGCCACATTCTGCGCGACCGCTTCTTCGAGCAACTTCATACTGTCGATCTGTTGCGGCAGCGTGACCCAGATGAACATGCCGCCTTCAGGGCGATTCCAGCTCACGCCTTCGGGCATGTTGCGCGCGAGCGAGTCGAGCATCGCCTCGCACTGGTCGCGATAGAGCGCGCGCACCTTCGGAATGTGCGTATCGAGGAAGCCATCCTTGACGACTTCGTGGACGATGCGCTGCGTGAAGCTCGGCGTGTGCAGGTCGGTGGCCTGCTTGGCCTGCACGAGTTTGAAGTGCAGATCCTCGGGCGCGATGATGTAGCCCACGCGCAGACCCGGCGCCAGCACCTTCGAGAACGAACCGAGATGCACGATGTGCTCGGGCGCCATCGAGTGGACCGTCGGCAGCGGCTCGCCCGCGTAGAGCAGCGCGCCGTAGGGATCGTCCTCGATGACCGGGAAGGGCGCGCGCTTCGCGAATTCGGCGAGCGCCTGGCGGCGGTCGAGCGGCAGACGGCGGCCGGTCGGATTCTGGAAGTTCGGGATCGCGTAGAGCAGGCGCGCGCCGGCCGTCACGTCGGGCGTCAGGCCTTCGATGACAAGACCCTTTTCGTCGGTCGGCACCTGCACGTAGCGCGGTTCGTAGAGCGAAAACGACTGCAGCGCGCCGAGATAGGTCGGCGTTTCCACCAGCACCGGGCTGTCCGGCGAGACCAGCACCTTGCCGATCAGGTCGAGCGCCTGCTGCGAACCCGTGGTGATCAGCACCTGCGACGGACGCACTTTCGCGCCGCCCACCGAGTGACGCTCGGCGACCCATTCGCGCAGCGGCATATAGCCTTCGGTCGCGCTGTACTGGAGCGCGCCCGATGGATCGTCGCGCAGGATGCGATCGGCGGCGGCGCGCATTTCCTCGGCCGGGAAGCTGGCCGGCGCGGGCAGACCGCCGGCGAACGAAATGACTTCGGGGCGCTCGGTGACCTTGAGGATTTCGCGAATCGCCGAGCTGGTCAGCTTGATTGCACGCTCGGACAGTTGCCACGCGGGGGCGGCTTTGAGATCGCTCTGGTCCATGGGGTCTCCTTGTTGGTTCCTGGAATTCGGGTCGGCGAATTCGATTCGGCAAATTCGGTGAACGGGTGCTGAACGATGCGATTTTCGAGGCGGCGCGCCAGACTTTTGCGCCGCCGAAAACCTTGGATTATGACGTGAAACGCGCTCAAGCGCGCGCGGGCACGGGCGCGGTGCGGATGGCGGCGCGGCGGCCGAGCACGACGGTGGCGATCACGGCCGCCGCGTAGAGCCACGCGGATGCCGCGACCTGCTCGCCGAATACGAGCGCCGAGAACGCCATCGTGAAGAAAATCTGCAGCAGCTGGACCTGGCCGACGCGCGCCGTGCCGCCCATCGCCAGCCCTGCGTACCACGCGAAGAAGCCGAGAAACTGCGAGAACAGCGTGACGTAGCCGAAGGCGAGCCAGGTCTTGAGCGCGACCGGTTCCGGATGCGCGACGTGGTGCGCCCACGCGAGCCAGCCCACCGGAATCGCCAGAAACGGTGCCGAAAGCACCAGGGCCCAGCAGATCACCTGCCAGCCGCCCAGTTGCCGCGCGAGGCGCGCGCCTTCGGCGTAACCGAGCGCGCCGATGCCGACCGCGACCAGCATCCACGCGTCGCCGGCGTGCAGCGCGCCGCCGCCCGCCTGGAGCGCGAACGCCACGACGAGCGCGCTGCCGATCAGCGCGCTGAACCAGAACGCCTTCGAGGGGCGCTCGTGTGAGAGCCACGCGGCGTAGATCGCCACCGCGAGCGGTTGCAGGCCGTTGACGATTGCGCCGTGCGAAGCGGGCACGCTCTTCATCGCCAATGCCGAAAACACCGGATACGCGACGATCACGCCCAGCGACACCACGGCGAGACTCTTGACCTGCGCCCGGTTGGGCCGCTTTTCGCGGCGCAGCCACAGCAGCAGGGCGGCGGGGACGGCGGCGGCGAGCGCGCGGCCGAGACCGTTCAGCAGCGGATGGAATTCGGTGACGACGATGCGCGTCATCGGCAGCGTCAGACTGAAGATCATGACGCCGACGAGGCCGAGCAGCATGCCCTGGGTTTCGCGTGCTTTCATTATGCGGATTCGCGCTCGACAGATCGGCGTGCGGGCGCGCCGAGCGATCGCGGTCCCGACGGGGTTTCGAAGTGCGCGACGAGCGCGGGGGAATCGGCTTGCTCGACGGTCATCAGCGCCGAAGCGCCGAGCCAGTCCAGTTGCGCGCGGATCGTGTCCGCCTGCGGGTGATAGCCGGTGAGCGAGGTGAGCGCGATGCCGCTTTCGTCGAGCGATTGCGACGGATGGCGCGGCGTATCCCACTGAATGAGCGAGGGCAGCACGCCGTCGCCGGCGCCTTGCCACGCGGGGAACGCGCCGTCGAGCGGCACGCTCAGTTGCCAGCTCAGGTTGCCGCGCGTCATCGGCACGAGGTCGGCGATGCGCTGCGGATACTGCGCACGCCAGCGTGCGAGGCTGCGCGGCGGCTCCACGCGCGCGACCCAGTGCGAAAGGTACGGGCCCGCGTCGAGCCGCGCCTGCACGGCCGGATCGTCGAGCGCGAACAGGCGCGCGCGGCCTTGGCCCTGACTTTGCCCCGATGCGTTCGCCGCCGGATCGACCGCGATCACTTCCAGATAGACGCCGCCCCACAGACCGAGCAGGCGGTTGTGGGTGCGCATCAGCGGATGCGCGCCGCCGCCCGTGGGCGCGACGCCGAGCGTGTCCGCCACGTATTGCGTGCCTTCTTCCAGCGTGCGGGCGGAAACGACGAGATGATCGAGACGAAGCGGCGTAGCGGTCATGTGAGGACGGTCGAGCGGACGGAAAGATACAGCGGCGAGGACAGCCGCAGGGAAAAGCTGGAACAGCGCGCAGTACGGTTCGGTACGGTTGAGTACAGCAGGACGGCGCTGTACCCGTGTTGCCGGATCCTTACCGGTACGCATGTGAATAAATGTACCGGTATGGCTGCGGACAGTAACGGTACAATCGCTCCGATAGTGCTCGGTACAGTTGGAGATCCCATGTCGTCCGTCCCGCTTGACCAGATTCCGGCCCCGCACGACGCGGCCACGCTCACGCTCGTCGACCAGCTCGTCCAGTGGGGACGCCGCCGCATCGAGGAACGCGTGTTCCGGCCCGGCATGCGCATGCCGTCGATCCGCAAGCTCGCGCTCGATAAAGGCGTGTCGCGCTTCACCGTGGTCGAGGCGTACGAGCGTCTCGTCGCGCAGGGCTATCTGGATTCGCGGCGCGGATCGGGTTTCTACGTGCGCGAGCGGCTCGGCAATCTGGCCTCCGTCACGCCGCTCGAACGGCGCGCGGGCGCGGAGACGCCGACGTCCGCCGAACCGCCGGCGCCGCCCACGCTCGACGTGGTCTGGCTGCTGCGCAACATGCTTCACCAGTCGACGCATCCGGAAAAAGGGCCGGGTCTCGGCTATCTGCCCGCACGCTGGCTCGACGGCGAATTGCTCGCGGGCGCGATGCGCTCGCTCGGCCGCCAGAGCGGCACGCAACTGCTCGGCTTCGGCTCGCCGCAAGGCTTTTTGCCGCTGCGCCAGCAATTGCAGACGCGCATGGCCGAACTCGAAATCGGCGCCACGCCCGAGCAGATCGTGCTGGTCTCCGGCATCACCCAGGCGATCGACCTGCTCGCGCGCATCTACGTGCAGCCCGGCGACACCGTCGTGGTCGGCGACCCGGCGTGGTTCCAGATGTTCGGCCGCTTCGCCTCGCAGGGCGCGCGGTTGGTCGGCATGCCGTACACGCCCGAAGGCCCGGACCTCGACGCGCTCGAAGCGCTCATCGAAACCTGGCGGCCGAAGATGCTCGTCATCAATTCGGTGCTGCAGAATCCCACCGGCACCTCGCTGACGGCGGCCCAGGCGTTCCGCATCCTGCGGCTCGCGGAACAGTACGACTTCATCGTCGTCGAGGACGATGTCTACGGCGACCTCTGCCCCGCGGGCTATCCGGCCACGCGGCTCGCGAGTCTCGACCAGTTGCGCCGCGTGATCTATCTCGGCAGCTTTTCGAAGACGCTCGCGCCGAATCTGCGCGTGGGCTTCGTCGCGGCCTCGCCGGAGGTGACCCAGGCCGTGGCCGACCAGAAAATGCTGGTCGGCATGACGAGCCCCGAGATCAACGAGCGCGTGCTGTACCGCGTGCTGACCGAAGGCCACTATCGCCGCCACGTCGAACGGTTGCGCGCGCGGCTCGATACCGTGCGCGACAAGGCCGCGCGCATGCTGGAGCGCACCGGCTGCAAGCTGTTCACGGCGCCGGGCGCGGGCATGTTCCTGTGGACCGACACCGGCGTGGACGCCGACGCGCTCACGGCCGCCGGTCACGAGGCGGGCTTCCTGCTCACGCCGGGCAGCCTGTTCTCGCCCCATCAGTCGCCGACCACGTGGATGCGCTTCAATATCGCGAACTGCGCCGATCCGGGCTTGCCCGCGTTCCTCTCCGGCTATCTGGACGGGGTGGCGCGGCGGGGCGCCTGAACATGCGGTGAATCTGGTTAAATCCGCACTCTTGAAACCCGCGCCGCGCGCCCCCATTTATGCGCGCATTACGCCGCGAACTGTCGCTTGAAACGACTCGCGCACGCGGCTTTGAATTCAACGCATTGCAACGCAATTACAACGAACGAGGACCCTCGAACATGGCACAAGAAACCATGAGCTTCCAGGCGGAAGTGAAACAGCTTCTGCACCTGATGATCCATTCGCTGTACAGCAACAAGGAAATCTTCCTGCGCGAACTGGTCTCGAACGCCTCCGACGCCGCCGACAAGCTGCGCTTCGAAGCGCTCGAAAACAGCGCGCTCTACGAAAACGATCCGAACCTGCACATCCGCGTGGGTTACGACAAGGCGGCGCGCACCGTCACGATCGAGGACAACGGCATCGGCATGAGCCACGACGAAGCCGTCGCGAACCTCGGCACGATCGCGCGCTCGGGCACCAAGGAGTTCTTCGGCAAGCTCTCGGGCGACCAGAAGAAGGACGCGGCGCTGATCGGCCAGTTCGGCGTGGGCTTCTATTCGGGCTTTATCGTCGCGGACAAGATCACCGTGGAAACGCGCCGCGCGGGTCTGCCGGCGAGCAAAGGCGTGCGCTGGGAAAGCGCGGGCGAGGGCGAATTCTCGGTCGACAAGATCGAGCGCGCGCAACGCGGCACCACCATCACGCTGCATCTGCGCGAAGGCGAGGACGAACTGCTGTCGTCGCACAAGCTCAAGAGCATCATCCAGAAGTACTCGGATCACGTCGGTCTGCCGATCGAAATGAAGGCCGAGGAATGGGACGCCGAAAAGAGCGAGATGGTCACGAAGGACGAGTTCGAGACCATCAACCAGGCGAGCGCGCTGTGGACGCGTTCGAAGAGCGAGATCAGCGACGAGCAGTATCAGCAGTTCTATCAGCATCTCGCGCACGATCACGAGAACCCGCTCGCGTGGACGCATAACCGCGTCGAAGGCCGCAGCGAATACACGCAACTGCTTTACGTGCCCGCGCACGCGCCGTTCGACATGTGGAACCGCGACCACAAGAGCGGCCTGAAGCTCTACGTGAAGCGCGTCTTCATCATGGACGACGCCGAGCAGTTGCTGCCGAACTATCTGCGCTTCGTGAAGGGCGTGGTCGATTCGGCGGATCTGCCGCTGAACGTCTCGCGCGAAATCCTCCAGGAAAGCCGCGACGTGAAGGCGATTCGCGACGGCGTGACCAAGCGCGTGCTGTCGATGCTCGAAGAACTCGCGAACGCGCAGACCGACGCCGAAGCGAAGGACGAGGACAAGGCGAAGTTTGCCGGCTTCTGGAGCGAGTTCGGCCAGGTGCTCAAGGAAGGCGTGGGCGAAGATCACGCGAACAAGGACCGCATCGCGAAGCTGCTGCGTTTTGCGTCGACGCACAACGACACGTCCGAGCAGAGCGTCTCGCTCGCCGACTACGTCGCGCGCATGAAGCCCGAGCAGTCGAAGATCTATTACGTGACCGCCGACACCTGGCAGGCCGCGACCCACAGCCCGCACCTCGAAGTGTTCCGCAAGAAGGGCGTGGAAGTGCTGCTGCTGACGGACCGCGTCGACGAATGGATGCTGTCGTTCCTGAACGAGTTCGACGGCAAGCCGCTCGCGAGCGTGGCGCGCGGCGACCTCGATCTGGGCGCGCTCAACGACGAGGAAAAGCAGCAGCAGGAGAAGGTCAGCGAAGAACTCAAGCCGCTCGTCGAGCAGATGAAGGAAGCGCTCAAGGACAAGGCCAAGGACGTGCGTCTGACGTTCCGCCTGACCGATTCGCCGTCCTGCCTCGTGGCCGACGACAACGACATGAGCGGCTATCTCCAGCGCATGCTCAAGGCCGCCGGCCAGCAGGCGCCGCAGATGCAGCCGATTCTCGAAGTGAATCCGGAGCATCCGCTCGTCAAGGCACTGCACGCCGATAGCCCCAATTTCGCGGACTGGTGCCATCTGCTGTTCGATCAGGCGATGCTGGCCGAAGGCGGCTCGCTCGAAGATCCGGCGAGCTTCGTGAAGCGCACGAATGCGCTGTTGCTGGCGCGCTAAGTTGTAGCGCCGGAGCGCCGACGCAAGAAAGGGCACGCCGCAGGGAAACCTGCGGCGTGCTTTTTATTTGGCCTTGCGCTCCTTGCTGGATTGGGCAAGCACCGATGCCGCGAGCGTCCTGGTCTCCGCCGAATATTTCGGGCTGTGCAGGACTTCGCTCGCCTCGTGCTCCATCGTGGCGCCGGTCTGTTTGGATGTGTGTGATTGCGCGAGCGCCGAAGCGGCCAGGCGCTTCTTGATCGCGGACGCCTTGGGGTCATGCAGCGTTTGCGCCGCGAGACGACTGACTTTTTGCGAGGTCTGCTTCCGGTTGTCTGCCATGCGAGTCTCCTGGTGCACCGAGCGTGTCTGGCCGGGGGGCGGCAGAATGCACGTCGGCGTATCCGGCAGTTTTCCGCGTCCCATCTCGTGCAGCCATACGAATCGTCCTAACTGCGCGCAGCCTATAATCGCGCCATGCCTATCCGATTCGATGCCGCCGACGCGCACTGGCGCGTCGCGCCCCTCGCGGCCTTCAGCGCCGCCCAGAAAGACTGGCTCACGCGCGGCGGTTCGCTCACCGCGCATTTGCGCACGCTCGGCCAGGTTCGGGTGCGCGTGACGCGCGAAGCCGTCGATATGCCCTGGTCCGACGAATGTGCCGCACTCGGTCTCGCGCCGCGCGAGCGCGCATGGGTGCGCGAGATCGTGCTCGAAGTCGATGGCGTGCCGTTCGTGGCGGCGCATAGCGCGACGCCGCTTGGTGCGAGTCACGGCGTCTGGCAGGCCATGCGGCGCTTGCGCACGCGCCCGCTCGCCGAACTGCTTTACAGCGATAGCGGCGTGGCGCGTTCGGCGCTGGTGAGCCGGCGCGTGAGCGCGCGGCATCCGCTGCATGCGCTCGCAGCGCGCGAAATCGGCGAGACCGGTTCTGCCTGCGCGCATGCGCCGCATGCGTTCGTCGCGCGGCGTTCGGTGTTCGAGCGTCACGGCAAGCCGCTGCTCGTCACCGAATGCATGCTGCCCGCGCTGTGGGCGTATCTTGCGGAGTCGGCTGGCAAGGCGTCGGCCGCGCATACGTCGCATACGTCACATTCGGCGCGCGAGCGCGGTCCGCTCGGACATACGGCTTCGCGTGCGCATCAAAACCTCCCTCCCGGCGCGCCGCGCTGAATCGCATTGCGCTCGCCCATGTCGTTCAAACGCTGCTTCCCGCCTGTCGTCGATGCGCACACGCGCGTGCTGATTCTCGGCAGCCTGCCGGGCGAGGCGTCGCTCGCGCATCAGCAGTATTACGCGCACAAGCAGAATAAATTCTGGGCGCTGGTGGGAGACGTGATCGGTGCCGACCTCGTCGCGATGGAATACGACGCACGTTTACACGCGCTGCGTGCGAATCGGGTCGGATTGTGGGACGTGGTGGCCGAGGCGCGCCGCGAAGGCAGTCTCGACGCCGCGATCCGCGACCACGCCGGCAACGATCTCGTCACGCTGATCAAGAGCCTGCCCGCGCTCGAAGCGATCGCGTTCAACGGCGGCACGGCGGCGCGCATCGGCGAGCGCATTCTGGGCGCGCACGCGCCGCGCCTCGCGATCCTGCATCTGCCGTCGAGCAGCCCGGCGTACGCGTCGATGAACTTCGCGGCGAAACTGGTGGCGTGGCGCGCGATCGGCGCATTCGCGGGCAAGCCGGACGACTCGGCGCGTCGCCGGGATGCCGGGGCCGCGTAAGCGCACTGCAATCTCGCCGCGCTAGCATGCTCCCGCGCACGCCGAGGTGCGCATTCATTATCGACGGGACACGAAACCACAATGAACAAGAAACGCCTGCTCCTGCTCGCTTTTCCCTGCGCGCTCGCACTGGCCGCCTGCGCTTCCGACGAGCCGGCCGCCGCCGGTCCGCAGGTGCATCCTTCACCCGAAGCCGTGATGAGCCGCTGCCTCGCGTCGGTCGCCGAAAGCGGCGCGCCCGCGCCTACCGAAGCCACGCTGGACGCGCGGCAGTGGGAGCGCTACGTGAACTGCAAGCTCGGCGGCAATATGTTTTCGAATCCGAAGAAAGTGTCGGTGGACACCGAGGCCGTGGTGTCGATCCGCGCCGCGCCTGACGGCCGCATTCTTTCCGTGAAGCTGCTGCATTCGAGCGGCAATCACGATTACGACAAGGCCGTCGAGCGCGCCATCGACGTCGCTACGCCGTTGCCGCCGGTGCCGACGGCCTTGCACATCGCGCGCATCGACCTGCACTTTCATCCGGTGAGCGTGAATCCGCTCGCACTGCAATCGAGCGGGCCGGCGATCGGCGGCATGAACGTGGGCGTCGGCATCAGCGATCAGAGTCATTGGCGCGCGGAGCACTGCAACATCGTGAACGGGGTGAGCGCTTGCGATTGAACGTCGGCTGTTCGTGATTGCAGGGCTTTTTTCGTGGTGTTTTGTCGCGCGATTGTGGTGTTAAGGCGGCGTCATTGCCGTGTAATTGCAGCGCGATGCGCGGCGAATGCTATGCTCTCGGTCGCCCCCGCAGTCGCGCTGCAGATGTGCTGTTGCCGCGGCTGCTTTTGCTCCTTCCAAGCATCGCATTTTCCACATGACGACTCTGATCAAGCGCGCTTCGGCTGAGGCCCGCGCATTCAACAAAACCGACGCTGCCGAGAGCGCGCCGACGACCGGAACGACGCCGGAAACCGACGCGCCGCAGCAGATCGAGGCAGCGCCGCAAGCCGAGGCTGCGGTGCAGGCAGCGGCGCCGGCCGCCGTCGAAGCCGCACCGGCTGCGGTGGCGGAAGTGACGGAAGCGGCAGAAGCGACGCAGGTGACGGAAGCGGCAGTGGCTCCGGCCGCGGTCGAAGCCGCGCCGGCCGTCGTGGCAGCCGAAGCTGCGCCGGCGGTTGTCGAAGCGCCGAAGCAGGCAGAAGCCAAGCCTGCCGCGAAGCCCGCGGCGAAGCCTGCAGCAAAGCGCGCGGCGAAGCCTGCGGTGAAAGCGGAAGCCAAGCCGGAAGCGAAGCCTGTCGCCGAAGTGGCTGCGAAGGCCGAAGCGAAGCCGGTCGCGAGGAAAGCAGCGAAGCCTGCGGTGAAGGCGGGAGCGAAGCCGGTCGCGACGACGGAATCGAAGCCCGCAGCAAAGGTGGAAGCGAAGCCGGTTGCCAAGGCCGAAGCGAAGCCGGTTGCGAAGAAGGCAGCGAAGCCCGCGGTGAAGGCGGAAGCCAAGCCGGTCGCAAAGGCGGAAGCGAAGCCCGCAGCGAAGGCTGAAGCGAAGCCGGTTGCAAAGGCAGAAGCCAAACCCGTCGCGAAGAAGGCAGCCAAGCCCGCAGCGAAGCCCGCAGCGAAGGCAGAAGCCAAGCCCGCAGCACGCGTGAAGCGCGCGCCGGTTGCTGCCACGGTCGTTGCAGAAGCAGCAGCGCCGAAGGCCGCAAAGGCAGAAAAAGCCGCCAAGCCGACCAAGGCAGCCAAACCCGCTAAACCGGCCAAGGCGATCAAACCCGCCAAGTCCACCAAGCTCTCGCGCCGCGCCGCCCTGGCCGCGGAAGAACTCGAACACGCACCGGTCATCGAAAAGCCGCGCAAGCCGCGCTTCGCACCGGTCACGTTCTCGGAAGAGGGCGGCGTGCGCTACCTGCACTTCGGCACCGAATGGGTGCAAGGCGCGATGCGTCTGTCGAAGCCGCAGCACATCGAACTCGAATACGCGCAGCAGATGATGGCCTGGCTGCTGTTCCTCGCGACGCCCGCGCGCATCGTGCAACTCGGTCTGGGCGCCGCGGCGCTGACCAAGTTCGCGCATCGCTACCTGCGTCCCGCGAAGGTCGAGGCGATCGAGCTGAACCCGGCGGTCGTGGTGGCCGCGCGCACGATGTTCGATCTGCCGATGGACGACGCGCGCCTCGCCGTGCGCGAACTCGACGCATGGGACTTCGTGCAGGACCGCTCGAACCACGGCACGGTCGGCGCACTGCAAATCGACATCTACGACGCGACCGCACGCGGTCCGGTGCTCGACAGCGTGGCGTTCTACCGCGCCGCGCGCGCCTGTCTCGCGGAGGCGGGCGTCGCGACGATCAACCTGTTCGGCGACCACCCGAGCTACGTGCGCAACATGAAGCGCCTGAAGGAAGCCTTCGACGGCCGCGTGATCGCGCTGCCCGAAGTGCACGACGGCAATCGCGTCGCGCTGGCGTTCTCGGGTCCGGCGCTCGACGTGAGCTGGACGGCGCTCGAAAAGCGTGCGCGCATGCTCGAAAGCAAGCTCGGCCTGCCCGCGCACCAGTGGGTCAAGTCGCTGCGCGCAGCGTGCAAGGAAATCGGCAAGGAAGGCGCGTCGTTCGCCATCTGAGTCTGCTCGCCTGGTGCGTTTGTCACGTTCGTCATGTTTGTCGAGCGCACCACGAGAGAAACCGGCCTTCTGGCCGGTTTTTTTTCGTCCCCGTTTTTTGCGGGCTTTCGGATAGCTGACGATTGCGAATCCAAAACGATGCCCACGCACCGTTCCCGCGCCTTGACAGCGCGGCCGGGGTTGGGGTCCGCCCCGGCTTGACCCGCTATCGGGGCCTCGCTACTCTTTTCAGCGCTTTCGGGGACCTTGCGAGGCACGAGCTCGCGGGCCATCGGCCCTTTCGCGGCCGTACAGGCGGCGCACCGACGTCGCATAACAACATAAGTGAGGAGGAGACGTCATGGCTCACGACGCCGACGCCGGAAAAGCCAGCAAGCACTGGCTCTGGCTGCTGTTGCTGCCCTGGATCGCGATGATCTGGGTGCCGTCGTACAACAAGGTCGAACCCACATTGTGGGACTTCCCGTTTTTCTACTGGTATCAGCTCCTCTGGGTGCTGATCAGCGCGGTCATCACCGCGCTCGTCTATCACAAGACCAAGGACCGCTCGAAGCGCGGCAACGCGGGAGGCGCGCAATGAACGTCACCGCAACCTTCGTCTTCGTCCTGTTCTTCATCGGCGTGACCATCATCGGCTTTCTGGCCGCGCATTGGCGCAAGGGCGATCTCGCGCATCTCGACGAATGGGGTCTCGGCGGGCGCCGCTTCGGCACCATCGTCACCTGGTTCCTGCTCGGCGGCGATCTCTATACGGCGTACACCTTCGTGGCGGTCCCCGCTCTCGTGTTCGGCGCGGGCGCAACGGGTTTCTTCGCGCTGCCGTACACGATCCTGATCTATCCGTTCGCATTCGTGGTGTTCCCGAAGCTCTGGGCCATCGCCAAGCGCCATCACTACGTGACGTCCGCCGACTTCGTGAGCGCGCGTTACGGCAGCCGCATGCTCGCGCTCGCCATCGCGGTCACGGGCATCGTCGCGACCATGCCGTATATCGCGCTGCAGCTGGTGGGGATCGAAGTGGTGATCGGCGCGCTGGGTTTCGACACCACGGGCTTCGTCGGCGACCTGCCGCTCATCATCGCGTTCGCGATTCTCGCGGCCTATACCTACACCTCGGGTCTGCGTGCGCCGGCGATGATCGCGGTCGTGAAGGACATTCTGATCTACGTGACCATCGCGGTGGCGATCATCGTGATTCCGGCGCAGATGGGCGGTTTCGGCCATATCTTCGCTTCGGTGCCGCCGGCCAAACTGCTGCTCAAGGCACCGGACGCGTCGAGCCTGAACGGCTATAGCGCGTACGCGACGCTCGCGGTGGGTTCGGCGCTCGCGCTGTTCCTTTATCCGCATTCGATCACGGCGGTGCTGTCGTCGTCGTCGGGCAACACCATCCGCCGCAACATGGCGATGCTGCCCGCGTACTCGCTCGTGCTCGGCCTGCTCGCGCTGCTCGGCTTCATGGCGCTCGCCTCGGGCGTGAAGGACATGCCGGAATTCGCACCGTACTTCAAGGCTTTCGGCCCGAACTTCGCGGTACCGGCGCTGTTCCTGCACTTCTTCCCGTCGTGGTTCGTGGGCGTGGCGTTCGCGGCGATCGGCATCGGCGCGCTGGTGCCCGCGGCGATCATGTCGATCGCGGCCGCCAACCTGTACACGCGCAACATCCACAAGGAGTTCATCAACCGCAAGATGAGTAACGAGCAGGAAACCAACATCGCCAAGCTGGTTTCGCTGATCGTGAAAGTGGGCGCGGTGGCGTTCATTCTCGGGTTGCCGCTCACGTACGCGATCCAGCTGCAACTGCTCGGCGGCATCTGGATCATCCAGACGCTGCCCGCGATCGTGCTCGGTCTCTACACGCGCATGCTCGACTGGCGCGGTCTGCTGATCGGCTGGGCGGTGGGCATCGGCACCGGCACGTGGATGGCGATCTCGCTGCATCTCAAGGGCTCGATCTTCGTCGTGCATCTGTTCGGCATCGACGTGCCGGGCTACGCGGCGGTGTGGTCGCTGATCGTGAATCTCGTGGTGGCGGTGGTGGTGTCGGCGCTCGTGCATCTGTTCGGGATGCAGAAGGGCGAGGACCGCACGCGTCCGGAAGATTATCTGGACGTGGTCGAAAGCTGACCGGCGAGGGCGCGGCGAGGGCGCGGCGAATGCGCCCACTGCGCCCGCTTGATGCCGCCATCAAGCCGCAATCACGCATGCCCGCGCCGATGACGGTTGCGGGCATTCGTTTTTCTGGTGCACGATGTGCGCTGCACGGTGTCATTCCGACGACACCGGCCCGAATGTCCAGCGCGCAACATGAACTTGTCCGAACCGAAGTCCACACACTCCGCCGTGCCGCGCCGGCGCGTCCGCTCGCGCGTCGCGCGGGTCTGGCGCGCGCTCACGTCGCCGTTCTATCGCTACCGCAACGCGGCGCTCATCCACGCCATCCGCGTGGGCCTCGCGATGCTGACGTCGATTCTCGCCACCACCGGCATCAACATACCGCACGGTATCTGGGCCTCGGTCACGCTGCTGGTGGTGATCGGCGGCTTGCAGCATCACGGCAATATTCGCAAGAAGGCCGCGGAGCGCGCGCTCGGCACGCTGCTCGGCGCGCTCATCGGCCTGACGCTGATCGTCGTGCAGGCCGTCACGGGTTCGTCGTGGCTCACCTATTCGCTGATGTCGATCGTCGCGGCCGTCTGTAGTTACTACGCGATCGGCAAGCCCGGTTACGTGGCGCTGCTCACGGCGATCACGATGTGCATCGTCGCGGGCCACGGCGACAATCTCATCGACACCGGCTTGTGGCGCACGCTCAACGTGATGATCGGCATCGTGATCGCGCTGGCGTTTTCGTTCGCGCTGCCGCTGCACGCGACCTATTCGTGGCGCTACCGGCTCGCCGACAGCCTGCGCGAATGCGCGCGCGTCTACACGCAGATCGTGAGCGGCGTGCACGTCGACAACGACGAGCACATCGAGATCTTTCGCCGCCTGAACCAGCGTCTCGTGCAACTGCGTTCGCTGATGCCTTCGGTGGCGAAGGAGATCGACGTGCCGGCGGCGCGGCTCGAACAGATCCAGCGCCAGCATCGCGCGATCCTCAGTTCGCTGGAGATGATGGCCACCGGGCTTGGACGCTACGAGCAGCAACTCGTGCGCGTGGCGTTCGCCGGGCGCAGTGCGTGCGTGCGCGAAGCGCTGCTGGCGACGGCGCGGGCGCTGCGTTTTGGCGGCGCGCGTCATCCGGAAGCGGCGGCCAAGGCGTTGCGCGCACCGTCGCTCGACGGCGCTCAGGCGCTGGCGGCCGAGCCCGCCGCGCCGCTCGCGCCGGACATGCAAGGGCCGTACTGGCTGGGTTTGCGATTCGAGGAGCAGGTGGCGCAGCTACGGTCCCTGTTGCTGGAGACCGAGCCGCGCTGGAACATCGAGCGCGCGCACCTGCATCGGATGGTGTGAGGCGCGCGGCGGGTGCAGAAACCGCTTTCGAGGTGATTTAAGCGGCCGGGCTTTCGAGCGGCGGCGCGGTGACCATCCACGGTACGCCGAACTTGTCGGTCAGCATGCCGAAGCCCGGCGACCAGAAGGTTTTCTGGAACGGCATGGTCACCTGGGCGCCTTGCGATAGCGCGTCGAAGTAGCGTTGCGCGGTGGCGGCGTCGGCGGCCGTGAGCGAGACGCTGAAGCCGGTGAACTTGTCGTTGCCGGTCATACAGCCGCCATCGGACATCATGATCTGCGCATCGCCGACCTGAAGCGTGGCGTGCATGATCTTCTCGGCGAATTCGGCGGGCATGGGACGCGCCGGATCGGGCGGCGCTTCCTTGAAGCGCATCGTGAACAGCGTCTGCGCGCCGAGCGCCTCGTGATAGAACGCGATCGCCTCTTCGCAGTTGCCGGGGTAGAACAGGTAGGGCTGGATCTGCATCATCGTTTTCCTTGCGGACCGGTTCCCCGCAGGGGCGGCCCGCGCGCGCGGATGCGCAACGGTTGTGGGGATGTTGTGGGAGCCAAACGCGCGGCTGTGTGCGCCGCTGTCCTGATTCTAGGCGCAGGCCCGCGCGGCGCCGCGCGGCGCGTCGCCAGGGTTTGCGAGAGCGCAGGCTGGAATGGAGGTTGCAGGGCGCGGGCACGCTAATACAAAGCGCCAATAACGCGCCGCAAAAAAGAAAAGGGCCGCACGTTCTGCACGCGCGGCCCTTCGTATTTTTCGGCGATCAGTAAGCGTTTAACGCGCGCTCACCGAGTGTCGAGCGCCTTACTTCGCGCGCAGTTCCTCGACCATCTTGTCGAGCTTCACCGCATCGGCGGCGAAGGCGCGGATGCCTTCCGCGAGCTTCTCGGTAGCCATCGCATCTTCGTTGAGCAGGAAGCGGAACGACGCTTCGTCCACGGCCACGCGTTCGATCTGCGCGTCCTTGAAGGCTTCCGCCGACAGCTTGCGCTCGATCTTTTCGCTGCTGTCCTGCAGCTTCTGCAGCAGGTCCGGGCTGATCGTGAGCAGGTCGCAGCCCGCCAGTTCGACGATCTGGCTCGTGTTGCGGAAGCTCGCGCCCATCACCTCGGTCTTGTAGCCGAACTTCTTGTAGTACGCGTAGATCTTGCGCACCGACTGCACGCCCGGATCGTTCGCGCCGCCGTCCTTCGCGTCGTCCCAGTCGGCGCCCTTGGCCTTCTTGTACCAGTCGTAGATGCGGCCGACGAACGGCGAGATCAGCTGCGCGCCGGCTTCGGCGCACGCGGCGGCCTGCGCGAGCGAGAACAGCAGCGTCATGTTGCAGCGGATGCCTTCCTTCTGCAGCACTTCCGCCGCGCGGATGCCTTCCCACGTCGACGCGAGCTTGATCAGCACGCGCTCTTTCTCGATGCCTGCCTTCTTGTACAGGTCGATGATGTGGTGAGCCTTATCGATCGACTTCTTCGTGTCGAACGAGAGACGCGCGTCGACTTCGGTCGAGACGCGGCCCGGAATGATCTTGAGAATTTCGGTGCCGAAGGCGATCAGCAGATGGTCGATGATCGCTTCGACCGATTCGCCCGCGTGATCGCGCACGGTTTTTTTGAGCAGCGGCCGGTACTCGGCTTTCTGCACGGCCTTGAGAATCAGCGACGGATTGGTGGTCGCGTCCTGCGGCTTGTACTGGACGAATTGCTGGAAGTCGCCCGTGTCGGCGACGACGGTGGTGTACTGCTTGAGCTGATCGAGTGCGGTAGTCATGTCAGGCCTTGTGGGCGCATGCGCGCCAGCGTCGGTGAAAGGGAACGGCCTGCGCGCGGCCGGCGAGCCGGGATTCGCGGGAGCAGGGCGAAACGCGAAATTACGCGTATTAACGTGGATCGCAGGGATCGGCGCTGCGTCGCCGCCGGATGGCGGCAGCGCGCTGCCGCGCGGCCGGGTTGAGGCCTGCGCGGCGCACACCCCCATTTTATGGCGGATCGGAAGGCGGTGCGATGTCGCGCGCGCAGTCGTCATGGCGGCCATGCCGGTGTTGCAGTTTTCAGGCCCGCCGCGCGTTCAGAATGACCTGCGTGAGCACGCCGGCGACCAGGCCCCAGAACGCCGCGCCGATCGACAGCAACGTGAGACCGGAGGCCGTCACCATGAAGGTGACGAGAGCCGCCTCGCGCTCGCTCGGGTTCTGCATCGCGTTGGTCAGCCCGCTCATGATCGAGCCGAACAGCGCGAGCGCGGCGATCGAGACCACCAGCGCCTGCGGAAACGCCGCGAACAGCGCCGCGATGGTCGCGCCGAAGGTGCCCGCGATCAGATAGAAGATGCCGCACCAGACGGCCGCCATATAGCGCTTGTTGCGGTCCTCGTGCGCGTGCGGGCCGGTGCAGATCGCCGCCGTGATGGCCGCGAGGTTGATGCCGTGCGAGCCGAACGGCGCGAGCACGAGCGACGCGAGGCCCGTGGTGGCGATCAGCGGCGAGGAGGGCGTGTTGTAGCCGTCGGCGCGCAGCACGGCGATGCCGGGCACGTTCTGCGAAGCCATCGCCACCACGAACAGCGGAATGCCGATGCTGACGATCGCCTGCACCGAGAACGCGGGCATCGTGAACACCGGTTTTGCGACCGCCACGCGGAAGTGGCTGAAGTCGAGCAGGCCGAGCGTCGCGGCGGCCGCCACGCCCACCACCAGCGTGCCGACAATCGCGTAACGCGGCACCGCGCGCTTGAGCAGCAGATACGCGAAGAACATCGTGAGCACGAGCGGCGTTTGCACCTGCGCCGCATGGAAGATCTCGATGCCGATCTCGAACAGGATGCCCGCGAGCAGCGCCGCGGCGATGC
This sequence comes from Paraburkholderia sp. SIMBA_027, assembly GCF_046535315.1. Taxonomy (NCBI): domain Bacteria; kingdom Pseudomonadati; phylum Pseudomonadota; class Betaproteobacteria; order Burkholderiales; family Burkholderiaceae; genus Paraburkholderia; species Paraburkholderia sp. SIMBA_027. The sequence continues at coordinate 219,454 of NZ_JAWRWY010000007.1, forward strand.
CGCCGGGAATGCGCTTCATCAGCGTGTCGAACCAGCCCGTAAGGCCCACGGCGGTCAGCAGCAGCGCGCAGACGATATAGGCGCCGATGGCTTCGGCGTAGGGCACGTGCGGCAGCGAGCTGATCAGCAGCGCCGCGCCCGGCGTGGACCAGGCGATCACGGTGGGCGCGCGGAACCACAGCGAGAGGCCGATGGTGGTGACGCCCATGCCGATCGAGAGCGACCAGATCCACGAGGAAATCTGTTCGGGCGTCAGGTGTGCGGCCTGGCCCGCCTGGAACATCAGCACGAGCGAACTCGTGTAGCCCGTCATCATCGCGACGAAACCGGCCACGATCGTGGCGACCGACGTGTCGGCGAGCGGCCGCAGCGGTCCCGGCCGGACGCGCGCCGGCAGGTCGGGGGATGAAGGCGCGGTCATGCTGGAACTCTCCTCGTTTTACTTGTGAATGCCCGCTTGGGCGGGTGTGGCGTGTGTGATGTGCAGGGGAGAAGGGGCGTTACTTGCTCAGCACGCGCATGGCGGTTTCGAGCCCCGCGACGGTGAGCGGATACATGCGATGCCCGAGAATCTCGCGGATCACCGATACCGATTGCCGGTATTCCCAGAGCCGTTCGGGTTCGGGATTGAGCCACGCGAAATGCGGGAACTGATCGGCGAGACGGCGCAGCCACACGGCGCCCGCTTCCGGGTTGTTGTACTCGACCGAGCCGCCCGGTTGCAGCACTTCGTACGGGCTCATGGTGGCGTCGCCGACGAAGATCAGCTTGTAGTCGGGCGTGAACTTGTGCAGCAGGTCCCACGTGGACGTGCGCTCCGCGTGGCGGCGGCGATTGTTCTTCCACAGGTAGTCGTAGACGCAGTTGTGGAAGTAGTAGAACTCCAGATGCTTGAACTCGGCCTTCGCGGCGGAGAAGAGTTCCTCGGTGCGCTTGATGTGGTCGTCCATCGAGCCGCCCACGTCGAGCAGCATCAGCACTTTCACCTTGTTGTGGCGCTCCGGCACCATCTTGAGGTCGAGCCAGCCCGCGTTGGCGGCGGTGCTGCGGATGGTGTCGGTGAGATCGAGTTCTTCGGCCGCGCCTTCGCGCGCGAAGCGGCGCAGACGGCGCAGCGCGACCTTGATGTTGCGCGTGCCGATTTCCACCTGATCGTCGTAGTCGCGATACGCGCGCGCGTCCCACACCTTCACGGCGCTGCGCTGGCCGCCTTCGCCGCCGATGCGGATGCCTTCGGGGTTATAGCCGCCGTTGCCGAACGGCGAGGTGCCGCCCGTGCCGATCCACTTGCTGCCGCCTTCGTGGCGCTCCTTCTGCTCGTCGAACAGTTGCTTGAGGCGTTCCATGAGCTTGTCGAGCCCGCCCATCGCTTCGATCTGCGCGCGCTGCTCGGGCGTGAAGTCGCGTTCGAGCCGCTTCTTGAGCCAGTCCTCGGGAATCTCGAACGCCTGCGCCGACTTCTTCTCGATGCCGCGGAAATACGCGCCGAACGCCTGATCGAAGCGATCGAAATACTGCTCGTCCTTCACGAGCGTCATGCGCGCGAGAAAGTAGAAGTCGTCGAGCGAGGGCGCGATCACGCGCTCCTTGAGCGCTTCCACGAGCGTGAGGTACTCCTTGACGGAGACCGGCAGCTTCGCGTCGCGCAGCGTGTAGAAGAAGTCGATCAGCATGCGGATTCTCCGTGCCTTCTTGCGTGCCTCGTGCGGGCCATTGACGCGCTCACCCGCGGCTTAGCGGTTGTGGCGGTTCATGTAGATGAGCCGCTCGAACAGCGTCATGTCCTGTTCGTTCTTGAGCAGCGCGCCCGCGAGCGGCGGCATCGACTTCGAGCCGTCGACGGCGCGCAGCGCTTCGGGCGGCACCTCTTCGGCGAGCAGCAGCTTGAGCCAGTCGAGCAGTTCCGACGTGGACGGCTTCTTCTTCAGGCCCGCGACGTTGCGCAGTTCGAAGAAACTCTCCATCGCGGCGCTCAGCAGTTCCTTGCGGATGCCCGGATAGTGCACCTCGACGATGCGCTGCATCGTGGCCGGATCGGGAAAGCTGATGTAGTGGAAGAAGCAGCGGCGCAGGAAGGCGTCGGGCAGCTCCTTCTCGTTGTTCGACGTGATGATCACGAGCGGACGCTGCTTCGCCTTGATGAGTTCGCGCGTCTCGTAGACGTAGAACTCCATGCGGTCGAGTTCGCGCAGCAGGTCGTTCGGGAATTCGATGTCGGCCTTGTCGATCTCGTCGATCAGCAAGACGCCCGGCTGCTCCGACTCGAACGCCTGCCACAGCACGCCCTTGACGATGTAGTTGCGGATGTCCTTCACGCGCTCGTCGCCGAGCTGAGAATCGCGCAGGCGCGACACCGCGTCGTATTCGTAGAGGCCTTGCTGCGCCTTCGTGGTGGACTTGATGTGCCACTGCATGAGCGGCATGTCGAGCGCGGCCGCGACTTCCTCGGCCAGCATCGTCTTGCCGGTGCCCGGCTCGCCCTTGATGAGCAGCGGACGCTTCAGGGTGATCGCGGCATTGACCGCGAGCTTGAGGTCGTCGGTGGCGACGTACTGCGAAGAGCCTTCGAAACGCGTGGCGCGCATGATGAACCGCTCGCTAAAAAAATCCCAGTATAAGTCAGAAGGGGTGTTGGCCCGGAGGGGGCTCGCGTATCGTTGGCACCGCCCGATGCGGCACCTGTTTATCGCCGGAACTGTCGTGAACGGCGCACCAGGGTTCCCCCGCACGACCCGCCCGGAGGCCCCTCGCACAACGCCGGAGCCCCGTGTGGCGGGCCTGAGCGGGCGCCTCACGGGCGGCCGCCCGATGGACGTGCGGCGTGGCGTCGCGGTATACTCGGACCGATTTTTTTCGGCCTGCACGGCGACCCCAAAAAGTAAAACAGCAGTAATGCGGCGCAGGCCGTGGCCTGCGGTTCGGGCGTTCGAATCCCCTCAAGCCAGGTTGGATGCTATGAAAAAAATTGTCGGCAAGCACGTCATGTTCGGAGCATTGACCGTGCTGGCGGGCTTCGCGGCCACGGCACACGCGGACGTCGTGGGCAACGCGAAGGCAGGGCAGGACAAGGTGGCGATGTGTATCGGCTGTCATGGTATTCCCGACTATCGCACGGCCTATCCCGAGGTCTATCACGTGCCGATCCTGGGCGGCCAGAATGCCCAGTACATCGACAACGCCCTGCACGGCTACAAGAAAGGCGACCGCCACTTCGAGACCATGCACGCCATTGCGGCGTCGCTCAGCGATCAGGATATTGCGGACATCGCGGCGTATTACTCGTCGCAGACGCCCGCCTCGAAGAACAATCCCGAGAAGTAACCGGCACGCGACTGAGAGGAAAAACCATGAACAAGTCCCGCATGGCCGTGCCCGCGCATGCCCGCCGCCGTCCGTACGCGCCGGCCGCCGCGATCGTTGCCGCCGCATCGGCACTGGCCTTCACGCTCGTCGCGCTGCCCGCGCAGGCCGCCGACGCCGCCAAAGGCAAGGTGCTGTCCGACAGCCACAACTGCGCCGCCTGCCACGGCGAAAACCTCAACAAGCCGGTGAGCCCGGAGTATCCGAAGCTCGCGGGCCAGCATGCCGATTACATCTACTGGGCGCTGCGCCAGTACCAGATGGGCGGCAATAACCCGCATCTCGGTCGCAACAATCCGATCATGCAGGCGCAGGTGCAGAGCCTGTCGCAGGGCGACATGAAGGATCTGGCCGCGTATATCGAATCGCTCAAGGGCGATCTCGTCGAGAAGAAATAAGCGCTGGGGCGCACGAACGCACGGACGCGCCGCCGAAAGCAAAAACACCCCGTCGGGCCGCGTGGCGGTTCGAACGGGGTGTTTTTGTTTGTGGATGCCGCTTGAATCGACGTGTATCGATGAATCGGCGTATCGACAGATCCGCTCAGTCGCGCGTCGCGCGTCGCTCGATGCGTTGCAGATAGGCGTCGGTGTCGGGCGGCGTATTCGTGCGCTGCGCTTCCCAGATGGTCTCGCCGAGACATTCCATGATCGCGTGCTGCGCGTCGTGCGTGGAGCCCATGCGCGCCGCGAGCCGGTCGTGCGCCGCGCGGATGCCCGGCGGCTGGTCGATCGACAATTGCTCGCTGATCGCCAGATGCATCGACAGATGCAGGAAGGGATTGCTTTGCCCGCGTTCGGGCGAATAGTCCTGCGCGGCGGCCTGATCGGCGTCGGCGAGCTCCGCGTGATACTCGGGATGCTCGACGATCCAGTCGGCGGCAATCGCCTCGAGCGGCGTGAGGATTTCGCCCGCGCGCTGCTTGCGCCAGGTCTCGGTGAAAAAGCGGCGGACTTCGTCGCGGCTGGGATTGAACATCGTGAACGTGCTGGGTGGGGAGCCGGTTCGAACCCGAACCGGCTTCGTCGTTGGACTGTGATGGCCGATTTTACGCCGCCGTGCGCGGGCTTGCCGGAGCTGCAGCCGCAACACACGACTGTGTTTTCAGGGCCGGATCTGGGGCGTGGATCTCAGGCATCGCTCAAAGATCGGGCGGCGGCGTCTTCTGCCTGAATTCGCAGACCGGCTCGATCACGCAATGCCAGCATTCCGGACGGCGCGCCTTGCAGACGTATCGGCCATGCAGGATCAGCCAGTGATGCGCGTTCACGAGGAATTCCTTCGGCGTGTACTTTTCGAGCGCGATCTCGACGGCCTTCACGTCCTTGCCGGGCGCGAGGCCGGTGCGGTTCGCGACCCGGAAGATATGCGTGTCGACGGCGATGGTCGGCTCGCCGAACGCCACGTTGAGCACCACGTTCGCGGTCTTGCGGCCCACGCCGGGCAGTCCTTCGAGCGCCTCGCGCGTGCGCGGCACTTCGCCGCCGTACTGCTCGATCAGCTTTTCGCAGGTGGCGATCACGTTCTTCGCCTTGGTGCGGTAGAGGCCGATCGTCTTGATGTAATCGGCCACGCCTTCCTCGCCGAGCGCGAGCACGGTCTGCGGCGTGTTCGCGACCGGAAACATCCGTCGCATGGCCTTGTTCACCGACACATCGGTGGCCTGCGCGGACAACAGCACGGCGATCAGGAGTTCGAACGGCGTCGTGAACTCCAGCTCGGTCTCCGGATGCGGATTGATGCTTTGCAGCGTTTCGTAGATGGCGCGGCGCTTGGTGGCGTTCATGCGGATAGGCGTGGGCGCGGTGGTTACGTGGGCTTGTCGTCGTTGGGCGTGTTGGCGGCGGCGCTGTCGCTCTTCTTGCTTTTCTCGCTCGCGTCGTCGCTCTGGCCACTCTGGCCGTTCTGCGATGCGGCGATGCCCAGACGCTGTCGGCGCGCCTCGGCGGCGTCGATCTGCGCCTGCACGTCGGCGCTGACGTGCTCGGTGTTGCGCGGGCCTTCGCCGCGCGCCGACAGCTCCGCTTTCTTCTGGCGCGCGCGTTCCAGCGCGGCCTGGATGATCGCTTTCTTCTTCGCTTCGGCGTCGTTGGCGGGCGCGGCTTGCGCGGCGGCGGGCGCGGTCGTCGCGCCTGCGTGAGCGGCTTGCTCCGTCTGGTCCGCCTGCGCCTTCTGCGCGTCTTGGGCGTCTTGCGCGGGGGCGGCAGCCGCCGCGCGGCGGGCGGCGGCGCGCGCTTCGGCGGCGTTGCGCTCGGCGGCGAGGCGCGCCTGGCGGCGGTCGTGGCGCAGGCGTGCTTCATCGGCCTGCTGCTGCGTCCAGGCGTCCCAGCCGGTGGCGTCGCCCGTCACCGGAATCATCGCGATGCAATCGACCGGGCAGGGCGCCACGCACAGGTCGCAACCCGTGCAGAGATCCTTGACGATAGTGTGCATCTGCTTGGGCGCGCCGACGATCGCATCGACGGGACACGCCTGCATGCACAGCGTGCAGCCGATGCAGACCTGCTCGTCGATGAACGCGACGGGGCGCGCACGTTCGACGCCGTTGACCGGATTGATCGGAATAACCGGCTTGCCCAGCAGTCTCGCGAGGCGTTCGACGCCCTCGGCGCCGCCGGGCGGGCACTGGTTGTAGTTGGCGCTGCCGGCCGCGACAGCGTCGGCGTAGGGCCGGCAGCCGTCATAGCCGCACTTGGTGCATTGCGTCTGGGGCAGCAGATCTTCGATGCGATCTGCAAGTGTTTTAGGTTCGTTCACGGTCGCGACTTCTGGGCGGGCCCGGGGGGAATGGGGAGCGGGCCGGGCGGCGGCACGCTGACAACTCAAGCGAGGCGACAGGGCCGCCTGGCGAGGCTCGCGCGCGCGGCGCCAAAGCCCGCATTATCGCCGATTTCCCGCATTGCCATCGGCAGGGCATGTGCCATAATCAAAGCGCTTAATTCGAATCGCGAACGGCCGCGCAGGTGTCGCGCCAGCCTCGCGGGCATGCCGGATTCGGATCGGGCGCAGAGGAGTGCTTCACGACGCATCGTCAGGCGAGGGGGCCGGTGACGGCGCACGTCGACATGCAAGACCGAAAAAGAAGGGTGTCAGTCCATTAACCTGGCGCGCCCCGCAGTCACGCTGCCGCTACATGGGTTTGGAGAGGCCCGGCGGCGCGAAGCGGGAGCCCGCGCGCCTATCGAGCGATCCTGCCACCATGAATCAGCCGAAAATCAAAAGAGATCCTGAAGGCACGCGCCGCCGCATCCTGCTCGCCGCGGCGGAAGAATTCGCGAGCGGCGGCCTGTTTGGCGCCCGCGTCGACCAGATTGCGCGACGCGCGGAAACCAACGAGCGCATGCTCTACTACTACTTCGGAAGCAAGGAGCAGTTGTTCACTGCGGTGCTCGAACACGCGTTCGGCGCGCTGAACGAAGCCGAGCGCGCGCTCGACCTGGCCGGGCTCGCACCGGTCGAGGCCATCACGCGGCTCGCGCATTTCGTCTGGGATTACTACCGCGATCATCCCGAACTCCTGCGGCTCGTGAATAACGAGAACCTGCACGAGGCGCGCTACATGCAGAAGTCCACGCGCATTCACGAGATGGTGTCGCCGATCGTCGCCACGCTCGGTTCGATCCTCGCGCGCGGCGAGGCCGCGGGCCTGTTCCGTTCCGACGTCGATCCGCTGCGTCTGTACGTGACGCTCTCGGGCATGGGCTACTACATCGTCTCGAACCGCTACACCATCAACGCGACGATGGGCCGCGACTTCAGCGCGCCCGCCGAACGCGCCGAGATCATCAAGCTCAATACCGACATGCTGCTCGCGTTCCTGCTGCGCAAGTAGCCCGTTACGCGCCGCCATGAAAAAACGCCGCGCCGGTTGGAGAACCGGTGCGGCGTTTTTGTGTGCGGTATCGCGTGTGCGGAGGCGAACTCAGACGACCGCGCTTTCCTTGCTCGACTGCTTCGTCTGCTGATACTGGCGGAAGAATTCGCGCAGTTGCGGATAAATGATGGTGCGCCAGCGGCGGCCCGAGAAAATGCCGTAGTGGCCGCACTTTTCCGCGGTCAGGCGATGGCGGTTCGCTTCGGGAATGCTCGTGCACAGATCGTGAGCGGCATGCGTCTGGCCCGAGCCCGAAATGTCGTCGAGTTCGCCTTCGATCGTGAAGAGCGCCGTTTCGCGAATGTCCTGCGGCCGTACGCGCTCGCCCGCGACATCCCACGTGCCTTCGGCCAGGCGGAAGTCCTGGAACACGGTCTGGATGGTCTCGAGGTAATACTCGGCGGCCATGTCGAGCACCGCGTTATATTCGTCGTAGAAACGGCGATGTGCTTCGGCATCCTCTTCGTCGCCGCGCAGCAGGCTCTTGTAGAAGTCCCAATGCGCGGTGGTGTGGCGGCCCGGATTCATCGCCACGAAGCCCGCATGCTGGAGGAAGCCCGGATAGACCTCGCGGCCTTCGCCCGGATAGTTGGCCGGCACCGTGTGGATGACGTTGTTCGCAAACCACTCCAGCGAGTGCTCGGTGGCCAGCGAGTTGACCGCCGTGGGGCTGCGGCGCGCGTCGATCGGGCCGCCCATCATCGTCATGGTGAGCGGCGTGGCTTCGCCGCGCGAGGCCATCAGCGAAATGGCCGCGAGCACCGGCACCGTGGGCTGGCACACCGACATCACGTGCAGGTTCTTCGCGCCGATATGACGGATGAATTCCTGGATGTACGCGATGTAGTCGTCGAGATGGAACGGACCGGCGTCGAGCGGCACCATGCGCGCGTCGATCCAGTCGGTGATGTAGACCTTGTGGTCCTGCAGCAGCGTGCGCACCGTGTCGCGCAGCAGCGTGGCGTGGTGGCCCGAGAGCGGCGCGCATACCAGCACCGAGGGCTCGTCCTTGAGCGCGGCGACGGCGCCGGAGTCGTCGGCGTAGCGCTTGAAACGCAGCAGACGGCAGAACGGCTTCTCGACGATGGTCTGCTCGACGATCGGAATGTGAAAACCGTCTTTCTCGATCTGGCGGATGTCGAATTCAGGCTTTTCGTAGTCCTTGCCGAGTCGATACAGCAGTTCGTAGCCGGCCGCGAGACGCGTGGCGCCCGGGATCAGCGAGAACGGGCTCGACGGGTTCGAAAACGACTTGGACGCCGCCTGGGCCCACGCGGTAAGCGGGCTCAGCAAGGCGCGCTGGTATTCACGAATTTGGTAGAGCATGGATGCTCCGGCATCAGGGGTGGTTCGCCCCCGCGCCGCTGCGCGGGTGGGCGGCGGCGGGCTGGGAGAGTGGGTCGGTCAGGCAGTTTATCGGCCTGGGATGGCGCCGCTTGAGGCGCATGCGTGGCTTTCGCGCGGATCGCGCGCGCATGCGGCCCGGATTGCCCGCGCGGCGTGCCCCGCAGGGACGGGATACCGTGGACGACAGCCTGCTCGAATACGCGGTCGATCATATCGGACCCCAGAATGTTGTGCAATGCAGCATCCCAGTGTAACCCACCTCGCGCAAAGCGATCGGCGCTTTCGCCCACGCTTTCGAACAATTACGATGCGGCTGTCGCCGATCTGTCCGCAAGGTCCGCCTCCATGGCCGTTTCCGGCGTGGTCGGGTGGCCCGTCTCGCTGGCCATTTCCTGCTCGTGCCGCATCAGATTCAGCCCGGTGTGCACAAGCGCCACATGCGAGAAAGCTTGTGGGAAATTTCCCACAAGACGGCCGGCGATCGGATCGTATTCCTCGGCGAGCAGGCCGACGTCGTTGGCGAGCGCGAGCAGCCTTTCGTACATCTTGCGCGCGTCGTCCATGCGGCCCTGGAGCGCGAGGTTGTCGACCATCCAGAAGCTGCACGCGAGGAAGGTGCCTTCGCCGGGCGGCAGGCCGTCGTTGAAGTCGGTGGTGCGGTAGCGCATCACGAAGCCTTCGCACATGAGGTCGCGCTCGATGGCCTTCACCGTGCCCGCGATGCGGGGGTCCTTCGCGGGCAGGAAGCCGACCAGCGGCATCAGCAGCAGGCTCGCGTCGAGGTCGGTGCCGCCGTAGATCTGCGTGAAGGAGTTCAGCTCCGTATTGAAGCTGCGCTCGCAGATGGTCGCGTGGATGGTGTCGCGCAGCTCGCGCCAGTGATCGACCGGGCCGGGCAGGTCGAACTGCTCCGCCGAGCGCACGCAGCGGTCGAACGCCACCCACGCCATGACCTTCGAGAACGTGAAGTGCTGGCGGCCGCCGCGCGTTTCCCAGATGCCTTCGTCGGGCTCGGTCCAGATCGTTTCCAGATGTTCGAGCATCGCGCACTGGATCGACCACGCGGTTTCGTCGGCTTGCAGGCCGCCCACGCGCGCGAGATGCAGCGCGTTCATCACTTCGCCGTAGACGTCGAGCTGCAACTGCCCGACCGCGTTATTGCCGACGCGCACCGGCTTCGCGCCTTCGTAGCCGGGCAGCCAGTCGAGTTCGAACTCGGGCAGGCGGCGCTCGCCCGCGATGCCGTACATGATCTGCAACTGCGAGGGCGAACCCGCCATCACGCGGCCGAGCCACGCGCGCCAGGCGCGCGCTTCGTCGTAATAGCCGCCGCGCATCATGGCGAGCAGCGTGATGGTGGCGTCGCGCAGCCAGCAGTAGCGGTAGTCCCAGTTGCGCGTGCCGCCGAGCTGCTCGGGCAGCGAGGTCGTGGGCGCGGCGACGATGCCGCCCGTCGGCTCGTAGGCCAGCGCCTTGAGCGTGATGAGCGAGCGGCGGATCGGCTCGGCCCAGCGTCCTTCGACGGTGCCGCGCGCGGCCCATTCGGCCCAGTAGTTCTCGGTGCGCGCGAGCGCCGTGAACGGATCGCGCGGCGGCGGCAGACGCAGATGCGAGGCCGCGTAAGCCATCGAAAACGGCACGCGCTCGCCTTCCTTGACCTCGAACTCGGCGACCGTGTGCATGTTTTCGCCCTGTAGATCGACGGGCGTGCGCAGCACGACGGTGTCCGGGCCGACGGTGGCCTTGATGCCGCTCTCGTAGGTGAGGCGGCTCACCCACGGCACCGAAAAGCCGTAGTCGAAGCGCATCACGAGTTCGCACCGCATGGGCACCGTGCCGCGGCGTCCCACGACGATGCGCACCAGTTCGCTCCAGCCGTTGCCGGGCGGCATGAAGTCGATCAGCGTGACGGCGCCGTCGGGCGTTTCGAAATCGGTTTCGAGGATCAGCGTGTCGCCGCGATAACGGCGCGTGATCTTGATGTCGGCGCGCGAGCCGTCGGCGGCGGGCGCGGGGGCGATCAGCCAGCGGCCGTTGGCTTCGGTGCCGAGCAGCGCGGCGAAGCACGCGCCGGAGTCGAAGCGCGGCCAGCAGAGCCAGTCGATGGAACCCTCTCGGGACACGAGCGCGGCCGTGTGGCCGTCGCCGATCAAGGCATAGTCTTCGATAAGTGCAGGCATGGTAAGCAGATTGACAGCGTTACGCGAAAAAACGGTCAAAACGGTCGATAAGGCGCATGCACGCACAAGAGTAGTGGGTGCAGGCCCGCTCGCGCAACGCGTTTCGACATGCACGGCGCGCAACAAGCTGGTGCGGGAACTTTCGGCCAGGGCGATTTCGTGTCGGCAGGGCGTCAGAAATGCCCGTTCGTGCCGAACAATCCGATGATCCCGATGATGATGAGGTAGAGCGCAACGATGTAGTTGAGCAGACGCGGCACGACGAGAATCAGAATGCCGGCGATGAGCGCGACGAGCGGGCCGATGGCGACATGGATGTTCATATTCACTCCTTTGAGCGGGGCGCGGGGGGACTCAAATCGGACGCGCATGCAGCGCGATCCGGGTGATACCGATGTCGAGGCTCGCGCATCCGGCGTCTAATGAACGTCTGGCCATCAGGCGCGCGCATCCTCACTTATACTGGTCTAACCCTCATAACAATCGTGCTCGCGCAACGCTTTCCGGGTTCCGCCCGCCACGCGTCGCGCGCTGCCGATCAGCTCCATCCAGGTTCGACAAGAAGAAAGGAGGTCGACATGTTTCAAGGCCACGGAGCCGCAATCGGCGTGCCCGTCTCGCGCATGCCTGCGCGTACGCACGCACAATCGAACGCGCAATCGCCAGCAGATTCGCACGCACAATCGCGCACCGCGCCGCGCGGGCTCATTCGTCAGATCATCAAAGGTATCGCCATCATGGCCAGCGTTGCCGCCGCCACGACCGCATTCGCACAAGGCAGCACGGGTGCGGCGCCCGCCGAGGCTTCGGCGAATGGCGTCTACAACCTGATCGTCGGCACCTACACGGGCGGCAAGAGCGAAGGCCTCTACGTCTATCGCTTCGATTCGAAGACCGGCGACGCGCAGCAGGTGAGCGTCGCGAAGACGGTGAACCCGTCGTATCTCGTGGTCAGCAAGGACAAGCGCCACGTCTACGCCGTCAACGAACTGCCCGGCGACAACGGCCCGGCCAGCGTGCGCGGCGACGTCAGCGCGTTCGGCTTCGACGCCGCGAGCGGCCAGCTCACGTTCCTCGACAAGGTGTCGGCACAAGGCAACGACCCGTGCTATCTAAGCCTGTCGCCGGACGGCAAGTATCTGTTCGTCGCCAACTACTCGGTGGCGGCCGACCCGGGCGGCAGCTTCGCGGTGCTGCCGATCGAGCAGGACGGCAAGCTCGGCCAGTCGGTGCTGACCGTGCATCACGAAGGCGGCGGTCCGGTGAAGGGCCGCCAGGACAACGCGCACGTGCACTCGACAGTGTTCTCGCCCGACGGCCGCTATCTCTTCACGCAGGATCTCGGCACCGACAAGCTCTGGACCTACCGCTACACGCCGGACGGTTCGCGCGGTCTCGTGAGCCCGGCCGAATGGCGCTACACCGACGTGAAGGCCGGCACCGGCCCGCGTCACCTCGTGTTCGGCAACGACGGCCGCCATGCGTATCTGACGAGCGAACTCGCGGGCACCGTGAGCGTGTTCAACTACGACGACGGCCATCTGAAGCTCGAACAGGTCGAGAAACTCGCCGAGCCGGGCTTCAAGGGCGCGGTGGGCGCAGCGGCGCTGCATCTGTCGCCGGACGGCAAGTTCCTTTACGTGTCGAATCGCGGCGACGCCAACGACATCTCGATCTTCGCCGTCGATCAGACGAGCGGCAAGCTCAAGCGCGTCGGCCGCCAGGCGAGCCTCGGCAAGTCGCCGCGCGAGTTCGCGATCGATCCGAGCGGCCAGTGGCTGATCGTCGGCAACCAGAACAGCGACACGGCTTACGTGTTCCGTCGCGATCAGGAGACGGGTCTGCTCGAAGCGAACCCGAAGAAGATCGAGATCGGTTCGCCGGTCGACTTCAAGTTCGTCGCGCAGTAAGCGCGTTTAGCGCACTAAGCGCACGCGCAAACAAAAACGCCGCGCCGGATTCGTCCGGCGCGGCGTTTTTCGTTGCTGCCCGCGTTCAGTGTTGCGCGAGCGGGCGAGCGGTGCGAATCGCTTATTCGGCCTGACCCGGCACGAGCACTTCGCGGCTGCCGTTGATGCCCATCGGCGAGACCAGACCGGCGGCTTCCATCTGCTCGACGAGGCGCGCGGCGCGGTTGTAGCCGATGCGCAACTGCCGCTGCACCGACGAGATCGACGCGCGCCGCGTGCGCACGACGAACGAGACCGCTTCGTCGTACAGCGGATCGGCTTCCGCCTCGGGCGACTCGCCGAACAGGTCCTGCGGCGCGCCTTCGCTGGTCGGACCGTCGAGAATGCCCTCGACGTACTCCGGCTCGCCGAACTGCTTCAGATACTCGACCACCGCATGCACTTCCTCGTCGGCGACGAACGCCCCGTGCACGCGCTGCGGATAGCCGGTGCCCGGCGGCAGGAACAGCATGTCGCCCTGACCGAGCAGCGACTCGGCGCCCATCTGGTCGAGAATCGTGCGCGAGTCGATCTTCGACGACACCTGGAACGCCACACGCGTCGGAATGTTCGCCTTGATGAGACCCGTGATGACGTCCACCGAAGGCCGCTGCGTCGCGAGAATCAGGTGGATGCCCGCCGCGCGCGCCTTCTGCGCGAGACGCGCGATCAGCTCTTCGATCTTCTTGCCCGCGACCATCATGAGGTCGGCGAGTTCGTCGATCACCACGACGATCATCGGCAGCGGCGAGAGCGGCTCGGGCGCCTCGGGCGTGAGCGAGAACGGATTGCCGATCTTCTTCTCGTTCGCCTCGGCGTCGCGGATCTTCTGGTTGAAGCCCGCGAGATTGCGCACGCCCACGGCCGACATCAGCCGGTAGCGCTTCTCCATCTCGCCGACGCACCAGTTCAGCGCGTTGGCCGCGAGCTTCATGTCGGTCACGACCGGCGCGAGCAGATGCGGAATGCCTTCGTAGACGGAAAGCTCCAGCATCTTCGGGTCGATCATGATGAGCCGCACGTCCTCGGGCGTCGCCTTGTAGAGCAGCGAGAGGATCATCGCGTTGATGGCGACCGACTTGCCCGAACCCGTCGTGCCCGCGACGAGCATGTGCGGCGCCTTGGCGAGATCGGTGACGACCGGCAGCCCGACGATGTCCTTGCCCATCGCGATCGTGAGCTTCGACTGCGAGCGCTGATAAGGCGTCGATTCGAGGATCTCCGAGAGGCGGATCATCTGGCGTTTTGCATTGGGCAGTTCGAGGCCCATGCAGGTCTTGCCGGGAATCGTCTCGACCACGCGGATCGACGTGAGGCCGAGGCCGCGCGACAGATCCTTCATCAGCCCGACGATCTGGCTGCCGCGCACGCCGAGCGCGGGCTCGACTTCGAAGCGCGTGATGACCGGGCCCGCCGAGGCGCCGACCACCGTCACCGGCACCTTGAATTCCTGCAGGCGCTGCTCGATGAGCTGGCTGGTTTCGGCGAGCTTTTCCTCGGAGACGTATTCGATTTCGGTCGACGAGCGTTCGAGCAGCTCGAAGCCCGGCAACTCGACCGACGAGGCGGACAGCGGCTGGAACTCGAACGCCGTCGGCGCATGACCGCGCACGGGCTGGCGCGCGGCGGGTTCGGCGGCGGGCGGTGCGGCTACAGGCGCCGGTGTTGCCGGTGCTTGCGCGGGTTCCGGCGACGGCGCCGCTACGGCGGGGGACCACGGTGCGGGCGGCGCGAGATCGATCGACGGGACGAACGGCGCGGGCGGCTCCGGCGCGAACACCAGCGGCGCGGCTTCCCACGGCGGGATATCCGCGAACGGCGCGGGAATCGGTGCAGGAATCGGCGCAGGAATCGGCGCGATGTACGGCGCGTCGGCGAGCGCGGGCAGCGGCGGGATGATCGGCGCTGCCGGTGCTTCTACGTGCTGCGGCGCGCTGACTTGCGCGCTGTCCGACGGCGTAATCGTGGACGAAGTGATGGGCTCGGGCTCTGCTTCGGCCTCCGCCGCGAAAGCCGGAACGGGTGCGGGCAGCGGTTCGGTTTCCGGCAGATGCTCAGGCTGTGTTGCTGGCGTAGTCGACTGAACCAGCGCAGCGGGTGTTTCCGCGGCATCGCTAGCCGCGACGACCACAGGCGCTTCGCTTACGTGCGATGCCGGTTCGGTTTCAGCGCTGACGACGTGCGTCTCGGCGGTTTCAGCGTCCGTGTTTGCTTCTTCGTCAGCCGGTTCCGCGAAACGCGCCAGCGCCGCCGCGAACGATTGCGCGAACGCGTCGGCGGGCGCAAGCGAGTTGGTTGCGTGTGCAACGGCCTGTTCCGCTTGCTGCGCGACGGGTTCTTCTGCGGCGATGGCGTGTGCCGCCGCGTGAACGGGGTCGTCCGCGGGCCATGCTTCGGCGGCCGGTTCGACCTCAGGCGTCTGCGCGGCTTCCGGCGCGAGACGCGGGAAGTGCATGACGCTATCGGTTTCGTGGCTGACCGCTTCGCTCGCGGCTTCGTGTGCGGCTTCGTGTGCGGTTTCGGGCTGCGCTTCGGCTTCCGGTTCGTCGTCGTCGAGCAGGACCCAGGGCATCCCGTTGTCGAACGTCGGCCAGACCGTTGAAGTTGTCGTGGACGCGGGCGTTTCCGTGGCGATTGCTTCGGCCTTTGCCGGTTCCGCCACCGGTTCCGCGTGTTCGGCTTCGACGTACTGCGTGTTGAACGCGTCGCTGCTGACTTCGGCGCGCGCGGCGGGCGCAACGAAATTCGGCAGCGCGATCGCTTCGTCGTCGTGGCTGTCGTGGGCGTGGTCGTCGGCGATCAGGAACGACGGCAGTGTTTCGTCTTGCGATTCGGTCGTGCCGACGTGATCCACGTGATCCACGCGATCGGCCACTTCCTCGGCCTGCGTGGCCTCGGTGAGGGCGATCTGAGGCGCGGCGAGCGGGAAATGCGCGCGCGTTTCGTCTTCGACGGCGTGCTCAGAGTCGGATGCGAAGGCTTCCGCCGTATCGATCTCGACAGGCGCGGCAACCGGCGCGACGGTTTCTTCAACCGCTTCGACAGCGTGCGCCGGGATCGTTTCGATCGCCTCGGCGGCGGGGTAGGGCGCTGCGTGCGCGACATCGACATCGGCCGTGCCCGGCGTGTCGTCATCGGACTGAATGCGGCGCGCGAGGCTTGCGCCCGCAAGCGAGGTCCAGCGCGCGGCGTTTTCCTCGATCGAGCGCAGTGTTTCCAGCACGCTCGTCGAGAGCGGCGCTTGCGGCGCGGGCTGTGTGGCCGTGGCCGGACGCGAGTAGGCGGGCGTCACGGCGTTGGCGTCGGCGATCGGCGCGCTGACGGGAGCGCCGATGCGCGCGCCGCCCTGCGCCATGCCCTGGCTCGCGGCCAGCGGGCGCGCGGCGGCGGGCGTGGTGCGGGTCGGCCAGACGAACGGGCGCGGCGGCTTGGCCGGACGCGGCTGCGTCGCGGCGGCGGCGGCCGAGGCGCGCGCGGCCGTGCTGCCCGCGACGGGCGGCGGCGCGCTGCGGCGCACAGGCGCGGGCTGCGCGAAAGGCGAGGTGAGCGGATCGGCGACGGCTGCGCGCGCGGCGGCAGCGGCGGCGGCCGTCGCTGCCGCCGGAACGGTGGGGACGGCGTACGACGCGTGGGTGACCTGGGTGGCGGCCACGGCGGCGCGGGCGGCTTGCGCGGCCTGTGCGCTGGCGGCCGCCGCCGATGCGGACGACGCCACGCCAAACGCCGTGCCCGCTTGCGCGGGGGTCTGCGCCTGCGAGGCCGGACGCGGCGCGGGCGCGCGCCACGGCGTCGGATTCGCGGATGCGCCGGTCTGCGGCGCACCGGTGGCCATGCGCGACGCTGTTTGTGCGGCGGTCGCCGACATCGCGGGCATGGTGCCGTTCATCGGGGCGGCGCCCATCGCGTTCGTGTTGATCGGCTGACGACGCGGATCGGCGGCGAATGAGGCGCCGTTCGCGCCGTTGGCCGCAGCGGCGGGTGCCGCGACAGCCGCGCCGGATGCAGCCGGTGCGCGACGCGTGTCGCCCGGCATCGGCGGCGTGTTTTGTGCTTGCGGCGCGCGCGGGGCGTTCTGGCCGTCACGCAGCCAGCCTGTCGGCACGGTCGGTTCGGTACGCGCCCACGCGGCGGCGGGCGACGGTTCCGGCGAGGCGAAATCCGGCTCGACGCGCCACGGATTCGCGGCGCTCGCCCGCGCGACTTCGGCCGCCGCTGCCGCCGCCGAAGCGTGCGCGGCGCGCTTGCCCGGCATCGGCGGACGCCAGATGGTCGGACGCTTGCGGCGCGTGCCGTCGAGCGGCGCGGCGTCGCCGGTGCCCGAGCCGATGTTTGGTCCCGTGCCCGCGGCGAGGCCGCCGCCGAGTCCTGCGCCCGGTCCTTGGCCGAAGGCCTGGCCCAGTCCTGAGCCGAGTCCAGCGCCCATGCCCGCGCCCGTTGCGCTACCGCCGCCCAGACTCGCAGACAGGCCCGGCTGCGCGAGGTCCGCGTTCGATTCGCGGCGGCTGCGGCGCGAGCGGCGTTCGCCGCCGTCGTCGTCGCGCGCGGGGCGGATGTTCAGGCCGAGGCCGAGCGAGATGTCGGCCCACACGAAGAAGTCGCGCCAGCGGAAGTCGATGAGCCAGGGCAGGCTCACGAAAAACAGCGCCGTCATGACGAGCGGGGTCGCGACGTGGCCGATCAGCTTGCCGAGCCCGTCGGCGAGCGCGTGTCCGAACGCATCGAAACCCACGATGTGCATCAGCGACGCTTCGAGCACGCAACTCGAAACGAACACGCAGAAAAAGCCGAGCCAGAGCCGGATCGTGCCGGGACCGCGCAGTCCCGCGCCGCCGGGCAGCACCGACTTCACGAGACGCCAGATCAGGGGGATGAACCAGACGGCCGACAAGCCGAACCAGCCAGGAACTACCGTGTGCATGCCAGAGATCAGTGATTAAAAAAGGTGCAACGTGACGAGTGTTCGAGTGTAACCGCAAGGACCCCGCGCGCCGCAACGCGCGTTGTCGCCGCGCCGCAGTGTGCTTTGCACTGCGCTGTTTAGTACGCCTGGCGGCGCGCACGAGTGCGCGCGCTGGCGGCGGCCTGTGCCGCAAAAAAGAGCCGCGCCGGACGAGGGCGCGGCTGCAAGTCGGTGCGGATCGTCAGCGGAACGTCACTCGCCTTGCTTCGCGGGCTGCGCACCCGAGGCCGGCGGGGCCGCCGCGGCGACCGTGCTCGCGAAAGTCAGGCGGTCGCCGTTTTCCAGGACGAGCAGGAGCGCCTGCGGATCGCGCATCTGCACGCCGCTGCGCGCGATGTGCGAGAGCGCGTCGAGATAGGCGCTTTCGATCTCGCCGCCCGCGCCGATGCACGCCATGCGCGTGCCGGCGAGCTGGCCGAACGAGAGCAGGCCGTTCTTGAGCACGTAAGCGCCGGTGTAGCGGTTGCAGCCCGAGAAACCGCTCGCGCGGCGCTGGCCGGTGGCGGTCGACAGATCGAGCGTGACCGGACGCGCGCCGGGCGCGGCCGCGGCGGCGCCCGACGCGGCGGCGCCCGGCAGCGAGCGCAGCGAACCGTCGGCGTTCTTCCACTCGACGAGCTGCCAGTGCGAATTGTCGAGCAACTGCGTGGCGGCCGGATTGAACGGATCGGGCGGCGGCGCGGACGTGTCCTGATGCACCGGCAGCTTGCAGGCGGCCAGCAGCAGCGCGGCGGCCGTGGCGGCCGCGAGCGGCGCCGTGCGTGAAACGAGCGACATGAGCGAAGCGCGCGAGGCGCGAGTCTGGCGCGCCGTGGAGCGTCCGGCAAGGCGGTGGCTCGATCGTTTGAGCATCGCGAAATTCCTGGTAAGCGGCGAGAAGGCGTAAGCGTAACGCACCCGCCCCGCACAAGCGAGTGCAAACGGCTCGGCGGCGCGCTATCTAACTGTGTCCAGATGTATCCGCGAAGTCTCCAGGCGGCATGCGCGCGCGTGTTAACATCGGCGCTCTCTCGCATTCGTGCATCACCCGTGGCGCGCGCCGGGTCCCGTGCGTACCGCCCACCGTCATTCTCTGGAGACATCATGCAGACCGGCCCCCGCATCGGCACGCCGCTTTCCGCTTCCGCCACCCGCGTCATGCTGCTGGGCGCAGGCGAGCTCGGCAAAGAAGTGATCATCGCGCTGCAACGCCTGGGCGTGGAAGTGATCGCCGTCGACCGCTACGAGAACGCGCCCGGCCACCAGGTCGCGCATCGCGCGCACGTCATCGACATGGCCGATCCCAAGGCGCTGCGCGCACTGATCGACGCCGAGCGTCCGCATCTGATCGTGCCGGAAATCGAGGCCATCGCCACCGACGCGCTCGCGGCCGTCGAAGCCGAGCGTGTCGCCGAGGTGATCCCGACCGCGCGCGCCGCGCAGCTCACCATGAACCGCGAGGGCATCCGCCGTCTCGCCGCCGAGGAACTGGGTCTCGCGACCTCGCCGTACGCGTTCGCCGACTCGCTCGACGAACTCAAGGCGGGCATCGCCAAGGTCGGTTATCCGTGTGTCGTGAAGCCGGTGATGTCGTCGTCGGGCAAGGGCCAGTCGGTGCTGCGCAGCGACGCCGACGTCGAGGCCGCGTGGCAATACGCGCTCGCGGGCGGGCGCGTGAACCATGGCCGCGTGATCGTCGAGGGTTTCATCGACTTCGAATATGAGATCACGCAACTGACCGTGCGCGCCACCGATCCGTCGAGCGGCGAGGTGCAGACGTATTTCTGCGATCCGATCGGCCACCGGCAGGTCGACGGCGACTACGTGGAATCGTGGCAGCCGCAGCCGATGAGCCCGAAGGCGCTCGAACGCTCGCGCGAAATCGCGCACAAGGTGACCGAGGCGCTGGGCGGGCGCGGCCTGTTCGGCGTCGAGCTGTTCGTGCGCGGCGACGAGGTGTGGTTCTCGGAAGTGAGCCCGCGTCCGCACGACACGGGGCTCGTCACGCTCGCGTCGCAGCGTTTCTCGGAATTCGAACTCCATGCGCGCGCGATTCTCGGCCTGCCCGTCGATACGACGGCGCGCGGCCCGTCGGCGTCGGCGGTGATCTATGGCGGCATGGACGAGCGCGGCATCGCGTTCGAGGGTGTCGCGGACGCGCTGGCCGTGCCGGGCGCGGACCTGCGCCTGTTCGGCAAGCCGGAAAGCTTCACGAAGCGCCGCATGGGCGTGGCGCTCGCAACCGGCGCGGATCTCGAAGAGGCGCGTGCGCGCGCTCGCGCGGCGGCGGCGGCGGTGCGTCCGGTCAAGGGCTGAGCGGCGAATCGGTGTGGCCTGCGCTTGCGCGTGCCGGCATTGATCGAGGGTAAGCCCGCCGCGCGCGGGACGTCCCATAATCGCCGGTCCAGCGCGTGGCGCGGCGTCGCATGATGGTTGCTGCGGCGCGCGGGACATCCGGCGGGCGGCGCAACGCGGCCCGGGTTATCGTGTCGGGCAAGCGCGTAGAGGTCGGAACATGAAGTCGATGCTGGGTGAACGTGGAGCACGTAGCCGTGGTGCACGAAGCGGGGTCGTTCGCCGCGCAACCGTGCTGGTGATGCTGACGGTCTGTGGCGTCGCGCTGGCGGGTTGCGGCGCCGTGGCCGCGCCGTGCCGCGTGGCGTCGGCGGGACTCAAGATCGTGCCGGTCGTCGGGCATCTGGCGGCGGCGCCCACCGACGCCTGCGCGGACGTGATCGATCCGTGACGCCGCCGCGCGCCCGATTCCCGGCGCGCGGGCCGCGCTTCGCGAAAACCGCCGGAGAATCCGCAATGACAGCCGTTGGTGCAGCGCTTCGTTCGAAGTTGCCTTCTTTTCTTTCCTCTCCGTGGCGCGCGGCGCTCGGGCTCGGCCTCGCCTGCGCCGCCTTGCACGCGAGCGCGGCGCCGCTCGAAGTGCGCGAAATCCAGACTCAGGCGCGCCACACCTTCAGCTACACCTGCGCGGACGGCAAGACCTTTAAGGTCACCTATATCAACGGCACGAACGGCCAGAGTTTCGCGCTCGTGCCCGTCGACGGCCGCAGGCTGCTGTTCGTCGGCGTGATTGCGGCGTCGGGCGTGAAGTATGTGGCCGACCGCTATACGTGGTGGACCAAGGGGCCGGGCGCCGATCTCTACGACGCCATGTCCGAAGCGAGCCCCAAGCCGCTGCTGAGCGGCTGCGCGACCATCATGCGCTGAGGCCGCCGCCTCGCGCTTACGCCTTTGCCGCGCCTTTTGCCCGCACATTTGCCCGCGCATTTGCCCGTTTCGCCGACGCGTTCTCGTCCCCGGTAGTACTCTGTCGTGCGTGAAACCGGGCGCGGGCCGGCGCGCGCGCCGGATGCGAATTCCGGGCGAAATTCGAGCGGATTTCGCGCCGATTGCAGCGAAACGAAGCGTAGCGAGGTAGCCGATGAAAGCATCCGATCTGTTCGTGAAAGCGCTGGAGGCGGAGGGCGTCGAATACGTGTTCGGCATCCCCGGCGAGGAAAATCTCGATCTGCTCGAATCGCTGCGGCGCTCGAAGATCCGCCTGATCGTCACGCGTCACGAACAGGCTGCCGGTTTCATGGCCGCCACGTACGGACGGCTGACGGGGCGCACCGGCGTCTGTCTGTCGACGCTCGGCCCCGGCGCGACCAACTTCGTGACCGCCGCGGCCTACGCGCAGCTCGGCGGCATGCCGATGCTGATGGTCACCGGCCAGAAGCCGATCAAGTCCAGCAAGCAGGGCCATTTCCAGATCGTCGACGTGGTGCGCATGATGGAGCCGCTCACCAAATACGCGCGCCAGATCGTGTCGATCGGCAATATTCCGGCGCTCGTGCGCGAGGCGTTCCGCCAGGCCGAGCAGGAGCGACCGGGCGCCGTGCATCTCGAACTGCCCGAGGACGTCGCCGACGAGGAAGGCGACGGCAAGCCCATTCCCAAGAGCTTCAGCCGCCGTCCGGTCGCCGAGGAAAAGGCCGTCGCGCACGCGGTGTCGGCGATCTGCGCGGCGCGTCATCCGCTGCTGATGATCGGCGCGGGCGGCAACCGCAAGACCACGCGCAACGTGCTGCGCGAATTCGTCGACCAGACCGGCATCCCGTTCTTCACCACGCAGATGGGCAAGGGCGTGATCGACGAATCGCATCCGCTCTGGCTCGGCAACGCCACGCTGTCCGATGGCGATTTCGTGCACCGCGCGATCGAGCACGCCGACTGCATCATCAACGTCGGCCACGACGTGATCGAAAAGCCGCCGTTCTTCATGCGCAGCGCCGAGGAAAAGACCGTGATCCACGTGAACTTCCTGGGCGCGGAAGTCGATCCGGTCTATTTCCCGCAGATCGAGGTCGTGGGCGACATCGCCAATGCGGTGTGGCAGCTCAAGGAAAGTCTCAAGCCGCGCGAGCACGCGTGGGATTTCTCGCGCTTCGAGGAGATCAAGCGCCACTTCGACGCGCATCTCGCCAAGGGCCAGCACGACGCGCGCTTTCCGATGTACCCGGTGCGCCTCGTGCACGACGTCTACGGCGCGATGCCCGAGGACGGCATCCTCTGTCTCGACAACGGCATGTACAAGATCTGGTTCGCGCGCTACTACCGCGCCCGCGAGCCGAATTCGGTGTTGCTCGACAACGCGCTCGCGTCGATGGGCGCTGGGCTGCCCTCGGCGATCGCGACGCGCATCGTGCATCCCGAGCGCAAGGTCGTGGCCGTGTGCGGCGACGGCGGCTTCATGATGAATTCGCAGGAGCTGGAGACGGCGGTGCGCATGAAGCTCGATCTCGTCGTGCTGATCCTGCGCGACGACGCCTTCGGCATGATTCGCTGGAAGCAGGAAAACATGAATTTCCCCGACTACGGCATGACGCTGCAAAACCCGGATTTCGTCGATTACGCGCGCAGCTACGGTGCGCACGGTCATCGCGTGACGGAAGCCGATCAGCTCAAGCCGCTGCTGGAGCAATGTTTCGCGCAGCCGGGCGTGCACGTGATCGACGTGCCGATCGACTACTCGGACAACGAGCGCGTGCTCAATCGCGAGATCAAGCGTCTGAGCGCGCAGCTTTGAGCCATTCGTTGAGTCATTCGTTGAGCCATTCGCGCGGGCGCGCGCCTTGCGCGCCGTCCCGCATTGCCTGACTTCAGGCGCAGTGCAGGCGCGGCTGATCCGACGCGACCCGACGGACCGCGCTTCCCCGGAGAACACGCCATGCTCAAGCCGACTTATCCGTACTATCTGGCGAATCAGGCCGTCGCCGCCAACACCGATCTCGAGGTCACCGACAAATACAGCGGCGAAGTCGCCACGCGCGTCGCGCTTGCCGACGCGAAGGCGATCGACGAGGCCATCGCCGCCGCCGAAGCCGCCATGCCCGCCATGCGCGCGTTCCCGCCGTTCAAGCGCCAGGCGGTGATCGACCATTGCGTGGCGCGCTTTCGCGAGCGATTCGACGAGCTGGCGATGGCGCTCTGCATCGAGGCTGGCAAGCCGATCAACGATGCGCGCGGCGAAGTCACGCGCCTGATCGACACCTTCCGCGTGGCGGCCGAGGAGAGCGTGCGCATCGACGGCGAAATCGTGAATCTGGAGATTTCGCCGCGCGCGAAGGGCTATCACGGCTACGTCAAACGCGTGCCGATCGGGCCGTGCTCGTTCATCTCGCCGTTCAACTTTCCGCTCAATCTGGCCGCGCACAAGGTCGCGCCCGCGCTGGCGGCGGGCGTGCCGTTCGTGCTCAAGCCCGCGAGCCGCACGCCGGTGGGCGCGCTGATCATCGGCGAGGTGCTGGCGGAAACCGATCTGCCGAAGGGCGCCTTCTCGATTCTGCCCGCGCACCGCGACGGCGCCGATCTGTTCACGACCGACGAGCGCTTCAAGCTGCTCTCGTTCACGGGCTCGCCGGGCGTCGGCTGGGATCTCAAGAAGAAGGCGGGCAAGAAAAAGGTGGTGCTGGAACTGGGCGGCAACGCGGCGGCCGTGGTCGACGCGGATCAGGGCGCGAAGCTCGATTATGTCGTGGACCGGCTGGCGTTCGGCGCGTATTACCAGTCGGGGCAGAGCTGCATCGGCGTGCAGCGCATTCTCGTGCACGCCTCGCTCTACGACGCGCTGCGCGACAAGCTGATCGCCAAGGTCAAGACGCTCAAGATGGGCGATCCGAAGGACGAAAAGACTTTCGTCGGGCCGATGATCTCGGAGTCGGAGGCGAAGCGTCTCGCGGGCTGGATGGAGCAGGCGGTGCTGGCGGGCGCGAAGATCCTCGCGGGCGGCCAGGTCGACGGCGCGATGTTCGAGGCCACGCTGCTCGAAGACGTGGGGCGCGGCACCGATCTGTATCGCAAGGAAGCCTTCGGGCCGGTGGCGATCCTCGAACGTTTCAAGGATTTCGGCCAGGCGCTCGATATCGTCAACGACAGCGACTTCGGTCTTCAGGCGGGTGTGTTCACCGACTCGCTCGCCAACGCGCATCGCGCGTGGGACGGGCTCGATGTGGGCGGCGTGGTGATCAACGATATTCCGTCATTTCGCGTCGATAACATGCCGTATGGCGGCGTGAAGGACTCGGGGCTCGGGCGCGAGGGCGTGCGCTACGCGATCGAGGACATGACCGAGTTGCGGCTGATGGTGATGCGCGAAACGTGGCAGGGCTGAGGGAGGCGCGGCATCCGCGTGAGGGGCCGGATGTCGATGCCTGACGCCTCGGTCCGCACTTCGGGCGCGCCGAGGCAAATGGCCCGGCGCCGTCAGGTAAAAGTAAGCACCATTGACAGAAGGCCGCCCCTGCGGCCATAGGGATTTATGCCAAGGTGCTACAATACCGGCCTTTCGCCGTATTGCGCCTGCACCCTTTGCGGGGGCGACATGGCAAAAACCCGTGGCGGCGCAGGTCTGCGCGCCCGGATACGCCGGCGCAAGCGCCGGCATCGACTGAAGCGGCCGCGCCCGAGCGCGCAGCCGGAAAGAGGGTACGAGCAAACGCTCGAGCGCAAGGGGGCTGCCCCGCTCGCGTGAAGGCATCGGTTGGACCGGATGAAGCGGGTCGAGCGCGGTCGGAGCGCCAGCGCACCCCGTCGCCATCGCCGCCGTTGCCGTTCAGCACGCCGCCGCGCTCTGCGCCGCGAGCCGTCCGCCGGACGGCCCACGCCCGAGCGTCCGTCCCGGTGTCGGGTTGCGTCACCGCCGGCCCGGCGTCAGGCAGGGCCTCGCGACACGCGGCCCACCGGGCGTACCCAGCGACACCAGGCGTACCCAGCAACATCCGCAGTGATTATTTGAGGCGCGCCGCGCCTCGCGCGCATAGCGCCTTTATAGCGAAAGCCACCATGTCCGACACAGCCGTCACGCCCAGCACTGAGACCTTCGATCAGTTCGGCCTCGCGCCCGAGATCCTCAGAGCGATCCAGGAGCAGGGCTACACGACGCCCACGCCGATCCAGGCGCAGGCCATCCCCGTGGTCCTCACGGGCCGCGACGTGATGGGCGCCGCGCAAACCGGCACCGGCAAGACCGCGAGCTTCTCGCTGCCGATCCTCCAGCGTCTCCTGCCGCTCGCGAGCACGAGCGCATCGCCCGCGCGCCACCCGGTGCGCGCGCTGATCCTCACGCCCACGCGCGAGCTGGCCGACCAGGTCGCCAACAACGTGCGCACCTACGCGCAGCACACGCCGCTGCGCAGCGCGGTGGTGTTCGGCGGCGTCGACATGAATCCGCAATCGGACGAATTGCGCCGCGGCGTGGAAATCCTGATCGCGACGCCGGGCCGTCTGCTCGACCACGTCCAGCAGAAGACCACGAACCTCGGCCAGGTGCAGATGCTCGTGCTCGACGAAGCCGACCGCATGCTCGACATGGGCTTCCTGCCCGACCTCCAGCGCATCCTGAACCTGCTGCCGAAGGAGCGTCAGACGCTGCTGTTCTCGGCCACGTTCTCGGCGGAAATCAAGAAGCTGGCGGCGACCTACCTGCGCACGCCGCAGACCATCGAAGTCGCGCGCAGCAACTCCACGAACGCCAACGTCACGCAGATCGTCTATGAAGTCGCCGAAGGCGACAAGACGGGCGCGGTCGTGCAACTGATCCGCGATCGCGGCCTCAAGCAGGTGATCGTGTTCTGCAACAGCAAGATCGGCGCGAGCCGTCTCGCGCGCCAGATCGAGAAGCAGGGCATCGTGGCCGCCGCGATTCACGGCGACCGCACGCAGAGCGAGCGCATGCAGGCGCTCGACGCCTTCAAGCGCGGCGAGATCGAGGCGCTGGTGGCCACCGACGTGGCCGCGCGCGGTCTCGACATCGCCGAACTGCCGGCCGTCATCAACTTCGACCTGCCGTTCAACGCGGAAGACTACGTGCACCGTATCGGCCGTACGGGCCGCGCGGGCGCGACCGGCGACGCGCTGTCGCTGTGCTCGCCGAACGAGAAAAAGCAGCTCGCCGATATCGAAAAGCTCATCAAGCGTCCGCTGACCGTCGAGCATCTCGCGGTCGATACGCCGGTGGCGCACCACGAAGGCGGCAGCCGCCGCCGCGAGCGCGACGGTCATGAAGGTCGCGAGGGTCGTGAAAGCCGCGAAAGCCGCGAGGGTCGCGAAGGTCGTGGCGAGCGCGTCGGCCACCGCCGTCCGGGCGCGCACGAGCGCACGCATCATCACCGTTCGGCGCAGCCGGTCGACGACTTCTTCCTGAAGCCGTACGAAGCGCCGGCATCCGCGCGCAGCAAGGCCGAAGACAAGGCCGTGCCGGACAGCGCGCCGCAGAAGCAGTCGAAGCAGCCGCTCGCCGCGCTGCTCGGCGGTCTGGGCGCGGGCTGGCGCAACAAGCCGACTTCGTCGTCGTCTTCGTAAGCTTCGCCTCGCGCTGGATCGGCGCGTAAAAAAACGGCATGTCGTGGTGAACGACATGCCGTTTTTGTTTGTGCGGCTGTTTTATTCCGATGCCGATGGTGCGGGCAATGACGCGAGCCGCCGCTTCCAGGCGTCGATGGCGTCGGCCTGAAACGCTTCGAGCGTGGTCGGCGCGCCGTCGTGCAGGTCGAGCCCGAGATGGCGCGCGGCGCCCACCAGCGCATCGATCGGACGCGCGGCGTCGAGCGCCAGCGCGCCGGTCTGCTTCGAGAGCTTGTCGCCGTCCGCGTTGGTGACGACCGGCACGTGCAGATACGCGGGCGTCGGCACGCCGAGGCACTGCTGGAGCCAGATCTGGCGCGCTGTGGAATCGAGCAGATCCGCGCCGCGCACGATGTGCGTGATGCGTTGATCGGCGTCGTCCACGACGACCGCGAGCTGATACGCCCACTGGCCGTCGGCGCGCAGCAGCACGAAGTCGCCGACCTCGGTCGCGAGATCCTGCTGCTGCGGACCTTGCCAGCGATCGTCGAAGCGGATCAGGGCGGGATGAGTGCGCGGATCGCCGGCGTCGGTGGGTTCGTCGGCGAGTTCGTCGGGCACGCGCAGCCGCCACGCGCGCGCGGGCTTGCCGTGCAGCCCGTCGCGGCAGGTGCCGGGATAGATCAGCGTGGTGTTGCGCCGATGCGCGTGCAGTTGCGAATCGGCGATTTCCTTGCGCGTGCAGCCGCACGGATAGACGTGGCCGGACGCGATTAGCGCGTCGAGCGCCGCGCGATAGAGCGCAATGCGGCGGCTTTGCCACTCGGGCGGTTCGTCGGCGTGAAAGCCGAAACGTTCGAGTGTTGCCAGAATGTCTTCGGCCGCGCCCGGCACCGTGCGCGGCCCGTCGATGTCCTCGATGCGCACGAGCCACGCGCCGCCGTGCGCGCGCGCGTCGAGCCAGCTCGCGAGCGCGGACACGAGCGAGCCGACATGCAGCGGACCGGTGGGCGACGGCGCGAAACGCCCGCGATACCCGTGCGGCGACGCGCTCACGCGCTCGCGCACCTTACGCGGCTTGCACGCTGGCCGCGCGCTGCGGATGGCACGCCGGGCAGCTCTTGCCCGCTTCGTAGAGCGGCGAAGCCTGCTCGGCGGGCGTGACCACGGCGCGGCAGGCGAAGCACTGCACGGTGTCGGTGGGTTCGAGTTGCGGATTGAGCGCGGTGCGCTGGTCGAACACGAAGCAGTCGCCGGTGTAATGTGCGCCGCCCACTTCCTCGAAGTACTTCAGGATGCCGCCTTCGAGCTGATAAACGTGGTCGATACCCACTTCCTTCATGTGGATCGCGGCCTTTTCGCAGCGGATGCCGCCCGTGCAGAACGACACCACGGTCTTGCCTTCGAGGTCGGCGCGGTTCGCGGCGATCACCTCGGGGAATTCGCTGAACTTGTCGATGCGGTAATCGAGCGCGTTGTCGAAGGTGCCGACGTCGATTTCGAACGCATTGCGCGTGTCGAGCATGACGACCGGACGGCCTTCGTCGTCGAAGCCGCGGTCGAGCCATTGCTTGAGCACGACCGGGGCGACCGACGGCGCGCGACCTTCCTCGGGACGGATGGCCGGCTTCTTCATCGTGATGATCTCGCGCTTGAGGCGCACGAGCATGCGGTTGAAGGGGCGCGTTTCCGAGAAGCTCTCCTTGAACGGCAGCGTCGCGAACTTGCCTTCGAACAGCGGATCGTTGTTGATGTAATCCATGAAGGCGCGCACGTTCGGCTCGTCGCCGGCGACGAACAGATTGATGCCTTCGGGCGCGAGCAGAATGGTGCCGCGCAGGTCGAGCTGCTTGCAGCGTTCGAGCACGAACGGGCGCCATTGCTCGGTCTTGTCGAGCGTCGCGAACTGATACGTAGAGAGATTGAGAATACGCATGGCCAAACGGTAAAAGCGGGATCGGACGGGCCCGGCGGGCTGCCTCGACGCGGATTGGGGCGATTCCTGCGATTCGGGCGGTTTCGTCGAGGAAAGACGAGGGCGCAAAACGGTGAAATCGGGGCGAGATCGGCTGAAAATACCGGGTCTCGCGAGGCGTCGGGCGCGGCGGGCGCAATCCGCTATTATCCCTCAATCGCGCGATGCGCTGCCCGTCCGGTGCACGCATGCGCCGGGGCCGTTACGGCGTCGGCGTGACCTCGCGCAAAGCCTTGTCCGTTTGGCCAACGTGG
Organism: Paraburkholderia sp. SIMBA_027; assembly: GCF_046535315.1. NCBI lineage: Bacteria > Pseudomonadati > Pseudomonadota > Betaproteobacteria > Burkholderiales > Burkholderiaceae > Paraburkholderia > Paraburkholderia sp. SIMBA_027. The sequence goes on from NZ_JAWRWY010000007.1 coordinate 248,170, forward strand.
TCCCGACGCCGCCCGGCGCGGCAAAAATCGCGCGACCGTAGAGGTACAATCACGTCCATGTCAGATCCCCGCTTCGTCCATCTTCGCGTCCACTCCGAATTCTCGATTGCCGACGGCATCGTGCGCCTCGACGACCTCGTCAAGGCGGCGGCCAAAGACGGTCAGGGCGCGCTCGCGCTCACCGACCTCAGCAACGCATTCGGCCTCGTCCGTTTCTACCAGGAAGCCCGCGGCAAAGGGGTCAAACCCATTGCCGGCTGCGACGTCTGGATCATGAATCCCGACGACCGCGACAAACCTTCGCGCCTGCTGCTGCTCGTGAAGGACAAGCGCGGCTACCTGAATCTCTGCGAGCTGCTCTCCAAGGCGTGGCTCACGAACCAGTATCGCGGCCGCGCGGAAGTCGACGTCGCATGGCTCGAAGCGGGTCTCGGCGAAGGGCTGCTGGCCATTTCGGGCGCGCAGCAGGGCGACGTGGGCCTCGCACTCGCGGCGGGCAACGTCGAAAGCGCGAAGCGTCATGCGCAGCGCTGGGCGAAGCTGTTCCCGAACGCGTATTACATCGAACTGCAACGTTGCGGCCAGCCGGGCGGCGAACAGTACGTCGAGCAGGCGGTGGGCATCGCGGCCGAGCTGCAACTACCGGTGGTCGCCACGCACCCCATGCAGTTCATGACCGACGAGGAATTCACCGCGCACGAAGCGCGCGTGTGTATTTCCGAAGGCGACATGCTCGCGAATCCGCGCCGCCAGAAGCGCTTTACGACCGATCAGCGTTTTCGCACCCAGGACGAAATGGTCGCGCTGTTCGCGGACATTCCCTCGGCCATCGCGAACACCATCGAGATCGCCAAGCGCTGCAATCTGACGCTCGAACTCGGCAAGCCCAAGCTGCCGCTGTTCCCCACGCCGGACGGCCTGTCGCTCGACGACTACCTCGTGCAGCTTTCTAAGGAAGGTCTGGAAACGCGCCTCGTGCAGCTGTATCCGGACGAAGCCGAACGCGAAAAAGAGCGCGCGCATTACTACGAGCGTCTGGATTTCGAGTGCGGGACCATCATCAAGATGGGCTTCCCGGGCTACTTCCTGATCGTGGCGGACTTCATCAACTGGGCGAAGAACAACGGCGTGCCGGTCGGTCCGGGCCGGGGCTCGGGCGCGGGCTCGCTGGTCGCCTACGCGCTCGGCATTACCGACCTCGACCCGCTGCGCTACAACCTGCTGTTCGAGCGTTTCCTGAATCCGGAACGCGTCTCGATGCCCGACTTCGACATCGACTTCTGCCAGCACGGGCGCGACCGCGTCATTCAGTACGTGAAGGACAAGTACGGCGCGGACGCGGTGTCGCAGATCGCCACGTTCGGCACGATGGCGGCAAAGGCGGCGGTGCGCGACATCGGCCGCGTGCTCGACCTCGGCTACAACTTCACCGACGGCGTGGCCAAGCTCATCCCGTTCAAGCCGGGCAAGCACGTCACCATCGCCGACGCGATGAAGGAAGAGCCGCAGCTCCAGGAGCGCTACGACAACGAAGACGAAGTCCATCAGCTGCTCGACCTCGCGCAGCTCGTGGAAGGGCTCACGCGTAACGTGGGCATGCACGCGGGCGGCGTGCTGATCGCGCCCGGCAAGCTCACCGACTTCTGCCCGCTCTACACCCAGGGCGACGAAAGCGGCGTCGTGAGCCAGTACGACAAGGACGACGTGGAAGCCGTCGGCCTCGTCAAGTTCGACTTTCTGGGTCTGACCACGCTCACGATTCTCGACTGGGCCGAGCGCTACATCCGCATGCTCGATCCGTCGAAGAAAGACTGGTCGCTCGCCCAGGTGCCGCTCGACGACGCGCCGTCGTTCCAGATCCTCAAGAAAGCGAATACGGTCGCCGTGTTCCAGCTGGAAAGCCGCGGCATGCAGGGCATGCTCAAAGACGCGCAGCCCGACCGCTTCGAGGACATCATCGCGCTCGTGGCCTTGTACCGTCCGGGCCCGATGGACCTGATCCCGAGCTTCTGCGCGCGTAAGCACGGCCGCGAAGTGGTGGAGTATCCGGACCCGCGCGTCGAACCTGTTCTGAAAGAGACCTACGGCATCATGGTCTATCAGGAGCAGGTGATGCAGATGGCGCAGATCATCGGCGGCTACTCGCTCGGCGGCGCCGACTTGCTGCGCCGCGCGATGGGTAAGAAGAAGCCCGAGGAAATGGCCAAGCACCGCGAGATCTTCGCGGAAGGCGCGGCGAAGAACGGCCTCACGCGCGAGAAGGCGGACGAAACCTTCGACTTGATGGAGAAGTTCGCGGGCTACGGCTTCAACAAGTCGCACGCGGCCGCTTACGCGCTGCTCGCGTATCACACGGCTTGGCTGAAGGCGCACCATCCGGCGGAATTCATGGCGGCCAATATGTCGCTCGCCATGGACGACACCGACAAGGTCAAGATCCTCTTCGAGGACTGCCTGACGAACAAGATGGTCGTGCTGCCGCCGGACGTGAACGCGTCGGCGTATCGCTTCGAGCCGGTGGCCGATGCTCACGTGGCCGAAGGCAAACGCTCGCGCACGATCCGCTACGGTCTGGGTGCGATCAAGGGCAGCGGCCAGAACGCCATCGAAGAAATTCTGCGTGCGCGCGAGGAAGGCGGTCCGTTCAAGGATCTGTTCGACTTCTGCGAGCGTATCGACCGCCGTCTCGTGAACCGCCGCACGATCGAAGCCATGATTCGCGCGGGCGCGTTCGACACGATTCATGCGAACCGTGCGCAGTTGCTCGCGTCGGTGCCCATGGCGATGGAGGCCGCCGAGCAGGCGAGCGCCAACGCCATGCAGGCCGGTCTGTTCGACATGGGCGACGCGCCGCTGGCCGCGCACGAACTCGTCGACGAACCGGCTTGGGGCGAAAAGCGCAAGCTCCAGGAAGAGAAGGGCGCGCTCGGCTTCTATCTGTCGGGCCACCTGTTCGACGCCTACAAGGACGAAGTGCGCCGCTTCGTGCGCCAGAAGATCGGCGAACTCAAGGAAGGCCGCGACAAGCTGGTGGCGGGCGTGATCGCCTCGCTGCGTACGCAGATGACCCAGCGCGGCAAGATGCTGATCGCGCTGCTCGACGACGGCACCGGCCAGTGCGAAGTGACGGTGTTCAACGAGCAGTTCGAGGCGCACAAGGCGCTGTTCAAGGAAGACGAACTGCTGGTCGTGCAGGGCGGCGCGCGTAACGACGCGTTCACGGGCGGCATCCGCTTTACCGTGGATACCGTGATGGATCTGGAGCGCGCGCGCAGCCGCTACGCCCAGGCCGTGAAGGTGCAGATGAACGGCAACGCGAATGCGGGCGCGCTGCGCGCGGTGCTCGAAGCGCATCGCGCGAAACCCGACGACTCGCTGCCCGCGCCGGTCGAGCAGGCGCGCGGCCGTGGCGGGCGCGATGGTGGCGGTGGTGGCGGTGGTGGATATGGCGGCGGCCGCGATCGCGACCGTGCGCAGGCCGTGATTCCGAATGGGCTCGCGGTGCAGATTGTCTATCGCAACGAACGCGCGGAAGGGGAAGTGCGGCTTGGCGACGCCTGGCGCGTGAAGCCCACCGACGACCTGCTCGTCGCGTTGCGCGGCGAATTCGCGGACAGCTCGGTCGAAATCGTCTACTGACGATTCAGCCGGATGTGGGATGCGGCGCGCGATGTTTCATCGTCGCCGCGCCGTGCATTTCGGCGTATCGCGCTGAATCGCGGGTGCGGGTTGCAAGCGCCGGTTGCAAGCCCCGGTCGCAAACCTCAGCGCTTTTTCGCCACCTTGCCGTCGCGCGTGAGCAGCGCGAGTTTCGCGTAGCGGTAGTACGTCGTTTCGGCGTTATTGATCGCCAGCATCAGGCCTTCGGCACCGTCCAGAAAGCCCGCGCGTATCACCCACGTGCGGAAGAATGCCCAGAAACCCTTGCCCAGCGCCTTCGCGAGCGACGAGCGCTTGCCGTTCTCGGCCATCGTCAGCGCGCCCTCCGACGAATAGACGTTGGTCTTGTCGAGCGCTTCGTGCAGATCGGGCATCGAAATATGGATGAACGGGCCGTCGAAACGTCCGGTCGTGCCGTCGATTTCCAGATGCGTGTGCGTGCGCACATCGGTGAAGCGCGCGCCGCCGCGGCGGAACAGGCGCACGATGCGGTCGGGCCACCAGCCCGAATGCTTCATGAACCGGCCGCAGAAGCTCGAACGGCGCGGCGTGCTGAAGGCCGCATGCGGGCTGCCTTGCGCGAGCAGTGTTTCGATTTCGGCGCGCAGCTCGGGGCTCAGGCGTTCGTCGGCGTCGAGGCAGATCACCCAGTCGCCGCGTGCTTCGGCGAGCGCACGGTTTTTTTGCGGACCGTCGCCGGGCCAGTCGGTTTCGAACACGCGCGCGCCCAGCGCGCGGCAGATATCGGGCGTGCCGTCCGTGCTGCCGGAATCGAACACGATGGTTTCCAGGGCGAGTCCGCGCACGGATTCGAGGCAGTCGCGAATGTCGTGCGCCTCGTTCATCGCGACCACGATCACGGAGAGCGTGGCGCGCGGCGTGCGGCTGCTGGCCTCGCGGCCCGCGCGGTTCGGGGAAAGTCCTTCGGACATGAAGATGACGCCTGTTCTGGAAATGTGTCGAATGCGGCGCGCCTGCCGGTGGCGGCCCGGCGCGCAGAGGTGCGTATTCTAGTCCATGTCCCGCCGACGGCCAGGGGGCGGGCGGCCGGCACGTCCTGTGCGCGCCCTGCGGACGCCGCGCCACACTGGCCCGACTCGCGAGGCGAGCCGCCGCGCCTAGCGTATACAATGCGGTACCTTGCTGTCGCGGCCGGGCAAAAGCCCCGCGCGCGGCGCGAGACGAGACCATATTTTCAGCATCCGCCTTTCCAGAGGATTCCTTGAGCGAGAAGCCAAAACAATCCACCCTCAGCAAGCCGATCGGTAACGGTGCGGCTTCGAATCCGGCATCGGTTGGCCGCCGGTTGTGGCCCTATCTTAAGCCGCTCATCTGGGTCTCGATCGCCGCCATCCTCACGCTGGCGCTGGTGGCCGCGACCGAGGCCGGCATTCCGGCGCTGCTCAAGCCGCTGCTCGACCACGGCTTCGGCACCAAGGGCAGCCCGAGCGCGATGTGGATCGTGCCGGTCGCCATCATCGGGCTCGCGCTGGTGCGCGGTCTGGCGCAATACGCGTCGGGCTATCTGCTGCAGTACGTGTCGAACCGCATCCTGCTGGAACTGCGTCTGAAGATGTTCGAGCGGATGATTCACGCGAGCGTCGGCTTCTTCCAGCGCGAGACGGCCAGCACGGTCATCAACGCGATCGTGTTCGAGGTCAACCAGATCCTGAGCGTGCTGATGGGCGTGCTCGTCACGTCCGTGCGCGACTCGCTCACGGTGTTCTTCCTGCTCGGCTATCTGTTCATTCTCAACTGGCGCCTGACGCTGATCGTGGCGGTGCTGCTGCCCGCCATCGGCTGGCTGGTCAGCAAGATCAACCGCCGCCTGCGCCGCCTGAACCGCGAGCATCAGTTGCTGACCAACGAACTGTCCTACATCGTCGAAGAGACGGTGGGCGGGTACAAGGTCGTCAAGGTGCACAACGGCGAGCAGTACGAAATGAGCCGTTTCGGCGAGATGAGCCGCCGTCTGCGCGGCTACCAGATGCGCATGACGGTGTCGGGCGGTCTGGCTCAGCCGCTCACGCAGTTCCTCGCGTCGATCGCGCTCGCCATCGTGGTGACCATCGCCGTGGTGCAGGCGTCGCACGACCAGACCACGGTCGGCGGCTTCGTCGCGTTCGTCACGTCGATGCTGCTCGTGATCTCGCCGCTCAAGCATCTGATCGACGTGAACCAGCCGCTGCAGCGCGGCATGACGGCGGCCGAGCTGATCTTCGGTCTGATCGACGAGCCGGCGGAACCGGAAGGCGGCGGCAAGCCGCTCGAACGCGCGCGCGGCGAGATCGAGTTCCGCGATGTGTCGTTTGCGTATGGGCCGGAAGGGCGTCCGATTCTCGAAAGCGTGCATTTCAGCGCCGCGCCGGGCGAGATGATCGCGCTGGCGGGGCCGTCGGGCAGTGGCAAGACCACGCTCGTGAACCTGCTGCCGCGCTTCTTCGATCCGAGCGGCGGCCAGATTCTGGTCGACGGCGTGCCGCTGCCGGAGTACGACATTCACGCGCTGCGCAGCCAGATCGCGATGGTGAGCCAGGACGTCACGCTGTTCAACGACACGGTCGCCAACAACGTCGCGTATGGCCAGACGGCCGACCCGGAGCGCGTCGAGCACGCGCTGCGCGCCGCCAATCTGTGGGACACGATTGCCGCGCTGCCCGAAGGCGCGGCCACGCTCGTGGGCGACAACGGCATGAAGCTCTCGGGCGGCCAACGTCAGCGTCTCGCGATCGCACGCGCGATCTACAAGGACGCGCCGATCCTGATTCTCGACGAAGCCACCTCGGCGCTCGATTCGGAATCGGAACGCCACGTGCAGGCGGCGCTCGAAACGCTGATGAAGGGCCGCACGACGCTCGTGATCGCCCACCGTCTGTCGACCATCGAGCGCGCGGACCGCATCCTCGTGATGGAAGCGGGCCGTATCGTCGAGCGCGGTTCGCATCAGCAGTTGCTGGAGCAGCGCGGTTTGTACGCGCATCTGCACAAGATCCAGTTCCAGCAGCACGCCGCGTAACGTCGCGTATCGTCGCGTATCGTCGCGGACTATGCCTGAAGCCACGCGGGCGTCGCGTGCCTTTGGCGCACACTGCCCCGACAACGCAAAACGGGCCGCGCAATGCGGCCCGTTTTCATTTCTTGAGCGATATCCGAAGGGAAAGGCTTTTCCGTTGTGCACGCAACGGAGCGAAGGCGTGCGCGCGAGTCGCGCACGGCCGCCCGGCGCTTGTTCAGCGCATCAGACGCGCGGCGCGTCTGCGGCGAGTTCGCGCCGGCGCGACACGATGATCGCGAGGAAAGTGGCGGTGAGCAGCGAGACCAGCACGGTCACCTGAATGGGCACCAGCACGTCGATCGTCAGTCCGAACAGGATCGTGCTGAACGAAATCGCGAGCCCGCCACAGGCCGCCGTGCGGATCACGGCGTCGTCCGAGCGGCGCGCGCGCCAGAAGTGCACCGAGGTGCCGACATAGAACAGCAGCAGCGTCGCCACGCCCATCGCGCCCATTTCCGCGATGGCCGAGAAGAAGTCGCTGTGCGCGCGTTCGTTGACGATCTGCGTGCTCGCCTCGCCATGCTGCGCGAGGTCGCCGAGCGCGCGTTCCAGATGCCCCTTGCCCACGCCATAGAACGGATGGCGTTCGAACAGCGTGATCGACGCGCTCCACAACTGCAGGCGCAGGCCGACCGAGGTGTCCTTGTCGCCGCGCTGCATCAGGGTGACGTCCGATCCGGCTGCGGCCACGCGCTCGCGGATGTTGCCCGTCGACAGCAGCACGCCCGCGGCGGCGGCCAGCAGCACGACGCTGATAAGCACGCGCTTCCAGTGCGAGAACCAGCCGTATTGCAAGCCGAGCAGCAGCACGAAGACGGGAATCGCGATCCAGCCGCCGCGCGTGCCCGAGAAGTAGGAGGCGAAGCCGCCCGCGACGAGCGCCGCGAGTTTCACGACCAGGGCGAGCGGACGCGCCTTCGTGTCCCAGCCGAATGTGAACACGGCGAGGAAGGCGAGCAGCAGGGCGGTATCGCCGAACGGAATGGCGTTCGTGTACGAGTTCGTGAGACGGTCCGCGACGTTCCAGCCACCCGCGGGACGGTCGACGACGATCCATGCGCTGGCGGCGAGCGCGCCGAGCGCGCAGCCCCAGCCGACCACCGTCAGATAGCGCGAAGGCAGGCGGCACAGCAGCAAAAAGAGCGGCAGCGCGAGCGCGAAGCGCGAGAGCGGGTCGAACTGGTGCGGCGCCCAGTAGCCGAACAGGGCTTGCTGCACGATGACGACGCAAAGCGGCACGATCATTGCGGCGGTGTACCAGCCGTATTCGCGCCACGGGGCGAAGTAGCTGCGGTCGTGCCGCCAGGCCCAGGCGCTGTAGAGCGAAAAAGCGAGCAGCAGGAAGAAGCCGTAACCCGTTCCGCCGCGCCAGACCAGATTGACGGCCGGTGCGAGCACGAGAAGCAGGGAAGCGATTGGAGCCAGGCGGCGTGGGTATGTCGTCGTATCTTGATTCATGGCGGCCGGCGCAAATCGGTCGGGCAGTCGATTGTTATGTCGCTATGGCCGCGCCCGAGTGACCTCGCGCCCGGCACGCCCAAGGATGGACACGTGATGCCCAAAAAGCCGGTCGATTATACCGGAGGCACTTTTGGCTACGCAGTTCGGGGCAAGTCCCTGCACTCCGGTAGGGCGCGAAGCGCCCGCTATATAATCGTCGGCACCAGATTGCACAAAAAATCACGTCGGACGGGTCATGAAGGTCGGAATTTCCAGCAACGCGCTCAAGCACAGTGGCGGTCTCGAACGCTATGCGATGGATCTCGTGCGCGGTCTCGCCGCGCGCGGCATGCGGCCCGCGTTCTTCGCGCGCAAGTTCGATGTCTCGGTGCCCGAATGCGCGCTCGTCGAGCGGCATCGCATCAACGTGTCCTTGTTGCCGGGCAAGCTGCGCGACGCCTGGTTCTCGTGGCGGCTCGCCGCGCTGCGCCGTCGCGCGCGCGTGGACGTGCTGATCGGCTGCAACCGGGTCGATTCGTCGGAAATCGCCATTTGCGGCGGCACGCATCGCGGTTTTCTGCGTGCGACCGGGCGGCCGCTGCGCGCCTCCGATCGGCGTCAGATCGCGCTGGAGAGCCGTCAATATGCGCAATCGCGAGTCGTCGTCGCGCACTCGGAACTGATGCGCGACGAACTGCGCGAACTCTACGGCGTCGACGACAGCAAGATCCGCGTGCTTTGCCCGCCGGTCGACGGCGAGCGGTTTTCGCCGGTGGACGCCGCCACGCGCGCCGCGCTGCGCAAGCAATACGGTTTCGCGGACAACGAAACGGTCCTGCTGTTTCCGTCGAGCAGCCACACGCGCAAGGGTCTGCCGCTGATCCAGTCGGTGGTCGAGGCGCTCGATCTGCCGGTCGTGGTGGCGGTGGCGGGGCGGCCGCCGGAGCGCACGAGCACGCGCGTGCGCTACATCGGCTACGTGAAGGATCTCGAAAACGCCTATCGCGCCGCCGACTATTCGATCCTCGCCTCGACCTACGAGCCGTTCGGGCTCGTCGGCATCGAGTCGGTGATGTGCGGCACGCCGGTGATCTTCTCGACGAACATCGGTTGCGCCGACGCCATCGCCGGGTCCGCCAAACAGCTTTTCGCGCCCGGCGACGCCGCCGGACTGCGCCGCATCATCGAGTCGGCCGTGGCCGCGCGCGCGCCGCGACTCGATGCGACCCCGCGCGACGCCATCCTCTACGACGCCAGCGTGCCCGCGCACGTGGACGCGCTTCTCGCCCTCGCAACGGACATCGTTTCCCCACGATAGTGGCGTGTCCGGGTGCGGCGCGACTGCGTGTCGCGTCGCGCAACCGCCCGTGTGACGGGGCTTTCCGCGATATTTCCTGAATCTGGAACGGTCTTCTGAGAGGGACGGGGTTAACCCTGGTCTTCTACAGGACTAGGATGTGTACATCGGTCGCATGCACATACCGTCGCACGTCGGCCGTCTAGTCCAAACTGGAGGTCGTATCATGAAGTCCCTGATTCAAGCCGTTGCTGTTGCCGCCGCTCTCGTCGTCCCCGTTGCTTCGTTTGCGCAGCAAGCCCCCGTCACCCGCGCCCAGGTGCGCGCCGAACTCGCCCAGCTCCAGCAGGTCGGTTACCACGTCGGCGACGGCGATCAGGCTCACTATCCGCAAGCCATCCAGGCCGCCGAAGCGAAGGTCGCCGCGCTGAATGGCCAAAGCGCCTACGGCGGCGTCGCGAACGCATCGCAATCGGGTGTGCGTGCCGCCACCGTTTCGCAGCAAGACTGGAACGCGATGTACTCGCGCTAAGCGCCAGCAAGCGAAACACGTGTAAGGCAGTACAGAATACGCGTCACGCCGCAGGAGGGCGGCACAGCATGAGCTGACGCGACGATGCGGGTCCGGCGCCCACGCCCTGTGAAGGCGCCGCCGGCATCGTAAGCAACCTCCACCATCGGTCATGCCGATGGTTTAGCCCGGGCACGGATGGGTGCCCGGGCGCTTTTTCCCCGGGAGCGGCCGGCGCCATCACCGCGAGGCTAGCCCCCCGGCATCTCGCCGATGAGGTCTTCGCCGCGCAGTTGCGCGAGCAACGAATGCGCCTCGTCGAGCGGATTCCCCGACATCGGATGAAAGGCAAAACGCGGCGAACGCGCCAGCGTCGGAAAATGCTTGCGCGTGCTGCGCGCATAGGCCGGATCGTAGTGTTCGGTCACGAGCGCTTCCGACAACGCCAGGCGGTTGTCCTCGTCGAGCAGTTTGCACCACGATTCGATACGTTCGCGCCCATGCAGCGGCGTGAGCCTCACCAACTGTTCCCTGAAGTACTCGCGCTCGTCGAGCAGATGCCCGTATTCCTCGAGCAGCAGCGCGACGCGCTCCGCGTGCGTCACGTCCACGACGACGCACGGCGCGCCGTGCATCGTATCGACGAGCGAAAGCGGCAGCGTGATCGCGCCGATGCGCCGGCTCTCCGCTTCCACGAACACCGGCTGCGCGGCGTCGAAGCCGCGCAGCGTCTGCGCGAGCGTGGTGTCGAACCACTTCTGCGAAGGCTGCGTGCGCCTGGGCAACGCGCCGAGCAGCGAACCGCGATGCGCCGCGAGCGCTTCCAGATCGAGAATCTGCGCGCCGGCACGGCCTAGCGCCTGCAACAGACGCGTCTTGCCGCTGCCGGTCGGGCCGGTGAGCACGAGGTAGCGGAATTGGGCGGGCAGGGCGTCGAGCGTCTCGAGCACGCTATGCCGATACGACTTGTAGCCGCCTTCGAGCTGCCGCGCGCGCCAGCCGATCATGTTGAACATGGCCGTCATCGAAGCGGAGCGCTTGCCGCCGCGCCAGCAGTAAATGAGCGGGCGCCAGTTGCGCGGACGCTCGGCGAACGTGGTGTCGAGATGATGCGCGATGTTGCGCGCGGCGAGCGCGGCACCCAGACGCGTGGCGTCGAACGGCGACTGCCTGTACAGCGTGCCGACGATCACGCGCTCCTCGTTGCTGAGCACGGGCGCATTGATCGCGCCCGGCATGTGGTCCTCGGCGAATTCGAGCGGTGTGCGGACGTCGATAACTTCTTCGAATTCGCCGAGCTGGGCAAGGGTGACGCGCTGGTGATTCAACTGCGGTACTCCGGTGAAGCGATGACCTGCGTGCGGCGATGGCTTACATCAGCACGATGTCATACTGTTCCTGACTCAGATTCGACTCCACCTGCAACGACACCGGCTTGCCGATGAAATCGATCAGCATCGCGAGATGCTGCGACTCTTCCTCGAGGAACAGATCGATCACCTGCTGCGACGCCACCACGCGGAATTCGCGCGGATTGAACTGGCGCGACTCGCGCAGGATTTCGCGCAGCACGTCGTAACAGACCGTGCGCGAGGTTTTCACCTGACCTTTGCCGAGACACGTCGGGCACGGCTCGCAGAGCACGTGCGCGAGCGATTCGCGCGTGCGCTTGCGCGTCATTTCCACGAGACCGAGCTGCGAGAAACCGTTCACGGTCACGCGCGTGCGGTCGCGCGCGAGCGCCTTCTTGAGTTCGCCGAGCACCTGGTCGCGATGCTCGAGGTTCTCCATGTCGATGAAGTCGATGATGATCACGCCGCCCAGATTGCGCAGACGCAATTGCCGCGCGATCGTGTGCGCCGCTTCGAGATTGGTCTTGAAGATCGTGTCGTCGAAGTTGCGCGCGCCCACGTAGCCGCCCGTGTTCACGTCGATCGTCGTCATCGCCTCGGTCTGGTCGATCACGAGGTAGCCGCCCGACTTGAGGTCGACGCGGCGCGACAGCGCGCGCTGGATTTCGGCCTCGATGTTGTAGAGGTCGAACAGCGGACGCTCGCCGGTGTAGTGATGCAGCTTCGGCAGCACGGCCGGCGTGAACTCGCCCGCGAATTCGCTGAGCTTCTGGAAGGTCTCGCGCGAATCCACCTGGATGCGCGTGGTCTCGTCGTTGACGAAATCGCGCAGCACGCGCTGGCCGAGATTCAGGTCCTGATAGAGCAGGCTCGTCGCGGGCAGGCGCTGCCCCTGCGCGAGGATGGTCGCCCAGGTCTTGCGCAGATAGGCGACGTCGGCGGCCAGTTCTTCGCTGGTCGCGTCTTCGGCGATCGTGCGCACGATGTAGCCGCCTTTCTCGTCGGCGGGCAGCACGGCCGTGAGGCGCGCGCGCACGGCTTCGCGTTCGGCTTCGCTTTCGATCTTCTGCGAGATGCCGATATGCGGCTCCTGCGGCAGATAGACGAGCGTGCGGCCCGCGATGCTCACCTGCGTGGACAGGCGCGCGCCCTTGGTGCCGATCGGATCCTTCACGACCTGCACCATCAGCGTCTGGCCTTCGAACACGGTCTTTTCGATCGGCTGATGATGCGCGCTCGAATGCGTTTCGCCGGCGATGCGCGGATGCCAGATGTCGGCGACGTGCAGAAACGCGGCACGCTCCAGACCGATGTCGATAAAAGCCGACTGCATGCCGGGCAGCACACGCACGACCTTGCCGAGATACACATTGCCGACGCGCCCGCGCGACAGCGTGCGCTCGACGTGAAGCTCCTGTACTGCGCCCTGCTGGACCAGCGCGACGCGCGTCTCCTGTGGCGTAATGTTGATCAGGATTTCTTCGTTCATGATTGTTGTTTAGAAGTCGATGCTCGCGGCGCGCAGGAGAGCGGCCGTTTCGAACAGAGGCAAACCCATGATACCCGAATAGGACCCGTCGATTCGCTCGATGAATTCCGCCGCGCGGCCCTGAATGCCGTACGCGCCGGCCTTGCCGAACGGCTCGCCGCTCGCCACATAGTGGGCGATCGCGGCGGGCAGGGCGGCGGCGAAACGCACGTGCGAACGCGAGACCGCGACGGGCAGGCACACGCCTTCCGCATTCACCACGGCCACGGCGGTGAGCACTTCGTGCTCGCGGCCCGCGAGGCGTTCGAGCATCGCGAAGGCCTCGGCGGCGTCGTGCGGCTTGCCAAGGATGTGGCCGTCGATGCTCACGGTCGTGTCGGCGGTCAGGATCGGCGCGTGCGCATGCGCGCCCGCCACGAGCCGGGCGCGCGCGGCGTCGGCTTTCGCGGCGCACACGCGCTCGACGTAGACGGCGGCGCTTTCGCCGGGCAGCACGGCTTCGAGCGCTTCGGCGTCTTCGTCGGGACGCGGCAGCAGGAGTTCGAAACGCACGCCGAGCTGTTGCAGTAGCTCCTGGCGGCGTGGGCTCTGCGAGGCGAGATAGACGAACGGATAAGTCGCGGTGGTGGTCATCGGGGCGTCTTCACGGGCGGAGTTCGGGGGGAGCGGCGTTGCGGCGTCGATGCGTCCGGCATGATGCGCGCACGGCGGCACGCGCCGGCCGCTTTGAGGCTGCAGCGAAGCCGCTTCGAAGCCGCTTAGAGCCTGCGACGATGGCCGAAGGCGGTCATCGTGGCGGGCGCTCGAGCGGACATCAATCCGGCATCAATCCAGCTTCAAACGGATATCAAACGGATATCAAACGCGATGATAGGGGTGATTCTGCGTGATGGTCCACGCGCGGTAAAGCTGCTCGGCGAGCAGCACGCGCACCATCGCGTGCGGCAGGGTGAGGGAGGACAGGCGCAGCAGCGTGTCGGCGCGCGCCTTGAGCTGCGGATCGAGCCCGTCCGCGCCGCCGATCAGGAAGGCCACGTCGCGGCCGTCCTGCTGCCAGCCGGGCAGCGCCTGGGCGAGCTGCATCGTGGTCCAGTCCTTGCCGCGTTCGTCGAGCGCGACAAGGCGCGCGTTCTTCGGCAGCGCCGCCTCGATGCGCGTGCGCTCGGCGGCCATCACGCTTTCGGCGGAGCGGCCCGACGAGCGCTGCTCGGGCTTCACTTCGCGCAGCTCGATGCGCAGCTCGGGCGGCATGCGCTTCGTGTATTCCTCGAAGCCCTCGGCGATCCAGTCCGGCATCTTGTGGCCGACGGCGACGATATGCAGTTTCATCGTGCGTAACTCGACGTGCGCAATGCGACGCGCGCGCTTACTTCGCGCTCTTGCGCGCCGGCGTCTTGCGCGCGGTCTTCTTCGCGGCGACCGGTGCGTCGACTTCGTCCTCGTCGTCCATCGGTTCGCTCGGACGCGCGCCCACGAAGCCCGTGTTTTCCGCGAGCTTCAGACGCACCGGCTTGTCGCCCCAGATTTCTTCGAGGTTGTAGTACTGGCGCAGCGCCGGTTGCAGGATGTGGACGATCGCGTCGCCGCAATCCACGAGCACCCATTCGCCGGTCTCTTCGCCTTCCGTGCTGACGATGTCGCCGCCGGCTTCCTTGACCTTTTCGCGCACGCTCGAAGCGAGTGCCTTGGTCTGACGGTTCGACGTGCCGCTCGCCACGACCACGCGATCGAACAGCTCGGTCAGATGGCTCGTGTTGAAGACGCGGATGTCCTGTGCCTTGACGTCTTCGAGAGCGTCGACGATGGTGCGTTGAAGTTTGCGGATGTCCATATTTACCCGTGGTGCCTGTACAAATGATGTTGAAGAATATAGTCCCACACTGGCGCGGGAATTTTTTCGGCGATGTCGCCGGCGCGTTGCCGCGCCGCCACGCAGGCGGCGATATCGCGCCGGATTTCGGTCGCCGAGACGTCGAGTGCGAGCGTGTCGTCGATCAGCAGATGGCCGTTCGGCGTGCTCGCGAGCGTGGCTGCATCGGCGCGCCGCGCGGCCGCTTCGGCGGCGACGGCGGCGGGCAGCGCCGCAAAATCGAAACCGGGGCGGCTCGCCACACCCAGATGCGCGAGTGCAAACAGCTCGCGCCATTCGTGCCACGAATCCAGATGCAGCAGTTGATCCGCGCCCATCAGCATGGTGAGCGCGGCGTCGGTGTTGGGCCGGCCGTGCGCGTCGGACTTCGCACGCCAGCGGCGCAGCGTTTCGACCGTGTAGGTTGGGCCGTCGTGCTCGATCTCGTCGGTGTCGACCGTGACCGTCACGCCCGGCAGCGCCAGCGTGGCGGCGGCCGCGCGCGTCATCGCGAGGCGGTGCGCGGCGGGCGTCACGCCGGGCTTCTGCCACGGCTGACCGGCCGGCAGCAGGATCAGCTCCGTCAGGGCGAGCACGCGCGCGAAATGCCGCGCGAGCGCCAGATGGCCCTCGTGGATCGGGTCGAAAGTGCCGCCGAGCAGGCCGACGCGCCGTGCGAGCGCGTGAGCCGGGGCGATGAACGCTTGCGTCACGGTGTCAGATCCAGTCGCGTACGGGCAGGAAGTCGGTGTAGAGGCGCGCTTCCGGCGTGCCCGCTTCCGGCTCCCAGTCGTAGCGCCAGCTTGCGCCCGGCGGCATCGACATCAGGATCGATTCGGTGCGGCCGCCGCTTTGCAGGCCGAAGTGCGTGCCGCGGTCCCAGACGAGGTTGAATTCCACGTAGCGGCCGCGCCGGTACGCCTGGAAGTCGCGCTCGGCCTCGCCGTACGGCAGGGCGCGGCGTTTTTCGATGATCGGCACATACGCCTTCAGGAAGCCTTCGCCGACGCTCTTGAGCATCGCGAACGCCTGCTCGAAGCCGCCTTCGGCGTAGTCGTCGAAGAAGATGCCGCCCACCCCGCGCGCCTCGTTGCGGTGCTTGAGGAAGAAATACTCGTCGCACCATTGCTTGAAGCGCGGGTACAGATCCGCGCCGTAGGGCGCGAGGGCGTCGCGGCAGACGCGGTGGAAATGCTGCGCGTCTTCCTCGAAGCCGTAATACGGTGTCAGATCCATGCCGCCGCCGAACCAGAATACGGGCGCTTCGCCGGGCTTGGTGGCCATCAGCAGGCGCACGTTCATGTGCACGGTCGGGCAGTACGGATTGCGCGGATGCAGCACGAGCGAGACGCCCATCGCCTCGAAACCGCGTCCGGCGAGTTGCGAGCGCGCCGCCGTGGCCGAGGGCGGCAGGGCGTCGCCCTGCACGTCCGAAAAGCCGATGCCGCCACGCTCGAAGAACTGGCCGTTTTCGAGGATGCGCGTGCAGCCGCCGCCGCGCAGCTTTTCGCCGGGCGCGCGTTGCCAGGCGTCGGTCGCGAAGGGCGTGCCGTCGAAAGCGCCGAGTGTGTCGGCGATCTGCGTCTGCAGGCCCGCGAGCCAGGCGCGTACTGCCGCGCTATCGGGCGTGGCGCCGGTCTGGCCAGTCTGAATCGGTTCGTTCATCGGTGCTGAAGGGGTTGTCGGCCTCGGGCCGAACGGTGCCGCGCCGGCTTGTGCCGGT
Source organism: Paraburkholderia sp. SIMBA_027 (assembly GCF_046535315.1). Lineage (NCBI taxonomy): Bacteria > Pseudomonadati > Pseudomonadota > Betaproteobacteria > Burkholderiales > Burkholderiaceae > Paraburkholderia > Paraburkholderia sp. SIMBA_027. Next base: position 264,546 of record NZ_JAWRWY010000007.1, read on the forward strand.
TTGCGCGGAGGTCGGGACGGCGTTCCGAACGCCGCTATGTGTCACTACGCGGCAGTGTAGCGCCGCATCGGCCTGGCTTCGAGCCTGCGCGGACAGGCGGTCGGACGAAGGGGCCAGATGACGCGCGGGCGCCGCATGGCGCCCGTCGTCGAGATGCTGTGTCGACAGGCGGCGCGCACACCGTGGTCCGCGCGCCGCGTGCCGCTGTCTTACTGCTTGCGCCCGGCGGCGCGATAGCCGATATCGTGGCGATACTGCATGCCGTCGAACGAGATGCGGTTCACGGTTTCGTAGGCCACGTTCTGCGCGCTGCGCACCGAGTCGGCGAGGCCGACCACGCACAGCACCCGGCCGCCCGCCGTCACCAGCTTGCCGTCGACGAGCTGCGTGCCCGCGTGGAAGGTGACCGAGTCGTCGGTTTCCGCCGGAATTTCGCTGATGCGATCGCCCTTGCGCGGCGTTTCCGGGTAGTTGTACGCGGCCAGCACCACGCCCAGCGCGGTACGGCGGTCCCATTCCAGCTCGACCTGGTTGAGCGTGCCGGCGATGGCATGCTCGACGACCTTCGAGAAGTCGCCCTTCAGGCGCGCCATGATCGGCTGCGTTTCCGGATCGCCCATGCGGCAGTTGAATTCGAGCGTCTTCGGGTTGCCTTGCGCGTCGATCATCAGACCGGCGTACAGGAAGCCCGTGTAGCGGATGCCTTCCTTCTCCATGCCCGCCACGGTCGGCAGGATGATTTCGCGCATCACGCGCGCGTGCAGCTGCGGCGTGACGATGGGCGCGGGCGAGTAGGCGCCCATGCCGCCCGTGTTCGGGCCCTGGTCGCCGTCCTGCAGACGCTTGTGGTCCTGGCTCGACGCCAGCGCCAGCACGTGCTTGCCGTCGACCATGACGATGAAGCTCGCTTCCTCGCCCGCGAGGAATTCCTCGATCACGACGCGCGCGCCGGCGTCGCCGAGCTTGTTGTCGGCGAGCATCGAATCGATCGCCTGATGCGCTTCTTCCAGCGACATCGCCACGACCACGCCCTTGCCCGCGGCGAGGCCGTCGGCCTTGATGACGATGGGCGCGCCCTGCTGATCGACGTAGGCGTGCGCGGCCGTCGCGTCGGCGAAGGTCTCGTAGGCGGCGGTCGGGATGTTGTGGCGCTTCATGAACGCCTTGGCGAAGTCCTTCGAGCTTTCGAGCTGCGCAGCTTCCTTGCTCGGGCCGAAGACCTTCAGACCGCGCGCGCGGAACACGTTGACGATGCCCGCGGCGAGCGGTGCTTCCGGGCCGACCACGGTGAGCGCCACCTGTTCGCGCTCGGCGAAATCGGCAAGCTCGTTGATGTCCGTGATGTCGACATTGGCGAGCCGCTCGTCCTGCGCGGTGCCGCCGTTGCCCGGTGCGACGTAGACGAGCTGCACGCGCGGCGACTGGGCGAGTTTCCACGCCAGCGCATGTTCGCGGCCGCCAGAACCGACGACGAGTAACTTCATGTAAATCCCCGAAAGACCAGAACCAGAAACAGTTGCGGCCGGCGCGACCTGCGCCAGCCGTGGAATGCGCGTGCGGGCGCGGGGCTGCCCGCGCCCGCGCCGATGCCGTTATTCGTCGGCGATCGACGCGTTGGTGTACACCTCCTGGACGTCGTCCAGGTTTTCGAGCGCGTCGAGCAGCTTCTGCATCTTCACGGCGTCGTCGCCGGTGAACTCGACTTCGGTCTGCGGCTTCATCGTGACTTCGGCCACTTCGGCCTTGAAGCCCGCGGCTTCCAGCGCGTCCTTGACCTTCTGGAAGTCGTTCGGCGGGCAGACCACTTCGATGCTGCCGTCTTCGTTCGTCACGACGTCGTCGGCGCCCGCTTCGAGCGCGGCGTCCATCAGCTTGTCTTCGGGCGTGCCCGGCGCGAACACGAACTGGCCGATGTGATCGAACATGAACGACACCGAGCCGTCCGTGCCCATGTTGCCGCCGAACTTCGAGAACGCGTGGCGCACTTCCGCGACCGTGCGGGTGCGGTTGTCGGTCATGGTGTCGACGATGACCGCCGCGCCGCCGATGCCGTAGCCTTCGTAGCGGATTTCTTCGTAGTTCGCGCCATCGACGCCGCCCACGCCGCGCTGGATCGCGCGGTTGATGTTGTCCTTGGGCATGTTGGCGTCATAGGCCTTGTCGACGGCCAGACGCAGACGCGGGTTCGAGTCGATTTCACCCCCGCCCATGCGCGCCGCCACCTGGATTTCCTTGATGAGCCGCGTCCAGACCTTGCCGCGCTTGGCGTCAGCCGCAGCTTTCTTGTGTTTGATGTTGGCCCATTTCGAATGACCCGCCATACCTTTCTCCGTCGCACGCTCCGCGCGTGCATGGTGCTAGTGCAGTTGTCGTTGCTGCAGTGTCGATGCCGCAGTGCTCAATACCGTGCTCAATACGATTGCCGGACGCGCTCGCGCGCTGTCGAGCGGCGAGGCCGGTGTGCCCTTGAGTGTCTTGTCCGCCCTGGGTGGCTGCCGCTCAGGCGCCGATCCTTCCCGATCGTTGCCGGTCGCTGCATGCGGCCGAAACGCCCGGCGCACGCGAATGGTTCAACGCATTCGAGGCGTCCGGCGTGTACGGCGCACGCGAGCGGGACCGGTTTCCGGTGCGCGCGCCCGGGCGCATCGGCCTTGCATCGGTTCCGGGCGGGTTGCGCCGCGCGCGGGACCGGCCGTGCTTCGGACCACAGCGGCCGTCAGGTGGATCTGAATTTTATCACGCCGGGACCCGTCGGCTTCGCCCCGTCGCTGCGATTGCGCGCGGCGTGCGGGTTCGGGCCGGACGGCGGCGGGGTTGTCCGCGCGTGGCCGGACGATTCGTGTGGCGAGCCGCTCTGGCGCGGCGGGGCGCCGTAAACGGGGCGCGAGCAGGGGCCGCGAACGCTGGCTGTGGCGCAATACGCTGCGCAAAGCCAGGCGCGACAAGCGCGACAAGCGCGACACGCGCGACACGCGGCAGACAGTCCGTGCGGAGCCGGCGCGGGCGTGGGCACAAACGCGCGCCCACGTCCCACGACGCCCGCCTGTCTTAGTTCTTGGTGCCGAACAGGCGGTCGCCGGCGTCGCCGAGACCCGGAATGATGTACGCGTGGCTGTCGAGGTGCGAATCGAGCGAGGCCACGTAGAGCTTCACGTCCGGGTGCGCCTTCTGGAACACCTCGACGCCCTCGGGCGCGGCCACCAGCGCGAGGAACAGAATGCGATCGCCGGGCACGCCGCGGCGCTTGAGCACGTCGATGGCGTGCGCGGCCGAGTAGCCCGTGGCGACCATCGGATCGCAGAGGATGAAGGTGCGGTCTTCCAGATCCGGCAGGCGCACGAGGTATTCGACCGGACGGTGGTCGTCGGCGCGATAGACGCCGATATGGCCCACGCGCGCCGACGGCACCAGTTCGAGCAGGCCGTCGGACATGCCCACGCCCGCGCGCAGCACCGGCACGATCGCGAGCTTCTTGCCGGCGATCACCGGGGCGTCGACTTCGACGAGCGGCGTCTGCACGCGGCGCGACGCGACCGGCAGGTCGCGCGTGATTTCATAGCCCATCAGCAGCGTGATCTCGCGCAGCAGCTCGCGGAACGTGCGCGTGGACGTGTCCTTGTCGCGCATGTGGGTGAGCTTGTGCTGGATCAGCGGGTGATTGAGGATGAAGAGATTTGGAAAACGGCTGTCCTGTTTCATGACGGGGCGCACAAGGCTGCTAGAGATATCGGGGGCGCTGGACGGGGCCCGAAAACGGGCCGGTCCGCGTGACGGACTCAAGTATACGGGAACGGCGGGCGAACGACGCGGCCGTGGCGTGGGATCGGCGTGCGGATTGGCGTGCGGATCGACCAGGATCGGCAGCGGCGTCCCACGCGTGCGGCGCGATTCTTCTAGAATCGCAAAAATCGGACGCGGACGTGGGTGCCGGATCGCCGGACCGCCGGATCGCCGGATCGCCGGATCGCCGGATCGCCACGCCGCCGTCACGCTTCGTTCATGCAGGTTCACGCAGGCACAGAAAGAGGACGCAACAAGATGGACATGGGCATCGCAGGACGCAGCGCGCTGGTGTGCGCCGCAAGCAAGGGACTGGGGCGCGGCTGCGCCGAGGCGCTCGCCGCCGAGGGCGTGAACGTGACGATCGTCGCGCGCACGGAGCAGACGCTCGAGGAAACCGCCGCGCAGATCCGCGCCGCGACCGGCGTCGAGGTCAAGGCCGTGGCCTGCGACATCACCACCGAAGCGGGCCGCGCCGCCGCGCTGGCCGCGTGCCCGTCGCCGGACATCCTCGTGAACAATGCGGGCGGTCCGCCGCCGGGCGATTTCCGCAGCTTCACGCACGAGCAGTGGATCGCCGCGCTCGAAGGCAACATGCTCACGCCGATCGCGCTGATCCAGGCGACCATCGACGGCATGACCGCGCGCGGTTTCGGGCGCATCGTCAACATCACGAGTTCGTCGGTGAAGGCGCCGATCGACGTGCTGGGCCTGTCGAACGGCGCGCGCTCGGGACTCACGGGTTTCGTCGCGGGCGTCGCGCGCCAGGTCGCGAGCACGGGCGTGACGATCAACAACCTGCTGCCGGGCGCGTTCGACACCGACCGCATCCGCTCGACCATCGTCGCTCAGGCGCAGAAGCAGAATCTTTCGCTCGACGAAGTGCGCGCGCGCCGCGTGAAGTCGATTCCGGTCGGCCGCTTCGGCACGCCCGACGAATTCGGCCGCGCCTGTGCGTTCCTGTGCAGCGTGCACGCGGGCTATATCACTGGACAGAACTGGCTCATCGACGGCGGCGCCTATCCGGGCACCTTCTGAGCGGGCATAGTGCGCACGACGGCGTCCGGTCATCCGGCCGGCACGCCGCGATTCTTTCATCGACACCCGACATACCCAAGGAGCAGAAGGCCATGCCCACCCGCGTCGCGCTGATCGCGCACGACCATAAAAAAGACGACATCGTCCGGCTGACCGGCGAATACGTCGACACGTTGCGCCGCTGCGCGCTGCTCGCCACGGGCACGACCGGCGGGCGCATCGAGGCGGCGCACGGCCTGAACGTCGAGCGCATGCTGTCCGGCCCGCACGGCGGCGATTTGCAGATCGGCGCGCAACTGGCCGAGGGCAAGGTCGACGTGGTGATTTTCCTGCGCGATCCGATGACCCCGCAGCCGCACGAACCCGACATCAACGCACTCGTGCGCGCCTGCGACGTGCACGACGTGCCGTGCGCGACCAACATCTCGACGGCGCGCATGATTCTCGACGTGCTCACGCAGCGTATGAAGGACGTGGTGTAAGCCGCATCGAGACACATCGAAACGCAGCGAGACAGATTGACTCCGACTTTTGCACGCATTGGCACGACTCAAGGAGACATGAGATGAGCAAGGCAATCCGATACGACAAGACCGGCGGCCCCGACGTCATGAAGTGGGTGGACGTCGAAGTGGGCGAGCCGGGCGAGGGCGAGATCCGCGTGAAGCAGACCGCCTGCGGTCTGAATTACATCGACGTGTATTTCCGCACCGGCCTCTATCCGCAGGCGCTGCCCGCGGGTCTGGGCATGGAAGCGGCCGGCGAGGTGACGGCGGTCGGCGCGGGCGTGACGAGCGTGAAGGTGGGCGAGCGCATCGCCTACGTCGCGCGTCCGCCGGGCGCGTATGCGCAGGAGCGCGTGCTGCGCGCCGACCAGGTGATCCGCGTGCCCGATTCGATCAGCGACGAGCAGGCCGCCTCGCTCATGCTGCAAGGCCTGACCGCGCAATATCTGCTGCGCCGCACCTATCGCGTGAAGGCCGGCGACACGATCCTGATTTCGGCGGCGGCGGGCGGCGTGGGCCTGATCGTCTGCCAGTGGGCGAAGGCGCTGGGCGCGACCGTGATCGGCACCGTGGGCTCGGACGAAAAGGCCGAGATCGCGAAGGCGCACGGCTGCGATCACCCGATCGTCTACACGCGCGAGGACTTCACGGCGCGCGTGCGCGAGATCACGAACGGCGCGGGCGTGCCCGTGGTGTACGACTCGATCGGCAAGGACACGTACACGAAGTCGCTCGACTGCCTCGCGCCGCTGGGCATGTTCGTGAGCTTCGGCAATGCGTCGGGGCCGCTGCCGCCGATCGATTCGTCGGAGTTCGCGGGACGCGGCTCGCTGTTCTTCACGCGCCCGACCTTGTTCACCTATATCGCCAAACGCGCCGACTACGAAGCGATGGCCGCCGAGCTGTTCGAGGCGGTGGCTTCGGGCAAGGTGAAGACGTCGATCAATCAGCGTTACGCGCTCCAGGACGTGGGCCAGGCGCACACCGATCTCGAAGCGCGCCGCACCACGGGTTCGACGATCCTGCTGCCGTAAACACGCGGTTTCGCTCACGGCGTTTCCAGCCGATAAAAAAGGCGCGCATGTCAGCCATGCGCGCCTTTTTGTTTGTCCTTTGTTTGTCTTTTACTTTCCGCCCGTTTGCTTTCGCGCGCCGCCGCGCCTTGTCCGACAAGGCGGCGCGCGCGCATGCGCATACCGATGCCGTCCGCGTTTACGCGTTTTTTATACGCATGCCCCAAGCTTTGATCCGGATTTAACGCGATAAACCTTACCTTACCGCCATCCATCAATGGAGAACACGACAATGGATGTGCTGTATATCGGGGGGCTGGCGGTCTTCGCCGCGCTCACTTATGCGTTGATCGCCGGCTGCGAGAAGCTCATGCAGTACCGCCGCGCCGATCAGGGTGTCAAGGGAGCGCGCTCATGACCTGGATTTTCTGGTTGTCGGGGGCGGCGACGCTGTTGCTGTTCGTCTATCTCGTCCATGCGCTGCTGCGCGCGGAGGACATCGAATGAACGCCAACAATCTGCTGCAAACCGGGCTGTTCATCGCCGTGCTGCTGGCGCTCGCGGTGCCCGTCGCGGGCTATATCACGCGCGTGCTCGACGGCCGTTCGCGCGTCGTGCGCCTGTTCGCGCCGGTGGAGAATCTGCTCTATCGCCTCGCGGGCGTGGACGTCAACGCCGAGATGAACTGGAAGCGCTATGCGTTCGTCACCATCTCGTTCAACGTGCTGGGCGTGGGTTTCCTCTACCTGCTGCTGCGCATTCAAGGCTGGCTGCCGGGCAATCCGCAGACCTTCGGCGCGATGACCGTGGACGGCGCGTTCAACACGGCGGTCAGCTTCGTCACCAACACGAACTGGCAGGACTATTCGCCCGAACAGACCGTGAGCTATCTCACGCAGATGCTCGGTCTCACGGTGCAGAACTTCCTTTCGGCGGCCACCGGCATCGTCGTGGTGGTCGCGCTGATTCGCGGTTTCGCACGCCATTCGGCGCAGACCATCGGCAACTTCTGGGTCGACCTCACGCGCACGACGCTCTACATCCTCGTGCCGATGGCGGCGCTCGTCACGGCGCTGCTGATGAGCCAGGGCATGATCCAGAACTTCAAGTCGTATCAGGACGTGCCGACGCTGCAAACCACGACCTATGCCGCGCCGAAGCTCGATGCGCAGGGCAATCCGGTCAAGGACGAGAAGGGCAACGCCGTCACCGTCGATACCAAGGTGACGACGCAGACGCTCGCGATGGGTCCGGTCGCCTCGCAGGAAGCGATCAAGATGCTCGGCACCAACGGCGGCGGTTTCTTCAACGCCAATTCCGCGCATCCGTACGAAAACCCGACGCCGTTTTCGAACTTCGTCGAAATGTTGGCGATCCTGATCATTCCGGCCGCGCTCTGTCTCGTGTTTGGCAACATGGTCGGCGACCGCCGGCAGGGCGTGGCGGTGCTCGCGGTGATGACGATCGCGTTCGCCGTGGCGGTGGGCGTCGAATTGTCCGCGGAACAAAGCGGCAACCCGATGTTCACGTCGCTCAACGTCGATCAGCACGCGAGTGCGCTGCAGGCCGGCGGCAACATGGAAGGCAAGGAAACGCGCTTTGGTATCGCGCAGACGGGCATTTTCGTCGTGACCACCACGGCGGCGTCGTGCGGCGCGGTCAACGCGATGCACGATTCGCTCACGCCGATCGGCGGCCTCGTGCCGATGCTCTTCATTCAACTCGGCGAAGTGATCTTCGGCGGCGTGGGCTCGGGCCTCTACGGCATGCTCGTGTTCGCATTGCTCGCGGTGTTCGTGGCGGGCCTGATGATCGGCCGCACGCCCGAATACGTGGGCAAGAAGATCGAATCGTTCGAGATGAAGATGGTGTCGATCGTGATTCTGCTCACGCCGCTGCTGGTGCTGCTCGGCACCTCGATCGCCGTGCTCACCGCCGCGGGCAAGGCCGGCATCGCCAATCCGGGCGCGCACGGTTTCTCCGAAATCCTCTACGCGTTCAGCTCTGCCGCGAACAACAACGGCAGCGCGTTCGCGGGCCTGACCGTCAGCACGCCGTTCTACAACTGGCTGCTCGGCATTGCGATGTGGTTTGGCCGTTTCGGCACCATCGTGCCGGTGCTGGCGATCGCGGGTTCGCTCGCGAGCAAGAAGCGCATCGCCGTGACGGGCGGCACGCTGCCCACGCATGGCCCGCTGTTCGTCGTGCTGCTGCTCGGCTGCGTGCTGCTGGTGGGCGCGCTCACCTACGTGCCGGCGCTCGCGCTCGGTCCGGGTGTCGAGCATCTGATCATGCTCGGCGTGCATTGAACGGGGATCTTTCGAAATGACACAACATAGTGCAACACGGTCCATGTTCGATCCGGCGCTCGTGCGCCCGGCCATCGTGGACTCGTTCAGGAAACTCAATCCGCGCACCCAGTTGCGCAACCCGGTGATGTTCTGCGTCTACGTGGGCAGCGTGCTCACGACGATCCTCTGGATCGCGGCGCTGATGGGGCAGGCCGAAGCGCCCGCGGGCTTCATTCTCGCGGTCGCGCTGTGGCTCTGGTTCACGGTGCTGTTCGCGAACTTCGCCGAAGCGCTCGCCGAAGGCCGCTCGAAGGCGCAGGCCGCCTCGCTGCGCCAGGCCAAGCGCGACGTGATGGCGAAGAAGCTCAACGAGCCGCATCCGAAGGCGCCGATCCGCATCACGACCGCCACCGATCTGCGCAAGGGCGACGTGGTGCTGGTCGAAACCGGCGACACGATTCCCGCCGACGGCGAGGTGATCGAAGGCGTGGCCTCGGTCGACGAATCGGCGATCACGGGCGAATCCGCGCCGGTGATCCGCGAGTCGGGCGGCGACTTTTCGTCGGTCACGGGCGGCACGCGCGTGCTGTCCGACTGGATCGTCGTGCGCGTCACGGCGAATCCGGGCGAGGCGTTTCTCGACCGCATGATCGCGATGGTCGAGGGCGCGAAGCGCCAGAAAACGCCGAACGAAATCGCGCTGACGATCCTGCTGGTCGCGCTGACGCTCGTGCTGCTGCTCGCCACCGCAACGCTGCTGCCGTTCTCGATGTTCTCGGTCGAAGCCGCGAAGATGGGCCACGTGGTGACGATCACGGCGCTGACCGCGCTGCTCGTCTGCCTGATTCCGACGACCATCGGCGGGCTGCTCTCGGCGATCGGCGTGGCGGGCATGAGCCGCATGATGCAGGCCAACGTGATCGCCACTTCGGGCCGCGCCGTGGAAGCGGCGGGCGACGTCGACGTGCTGCTGCTCGACAAGACCGGCACGATCACGCTCGGCAACCGTCAGGCGTCGGCTTTCGTGGCCGCGCCGGGCGTGAACGAAGAAGCGCTCGCGGACGCCGCGCAACTGGCCTCGCTCGCCGACGAAACGCCCGAGGGCCGCAGCATCGTCGTGCTCGCGAAGCAGCGCTTCAACATTCGCCAGCGCGACATGCATGCGCTCCAGGCTGTGTTTCTCGCGTTCAGCGCGCAGACGCGCATGAGCGGCGTGGACCTGCCGGGGCGCGAGATCCGCAAGGGCGCCGCCGACGCGGTGAAGAACTACGTCGAGCAGCACGGCGGCCGCTTCCCGTCGGAAGTGAACACGGCCGTGGACGAAGTCGCGCGGCGCGGCAGCACGCCGCTCGTCGTGGCCGAGCGTCACGGCGACGATGCGCGCGTGCTGGGCGTGATCGAGCTGAAGGACGTGGTGAAGGGCGGCATCAAGGAGCGCTTCGCCGAGCTGCGCAAGATGGGCATCAAGACCGTGATGGTGACGGGCGACAACCGCCTGACCGCCGCCGCGATCGCCGCCGAAGCCGGTGTCGACGACTTCCTCGCGCAAGCCACGCCGGAAACCAAGCTCGCGACGATTCGCGAGCATCAGGCGCAGGGCAAGCTCGTGGCGATGACCGGCGACGGCACCAACGACGCGCCGGCGCTCGCGCAGGCCGACGTCGCCGTGGCGATGAACACCGGCACGCAGGCCGCGAAGGAAGCGGGCAACATGGTCGATCTGGATTCGAATCCGACCAAGCTCATCGAGATCGTCGAGATCGGCAAGCAGATGCTGATGACGCGCGGCTCGCTCACGACCTTCTCGATCGCCAACGACGTCGCCAAGTACTTCGCGATCATTCCGGCCGCGTTCGCCACCACGTATCCGCAACTGAACGCGCTCAACGTGATGCATCTCGCGACGCCGGCGTCCGCGATTCTCTCGGCGGTGATCTTCAACGCGCTGATCATCGTGCTGCTGATTCCGCTCGCGCTCAAGGGCGTGAAGTACCGGCCGCTCGGCGCGGCGATCCTGCTGCGCCGCAATCTGCTGGTCTACGGGCTCGGCGGGATTCTGGTGCCGTTCGTCGGCATCAAGCTGATCGACATGGTGCTCGCGGCGTTCGGTTGGGTTTGAGGTGCGCGCCTCACACATGCGCCTTGCAGATGCGCTTCGCAAATGCGCCTCGCAAATGAACAGGAAGCCAAAATGAAATCGCAGTTTCGTCCTCTGATCGTGATCTTCGCCGTGCTCGCGGCGATCACCGGGCTCGTCTATCCGGCCGTGATGACCGCGTTCGGGCAGGCCGTGTTCCACCGCCAGGTCAACGGCAGCCTCGTCGAAGTCGACGGTAAGGTGGTGGGCAGCGCGCTGATCGGCCAGCAGTTCGACGCGCCGCAGTACTTCTGGGGCCGCCTCTCGGCGACCGCGCCGATGCCGTACAACGCGCAGGGCTCGGGCGGCTCGAACTTCGGCCCGACCAACCCGGCGCTCGCCGATGAAGTCAAAGGCCGCATCGACGCGCTCAAGGCCGCGGGCACCGACGTCTCGCAGCCGATTCCCGCCGACCTGGTGACCTCGTCGGCGAGCGGTCTCGATCCGGAGATCTCGCCCGCCGCCGCCGCGTACCAGGTCGCACGCGTGGCGAAGGCGCGTCATCTGAGCGCCGGCGACGTGCAGGCGCTCGTGGACCGCTACACCCAGGGCCGCCAGTTCGGCCTGCTCGGCGAGCCGCGCGTGAACGTGCTGGAGCTGAACCTCGCGCTCGACGGCAAGGAAGTGAGCTGAATCCGCTGACGGGGTAAGCCTCGCAGGCTGGATGGCCACCGCACGCCGCCTTTCGCGCGGCGTGCGGTTTGCCATTTCGGCGCCACGGTGAGACGATCGGCGATGGCGTTCCGGCGCTTGCCGACCCGCGCCGGGTGCGAATCACCACACTGCGCACAACACGCGAAACACATAACGCGAAATCCGCATGAACCGTCCCGATCCCGACGAACTCCTCGACCGGCTGCAACGCGATGAAGAAAAACGCCGCCGCGGCAAGCTGAAGATTTTCTTCGGCGCGTCGGCAGGCGTCGGCAAGACTTACGCGATGCTGCAAGCCGCGCGCCGCCGCGCCGACGAAGGCGTGGACGTGGTGGTCGGCATCGTCGAAACGCATGGGCGCAGCGAAACCGCCGCGCTTACGAACGGCCTCGACGTGATGCCGCGCCAGCGCCTCGCGTATCGCGGCCGCATGCTCGACGAATTCGATCTCGACGCCGCGCTCGCGCGCAAGCCGCAACTCGTGCTGGTCGACGAACTCGCGCATTCGAACGTGCCGGGCGCGCGCCATCTGAAGCGCTGGCAGGACGTCTACGAACTGCTCGACGCGGGCATCGACGTTTATACGACCGTCAACGTGCAGCACCTCGAAAGCCTCAACGACGTGGTCGGGCAGATCACCGGCATCCGCGTCTGGGAGACGGTGCCCGACCGCGTGTTCGACGGCGCCGACGAAGTCACGCTGGTCGACCTGCCCGCCGAGGAACTGCTCGACCGCATGCGCGACGGCAAGGTGTATCTGCCCGCGCAGGCCGAGCGCGCGGTGCGCAACTTCTTCCGCAAGGGCAATCTGATCGCGCTGCGCGAACTGGCGCTGCGCCGCACGGCCGACCGCGTCGATGCGCAGATGCACGAATATCGCGCCGACCGTTCGATCCAGCACGTCTGGCAGGCGCGCGAGCGGCTGCTCGTGTGCGTCGGGCCGGGGCCGGAAGCGCCTGCGCTGGTGCGCGCGGCGGCGCGCCTCGCCGCGAGTCTCAAGGCCGACTGGATTGCCGTCTACGTCGAAACGCCGAAGCTCCAGCGCCTGCCCGACGCGATCCGCGAACGCACGCTCGGCGCGCTCAAGCTGGCCTCCGAACTGGGCGCGGAAACCTCGACGCTCGCGGGCGAGGACGCCGCCGTCACGCTCGCGGGTTACGCGCGGCTGCGCAACGTCTCGAAGCTGGTCGCGGGCGCGTCGCTGCGCAGCGGCTTCTCGCGCTGGTGGCGCAGGCCGTTCGGCGAGCGGCTCGCGGAACAATCCGGCGACGTCGACCTGACGCTGGTGCGCGCGAGCGGCAACGACGTCGACCGTTTGATCGGCCGCAGCGGGGGCGATGGTCGCGACGCGGGCTCGGCCGCCGCGCGCGCCGCCAACGCGTGGCGCGCAGCCATCGCCGAGGGCGCCGCGCATCGCTCGCCGCCGCGCGCGTATGCGGCGGCGCTGGCGATCTGCGCGGGCATCACGCTGCTCGCCAACCAGTTGAACGACCGCATCGCGCTCGCCAATCTCGTGATGCTGTATCTGCTCGGCGTGATCTTCGCGGCCACGAAGCTCGGGCGCGGGCCGGGCGTCATGCTCTCGTTCGCGAGCGTGGCCGCCTACGACTTTTTCTTCGTGCCGCCGCGCCTGTCGTTCTCGGTCAGCGACACGCAGTATCTGCTGACCTTCGTGGGCATGTTGCTGACCTCGCTCGTCATCAGCCATCTCACGTCGAGCCTGCGCCGCGAGGCGAGCGTCGCGCAGCGCCGCGAACAGCGCACCGGCGCGATGTATGCGATGGCGCGCGAACTCGCCGCCGCGCTTGCGACCGAGCAGATCGTCGCGATCGGCAGCCGCCATGTGAGCGAGGTGTTCAACGCGCGCGTCGGCATTCTGTTGCCCGATAGCGCCGACAAGGTGCAGCAGAAGATCGAGGACCCCGATCCGCAGATCATGCTCGACGCCGCGAGCCTCGATCTCGACGTCGGCCAGTGGGTCTACGACCAGCAGAAACCGGCGGGTCACGGCACCGACACCTTGCCCGCCGCCGCCGCGCGCTATCTGCCGCTCAAGGCGCCGATGCGCACGCGCGGCGTGCTGGCCGTGGTCACGCGCGACGCGCGCGAATTGCAGGTGCCCGAGCAGCAGCGCATGCTCGACGCCTTCGCCGCGCAGATCGCGCTCGCGCTCGAACGCGTGCACTACGTCGAGATCGCGCGCGACGCGCTCGTCAACATGGAGTCCGAACGGCTGCGCAACTCGCTGCTTTCCGCGATTTCGCACGATCTGCGCACGCCGCTCACGACCATCGTCGGCTTTTCGTCGATGCTGGCGCAGACGCACGAGCCCGGCGCGCCTGACGACACGCACAGCGCGCGCACCGGCGAGCTGATCGAGGCGATACACGACGAGGCGCTGCGCATGACCGGCATCGTCACGAATCTGCTCGACATGGCGCGTCTGCAGGCGGGCAGCCTCAAGCTCAACCGGCAGTGGACGCTGCTGGAGGAAACCGTGGGCGCGGCGCTCGCCGCGTGCCGCCGCGTGCTCGCGCGCCATCCGGTGCAGGTGAAGCTGGAGGCGGGCTTGCCGTTGCTGCAGCTCGACGCCGTGCTGATGGAGCGGCTCTTTTCGAATCTGCTGGAAAACGCGGCGAAATACACGCCGCCCGACACGCCGCTGACGATCGCCGCGCGCCGCATCGAGGAGCACGGCCAGCCTTTCGTGCGCGTGAGCATCGACGATCGCGGGCCGGGCCTGCCGCCTGGCATGAACGAGCGCATCTTCGAGAAGTTCACGCGCGGCGAGAAAGAGTCGGCGAAACCGGGCATCGGGCTCGGGCTCGCGATCTGCCGCGCGATTGTGGAAGCGCACGGCGGTACAATCGGCGCGGCCAATCGCGTCGATGCCGACGGCCAGACGGAAGGCGCGTCGTTCTGGTTCGCGCTGCCCGTGGAGGCGCCGCCGCCGTTGCCGAGCGACGTCGCCGAGTCCGAAGAGGCCGATGCAGCCGACGCGGAACACGGCCTTCATGACGCGCTCGATGCGCATGACGACGCGCATGACGAGACGCATGAAGCGCGCGACGGCGCTTCGGCGCCTTCAACCTTCGATCTGAAACCTGCATCGCATTCGAACCCGCATCCCGACCATGAGTGATCCGAGTCTTGCCGTTGTCCTGATCGAAGACGAAAAACAGATCCGCCGCTTCGTGCGCGCTTCGCTGGAGGGCGAGGGCATCACGGTCTACGACGCCGAAACCGGCAAGCAGGGGCTCGTCGAGGCGGCCACGCGCAAGCCCGACCTCGTGATCGTCGATCTGGGGCTGCCCGACACGGACGGTCTCGATGTGATCCGCGAGCTGCGCGGCTGGAGCGATTTGCCGGTGATCGTGCTGTCCGCGCGCACGCAGGAAAGCGAAAAAGTCGCCGCGCTCGATGCAGGCGCCGACGACTATCTGACCAAGCCCTTCGGCGTCTCCGAACTGCTGGCGCGGATTCGCGCGCATCTGCGGCGGCGCAACCGCGGCGGCGCGAACGAGGCGCCGCAGGTGAGCTTCGGCGCGGTGACCGTCGATCTGGGCATGCGCCAGGTGACGCGCGAGGGCGCGCCCGTGCATCTCACGCCGATCGAATATCGCCTGCTCGCCACGCTCGTGCGCGACGCGGGCCGCGTGCTCACGCATCGCCAGTTGCTGCGCGAGGTGTGGGGGCCGTCGCACGTGGAAAGCAGCCACTATCTGCGCATCTACATGGCGCATCTGCGGCAGAAACTGGAGCGCGATCCGGCGCAGCCCGAGCACATCGTCACCGAGACGGGCGTGGGCTATCGCCTCGTGGGCGTGCAGTGACGCAGGTGAAGCAGCCGCGTCGCGAGTAGGGCGGCAAGGCGGTTCGGTGACGCGCGGCCCGCGCACCAGACTGGTGCTATACTTACAGGCGTGTAAGGACGACCTTGCACGTCTTTCTTCGGGGACGGCCCCATTTTTTCAAGTGGAGCGTCCCGGATGCCCTGGTTCATTCTTCTCATTGCTGGCCTGCTCGAAGTCGCCTGGGCGGCCGGTCTCAAGTCCTCCGAAGGTTTCACGCGTTTCTGGCCCTCCGTGTTCACGATCGTGACCGCGCTCGGCAGTTTCGTGCTGCTCTCGATCGCCATGCGTCAGTTGCCGCTCGGCACGGCCTACGCCGTGTGGACGGGCATCGGCGCGGTGGGCGCGTTCGTGTTCGGCATCGTGATGATGGGCGAGGCCGTGAGCGCCGCGCGGGTGGCGAGTGCGGCGCTGATCGTGCTCGGCATCATCGGGCTGAAGCTCAGTTCGGCGGCCTGATCCGGTTCCGGATCGGCGAGACCTTCCACGCGCCGTGCGGCGATGCGGCGCGCATTTTCCCCACATTTTCGGCAAAAATCGCGGGTTTTTGCGTGGCGCGCATGCGCAACACCGCTGCGGCGGTGCAGCGAGCGTGGCTATAATGGAATGGTCATCAACCGATAACACTCCGCGCCGCGGATAACGCGAGCGCCGCTGCCCGATGGCGCCGTGTCCGGCGAAGCGGGCGCGCTGCGTTTGCGCCAGATTCGTGGGGGACGGCGCCGCGCGAGCCTCGCGCGAGGAGGCAGTCATGCTCGAACCGATTTCGCTTGCCGCGGGCCTGTCCTGGGGCAGCGGCCTGCGCCTCTACCTCACGGTCCTCATGGCCGGCGTGCTTCAGCGCCTCGGCCTCATCCATCTGCCCGACACGCTCGCGGTGCTTGCTTCGCCCTGGGTGATCGGCATCGCCGCCGCGCTCACGGTCCTCGAATTCCTCGCCGACAAAGTCCCCGCGTTCGATTCGCTGTGGGACGCGCTGCACACCTTCATCCGCATTCCCGCCGGCGCCGTGCTGGCGGCGGGCGCGCTCGGCCACGCCGATCCGGCGGTGCTGACGATCGCCGCGCTCGCGGGCGGCACGCTCGCGGGCACCGCGCATCTGGCGAAGGCGGGCACGCGGGCGCTCATCAATCTGTCGCCGGAACCGGTCTCGAACGTGGTCACGTCGAGCGCCGAGGACGGCATGACCTTCGTCGGCGTGCTGCTCGCGCTGTTCGTGCCGCTGCTGTTCCTCGTCATGCTCGCCGCGTTCCTGCTGGTGGCGACGTGGGCGCTGCCGCGTCTGTGGCGCGGCGTGCAGGGCGGCTTTCGCGGCATGGCGACGCATATGGTCTCGCGTTTCTCGCTGCGGAGCCGTCACGATTGAACCCGCCGAATCTGTCCTCGCCTCCGTCTACGCCATCTTCTAACCCCGTTTCTTCTCGATCCACGCGCGCCGCCCCCGGCTGGGGCGACCTCGTGCGCCTCGCCGCCCGCATGACCGCGCGCGACTGGCGCGCGGGCGAACTGACGATGCTGCTGCTCGCCCTCGTGCTCGCGGTGGCCGCGCTCGCGAGCGTGGGTTTTCTCGCTGATCGTCTGCAACGCGGACTGGAGCGCGACGCGCGCCGCATGATCGCCGCCGATTTCATCGTGCGCGCCGATCATCCCGTCGATCCGGCGTTCGCGCGCGAGGCACAGGCGCTCAAGCTGCAAACCGCGAATACGGCGATTTTCCCGAGCATGGTCAGCGCGGCCGGCGATGCCGACGGCGCGCAGACGCCCACGCGGCTCGCGGCGGTCAAGTCGGTGTCGGCGGCCTATCCGCTGCGCGGCGCGCTGCGTATATCGAGCGGCCCCGGCGCGCCCGATCACGCGGCGCAGGGCATTCCGCCGTCCGGCACCGTCTGGGTCGACGATCAACTGCTCGACGCGCTCAAGGTCCACGTCGGCAGCCAGGTGCGCGTGGGCACGCGCACGTTCACGATCGGCGCGCTCATCACGCGCGAACTCGACCGCGGCTTCTCGTTCGTCAACTTCTCGCCGCGCCTGATGCTCAACGAGGCCGATCTCGCCTCGACCGGCCTCACGGGCTACGGCAGCCGCGTGACGTATCGCCTGCTGGTGGCGGGCGCCGATCCGGCCGTGGCGCAGTTCGCGCAATTCGCGCACGCGCGCGTCGACGGCGGCAGGATGCGCGGCGTCGGCCTCGAATCGCTGCAGGACGGCCAGCCGCAAGTGCGGCAGACGCTCGACCGCGCGCGCCATTTCCTCACGCTCGTCTCGCTGCTGACCGCTTTGCTCGCGGCCGTGGCGATCGCGATGGCCGCGCACCGTTACACGCGCCGCCATCTCGACGGCTGCGCGGCCATGCGCTGCCTCGGCGCGAGCCAGCGCACGCTGCGCACGCTGTTCGTGCTCGAATTCGCGGGCCTTGGGCTGGTGGGCGGCGCGATTGGCGTCGCGCTTGGTTATGCGGGCCATCTCGCGCTGCTCGCGTGGCTCGGCACCTTGATCGATGTCGCGCTGCCGTATCCGGGGCCGCTGCCCGCGCTCGAAGGCGTCGCCGCCGGACTGGTGCTGCTGCTCGGTTTCGCGCTGCCGCCGCTGTTGCCGCTCACGCGCGTGCCGCCGGTGCGCGTGCTGCGCCGCGAATGGGGCGAGGAAAGCCGCACGGCGTGGGCTGCGTACGCCGTGGGCATCGCGCTGTTCGCGGGCCTGCTCGTGATCGCGGCGGGCGAACTGAAGCTCGGCGGCATCGTCGCGGGCGGGTTCGCGCTCGGCCTGCTCGTGTTCGCGGGGCTCGCGCGTCTCGCGCTATGGGGCGCGGCGCGTCTCGCGCGCAGTCAGCGCAATGGTTTGGAGGCGCGCGCGGGCGTGGGCTGGCGCTATGCGCTGGCGTCGCTCGAACGGCGGCCCGGCGCGAGCGCACTGCAGATCACCTCGCTCGCCATCGGGCTGATGTGTCTGCTGCTGATCGCCATGACGCGCAACGACCTGATCGAAGGCTGGCGCAAGTCGACGCCGCCCGACGCGCCCAACGAATTCCTGATCGACATCCAGCCCGACCAGCGCGATGCGGTGGCCGCCTGGCTCTCGCAGCACGGCATCGCGAGCCCCGATCTGGCGCCGATGGTGCGCGGCCGCCTCATCAGCATCAACGGCAAGCCGGTCGATCCCGAGCAGTACAAGAGCGAGGATGCGCGCCGTCTCGTCGACCGCGAATTCAATCTCTCGTACACGACGCAGCTGCCCGACGACAACCGCATCGAAGCCGGCCAGTGGTACGGCGAGACGAGCACACCGCAACTGTCGATCGAGCAGGGACTCGCGAAAATCCTCAACGTGAAGCCCGGCGACGTGCTGACCTTCGACGTGACCGGCCTCGAAGTGACCGCGCCCGTGACGAGTCTGCGCAAGCTCGACTGGGGCTCGTTCAAGGTCAACTTCTTCGTGCTGATGCCGCCCGCGCTGCTGCACGATTTTCCGGCCACGTTCATCACGAGTTTCCATCTGCCCGACGCGCAGCGTAATGTCGTCGACGGGCTGGTTGCGAAGTATCCGAACGTGACGGCCATCGACGTCGGGCCGATCCTCGCGCAGATCCAGCGCGTGCTGGAGCAGGTGATCGGCGCGGTGCAGTTTCTCTTTATTTTCACGCTCGCGGCGGGTGTGCTCGTGTTGTACGCGGCGCTCGCCGGCACGCGCGACGAACGCATGCGCGAGTCGGCGCTGCTGCGCGCGCTGGGCGCGTCGCATCGGCAGGTGAGGTCGGTGCAGATTGCGGAGTTTGTCGCCGTGGGCGCGCTCGCCGGGTTGATGGCGGCGCTCGGCGCGCAGGCTGTCGGCTACGTGCTGGCCACGCGCGTGTTCGACTTCTATCTCGCCTTCGATCCGTGGCTCGTGCCCGCGGGCATCGCGGCGGGCGTGGTGTGCGCGGGCGTGGGCGGCTGGGTCAGTCTGCGTCACGTGCTGGCGCGGCCCGCGTTGCAATCGTTGCGTGACGCTTGACGTTCGAACCGTGATGCGGATGCGCGCGGCGGTGCTTGCCTCACGCGGGTGTCGTGCGCGCGCATTCCGTTATAGGATGCCGGTGCTGCTCACACCGACACCATGACCACCGACTCGACAGAATCAAGCGCATCGACTGAGAAAGCCACGCCAATGCGCTTTCTCGACACCTATCTCGCCGCGCTGCTCGCGCGCGCGAGCGCGCTCATCTCCGACGAATTCCACGCCACGCTCGCGCGCAAGAAGATTCCTGCGCTGCAATGGCGCGTGCTCGCCTGTCTGTCCGACGGTCCGTTGCCGATGGGCGATCTCGGCCGCCTGATCCTCGCCAAGCAGCCGACCGTGAGCAAGCTGATCGATCGCATGGAAGCGGCGGGCATGGTCGCGCGTCAGGACGATCCGCAGAGCCGCCGCCGCACGCTCGTCGCGCTCACGCCGCAGGGCCGCGCGCTCGCGGCGGAGTTGATCGCGCTGGCGCTGGAGCACGAGGCGTCGGTGCTGCTGCCGTTTCCGCCCGAGTCGGCGAAGCTGTTCGTCGAGATGCTGCGTCAACTGATCGAGCAGCACGCGAAGTAACGCACTTTCCCCGCACTTTCCCGCAGTTTCACGGCAAGCGCGGTTAAAGCGCGAGACTGCCCGTGCTCGTCCCGCCGCACACATAAAGCGTTTGTCCCGTGACGAAGCCGTTTTCCGGCGCCGCGAAGAACATCGCGGCGCGCGCGATGTCGTCGGGCTGGCCGAGGCGGCCGACCGGAATGCCCGCCGCAATCTGCGCGACCTTGGGGCTGTCGGCGGGCACGACCGCATGGAACATGTCGGTCTGCACGGGGCCGGGCGCGATGGCGTTCGCGGTCACGCCGAGCGGCCCGAGTTCGAGTGCCCACGTGCGCACGAGACCGAGCATGCCCGCCTTGGTCGCCGAATACGCGGTGCGCGTGGCGAGCCCGAGCGCCGCGCGCGACGAGATCAGCACGAGCCGCCCGAAATGCTGCGCGCGCATCGCGGGCAACATCGCCTGGGCGAGCGCGATGGGCGCGTCGAGATGCAGATTCGCGAGCGCGATCACGTCGTCGTGCGTGACGTCGGGCAGCAGCGCCGCGCGGATCACGCCCGCGTTGTGCACGAGCGTCGTGGGCGCATGGCGCGCGACGACCTCGGCAGCGGCGGCGCGCGTGGCGGCGGCGTCGCAGAGATCGACTTCGAGGGTGTGCAGGCGCGCGTGGCCCGGCGCGTCGGCGCGCAGATCGAGCGAGATCACTTCGTAGTTCGCTTCGAGCAGATGCTCGACGATGGCGCGGCCAATGCCCGCGTTGCCCCCGGTGACGAGGGCGGTGCGCGGCGCGGCGGATGGCTGGCGGGTGGAGTCGGTCATATCAGTCCTGGCGTTTTTTCAGGGCGCGCGTGTCGATGCAGCGCGCGGTGCCGGGCAACGTGCGCGCGAGTTCCTTGAGCGCGGCGCGTTGCACCTTCTGCGTGCCGGTGAGCGGCAGTGCGTCGACGAACGCGACGTAACCGGGCGCCTTGAAATAGGCGAGTTGCGCGAGACACAGTTGCGCGAGTTCGGCGGCGAGCGGCGCGGCGGCGGCATCGGCGAGCGGTTCGCGCGCGATGATGCAGGCGAGCACTTCGTCGCCGCGCACGGCATCGGGCGTCGCGGCCACGGCGACATCCGCCACGCACGGATGCTTGCGCAGCACGCTTTCGACTTCGACGGCCGAGATGTTCTCGCCGCTGCGCCGGATCACGTTCTTCTTGCGATCGACGAAATAGAGCCGGCCTTGCGCGTCCTGCCTGACGATGTCGCCGGTATGGAACCAGCCGCCTTCCCACGCGGCGGCGGTGGCTTCGGGATCCTTGAGATATTCGCGGAAGAAGCCACGACGCGGATGCTCGCCGCGCGCGCGCACGAGCAGTTCGCCGGGCGTGTCGATGCCGACGTCGCGTCCATCGTCGCCGACGATGCGCACGTCGAGCGACGCTTCGGGCTGGCCGAAGCACGACTGGCCGACCTGACGCGGCTCGCGATTGGCGATCACCACGGCGCCCGCGCCGGTTTCGGTCATCGCCCAGGCTTCGAGCAAGGGCATGCCGAAGCGCGTTTCGAACGGCGCGTGCAGCGTTTTATCGACGCCCGCGCCGAAGCCGAAGCGCACCGAATGCTCGCGATCCTGCGCGCTGGCGGGCGCGCCGAGCAGCATCGCGGGCATCACGCCGAGATAGTGGACGACGCTCGCGCGCGCGGCGCGCACGCTGGCCCACCAGGTGCGCGGATGAAAGCGGTCGAGCGCGACGATCGCGCCGCCCGCGAGGATCATCGCCATGGTCGAGTAGGCCATCGCGTTCATGTGCGTCATCGGCAGCGGCGTGACGAGGCGCTCGACGCCGGGACGCAGCGCGCACAAGCCGCCGATGCGGTTGTACCACTCGCCCGCGCGCAGGAAATACGCGTTGGGCAGCACGCAGGCTTTCGGGCGACCCGTCGTGCCCGAGGTGTAGAGCAGGGCGCATTCGGTGTCGGCGTCGGGCGTGTCGGCGCGGGCGGGCGTGGCGGCGTGCTGGAGCGTCGCGCCGTCCGTCATGCCGTCGGCGTCGCAGATCGAGACGCTGCGTTGCGCGGCGCGCGCCGCTGCGTGCAGATCGGCATGACGCGCGGCGGGCGCGACGGCGAGATCGAGTTCGCTATGGCCTGCGATGTAGTCGAGTTCGGCGGCGCGCAACTCGGTCGAGAGCGGCACGACCGAGACGCCGAGCGCATTGAGCGCGAACCAGTGCAGGAAAAATGCGGGCCGGTTTTCGAGCATCAGACCCGCGCGATGTCCGCTGCCAAAACCGGCTTCGCGATAGCGCGCGGCGAGCGCATCGACGCGTGCGAGCGCTTCGCCGTAGCGCAGCGTGTGCGCGTCGATGCCGTAGATCGCGGCGGTTTCGGGCAGCACGACGAGGAAGTCGTGATCGGGCCAACGTGCGGCGCTGGCGGCGAAGGCCGCGTAGACGCTGGTGTTGGCGTCGGACTTGGCGTGATGGGGCGTATCGGCTGAAAGCATCGCGCGCCTCACAGGAACAGTTGCACGGACGGCAGCGCCGCGTCGCAGTTGAGCAGATCGATGCGCTTTTCGCGGATGCGTAGCGCGCCGTCCTGCTCGACGACGTGATGGCGCACGATGCCGGTGAACACCAGTTGCTCGTCGCCGCGCGCCTCGGCGTAGAAGAACGGCGTGCGCAGGCGATAGCCGCCGGCGTCGGCGGATTCGATTTCGGGGCGCTGCATGACGTGCTGGCAACGGCTCTCGGGCTGCTGCGAAAACGCGCGCGGCTGCTTGAGGCGTTCGATGCGCAGCTTGAGCAGCAGCCGGTCCTCGTACATCAGCGAGGCGTGATTGAGGCCGTCGTGCTGGCCGTGCGCAAGCGGTATCCAGTAGAGGCCGTCGTCGGCGAACAGCGTGTACCAGGCGTCGAACTGCTTGTCGTCGATGAGGCGCGCCTCGCGATAGACGAAGTCGGCGAGCGTGTCGCGCAGGGCGGGATCGTGGGCGTGGGTCATCGCGCGGTTCCGGTTTCGTGCTGGTGTTGCTGCTGGGTTTGCGGCGCCATATGCCGCGCCCAGGCGCGGAACTGGTTGCGCATCGAAATTTCGCTCGTGCCGTTCACGGTGAGATCGGCGGCGTGCGCTTCGTCCGCGCGATAGTCGCGATGCAGACTCACCCAATCGTTGCCGTTGGCCGCGAGCCCTTCCTGAATCGCGCGATACGCATGCAGATCGTCGTGGCCCACGACCGACATCGGCGAATTGATCAGCCGCGAATAGGTGAGCGTGCGTTGCAGCAGCGCGTCGGGCGCGCCCTTGAGGCGAAAGGTCCACGACTCGATCACCGTCTTGTCGGGCGCGATCGGGCGCACGACGCGGATCGCCTGAATCGCGCCCTTGATCGTGAGGCTCGGGTAATAGACCGTGTTGTGGCGCGCGGTGCCGAGCACCTGTTTCGCCTTCTCTTCGCCCCACGCGGCGATCAGTTGCTGCTCGTATTCGGGCACGGCGGCGTAGCTCGAATGAATCGAGAAGTTCACGCCGGTGTAGCTGTGGCCGTGCTCGAACACGCGCACGCCCATGCCGTCGAAAAAACCGTAATCGGAGACGAAAGGCACGAACTGTTCGATCGCCATCGGCTTGGGTTCGTCGGCGGATTTGCCTTCCCAGAGTTTCTTCGCCGTGCCCGCCGACGACTCGTGCGCCACCATCGGATGCATCGTGTCGTTCAGGTTCTCGACGAACATCTTCCAGTTGCAGTTGTGCACGTAGCGCAGGCAGCCGCCCGCGATTTCGAGTTCGCCTTCGGGCGAGCGGTCGGCCATGTTATCGATCGACGACAGCGACGCGCCGAAATACTCGCTGAACGTCGGGCCTTCGTCGGCGAGACGCACGAACACGAAGCCGCGATAGATCTCGACGTTCGTCACCGCCTGGAGACCTTGTCCCGAGGGACATTCGGAAAGCCGCGTGCCTTCGTAGCCGTTCTTCAGCGGAATCGCGAGCGGCTTGCCATCGGTTTTATAGGTCCACGCGTGATAGGGGCAGCGGAAGAATTTGCCCGTGTTGCCGCTCGGCGCGCTGACGAGTTTCGCGCCCTTGTGCGCGCAGCGGTTCATCAGCACGCGCACGCCGCCGTTGGCCTCGCGCACCATGACGAGCGGCTGGCGCGCGATGTCGACGCTCACGTAGTCGCCCGCATTGGGCACCTGGCTCGTGTGGCCGAGATAGACCCACGTGCGGCTGAAGAGCCGCTCCATTTCGAGGTCGAAGACTTCCTGGTCCAGATAGACGTCGCGATGAACCTGATCGGGTTCGACGAGCGCGGCGAGCGCTGCGGCGTCTTCGCGATAGCGTGGCATGCGGGGTTCCTTGGCGTGGGCGGTGACGAGACGGGTTTCAGGCGTCGATGACGAGGCGCGCCGCGCAGGCGCGCGAGACGCAGATGTGCATGACCTTGCCCGCGCGTTTCTCGGCGTCGCTCAGGCAGTAGTCGCGGTGATCGACCTCGCCTTCGATCACGCCGACCTGGCAGACGCCGCATTCGCCGCGCTTGCAGTCGTAGAGCGGATCGAGTCCGGCGTCGAGCATCGCGTCGAGGATCGATTGCGCGGGCGCGACGCTCAGCGTCATGCCCGACTGGCGCAACTCGACTTCGAAACCCGCGTCGCCGGACTTCGGCGCGGCGGCGGCGAACAGCTCGGAGCGGATGCGCTCGCGCGGCCAGCCTCGCGCCGTCGCCTGCGCGATCGTGGCGTCGATCAGACCTTGCGGGCCGCACACGTAGAGCGGCTGGCCCGGCGTGAGCGAGGCGAGCAGGCGGGCGAGATCGAAGCGCTGCGCGGCGTCGCCGGCGTCGTCGCCGTAGAGATGCAGTGCGTCGCCCGCGAGCGTGCGCAGCGCGTCGACGAAGGCGAGTTGCGCGATCGAGCGGCCCGTGTAGTGCAGCGCGTAGCGATGCCCGCGCGACGCGAGTTCCGTGGCCATCGACGCGATCGGCGTAATGCCGATACCGCCCGCGATCAGCACGGCGTCGGCGCAGCCTTCGGGCGCGCTGTCGAGCGCGAAGGCGTTGACGGGCGCGGCGATGCGCAGCGTGTCGCCCGCACGGACCTGCGTGTGCATCCAAAGCGAGCCGCCCGCGCCGTGGTCTTCGCGGCGCACGGCAATCAGGTAATGCGCAGGCGCGGCGGCGGGTTCGAAATCGATCAGCGAATAGGCGTTCCAGGCGGTGCCGTTGCGCGCCTGCACCTGCACGCGCAGATGCGCGCCCGCGCGATACGCAGGCAGCGCGTGGCCGTTGGCGGCGCGCAGGCGGAACGCGGTGACGTGCCCGGTGAGCGGCTCGACGGCTTCGACGATGACGTCGAGTAATTCGGCATCCTGAGGGAGGGGCGCGGCGCTCATGTCGAGGCTCCTTGCGCGGCGGCGCGTCGTGGGAACGGACTGCGTGTCATGGGGCGTCTCCTGCCCGCCGCGAGAGGCGGCGAGTTTTTTGTCGGCGAAATTCCGGTTTTCGATGCCCGGGTCGGCGCGATTAGGCGTAAACCCTTTAGATTCGAAAATATGAAAATTCATGTGTTTTATTGGATAATGAAAAAAACCGGCTGTCAAGACGAACGCGACCGGGGCCAAAACAGGAGGATCGATGGAGGCGGATTTCGAAGGCGTGGCGCTCGTCTGCGGCGTGGAAGTGCCGTACCGGCGGCAGGCGCCGGAGCACAGCACGGGCGATCTGCTCGCGCAGGCGTTCGACGCGGCGCTCGCGCAGTCGGGCTTTTCGGCGCGCGAGGTGGATGGGCTGGGCGTGGCGTCGTTCACGCTCGCGCCCGATCACGCGATCGACATGGCGTGGCGGCTCGGCCTGAGCCCGCGCTGGTGCATGGACGACTGTCATGGCGGCGCGAGCGCGATCGATCTGCTACAGCACGCGATCCGCGCGATCCAGCACGGCGACGCGAGCGTGATCGTGCTGCTCTCGGGCGACCGCTTCGAGGCCGCCGATTTTCGTCAGCTCGTCGAGCACTACAACCTCACGACGCGCACGTATCTGCGCCCGCTCGAAAACGGCGGCCCGAACAGCCTCTTTGCGATGCTCACGCAGCGTCATGCGCGCAAGCACGGGCTCGACGCGCGCGATTACGGCGCGCTGTGCGTGGCGCAGCGCGCATGGGCGGCGCTCAATCCGGGCGCGGTGTATCGCACGCCGCTCACGTTCGACGATTATCTGAACGCGCCGCGCGTCGCGGACCCGCTCGGGCGTTTCGATTGCGTGCCGGTCGTGTGCGGCGCGAACGCCGTGGTGGTGGCGCGCGCGGATCTCGCGGCGCGGCGCGCGCAAGCGGGCGCGCCTGCGCCGCTGCGCGTGCGCGCGCTGCAATGCCGCTACAACACGGATCATCAGGCGGCCGATGGTTTGCAGACCGGCCTCGCCGCGCTCGCCGACACGCTCTGGCAGCAGGCGAACGCCAGGCCCGCTGACATCGACGTGATCTCGGTCTACGACGACTATCCCGTGATGAGCCTGATCCAGCTCGCCGATCTCGGTTTCGCGCCCGACGGCGATCTGCGTGCGCTGATCGCGCGTATCGCGTCGCGCGAACTGGCGGTGAATACGTCGGGCGGACAGCTTTCGGCGGGGCAGGCGGGCGCGGCGGGCGGCATGCACGGGCTCGTCGAAACGATCCGCCAGTTGCAGGGGCTCGCGGGCGCGCGTCAGGTGGCGGGCGCGCGTCTCGCGCTCGCAAGCGGCTACGGCATGGTGCAGTATCGATACGGCATGTGCGCGAATGCGGTCGTGCTCGACAAGGAGAACGCATGACGACGGTGCTGCATATCGAACGCTGCCGCGTCTGCGCGCAGGCGCTGTTTCCCGCGCGTTATCGGTGTCCGCATTGCGGCGCCGCCGATTGGGCGAGCGAGGCCGCGCCGCATGGCGTCGTGGAGGAGAGCACGGTGGTGCGCCATCGCGTGGGCGCGCAGGGAACGGGCGACGTGCATCTCGCGACCGTGCGCACCGCGGCGGGCGCGTTCGTGATCGCGCGCGCCGACGCGCCGCTCGCGCGCGGCACGAGCGTGGCGCTGAGCATCGACGAGACGAACCGCGTCTGGGCGAGTGCGTCCGGAGTGTCGCACCGAGCGTCGCACTGAGCGTCGCCCGGCCTCGTACGCTTCGCTATGCGAAAATCGGCGTCTCCGGCGGGCGCGCGTGCGCCTTGCCGTCCCCGTTTTCGTATCGAAACGTATCGAAACGCCTCGACTCCACCCGAATCAACCGTATGACCGATCCAGCCGACGAAGCGCCGCAGCAACCCACGGCCTTCGAACTCGTCGGCGGCGAGGCGCGCGTGCGCGAACTCGTCGACCGTTTCTATGACCTGATGGACCTGGAGCCCGAATTCGCGGGCATCCGCGCGCTCCATCCGCAGTCGCTCGACGGCTCGCGCGACAAGACCTTCTGGTTCCTGTGCGGCTGGATGGGCGGCCCGGACCACTACGTCTCGCGCTTCGGCCATCCGCGTCTGCGCGCGCGCCATCTGCCGTTCGCGATCGCGTCGTCGGAGCGCGACCAGTGGCTGCGCTGCATGGCGTGGGCGATGCAGGACATCGGCCTCGCCGAACCGCTGCGCGAGCGCCTGCTGCATTCGTTCTTCGACACCGCCGACTGGATGCGCAACCGTCCGGGTTGAGTCGCGCTTGCGGCGCTCCCCGGCTGGCCCGGTGCGAGCGCCGATACAGTCCGGTGCAGGAGCGTGCGAGGCGTATTTTGCGAGTGCGCGCGCATCGCCATAATGGAGGCTCCCGCAGAACGACGAGGAGACGCTTCCCCATGACAACGATTTCCGCCACGTCGGCCACGGCCGCCACGCGCGCGCTCTTTCGCGACGACGCCTATCTCACGCACTGCGACGCCACCGTGCTGGCCGTGGGCGAGGACGGCGTGCGGCTCGACCAGACCGTGTTCTATCCGCTCGGCGGCGGCCAGGCCGGCGACACCGGCGCGCTGGTGCTCGAAGACGGCACGCGCATCGCGATCGCCGACACCCGCAAGGCCAAATTCGAAGGCGCGACGGCCGACGACGCGCTTCATCTTCCCGCGCCCGGCCAGGACGCCGCGCTCGCGCGGCTCGCGGCGGGCATGCGTGTACGCGCCGAGATCGACTGGGCGCGCCGCCATCGGCATATGCGGCTGCATACGGCGAGCCATCTGATGTGCGCGGTGCTGCCGTACGCCGTGGACGGCTGCAGCATCACGAGCGAGTACGCGCGGCTCGATTTCGCGACCGTGGAGCCGATCGAGCGCGAGCACGTCGAGGCGCGGCTCGCGCAACTCGTCGCGGGCGCGCATGCGGTGGCGACCGAATGGATCACCGACGAAGCGATGGCGCAGCGCCCCGAACTCGTGCGCACGATGAGCGTGAAGCCGCCGATGGGCCTCGGGCGCGTGCGCCTGCTGCGCATCGAGAGCGTCGATCTTCAGCCGTGCGGCGGCACGCATGTGCGCAACACGCAGGAAATCGGCGCGCTGCGCGTGGCGAAGCTCGAAAAGAAAAGTGCGCGCACGCGCCGCCTCGTGCTGGAACTCGTCGAATGATGTCGCTCGATCCGCGTGCGCGCGAGGTGCTGGACTTCTGGTTCGGCGCGCCGGATTCGGAGGATTTCGGCCGCGCGCGCAAGATCTGGTTTCGCAAACGCGAGGCGTTCGACGCGCAGTTGCGCGAGCGCTTCGGCGCGCTGCTCGACGCGGCGTGCGCGGGCGAACTCGACGCCTGGTGCGCGACGCCCGAAGGCGCACTCGCGCTGATCGTCGTGCTCGACCAGTTCTCGCGTAACTGCCATCGGGGCACGCCGCGCGCGTTCGCCGCCGACGCGCACGCGCTGCGCATCGCGCGCGCGATGGTGGCGCGCGGCGACGACCTCAAGCTGCCGACGGCGCAGCATCGCGCGTTCGCGTATCTGCCGTTCGAGCATGCGGAAAACGCCGAGGCGCAGCGCGAGTCGGTGCGGTTGTTCGGTGAACTGGCGAAGGGCGGGGAAGGCGGGGATTACTACGATTACGCGCTGAAGCACGCGAACGTGATCGAACGCTTCGGGCGGTTTCCGCATCGCAATGCGGTGCTGGGCCGCGCGTCGAGCGAGAACGAGACCGCGTTCCTGAGTGAACCCGGCTCGTCGTTCTAAACCGTCACCACGGCGAAAAATCAGCGTCCGCCGCTCACGTCGATCAGCGCGCCAGTGACGTAGGACGCGGCATCGCTCATCAGCCAGACAATCGTTTCCGCGACTTCGTCGGCGCTCCCGGGACGGCCGAGCGGCGTTTGCGCGCCGAGCACGGCGGCGCGGTCCGGACGGCCGCCGCTCGCGTGGATCTCCGTGTCGATGAGGCCGGGCCGCACCGCGTTCACGCGCACGCCTTGCGGTCCGAGTTCTTTCGCGAGCCCGAGCGTCATCGTATCGACGGCGCCTTTCGAGGCCGCGTAATCGACGTATTCGTTCGGCGATCCGAGCCGCGCCGCCGCCGACGACACGTTCACGATCGCGCCGCCGTCGCCGCCGCGGTCTTTCGACATGCGCCGCGCCGCCTCGCGCGCGCACAGAAACGCGCCGTAGACGTTCACGTCGAACATGCGTTTCAGACGCGCGGCGTCCATGTCGGCCACCTGGCTCGACGGCGCGACGATGCCCGCGTTGTTCACGAGCGCGTCGATGCGCCCGTAGGCTTGTTCGAGCGTGTCGAACATGGCGATGACGTCGGCTTCGTTCGCCACGTCGCCGCGCACGAGACGCGCGTGGCCGCCCGCGCGGCCCACTTCGGCGGCGGTTTCCTCGGCGGCGGGTTCGTTGTGCAGATAGTTGACGCCCACGGTCCAGCCGCGCGCGCCCAGCAACCGCGCGCACGCACGGCCGATGCCGCGGCTCGCACCCGTGATCAGGACGACCTTGCCCATCGGTATGTCTCCTTCGGGAAGGCGCGCGGCGCGCGCCGTGGTGCATCAAGTGCGCATTAATGGCGCACTAACCGCGCATTAATCGCGCCTCAAACGTTCTCGCGCAGATCGGCCCAC
Organism: Paraburkholderia sp. SIMBA_027; assembly: GCF_046535315.1. Lineage (NCBI taxonomy): Bacteria > Pseudomonadati > Pseudomonadota > Betaproteobacteria > Burkholderiales > Burkholderiaceae > Paraburkholderia > Paraburkholderia sp. SIMBA_027. The sequence continues at coordinate 294,396 of NZ_JAWRWY010000007.1, forward strand.
TTGTCCTTCGCGGGCGCGTGATAGCGCTGGAGCTTGCCGATCAGCGCGGTGGGATCGCTGTCGAACTGCAGCAGATCGAGGTAGGTCTCGCGCATGAAACCTTCGCGCACGGTGTGCTGAAGCAGCGCGACGAGCGGATCGTAGAAGCCGTCGATGTTGAGCACGCCGACCGGCTTGTGGTGATAGCCGAGCTGCGCCCACGTGTAGACCTCGAACAGCTCTTCGAGCGTGCCCACGCCGCCGGGCAGCGCGACGAAGCCGTCGGAGAGATCGGCCATCATCTTCTTGCGGTGGTGCATGTCCGGCACGACGTGCAGCTCGGTCAGGCCGTTATGGCCCACTTCCTTGTCCACCAGCAGCTCGGGGATCACGCCGATCGCGCGGCCGCCCTCGGCCATCACCGTGTCGGCGATCACGCCCATCAGGCCGACCTTGCCGCCGCCATAGACGAGACCGAGGTCCGCCGCGACGAGCGCGCGGCCGAACGCGCGCGCCGCGTCGCCATATTTCGGATCGGCTCCGTTCGAGGAGCCGCAATACACACAGACTGCTTTCATTCGCGAGTTTCCTTGCTGTCCTTGCCGGTGGGCGCGCCCGCGCCGTCGCGCGGCGGCAGGTAATCGTAGAACTCGCGCTTGGGCAGCTTGCCCGAGACGAGATCGTCGAAAAGCTGCTTCGCGCGGCCGCGCAGATACGGCGCCATCAGCGACACGATCTGCACGCTCACCTGATGGAGTTCGTCGCGGATCGCTTCCTGGTCGTTGTATTTGCGCGGGTTCATCACGAACTGGTACGAGAGCCAGTAGGTGGCGATCACGCCGATGTTGGTCGAGATCACGGCGATTTCGGCGGCGGTGGCGACCATGTCGCCATCTTCCACGAGCTGCTCGCAGAACTGCTTCGCGAAGTGCACCTTGTGGCTGATGATCTGCTTGAAGTGCATCTCCAGCGTGCGGTTGCGCGCGAGCAGATCGTTCAGGTCGCGATACAGGAAACGGTAGCGCCAGGTGAAATCGACCATGTACTGCAAATACGCCCACATCTCGTCGATGGTGGCGCGGTGGTCGTCGGGGAAACGCAGACGCTTTTCGATCTCCTGCTCGAACTGGCTGAAGATGCTGTTGATGATGTCGTCTTTGTTGCGGAAGTGGTAGTACAGGTTGCCTGGACTGATCTCCATTTCCTCGGCGATGGTCGTCGTGGTGACGTTCGGCTCGCCGATCTCGTTGAACAGTTTCAACGACAACTCAAGAATCCGTTCGCGTGTACGGCGGGGAGGTTTGGCTTCCATGTCCGGCCCTGAATGTGCGGCGCCGGGCGTGGCGCTGCCGCTGATGCGTCGCGTAATGTGCCCGGTCGCGGTTGGTCTTTTTTAAGACTGTCGTTCGATTATAAACCGACGCTTGGGGCGCAAAACGCACCCGCAAGGAATGGAGGGTAGAGGCCGCGCGCGCGTCGCGCAAGGGCGAGCGGCGTCCGGCGTGTGCGGCGGCTGTCCGGAGTCGGTGCGCAGGCGGCCCGAAGTCCGTGTGCAGTCAGCGCAAAAGCGGCCCGAAGTCAGGCCCCGAAGTCAGCGCGATTGCAGCCAGTGCAGCAGCGACGGACCGAAGCGCGGCACGAGGATCAAGCCCCACGTCATCACGCAGGTGAGGAGCGCGACCGTGACCGCCGCGCTGCCCAGATCCTTGGCGCGGCCCGAGAGTTCGTTGCGTTCGAGGCCGATCCGGTCGACGGCGTTTTCGATACTCGAATTGAGCAACTCGACGATCAGCACCAGCATGACCGAGCCGAGCAGCAGCACGCGCTCGACGGGATCGACCGGCACGAATATGCCGATCGGCACGAGGATGGCCGCGAGCGTCAGTTCCTGACGAAACGCGCTTTCTTCGCGGATGGCCGCGCGAAAGCCCTTGATCGAATATTTGAGCGCCTTCAAGGCGCGCGTGGCGCCGCGGTTGCCCTTGTAGGGATTGAAGGGCGCGGGCGCGAGCGGGTCGTCCGGACTCAGCGGCTCGTGCAGATGCGCGGGCTCGGGCGGCTCGGCCGGCATGCCGGGCTTCGGATGAGGTTGAGTCGGCTGGGCGCTCGGCGCATTCGCGGCGCCGCTGGCGCGCCACGGCGAACTGCCGGCGCTGCCCGGCTGGGCGGCGGACGGCGCCTGCGGATCGCGAGGCGCGGGAGACGGCTGCGGCGGGAGCGGGGACGAGGGACGAGGGGCCATATCAGTGCGAGTGGATGCCGCAGTATCGCACGCATGTTGGCCGGTTGCGCGGGAAACGTATGAGGATGCGGCCGGAGCGGCGCGCGGCCCGGCGGACGCCGCCCGCGCGTCGTCGGGCAGCGTCTGCACGCCGTCGTCGGCGCTCGGGCGATCGGTGGCCGCCGGGGCGCAGGGGGCGTTCGAGGCGTCGGGCCGCTTCATCGCTCGCTCCGGTCTTTGGCGGGTGCCGCGTCGCGCGGCCTGCTCAGGCCGCCGCGCTGCTTTCCTGCATCGAGGCGCGCGGACGCGGCTTCAGATGCGAGGCGAACTGCTCGGACGCCGCGTGCCACGAAAAGCGCTCGGCCCACGCACGCGCCGTCGCGCGGTCGATCTTGAGCGCTTCGAGACAGGCTTCGCGCAGATCCTCGTTCATCGCGCCGGCGTCGCCGCCGCTGAGCACGTCGATCGGGCCCGTCACCGGATACGCGGCCACCGGCGTGCCGCAGGCGAGCGCTTCGAGCAGCACGAGGCCGAAGGTGTCGGTGCGGCTCGGGAACACGAACACGTCGGCAGCCGCGTAAACCTTCGCGAGCTCGGGCTGGCTCAGCACGCCCAGATAGTTCGCCTGCGGATAGCGGGACTTCAGCTCGGCGAGCGCCGGCCCTTCGCCGCACACCCACTTCGAGCCCGGCAGATCGAGCTTGAGAAAAGCCTCGACGTTCTTCTCCACGGCCACGCGGCCGACGTAGAGGAAGATCGGGCGCGCGGTGTTGAGCACCTTCGAATCCATCGGATGGAAGATGTCGAGATCGACGCCGCGCGTCCACAGCACGACGTTGGTGAAGCCGAATTTTTCGAGGTCGGCCTTCACGACGGGCGTGGGCGCCATCACCGCGAGCGACGGCTTGTGGAACCAGCGGAGGAAGCGATAGGTCGCCGACAGCGGAATGCCGAAGCGCGCCTGCACGTACTCCGGAAAGCGCGTGTGATAGGCGGTCGTGAAGGGCAGGTCGTGGTCGATCGCGTAGCGGCGCGCGGCGAGACCGAGCGGGCCTTCGGTCGCGATGTGGATGGCGTCGGGGCCGAGCGCGTCGATGCGCTCGCGCAGATGGCGGCGCGCAAACAGCGAGAGCCGGATTTCCGGATAGGTCGGGCACGGAATCGTGCGGAATTCGAGCGGCGTGAGCAGCTCGACCTGATGGCCGAGCGCGATCAGCTCGCGCGTGGTGTTCTTGAGCGTGCGGACTACGCCGTTGACCTGCGGCTCCCATGCATCGGTCACGATCATGATCTTCATCGGTCGGAGGCCCTCTGGTGGTGCGGTTGGTGTGGCGTCGGCGCGCCGTGTCGGACGGGCGCGGCCGGCGCCGTGCCCGATGTGTTTACTGCGCGTTCACGGCGTGCGTGCGGATAAAAGACGGCGCATGTTCAAGCGGGGCCCGTGTGAATCCGGCGAGGCGGCCGCGCCGCTCAGGCCGCGCTCACGCGCGCCTTGCGGCTCGCCGTCTGCGCCTGCGGCGACTGCATCACCGTCCAGTAGACGATGCGCAGTTCGCCCTCGAAGGTCTCCACGAGCGCCGACAGGCTCTCGACCCAGTCGCCGTCGTTGCAGTACAGCACGCCGTCGATTTCGCGGATCTCGGCCTTGTGGATGTGGCCGCAAACCACGCCGTCGCAGCCGCGGCGGCGCGCTTCGTCGGTCATCACGCGCTCGAACGACGAGATGAAGTTCACGGCGTTCTTGACTTGATGCTTGAGGTACTGCGAGAGCGACCAGTACTGGAAGCCGAGCTTCGCGCGGATGCGGTTGAACCAGCGGTTCAGCACGAGGATCACGGTGTAGGCCGAGTCGCCGAGATAGGCGAGCCACTTCGCGTGCTGGATCACGCCGTCGAACAGATCGCCGTGCACGACCCACAGGCGCTTGCCGGCGAGCGTGGTGTGGAACGCTTCCTCGCGCACGTGGATGTCGCCGAACGCGAGGTTGCAGAACTGGCGCGCGCCTTCGTCGTGATTGCCCGGGATGTAGACGACCTGGGTGCCCTTGCGCGCCTTGCGCAGCACTTTCTGCACGACGTCGTTGTGCGCCTGCGGCCAGAACCAGCCCTTGCGCAACTGCCAGCCGTCGATGATGTCGCCGACGAGGTACAGGTACTCCGACTCGTTATGGCGCAGGAAGTCGAGCAGATAGTTCGCCTGACAGCCGTTGGTGCCGAGATGGATGTCGGAGAGCCAGATCGTGCGGTAGCGGGTCGGGGCGGGGTGATCGTCGTCGTGAGCATCGGGCGACGTGTCGCCCTGGAAGGGCAGCGGAGGGGGGGTGAGCGACGCGGCGCCCGGACCGGGGTGGAAGGCGGCGGGATCGGCGCCAGGGCCGGAAGTCTGCCGGAAAAGTGGGGTCGCGGTCGTCTTTTGGGCCATGGCACACGCGGCAGGTTGCAATGTGCGCATTGCGCCATGTGGCCATGACGACGCCGTGACAGTCACAAGAAGGTCTTGTTACTCGCCCTCGGCTGCGTTTGCGGGCGAGCGCCAAGTCTGCGCGGGGCCTGGCGTTGCGTCGCGGCGCGCGTGAACGGTGACGCGCGCGTACCGCCCCATGACATATCGATGACGTGGTTTGGCGGCAACGCGGCGGCTCAGCCGGATGATTTCGCTCCGCCGAATGCGGTGGTTTGTCGGCTTTCAGCGCGGCACGGCGACGATGCGCGTGCCCGCAAGTCGATCGTGCGGGAAGCGACGCTCGCGGTCCAAACGCGCGGCGCCGGCCCAGAGCGCGAACCAGACGGCTTCGAGCGCAAGCGTGTGGGGAATCGTGAGATCGAGCAGCGGATGCAGCACGAGCGGCGGCAGGAACCAGAGCCACGCGGCCAGGTAGCGCAGCGTCGCGCGGCCTAGCGTCGGCGGCGCGCCATCGGGGCCGACGACGCGCATGCGCCAGGTTTTCATCGGCAGCGTCTGGCCGCCGCGATGCCAGAAGCCGACGAAGTAGAGCCCGGCCACCAGCACGATCCACGCGGACATCGCCCGATGGTAGGTGTAGCCGTTGCGCTGTTGCATGACGAGGCTGAATGCGAGCCCGGCGATGAAGATCACGCCGAACAGCAGCACGCTTTCGTAGACGAGCGAGGCGAGGCGGCGTCGCAGGGTGACGGGTGCGGGCGCGGCGGGGATGCGTGAAGCGGCGATCGCGGGATCGGCGCGATCGGCGGAATCCGCAACGGGCAGAGCAGTGGAAGCGCGGTCGTTCACGTTGGCGTCGCGGTGTCGGCGGTGTCGGAATGAGGGCGGGACACCGCAAGAATAACCGCGAACGGGAGCAGGGCGAAACGCGTGCTAATGCCAGGCTTAACGCCAGGCGAAGCGGCGGCGCACGCCGGGCTCAGGAGCCCTTGAATGCCGCAGGCGCTTCGGCGGGCGACACCGGCACCGGAACCGCGGGCTCGAAGCTGCCGGCCGCCGGAATGCTGGCGGCCGCCGCCGCGGCCGTGCCGCTGTTCTGGCCGGTCGAGCCCGGTTGCTCGGGCACCACGGGCGCGGGCACGCCGTTCACACCCGACGCGTTGCCGGCGGCGCGTGCACGGGCGCGATGCTCGCGTTCGTTGACGAGACGCTCGATGTCGCGGATTTCGCTCTTGTTGCCGCTCGGTGGCGCGCTGACCACCGTGCGGCGCTTGCGCTCGCTGGCGGCGAGCTTCGCCTTCTGCTCGTCGGAGAGTTCCTGGTACGCCTTCCACGCACGCTGACGCGCCTGTGCGGGCAGTTCCTTCGACACCTGATAGTTCTCGCGCGCAACGCGGCGCTGTTCGGGCGTCATGCGCACCCATTCGGCCATGCGTTCTTGTAAGCGTTTTTGCGCTTCGGGCGTCATCTTCGGATAACGCGCGGCGATCCGCAGCCATTTGCGCTTGCGTTCATCGCTGAAACGGTCCCACTCGCTGGCGAACGGCGCGAGCGCGACACGTTGCGCGTCGCTCAGGCGCGACCACGCCAGCGGGCTGCCGCTGCCGGGTTGCTGCGCGAACGGTGCAGTGGCCGCCGGCTCGGCGACAGTGGCGGTGGAACCCGGAGCGGGCGCATTGGCCGCGTTGGCGGCTTCCGGCGCGGCGAGCTCGGGATGAAAGCGCGGGTAGGTCGCTGCATACGACACCAGCGCCGCGACCACAGATCCAATGACAACGGCCAGGCCGCGCTTGTAACTCACCCCGTCAATCCCCCGGTTTTCCGTATTAATGCGAGCGCGACAGGTACGCGTTGAAGCCGTGATCGAGATAGGCCGTGAGCGGCAGGTCGTCGCTCAGCATGGCCGCGTCGATATCGGCGAGTTCCGCGGTACGTTGTTGATCTTCGAAGTACGCGATCGCGAAGAGGCCGGCCACCAGCGCGGCGAGCGGCCACGCGAGCGCGAAGCGTGCGAGGGCGGAGCGGCGGCGCGGCGCCGGCAGGCCGCCCGGCACACCACCGATGGCGCCGACACCCGCGGCGGCCAGCGCCGGCGCGCGCACGAGCACGGGCTCGGCCTTCTTGCGGGCGAGCGCGGCCTTGCGGGCGGCGGACAATCGGACAGTGGTGGCAGAGGGCAGGCTGGCGGCGCTCTCGTCGAGCGCGCGGCGCAACTCCTGCACGAACTCTAGTTCTTGTTTATCGAGAGCGGAGCTCATAGCGTGATTCCTTTGGCCTTGAGCGCCTGAGCCAGCGTATGCGTGGCCCGCGAGCAGTGCGTTTTCACACTGCCCTCGGAACAGCCCATGGCAGCGGCGGTTTCGGCGACATCCATATCTTCCCAGTAACGCATCAGAAACGCCTCCCGTTGACGTGCTGGCAATTTCTGGATTTCGTCGTCGATGAGCTGGAGGACCTGGGCGCGCTCCATCTGCTGTTCGCTGCTTTCCGCACCGGGAGAGCCCGATTCGGCCTCGAAGGTTTCGAGCGGGTCGAAATCCTCGTCGTCGGCGCCGCTCAGCGAGGAGAACAGGCTCACCCACGTATTGCGTACTTTCTGCCGACGAAAATAGTCGTGCATCGTATTCTGCAGAATACGCTGGAAGAGCAGCGGGAGCTCGGCGGGGGGGCGGTCTCCGTATTTTTCCGCGAGCTTGATCATCGCGTCCTGCACGATGTCGAGCGAGGCGTCGTCGTCGCGCACGGCGTAGACCGTCTGCTTGAACGCGCGTCTTTCGACGCCCGCCAGGAAATCGGCGAGTTCCTTGTCTGATGCCATCCGTTGCAGGGCGCCGCCACCAGCGTACGCGTAATCGTTCGAAAAATGTCGTAAAACTCGCGGATGCTAGCAAATTTTCGCGCCGGCGGGTGATCCGGGCGTCCACGCAGCCGTGTCGCGTCAGCTTGGGCGCGGCGCGGATCATGTCCGGCGCCGCTGCCGCGCACTTTACCCGATCCGCGGCGCGCCGGTGCGGGTGAACGCACAGGATGCGCAGATGGAGTCGGTTTGAAGGTTGTTGGCAAGCCGGCGCAGCGTATTAGTAAGCGACTGCGCCTTAACAGCGCCTTAATTGCGTTTTTTCGCTTTGGCTGCGCTTCCGTTTTGCTCCCTTGCGCTCGCGTTTCGCCGCCTCGCCGGCCCATGCCGATGTCCGGCGCCTGCGCAACCTTTGTACCTGTGATTCGAAAATGCGCCACGAATCGACAATAAGCGCTTGACCGAATGCTTTCGAGCCGCTATCTTCGACGGTTCGCAACATAAGTGACTGTCTCAATTGAGATGAGCCCAAGAAGCTCATCTGTCAACTGGACGCGCCGCTTGAACCCGAGCCACAAGCCCGGCAGAGAGCACCCGATCAATTTTTTGCCGAAAATTCGAAAGGTGAATGATGAACATGCCCAGCGCGGAATTCTCCACGTCGGTCCCCCCCTCGCAAGAATCTGACCCTCAAGCTCAAAACTCCATCGGCGGAACCGTGCTGATGAAGGCGCTCGCCGACGAGCAGGTCGAATTCATCTGGGGCTATCCCGGCGGCTCGGTGCTCTACATTTACGACGAGCTGTACAAGCAGGACAAAATCCAGCACGTTCTCGTGCGCCACGAACAGGCAGCCGTGCACGCGGCCGACGCCTATGCGCGCTCGACCGGCAACGTCGGCGTGTGTCTCGTGACCTCGGGTCCTGGCGTCACCAACGCGGTGACCGGCATCGCAACGGCCTACATGGACTCGATCCCGATGGTGATCATCAGCGGCCAGGTGCCGACTGCCGCCATCGGTCAAGATGCGTTCCAGGAGTGCGATACGGTCGGCATCACGCGTCCCTGCGTGAAGCACAACTTCCTCGTGAAGGACGTGCGCGACCTCGCCGCCACCGTCAAGAAAGCTTTCTACATTGCGCGCACCGGCCGTCCCGGCCCCGTGCTGATCGACATTCCGAAGGACGTGTCGAAGACGCCGTGCGCGTACGAACCGGTCAAGAGCGTTTCGCTGCGCTCGTACAACCCGGTCACCAAGGGCCACTCGGGGCAGATCCGCAAGGCGGTGTCGCTGCTTCTCTCGGCCAGGCGTCCGTACATCTACACCGGCGGCGGCATCATCCTCGCGGATGCGTCGCGCGAACTGAACCAGTTCGCCGACCTGCTCGGCTACCCGGTCACGAACACGCTGATGGGTCTGGGCGGCTATCGCGCGAGCGACCGCAAGTTCCTCGGCATGCTCGGCATGCACGGCACCTACGAAGCCAACATGGCGATGCAGCACTGCGACGTGCTGATCGCGATCGGCGCGCGTTTCGACGACCGCGTGATCGGCGACCCGGCGCACTTCGCGTCGCGTCCGCGCAAGATCATTCACATCGACATCGACCCGTCGTCGATCTCGAAGCGCGTGAAGGTCGATATCCCCATCGTCGGCGACGTCAAGGAAGTGCTCAAGGAGCTCATCGAGCAACTGCAGCACGCCGAACACGGTCCGGACACGGCCGCGCTCGCCGACTGGTGGAAGGACATCGAAGGCTGGCGTGAAAAGAACTGCCTGAAGTTCGACCGTTCGAGCGACATCATCAAGCCGCAGTTCGTGGTCGAAAAGGCGTGGGAACTCACGGGCGGCAATGCTTTCGTGTGTTCGGACGTCGGCCAGCACCAGATGTGGGCCGCGCAGTTCTACCGCTTCAACCAGCCGCGTCGCTGGATCAACTCCGGTGGTCTCGGCACGATGGGCTTCGGCCTGCCGGCGGCGATGGGCGTGAAGATGGCCCACCCCGACGACGACGTGCTGTGCATCACGGGCGAAGGCTCGATCCAGATGTGCATTCAGGAGCTGTCGACCTGCAAGCAGTACGACACGCCCGTGAAGATCATTTCGCTGAACAACCGCTACCTCGGCATGGTCCGCCAGTGGCAGCAGATCGAATACAGCAAGCGCTATTCGCATTCGTACATGGATGCGCTGCCTGACTTCGTGAAGCTCGCCGAAGCGTATGGCCACGTCGGCATGCGGATCGAAAAGACGGCCGATGTGGAGCCGGCGCTCAAAGAAGCGCTGCGCCTGAAGGACCGCACGGTGTTCCTCGATTTCCAGACCGACCCTTCCGAAAACGTCTGGCCGATGGTTCAGGCCGGCAAGGGCATCACCGAGATGCTGCTCGGCTCGGAAGACCTGTAACGGTTTTTGCACGGCGCCGTTCCAACCTCGCGCGGCGCGCGTCCACACAACGGGCGCGCGGGTTCGCGGGGAAGGGCGGCAACCACGCTCACTGGATAAATCGCGGATCACATCATGAGACATATCATTTCCGTTCTGCTGGAAAACGAGCCGGGCGCGCTGTCGCGCGTGGTCGGCCTCTTCTCCGCACGCGGCTACAACATTGAAACCTTGACGGTGGCGCCGACCGAAGACCGTTCGCTGTCGCGCATGACCATCGTTTCCATTGGCTCGGACGACGTGATCGAACAGATCACGAAGCATCTGAACCGCCTGATCGAGGTGGTGAAAGTGGTCGACCTTACCGAGGGCGCCCACATCGAGCGCGAGCTGATGCTGATCAAGGTAAGGGCGGTCGGCAAGGAACGTGAGGAGATGAAGCGGATGGCGGATATTTTCCGTGGCCGCATCATCGACGTCACCGAAAAGACCTACACGATCGAACTGACGGGTGCGAGCGACAAGCTCGACGCGTTCATCGAGGCGCTCGACAGCACCGCGATTCTCGAAACCGTCCGTACGGGCGGCTCGGGCATCGGGCGCGGAGAGCGCATTCTGAAGGTGTGACCCGACTCAGTCGATCTTGCACCGGAACTTGACCGGATGCGCGGCCCGCGACAAGCGACGACGCATCCGGCGCAGCACTAGCTAATTGCAGTACCGAAATTCACCAGACTCTCGCCAAGGAACCAACATGAAAGTTTTCTACGACAAGGATGCCGATCTCTCCCTCATCAAGGGCAAGCAGGTCACCATCATCGGTTACGGCTCGCAAGGCCATGCTCACGCGCTGAACCTGAAGGAAAGCGGCGTGAACGTCACGGTTGGCCTGCGCAAGAACGGCGCATCGTGGAGCAAGGCTGAGAACGCCGGTCTCCAGGTCAAGGAAGTGGCCGAAGCGGTGAAGAACGCCGACGTCGTCATGATGCTGCTGCCGGACGAGCAGATCGCCGACGTGTACGCGAAGGAAGTTCACGCGAACATCAAGAACGGCGCAGCCCTCGCGTTCGCGCACGGCTTCAACGTTCACTACGGCCAGGTGATCCCGCGTGCGGATCTGGACGTCATCATGATCGCGCCGAAGGCGCCGGGCCACACGGTTCGCGGCACCTACTCGCAAGGCGGCGGCGTGCCCCACCTGATCGCTGTCCACCAGGACAAGTCGGGCGCAGCACGTGACATAGCCCTGTCGTACGCGGCAGCGAACGGCGGCGGCCGTGCCGGCATCATCGAAACGAACTTCCGCGAAGAAACCGAAACCGACCTGTTCGGCGAACAAGCCGTGCTGTGCGGCGGTACGGTCGACCTGATCAAGGCCGGCTTCGAAACGCTGGTCGAAGCAGGTTACGCGCCGGAAATGGCGTACTTCGAGTGCCTGCACGAACTCAAGCTGATCGTCGACCTGATCTACGAAGGCGGCATCGCGAACATGAACTACTCGATCTCGAACAACGCCGAATACGGCGAGTACGTGACGGGCCCGCGCGTGATCACGGCCGAAACGAAGAAGGTCATGAAGGAAGTCCTGAAGGACATCCAGACCGGCGAATACGCGAAGAGCTTCATTCTCGAAAACAAGGCCGGCGCGCCGACGCTGCAATCGCGCCGCCGCCTGGGCGCCGAGCACCAGATCGAAGTGGTCGGTGCGAAGCTCCGCGCGATGATGCCGTGGATCGCTGCAAACAAGCTCGTCGACCAGTCGAAGAACTAATCTGACGGACTGAGTACGACCTCGCGTGCGGTTTTATACTGCTTCGCGACAGTGAGTGCCAAGAAAAGCCGCCCAGGTGGGACGAAGCCTGGGCGGCTTTTGCTATCCTACGGTTTTTAAAATAACAGCGAAGCCACCATGAATTACCCTCATCCGATCATCGCGCGCGAAGGCTGGCCGTTCATCGCCATTGCGGCCGTCGTGGCGCTCTTGATCCATGCGGTCGCAGGCTTCGGACTCGCATGGCCGTTCTGGCTGATCCTGATCTTCGTCGTTCAGTTCTTCCGCGATCCGCCGCGCCCGATTCCCACCCAGGCCAACGCCGTCCTGTGCCCCGCCGACGGCCGCATCGTCGCCGTGGAAACCGCGCACGACCCGTACGCCAACCGTGAAGCGCTGAAGATCAGCGTGTTCATGAACGTTTTCAACGTCCACTCGCAGCGTTCGCCCGTCGACGGCGCCGTCGCGAAGGTCGAATATTTCCCGGGCGCGTACCTGAACGCCGCCATCGACAAGGCCTCGACCGAGAACGAACGCAACGCTGTCGTGCTGACGATGGCCGACGGCACGACCGTCACCTCGGTGCAGATCGCGGGCCTGATCGCGCGCCGGATTCTCTGCTACGTGCGCGCAGGCGAGCCGCTCTCGCGCGGCCAGCGCTACGGCTTCATCCGCTTCGGCTCGCGCGTCGACGTGTATCTGCCAGTGGGTAGCCGTCCGCGCGTGTCGATCGGCGAGAAGGTGTCCGCCTCGTCGACGATTCTCGCCGAGCTGCCGACCCAATCGGCATAAGGAGGGCAGGTATGGCCGGATTCAAACCGCGTCGTCCCCGCAATCCCGCCGGCGGCCCGCTGCCGCGTCCGTTTCGCCGCAACAAGGCGGTGCAGGATCAGGTCGGCGTGGCGGCGAGCCGTCGCGCCGCGCGCCAGGATTTCCTGAAGAAGCGCGGCATTTATCTGCTGCCGAACGCGTTCACGACCGCGGCGCTGTTCTGCGGTTTCTTCGCCGTCGTGCAGGCGATGAACGTGCGCTTCGAAGTGGCGGCCATCGCCATTTTCGTGGCGATGGTGCTCGACGGCATGGACGGGCGCGTCGCGCGCATGACGCACTCGCAGAGCGCGTTCGGCGAGCAGTTCGACAGCCTTTCGGACATGGTGTCGTTCGGCGTCGCGCCGGCGCTCGTGATGTACGAGTGGGTGCTCAAGGATCTCGGGCGCTGGGGCTGGCTTGCGGCCTTCGTCTACTGCTCGGGTGCGGCGCTGCGGCTCGCGCGCTTCAACACCAACATCGGTTCGGTGGACAAGCGTTTCTTCCAGGGCCTGCCGAGCCCGGCCGCGGCCGCGCTGATCGCCGGTTTCGTCTGGCTCGCGACCGATAACCGCGTGCCGGTGAAGCTGTCCTGGCTGCCGTGGGTCGCCTTCGTGCTGACGATCTACGCGGGCGTGACGATGGTCTCCAACGCGCCGTTCTACAGCGGCAAGGCGCTCGACGTGCGGCATCGCGTGCCGTTCGCGGCCACGCTGCTCGTGGTGGTGGCGTTCGTGCTGGTGTCGTCGGATCCGCCGTTGATGCTGTTCGGCCTGTTCGTGCTCTATGGCCTCTCGGGCTATGTCTTCTGGGCGTATCAGGGGCTGCGCGGGCGCGCCAATCCGGCGCGTTCGTCGCCGCGCGAGCGCTAGGGCGCGCGGCGACTTCTGTCGCGAATACGATGAAAGGGCCACGCGCGAGCGCGGCCCTTTTTCTTTTTCGCCTGTTTTTTTCGCGTCACGGCAACGCCGGGCGGCGCTTTGCGCCCGCAGGACTTATCGGATTGCGCTATCGCCGGTTTCCGGCTATAGTCGGGCGATGGACACCATCCAGTTCCCCCTCTTTTCCCTTCAAGCCGGCGCGCTGCTAAGCACGCTAGCGCTAGCGCGCCTGCCGCGCTGATCTCGCTCGCCCTCCGTAAGCCTCGTTCATCGTCAGCGTCGCCATCGGTGGCGCGAACACCCAAAATCCGTTTTTAGACACTGAACAAGTCCCCCCGGAGACCCAAAATGGCAGCAGAAAAGCTCATCATTTTCGATACGACGTTGCGCGACGGCGAGCAGTCGCCCGGTGCGTCGATGACGAAGGAAGAGAAAATCCGCATCGCGAAGCAGCTCGAGCGGATGAAGGTCGACATCATCGAAGCGGGCTTCGCGGCCAGCTCGAACGGCGACTTCGACGCGATCCACACGATCGCCGGCATGATCAAGGACAGCACGATCTGCTCGCTCGCCCGCGCGAACGACAAGGACATCCAGCGCGCCGCCGACGCGCTCAAGCCCGCCGACCACTTCCGCATTCACACCTTCATCGCCACGTCGCCGCTGCACATGGAGAAGAAGCTGCGCATGTCGCCGGAGCAGGTGCTCGAACAGGCGAAGCTGGCGGTGCGTTTCGCGCGCAAGTTCACCAACGACGTGGAGTTCTCGCCCGAAGACGGCAGCCGCTCGGACATGGACTTCCTGTGCCGCGTGCTCGAAGCCGTCATCAACGAAGGCGCGACCACGATCAACATCGCCGATACGGTCGGCTACGGCGTGCCGGAACTCTACGGCAATCTCGTGAAGACGCTGCGCGAGCGCATTCCGAACTCGGACAAGGCTGTGTTCTCGGTGCACTGCCATAACGACCTCGGCATGGCCGTGGCGAACTCGCTGGCCGGCGTGCAGATCGGCGGCGCGCGTCAGGTCGAGTGCACGATCAACGGTCTCGGCGAGCGCGCGGGCAATACGTCGCTCGAAGAAATCGTCATGGCCGTGAAGACCCGCAAGGACTACTTCGGCCTCGACCTCGGCATCGACACCACGCAGATCGTGCCGGCCTCGAAGCTCGTTTCGCAGATCACCGGTTTCGTCGTGCAGCCGAACAAGGCGGTGGTGGGCGCGAACGCGTTCGCGCACGCGTCGGGCATTCACCAGGACGGCGTGCTCAAGGCACGCGACACCTACGAAATCATGCGCGCGGAAGACGTGGGCTGGACCGCGAACAAGATCGTGCTCGGCAAGCTCTCGGGCCGCAACGCGTTCAAGCAGCGTCTCCAGGAACTCGGCGTGCAGCTCGAAAGCGAAGCCGAACTCAACAGCGCGTTCGCCCGCTTCAAGGAACTCGCCGACCGCAAGTCGGAGATTTTCGACGAAGACATCATGTCGATCGTCACCGAGGAATCGGCCGAGCAGCAAGAGAAGGAACACTACAAGTTCATCGCGCTCTCGCAGCGTTCGGAAACCGGCGAGCGTCCGCATGCGCGCATCGTGTTCTCGGCGGACGGCTCGGAAGTGACGGGCGAAGCCGCGGGTAACGGCCCGGTCGACGCAACCTTCAACGCGATCGAAACCGAAGTGGGCAGCGGTTCGGAACTGCTGCTGTACTCGGTGAACGCGATCACGACCGGCACGCAGGCGCAGGGCGAAGTGACGGTGCGTCTGTCGAAGGGCGGCCGCATCGTGAACGGCGTGGGCACCGATCCGGATATCGTCGCGGCGTCGGCCAAGGCATACATCTCGGCGCTCAACAAGCTCTACTCGTCGGACACGAACAAGCTTAATCCGCAGCTTTCGTAAGCGTTTGGCCGGTGCGTCGCCTCGCGCGGCGCGCCAATGAAAAACCCCCGCGTTCGCGAGAGCGCGGGGGTTTTGTTTTGCCGGGCGCGGTCCGGATCAGAAGCGGGCGCGCAGATCCGGATCGTGCAGCGGATCGGGCGTTTTCTGCGTGAGGCGCAGGATGCCCTGATCGTCGAAATAGAAGCTGTAGAGCATGTACCAGACGCCGTCTTCCAGATAGCGATAAGTCCATGCTTCCTTCTTCATCAGCGGGAAATAGGACGTATCGACCGGGCGGCCGAAGTTCACGAGCACATCGGCGCGCGTCCATTTGCCGATCTCGGCCTTGTAGAACTCATTCGGCTGCAGGACCTGGCGCACGTTGACGACCTTGCCGTTCTTGTCGATGTCGGCGGCCGTGGTGACTTCGCCCATCGGCTGCGTGGGCCACATCAGGCGCTTGCCGCCGTCGGGCAGGTCGTAGACTTCGCGCGGCGGGCCGAAGCGGGCGATCACGGACTGGGCGTCGTCGCCCGCGTGGAACTGCTGCCAGGGCTGCGCGCAGCCCGCGAGCGCGAGCGCGCCGAGGCCCGCGAGCAGGACGCGGCGCGGCGCGCGCGGCGCCTCGCGCGTGAAGCCGCGCAGCGTGGCGATGGCGGAGGAAAGGCGGTCGAACATGAATGCTCCCCGGGGCGCCGTGCGAACCGGCGCCGAATATGGAGCCGTTATTTTGACACGTCGCGATCACGGCGGGCTTGCGGGCGTGCGCCGGTGCGCCCTATGATCCGCGCTTTATTCGAGTTTGCGTAGCGAGAGGGCAGAGCGCATGACGGCACGATTCACGCGGTATTTCACTCACGCCCCGGCGCTGTTGACGCTGGCGGCGGCGCTCCTGAGCGTGGCCGCCCCGGGCGCGCTGCGTACGGCGGACGCCGCCGAGGCAAGCGGCGTTGCGGCAGGCAAGCCGATCCCGCTCGCGCTGATCGAAGGCATGTCCGGCCCGTTCGCGGATGCGGGCGCGGCGGTCGAGCGCAACCTGCGTTTCGGCGTGGAGCGCGTGAACGCGCAGGGCGGTGTGGCGCTGCCCGACGGGCGGCATCCGCTCGAACTTGTCGTGCTCGACAGCAAGGGCAGCACCGAAGCCGCGCTGATGCAGCTGCGCGCGGCGCAGGACCGCCACATCGGCTTCGTCATGCAGGGCAACAGCTCGGCGGTGGCGGCGGCGCTGGTGACGGCCATCGACCGTCAGAACACGCGCGAGCCCGATAACCGCGAGCTGTTCCTCAACTATTCCGCCGACGATCCCGCGCTCACCAACGCGAATTGCAGCTTCTGGCACTTCCGCTTCGACGCGCACGCGGGCATGCGTATGGACGCGCTCGCGGACGTGATCGCCGCCGACAAATCGGTCAAGAAGGTCTACCTGCTCAATCAGGACTACAGCTTCGGCCACGACGTGAGCACGCTCGCGCGCTCGGCGCTGGCTAAGGACCGGCCCGATATCGCGATCGTCGGCGACGAGTTTCACCCGATCGGCCGCGTGAAGGATTTCGCGCCGTATATCGCGAAGATCCGCGCGGCGGGCGCCGACGCGGTCGTCACGGGCAACTGGGGCAACGACCTCACGCTGCTGGTGAAGGCGGCGCGCGAGCAGGGCCTCGACGCGAAGTTCTACACCTTCTACGGCAACAGCCTCGGCGCCCCGGCCGCGCTCGGCGACGCGGGCGTCAAGCACGTGATCGCCGTGGCCGACTGGCACCCGAACGCGGGCGGCGCGGCCTCCGACGCGTGGTACAAGGCATTCCGCGCGCGCTATCCGGCGGCGCAGGACGACTACCCGGTGCTGCGCATGTCGATGATGGTCGAGATGCTCGCCCAGGCGATGACGAAGGCTGCCTCGGCCGATCCGGCGGCGGTCGCGAAGGCGCTCGAAGGGCTGCGTTTCGACAACGGCTTCCATCCGATCCTGATGCGCGCCGACGATCATCAGGCGATCCAGCCCCTTTACGTCATGCAGATGGACAAGCAGGGTACGCCGGGCGTGCGCTTCGACAACGAGGGCTCCGGCTATGGTTTTCGCACCGTGCTGGCGCTGCCGGCGGAGCGTACCGCGCCCTCGACGGTCTGCAAGATGAAGCGTCCGTGAACGCGTCGTGACAGGCGGGTTCGCGGCGCATGGTCGCTGTGCTACAATACGCGCCTTGTCGAAAATCTCGGCAAGGCTGTATCGCAGTAAAAGCGCAGTAGAAGCCGCTGTAAAAACCTCGTAGTTGCAACTAACCACGGCACGGCCGTTCTTCCGTGACCGCTTGTTTGTTTCAAAGGAAAAGCAAATGTCCGTAGCAGATATCAAGAAGTCCGACATCGTCGCGCAATTCGCGCGCGGCACCGGCGACACGGGTTCGCCCGAAGTTCAGGTTGCACTCCTGACGTCGCGTATCAACGAACTGACTGGCCACTTCAAGTCGCACGCAAAGGATCACCACAGCCGTCGTGGTCTGCTGCGCATGGTGAGCCGCCGTCGCAAGCTGCTCGACTACCTGAAGGGCAAGGACGCTGATCGTTACCGCGCACTGATCGAAAAGCTGGGTCTGCGCAAGTAACCGGAAGGTCTTCCAGAAAGATGCCTGTGTCAGTTCCACTGATACAGGCATTTTGTTTTTGAACGGTACGCTTCTCGCGATGCGTATCGGCTGGCAGTACAAGGCAGTAGCAGGAAAACGCAGGGCAAACGCAGGAAAACGCAGTACCGCAGCACAAAGCAGCCAGGGCCGCACTTCGGGGCAGAGCTTTGTGTCATTCCAGCAGATCGTGCGCGGCCATTGGCCGCGAGGGCGCGCCCAACGCACCCGCGCGCTCCGCTGGAATGGCATAACACTCCTCTTCCCGCGCGGTGCCGGAACCTTGACTTGCCGTGACGTCCGCGTGTGCGGGCGCCGCATAACAAATGAGTAAGGAGTGAGTGACCATGACCATGTTCAATAAAGTCGTGAAGGAATTCAAATGGGGCCAGCACAATGTGCGCCTCGAAACCGGTGAAATTGCCCGTCAGGCGAGCGGCGCCGTCATCGTCGACGTCGAAGACACCGTGGTGCTCGCGACCGTCGTCGGCGCGAAGACCGCCAAGCCGGGTCAAGACTTCTTCCCGCTCACCGTCGATTACCTCGAGAAGACCTATTCGGCCGGCAAGATCCCGGGCGGTTTCTTCCGCCGCGAAGGCCGTCCGTCGGAAGGCGAAACGCTGATCTCGCGCCTGATCGACCGTCCGCTGCGCCCGCTGTTCCCGGAAGGCTTCTACAACGAAGTCCAGGTCGTGATCCACGTCCTGTCGATCAACCCGGAAGTCCCGGCTGACATCCCCGCGCTGATCGGCGCGTCGGCTGCGCTGGCGATCTCGGGTCTGCCGTTCAACGGCCCGGTCGGCGCCGCACGCGTGGCCTACATCAACAACGAATACGTCCTGAACCCGACGCGTTCGCAAAGCAAGCAGTCGCGCCTCGACCTCGTGGTCGCCGGCACGGAGCGCGCGGTGCTGATGGTGGAATCGGAAGCCGACCAGCTGCCGGAAGACGTGATGCTCGGCGCGGTCGTGTTCGGCCACGAGCAGATGCAAACGGCGATCGACGCGATCCACGAACTGGTTCGCGACGGCGGCAAGCCCGAGTGGGACTGGCAGCCGGCCCCGAAGAACGAAGCGCTGATCGCGCGCGTCGCGGAAATCGCTCACAGCGACCTGCTCGCCGCGTACCAGCTGCGCGACAAGCAACAACGTTCGGCCAAGCTGAAGGAAGTCTACGCAGCAACGTCGGCGAAGCTCGAAGAAGATGCGGCTGCGGCCGGCACGACGGCGGCCGACAAGGCGACCGTCGGCAACATGCTGTTCGACATCGAAGCCAAGATCGTCCGTTCGCAGATCCTGAACGGCGAGCCGCGTATCGACGGCCGTGACACGCGCACGGTTCGCCCGATCGAAATCCGCACCGGCGTGCTGCCGCGCACCCACGGTTCGGCACTGTTCACGCGTGGCGAAACGCAGGCGCTGGTCGTCGCGACGCTCGGCACGAAGGGCGACGAGCAGATCATCGACGCGCTCGAAGGCGAGTACCGCGACCGCTTCATGCTCCACTACAACATGCCTCCGTTCGCCACCGGCGAAACGGGCCGTGTTGGTTCGCCCAAGCGCCGCGAAGTCGGCCACGGCCGTCTGGCCAAGCGCGCGCTGGTCGCGTGCCTGCCGAGCGCTGAAGAATTCGGCTACTCGATCCGCGTCGTCTCGGAAATCACCGAGTCGAACGGTTCGTCGTCGATGGCTTCGGTCTGCGGCGGCTGCCTCGCACTGATGGACGCCGGCGTGCCGATGAAGGCGCACGTCGCCGGTATCGCGATGGGCCTGATCCTCGAAGACAACAAGTTCGCGGTGCTGACCGACATCCTCGGCGATGAAGATCACCTCGGCGACATGGACTTCAAGGTTGCGGGTACGGAAGCTGGCGTGACCGCGCTGCAGATGGACATCAAGATCCAGGGCATCACCAAGGAAATCATGCAGGTCGCGCTCGCGCAAGCGCACGAAGCGCGTCTGCACATCCTCGGCAAGATGACCTCGGCGGTGTCGGGCGTGAACACGGAGCTGTCGGCTTACGCTCCGCGCATGATCACCATCAAGATCAACCCGGAAAAGATCCGCGACGTGATCGGCAAGGGCGGTTCGGTGATCCGCGCGCTGACGGAAGAAACCGGCACGACGATCGACATCTCGGACGACGGCGTCGTGACGATTGCTTCGACCTCGAGCGAAGGCATGGCCGAAGCGAAGAAGCGCATCGAGAACATCACGGCCGAAGTCGAAGTGGGCCAGGTGTACGAAGGCGCGGTCCTCAAGCTGCTGGACTTCGGCGCGATCGTGAACCTGCTGCCGGGCAAGGATGGCCTGCTGCACATCTCCGAAATCGCCAACGAGCGCATCAAGGACATCAACGACTACCTGAAGGAAGGTCAGATCGTTAAGGTCAAGGTCATCCAGACGGATGAGAAGGGTCGTGTGCGTCTGTCGGCGAAGGCTCTGCTGAACGAAGGCAATGCACCGCAAGGCGAACCGCAGCAGTAAGGCGGCAAGCTGAAACGGCCGGCAGCGTGATGAGCGCGCCGGCCGTTTTTTTATGAGAATGTCGGAAGAGATTACCGTGCGTCCGCCTTGCGGGCGCGACATTGTTCATACCGGGGCGCGCAGCCCTTGGGAGACCCGAGATGAAGGCCGTTGAAATAACCGAATTCGGTACGCCGGACGTGCTCAAGCTGACCGAGCGCCCGACCCCCGAGCCGAAGGCCGGCGAAGTGCTGATCAAGGTGAGCGCGTCGGGCGTGAATCGTCCGGACGTGTTTCAGCGCAAGGGGTCCTATGCGCCGCCGCCGGGCATTTCGGATCTGCCTGGCCTCGAAGTGGCGGGCGAGATCGTCGGCGGCACGCTCGACGAGAAGCACAATCCGTTCGGCCTGAAGATCGGCGGCCGCGTGTGCGCGCTGATCGCGGGCGGCGGTTACGCCGAATACGTGGTTGCGCCGCTCGGCCAGTGTCTGCCGGTGCCGCAAGGTCTGACGGACGTCGAGGCGGCGTCGCTGCCCGAAACGTTCTTCACGGTGTGGAGCAACGTGTTTCAGCGCGCGCAGCTCGGCAAAGGCGAGGGTGGCGAGAACGAAACGCTGATGGTGCAGGGCGGCTCGAGCGGCATCGGCGTGACGGCGATCCAGATCGCGCACGCGCTCGGTTTCCGCGTGTTCGCGACCGCGGGCTCGGACGAGAAGTGCCGCGCCTGCGAGGCGCTCGGCGCGGAACGGGCGATCAACTATCGCACCGAGGATTTCGTCGAGGTCGTGAAGTCGCTCACGCACGATCGCGGCGTGGACGTGATTCTCGACATGGTGGCGGGCGGCTACGTGCCGCGCGAACTGTCGGCGCTCGCGACCGGCGGCCGTATCGTGCTGATCGCGACGCTCGGCGGCTCGAAGTCCGAACTCAACATGGGCGAGATCCTGCGCCGCCGTCTGACGGTCACGGGCTCCACGTTGCGCGCGCGCTCGGTCGATTTCAAGGCGCAGATCGCGCAGGAACTGAAGGCGAATGTGTGGCCGCTGATTGAAGAGGGTCGCATCAAGCCGGTCGTGTTCAAGGTGTTTCCGGCCGCGCAGGCCGCCGAAGCCCATGCGCTCATGGAGAGCAGCGAGCACATCGGCAAAATCGTGCTCGACTGGTCTTGATCGGCACAATCGGCCGGCGCGGAGTGCGAATGCGGCTGAAACCGCCGTCGTCAAAGCGCCCGAACCGGTTCGAGCTTGATTTTTCGAGGCTTTTTCGGCGCGTTTTTTCGCCGATCGGGTGTCTGCCGGTTTGACCCGTCCGGATTACGCACAGTAAAATAGTGTGTTTTGCGTCCGCTTTTAACAGCAACCGAAACAATGACGAATCAACGATCGAAGCTCGTAGTCGGTAACTGGAAGATGCATGGCCGCCTGGCGGCCAATGCGGCACTGCTCGAAGGCGTCGCGCAAGGCGCGCAGGCGCTGGCCGCCGACGTGCGCGTCGGCGTGTGCGTGCCGTTCCCTTATCTTGCGCAGGCTCAGGCGTTGCTCGGCGGCAGCCGGGTCGTGTGGGGCGCGCAGGACGTGTCGGCGCACGAACAGGGCGCCTACACGGGCGAAGTCGCGGCCGGCATGATTGCCGACTTCGAGGCGGGTTTCGCGATCGTTGGTCACTCGGAGCGTCGCGCTTATCACGGCGAAAGCTCGGAGCTCGTCGCGGTCAAGACGCAGCGCGCGCTGGCGGTCGGCATCACGCCGATCGTCTGCGTGGGCGAAACGCTGGAACAGCGCGAGAGCGGTGCGACCGAGCAGGTCGTCGGCGCGCAGCTCGATGCGGTGCTGGCGGTGTTGTCGGTGGAAGAGGCGGCGCGCATCGTCGTCGCGTACGAGCCGGTCTGGGCCATTGGCACGGGCAAGAGCGCAAGCTCGGAGCAGGCGCAGCAGGTGCACGCGTTCCTGCGCGCGAAGCTCGCGGCGAAGGGCGCGCAAGTGGCCGACGTGCCGCTGCTCTACGGCGGCAGCGTGAAGCCGGACAACGCCGCGGAGCTGTTCCGTCAGGCCGACATCGACGGCGGCCTGATCGGCGGCGCAGCGCTGAAGGCGCAGGATTTTCTCGCGATCTGCGCGGCCGCTGCGGCGGGCGCGAGCGTCGCGGGCTGAAGGTAAAGCCAGGCCGGTGTGCGGCGCTCTAGCGGGCGCCGGGCGCGGGCAGCATATGCGCGTGTCTCAGGGGAGGCAGGCGCTCAACAAGGACTCAGGTGAGTGTGATGCTGTATTTGAAAACGTTGATTATCGTCGTTCAGCTTCTGTCGGCGCTCGGGGTGATCGGCCTCGTTTTGCTGCAGCATGGCAAGGGCGCGGACATGGGTGCGGCATTCGGCAGCGGCGCGTCGGGCAGCCTGTTCGGCGCGAGCGGTTCGGCCAACTTCCTGTCGCGGACTACTGCAGTTCTCGCAACAGTTTTTTTCCTGTCGACGCTTGCGCTAACCTACTTGGGGTCGTATCATGCGAAGCCTTCGGCGGGTGTGTTGGGTGCTTCGGCTCCTGCCCCGATCGTGGCCTCGGCTCCGGTCGCTGCAAGCCTTACCGCAGCGCCTGTCGCAAGCGCTCCGGCGGCGGCTTCGGCAGCAGCGAGCAGCGGCAACGACGTACCGAAATAAATTCAAAAAACTTGTTTTTGTGCATTGAACAAACGTCAGGAACAAGTTAGAATTTAAGTCTTGAAGCGATTCGCGGGTTTCAATAAATTGTTGTCCCGGATTGCATGCAGTGCCGACGTGGTGAAATTGGTAGACACGCTATCTTGAGGGGGTAGTGGCGAAAGCTGTGCGAGTTCGAGTCTCGCCGTCGGCACCAAATGTATCTACAAAATGCCAGCCGCTTGCTTCAGCTTCGGCTGGCATTTTTGCTTTATACGTCGTGTTTGTTTCGTTCGCAGCGCGAAGTACGTAAAGTGATTCCCGCAGTGCGACATGATGTGTTCCTGCGGAACCTCAGAACCAACCGATAGAGGATAGCCTTGAACCTCGCTACCTATTACCCCGTCCTGTTGTTCCTTCTCGTAGGTCTTGGTCTGGGCGTAGCGCTGGTATCAATCGGCAAGATCCTCGGTCCCAACCGGCCCGACAGCGAAAAGAATTCTCCGTACGAGTGCGGCTTCGAAGCGTTCGAAGACGCGCGCATGAAGTTCGATGTACGGTATTACCTCGTGGCCATTCTCTTCATCATCTTCGATCTCGAAACGGCATTCCTGTTTCCGTGGGGCGTAGCCCTGCGCGATATCGGCTGGCCGGGCTTTCTGTCGATGATGGTGTTTCTGCTCGAATTCCTGCTGGGCTTTGCCTACATCTGGAAGAAAGGTGGTCTCGACTGGGAATGAGGGGTTAATCGCCGGTTAGCATGGGCGGCACTGTAGGGACAACTGCAGGCCGTCCGCTGGAGTGGAAAGCACATGAGTATCGAAGGGGTCTTGAAGGAAGGGTTTGTCACCACCACGGCTGACAAGCTGATCAACTGGACGCGCACCGGCTCCCTGTGGCCGATGACGTTCGGGCTTGCGTGTTGCGCGGTCGAGATGATGCACGCGGGCGCGGCCCGCTACGACCTCGACCGCTTCGGCGTGGTGTTCCGTCCGAGCCCGCGGCAGTCCGACGTCATGATCGTGGCCGGCACGCTCTGCAACAAGATGGCGCCCGCGCTGCGCAAGGTCTACGACCAGATGGCCGAACCGCGCTGGGTGATCTCGATGGGGTCGTGCGCCAACGGCGGCGGCTACTATCATTATTCGTATTCGGTCGTGCGCGGTTGTGACCGCATCGTGCCGGTCGATGTCTATGTGCCAGGCTGCCCGCCCACCGCGGAAGCTCTGGTCTACGGGGTGATCCAGTTGCAGGCGAAGATTCGCCGCACCAGCACCATCGCCCGTCAATAAAGGCCAAGCGCCTCCCCACAATATGGCAAGCAAACTCGAGACCCTGAAAGCGAACCTCGAAGCGGCCCTTGGTGCGCGCATCGTCACTCTCACTGAAAAGCTCGGTGAGTTGACCTTGGTCATAAAGGCGGTAGATTACCTGAACGTAGCGCAGGAACTCCGCGACAATGCGTCGCTCCGCTTCGAGCAGTTGATGGACCTGTGCGGCGTCGACTACCAAACCTACGGCGACGGCGCGTGGGAAGGCCCGCGCTTCGCGGCCGTGTCGCATCTGCTCTCCGTCACGAACAACTGGCGTCTGCGTCTGCGCGTCTACGCGCCGGACGACGACGTGCCCATCGTGCCTTCGCTCGTCGAAATCTGGAGTTCGGCCAACTGGTACGAACGTGAAGCGTTCGACCTGTTCGGCATCGTCTTCGAAGGCCACCCCGACCTGCGCCGCATCCTGACCGACTACGGTTTCATCGGCCATCCGTTCCGCAAGGACTTCCCCGTCTCCGGCTACGTCGAAATGCGTTACGACCCGGAGCAGAAGCGCGTGGTCTACCAGCCGGTCACCATCGAGCCGCGCGAAATCACGCCGCGCGTGATCCGCGAGGATCGTTACGGCGGTCTGAGGAAACACTAAGAGGGTCGCATGTCAGAGATCAAGAACTACACGCTCAACTTCGGCCCGCAGCATCCGGCAGCGCACGGTGTGCTGCGCCTCGTGCTCGAGCTCGACGGCGAAGTGATCCAGCGCGCCGATCCGCACATCGGTCTGCTGCACCGCGCGACCGAGAAGCTCGCCGAAAGCAAGACCTTCCTGCAGTCCGTGCCGTACATGGACCGTCTCGACTACGTGTCGATGATGGTCAACGAGCACGGCTACGTGATGGCCATCGAAAAGCTGCTCGGCATCGAAGTGCCGATCCGCGCCAAATACATCCGCGTGCTGTTCGACGAAATCACGCGCGTGCTGAACCACCTGATGTGGATCGGCTCGCATGGTCTCGACGTGGGCGCGATGGCGGTGTTCCTCTACGCGTTCCGCGAGCGGGAAGACCTGATGGACGTCTACGAGGCGGTGTCGGGCGCGCGCATGCACGCGGCCTACTACCGTCCGGGCGGCGTCTATCGCGATCTGCCCGACGCGATGCCGCAATACAAGGCGTCGAAAATCCACAACGAAAAGGCGCTCGCCAAGATGAACGAGGCGCGCCAGGGCTCGCTGCTCGATTTCATCGACGACTTCTTCACGCGCTTCCCGGGTTGTGTCGACGAGTACGAAACGCTGCTCACCGACAACCGCATCTGGAAGCAGCGTCTCGTGGGCATCGGCGTGGTGAGCCCCGAGCGTGCGATGCAGCTTGGTCTGTCGGGCGCGATGCTGCGGGGTTCGGGCATCGAGTGGGATCTGCGCAAGAAGCAGCCGTACGAAGTCTACGACCAGCTCGATTTCGACATTCCGGTCGGCGTGAACGGCGACTGTTACGACCGCTATCTCGTCCGTGTGGAGGAGATGCGTCAATCGACCCGCATCGCGAAACAGTGCATTGAGTGGTTGCGCAAGAATCCGGGTCCCGTGATGGTCGACAATCACAAGGTTGCGCCCCCGTCGCGCGTGAACATGAAGTCGAACATGGAAGAGCTGATTCACCACTTCAAGCTCTTCACGGAAGGCTTCCACGTGCCCGAAGGCGAAGCCTACGCAGCAGTGGAACATCCGAAGGGTGAATTCGGCATCTACCTGGTGTCGGATGGCGCGAACAAGCCGTATCGTCTGAAGATCCGCGCCCCGGGTTACGCCCACCTGGCCGCGCTGGACGAGATGGCGCGCGGTCATATGATTGCCGACGCGGTCACGATCATCGGCACGCAGGACATCGTGTTCGGCGAAATCGACCGCTAAGGCAGCAACAGCCGGTGCGCCCCCGAAGCAAGAGGAGGCGCGCCGCGCGAGAATACCGGGAATACCACGTCTGTCGCAGCGAGCAGTGCGCTACACGCGCGGCAGGGTTGTGTCTGGTGTGAAATGAATTAACGAGCCGTGACAGAAAATGATCTCAGCTGAAGGCCTGAAAGAAATCGATCGCGCGTTGTCGAAGTACCCCGCCGATCAGCGACAGTCCGCCGTGATGGCGGCTTTGGCCGTTGCTCAGGAAGAGCATGGCTGGCTGTCCCCCGAACTCATGCAGTTCGTGGCCGACTACATCGGCATGCCGCCGGTGGCCGTCGAGGAAGTCGCCACGTTCTACACGATGTTCGAGACGAAGCCCGTCGGCAAGCACAAGATCACGCTCTGCACGAATCTGCCGTGCCAGCTCGGCCCCGATGGCGGCTCGGAGAGCGCCGCCGACTACCTGAAGCAGAAGCTCGGTATCGACTTCGGCGAAACCACGTCCGACGGCAAGTTCACCTTGAAAGAAGGTGAGTGCATGGGCGCGTGCGGCGACGCACCGGTGATGCTTGTGAACAACCACCGCATGTGCAGCTTCATGAGCCGCGAGAAAATCGACCAGCTGCTCGAGGAGCTTTCGAAATGACTTCGTTGCACGACCGTCACATCAAACCGCTGATTCTCGCGGGCCTCAACGGCGAGAACTGGCATCTCGAGGACTACGTCGCGCGCGGCGGCTACAAGCAGCTGCGCCGTATTCTCGAAGAGAAAATTCCGCCCGAGCAGGTGATCGCCGACGTCAAGGCAGGCGGTCTGCGCGGCCGCGGCGGCGCGGGCTTCCCGACCGGTCTGAAGTGGAGCTTCATGCCGCGTCAGTTCCCGGGGCAGAAGTACCTCGTCTGCAACTCGGACGAAGGCGAGCCGGGCACGTTCAAGGACCGCGACATCCTGCGCTGGAATCCGCATGCCGTGATCGAAGGCATGGCGATCGGCGCGTACGCGATGGGCATCACGGTCGGCTACAACTACATCCACGGTGAGATCTTCGAGGTCTATCGCCGCTTCGAGGCCGCGCTGGAAGAAGCGCGCCAGGCGGGCTACCTCGGCGACAACATTCTGGGCACCGACTTCACGTTCCAGCTGCACGCGCACCACGGTTACGGCGCGT
Source organism: Paraburkholderia sp. SIMBA_027 (assembly GCF_046535315.1). Classification (NCBI taxonomy): domain Bacteria; kingdom Pseudomonadati; phylum Pseudomonadota; class Betaproteobacteria; order Burkholderiales; family Burkholderiaceae; genus Paraburkholderia; species Paraburkholderia sp. SIMBA_027. The sequence goes on from NZ_JAWRWY010000007.1 coordinate 321,573, forward strand.
ATGTCTGCGGCGAGGAAACGGCGCTGCTCGAATCGCTCGAAGGCAAGAAAGGCCAGCCGCGCTTCAAGCCGCCGTTCCCGGCGAGCTTCGGCGTGTACGGCAAGCCGACCACGATCAACAACACCGAAACGTTCGCGGCGGTGCCCTTCCTGCTGACCGTCGGTCCGCAGACCTACATGGAACTGGGCAAGCCGAACAACGGCGGCACCAAGATCTTCTCGATCTCGGGCGACGTCGAGCGTCCGGGCAACTATGAGATTCCGCTCGGCACGCCGTTCGCGACGCTCATGGAACTCGCCGGCGGCGTGCGTGGCGGCAAGAAACTGAAGGCCGTGATTCCGGGCGGCTCGTCGGCGCCGGTCATTCCGGGCGACCTGATGATGCAGACCGACATGGACTACGACTCGATCGCCAAGCAGGGCTCGATGCTCGGCTCGGGCGCGGTCATCGTCATGGACGAAACGCGCTGCATGGTGCGCTCGCTGCTGCGTCTCTCGTACTTCTACTACGAAGAGTCGTGCGGCCAGTGCACGCCGTGCCGCGAAGGCACGGGCTGGCTGTACCGCGTGGTGAACCGCATCGAGCACGGCCTCGGCCGTCAGGAAGACCTGGATCTGCTGAACTCGGTCGCGGGCAACATCATGGGCCGCACGATCTGCGCGCTGGGCGACGCAGCGGCCATGCCGGTGCGCGGCATGCTCAAGCATTACTGGGACGAATTCGAATATCACGTGCACAACAAGCGCTGTCTCGTCGGCGGACATGCCGGCTCGCACGCGGCCTCGGAATCGGTGGCCGCCTGAGGGTACGGGCAGACGTAAGCGTTAGCGCGTTGTGCGCGGGCCGCGTGGCTCGACGCAACGGGGTAGACCGCTGTGAAATTGAGCGGTAACAGGTTAGGGACGATTAACCATCATGGTTGAACTTGAAATAGACGGCAAGAAGGTGCAGGTGCCCGAGGGCAGCATGGTGATCCAGGCCGCGCAGCGGGTGGACACGTACATCCCGCACTTCTGCTATCACAAGAAGCTGTCGATCGCGGCCAACTGCCGGATGTGTCTCGTCGATGTCGAGAAGATGCCGAAGGCCGTGCCTGCGTGCGCCACGCCGGTGTCGCAAGGCATGATCGTGCGCACGACGTCCGACAAGGCCGTGCAGGGTCAGCAAGCCGTGATGGAATTCCTGCTGATCAACCACCCGCTCGACTGCCCGATCTGCGATCAGGGCGGCGAATGCCAGCTGCAGGATCTGGCGGTGGGCTACGGCAAATCGGCATCGCGTTACAGCGAAGAAAAGCGCGTGGTGTTCCACAAGAACGTGGGCCCGCTCATCTCGATGGAAGAGATGTCGCGCTGCATTCACTGCACGCGCTGCGTGCGCTTCGGCGACGAGATCGCCGGCGTGATGGAACTCGGCATGCTCGGCCGCGGCCAGCATTCGGAAATCAGCACGTTCCTCGGCAAGACCGTCGACTCGGAACTGTCGGGCAACATGATCGATCTGTGCCCGGTGGGCGCGCTCACGAGCAAGCCGTTCCGCTTCTCGGCGCGTACGTGGGAACTGTCGCGCCGCAAGTCGGTGAGTCCGCACGACGGCACGGGCGCGAACCTCGTCGTGCAGGTCAAGAACAACCGCGTGATGCGCGTGCTGCCGTTCGAGAACGAAGCCATCAACGAATGCTGGATCTCGGACAAGGACCGTTTCGCGTACGAAGGTCTGAACAGCGAAGATCGCCTCACGCACCCCATGATCAAGCAAGGCGGCGAGTGGGTGGAAACCGACTGGCAGACCGCGCTCGACTACGTGGTGAAGGGCATCAAGGGCATCAGCGACGAACACGGCGAGAGCCATCTCGCCATGCTCGCGAGCCCGCACAGCACGGCTGAAGAACTCTATCTGGTCAAGCAGCTGGCCGACGCGATCGGCACGCCGAACGTCGACTTCCGTCTGCGTCAGAGCGACTTCTCGGCGCCGCTTTCGGGCGCGCCGTGGCTCGGCACGAAGATCGCCGAACTCTCGCTCGCCGACTCGGCGCTCGTGATCGGCTCGTTCCTGCGCCGCGACCACGCGCTGTTCGCCGCGCGTCTGCGTCAGGCTGCCAAGGGCGGCGCGCAGATCACGCTGCTCAACGCAACGGGCGACGGCTCGCTGATCCCGAACGCGCAACGCATCGTCGCCGCGCCGTCGGCATGGCTCGACGAACTCGCCACGATCGCGGCCGCGGTGTCGGAAGCGAAGGGCGTGGCGCTGCCGGAAGCCTTCGCGGGCACGCAGTCGAACGATGCGGCGAAGCAGGTTGCCGCTTCGCTCTCGACGGGCGAACGCCGCTTCGTGCTGATCGGCAACGCCGTCGTGCAGCATCCCGATTTTGCGCTGCTGCACGCAGCAGCGCAGTTCATCGCCGAACACACGGGCGCGACGCTTGGCTTCCTCACGGAAGCGGCCAACACGGTCGGCGCGCACCTCGTGGGCGCACTGCCGGGCCGCGACGGCCTGAACGCACGCGAAGCGTTCGAGCAGCCGCGCAAGGGCTATCTGCTGTTCAACGTCGAACCGGAATTCGACACGGCCAATCCGGCCGCCGCGCGCGCCGCGCTAGCGCAGGCCGAAATGGTCGCGGTGTTCTCGCCGTACAAGACGGGCCTCGACTACGCGGACGTGCTGCTGCCGGTCGCGCCGTTCACGGAAACCTCGGGTACGTTCGTGAACGCCGAAGGCACGGTGCAGACCTTCAACGGCGTGGTGCGTCCGCTCGGCGACACGCGTCCGGCCTGGAAGGTCCTGCGTGTGCTGGGCACGCTCATGAAGCTGCCCGGCTTCGAATACGAAACGGCCGACGAAGTGCGCCGCAAGGCGCTCGGCGACGGCAGCTTCGACACGCGTCTGTCGAACAAGGCCGTGGCGCAGGTCGCGCGCGGCAGCGTCGCCAAGGCGGCGGAAGGGCGCTTCGAGCGCGTCGCCGACGTGCCCATCTACAGCGCCGACCCGATCGTGCGCCGTGGCGAAGCCCTGCAACTCACGATGGCGGCGCGCGTCGCGAACACGGTCGGCCTGCCGGCAGCGCTGTTCGATCAGCTCGGCATGAAGGAAGGCGACGCCGTGCGCGTGCGCCAGGGCGAGCTGTCGGTGACCGCGCCGGCAACGCGCGATGCGAATCTTGCGCCGACGACGGTGCGCGTGTCGGCGGCCACGCCGGCCGGCGCGCAGCTCGGCAGCCTGTTCGGTGAACTGCTGGTGGAGAAGGCGTAAATGAGCTTGTTCGATACGATCAATGCAGGCGGCAGCCAGCTGCTCGGCGTGGCCTGGCCCACGGTCTGGGCGCTGGTGCGCATTCTCGTCGTCGCGGTGGTGATCCTGCTGTGCGTGGCGTACCTGATCCTCTGGGAGCGCAAGCTGATCGGCTGGATGCACGTGCGTCTCGGCCCGAACCGCGTCGGTCCCGGCGGCCTGCTGCAGCCGATCGCCGACGTGCTGAAGCTGCTGCTCAAGGAAGTCATTCAGCCCGCGCAGGCGAGCCGCTGGGTCTACATGATCGCGCCGATCATGGTGGTGGTGCCGGCCTTCGCGGTCTGGGCGGTGATTCCGTTCCAGGCGGGCGCGGTGCTCGGCAACATCAACGCGGGTCTGCTCTACGTGATGGCGATCTCGTCGATCGGCGTCTACGGCGTGATTCTCGCGGGCTGGGCCTCGAACTCGAAGTACGCGTTCCTCGGCGCGATGCGCGCCGCGGCGCAGATGGTGTCGTACGAAATCGCGATGGGCTTCGCGCTCGTCGTGGTGCTGATGGTGTCGGGCAGCCTGAACCTCTCGGACATCGTCCAGGGTCAGATGCGCGGCATGTTCGCGAGCTGGGGCATCACGTTCCTCTCGTGGAACTGGCTGCCGCTGCTGCCGATGTTCGTCGTCTACTTCATCTCGGGCATCGCCGAAACGAACCGCCACCCGTTCGACGTGGTGGAAGGGGAGTCGGAAATCGTCGCGGGTCACATGGTCGACTACTCGGGGATGGGCTTCGCGCTGTTCTTCCTCGCCGAGTACATCAACATGATCGTGATCTCGGCGCTGGCTTCGGTGCTGTTCCTCGGCGGCTGGAGCGCGCCGTTCGGCTTCCTCGACTTCATCCCGGGCGTGTTCTGGCTCGTGCTGAAGGTCTTCTGCCTGCTGTCGGTGTTCATCTGGGCACGTGCCACGTTCCCGCGTTACCGCTATGACCAGATCATGCGTCTGGGCTGGAAGGTCTTCATTCCGGTCTGCGTGGTGTGGCTGATCGTGGTCGGCTTCTGGTATATGTCGCCGCTGAGCATCTGGAAATAAGGGGCGAACGAAACATGAACGCGATTCAAAACTTCTTCAAGACGTTCTTCCTGACCGAGCTGCTCAAAGGTCTGGCGCTGACGGGCCGTTATACGTTCAAGCGCAAGGTCACCGTGCAGTTCCCGGAAGAGAAGACCCCGATGTCGCCGCGTTTCCGTGGCCTGCACGCGCTGCGTCGCTATGAAAATGGCGAAGAGCGCTGCATCGCGTGCAAGCTGTGCGAGGCCGTGTGCCCCGCGATGGCGATCACGATCGAATCGGAAGTGCGCGAGGACAATACGCGCCGCACGACGCGCTACGACATCGACCTGACCAAGTGCATCTTCTGCGGTTTCTGCGAAGAGAGCTGCCCGGTCGACTCGATCGTCGAAACGCACATTCTCGAGTATCACGGCGAGAAGCGCGGCGATCTGTATTTCACGAAGGACATGCTGCTGGCCGTCGGCGACCGCTACGAAGCGCAGATCGCGGCGAACAAGGCAGCAGATGCACCGTACCGTTGATCTTAAGCTTGACGCTGCATCGGCCCGCGGTTCGGGCCGGCTGCGGGGAACGCGCGTGCCGCAAAACGCCGCGCGCCGCAGTCTGACCGCCGCCGCGGCGCACTCTGGTCTGGCCGCCAGTCCGCGCCGCGCAATCCGCCTCACGATGGCCTCAACGATGAACCAGTAATCATGGAATTCACGACCGTCCTGTTTTACATCTTCGCGCTGCTGCTCACGCTATCAGGGCTGAAGGTGATCACCTCGCGCAATCCCGTCTCGTCGGCGCTCTTTCTCGTGCTCGCGTTCTTCAACGCGGCGGCGGTCTGGATGCTGCTCGAGGCCGAATTCCTCGCAATCCTGCTGGTGCTCGTCTACGTGGGCGCGGTGATGGTGCTGTTCCTGTTCGTGGTGATGATGCTGGACATCAACATCGACGTGCTGAGCCGCGACTTCAAGCGCTTCATCCCGGTGGCGACCATCGTCGGCGCGATCATCGTGGTCGAAACCGCGCTGATCCTGTGGCACGGCTACGGCGCGACGAGCGCGCCGGTGCCGGATACCTCGGCGGCCGCTGCGGCGTCGTTGTCGAACACGCACCTGATCGGCAAGATCATCTACACCGATTACATCTTCGCGTTCGAAGTCGCGGGCCTCGTGCTGCTGGTGGCGATCGTCGCCGCGATCAGCCTGACCGTGCGCGAGCCGAAGGACAGCAAGCGCCAGAACGTCTCGAAGCAGGTGGCCGTGCGTCGCGAAGACCGCGTGCGTCTCGTGAAGATGCAGGCCGTCGTGGAAGTGCCGGAGCCGGAACCGGCGCCGGAAGACGCGGCAGCTGCGGCGCCTGCCGCCGGCGCGGCGCCCGCTGCCCCGGCCGCACCGGCAACGAAGAGCTAAGCGCGAAGGAGCGAAACATGTTGACTCTGGCCCATTACCTCGTGCTTGGCGCGATCCTCTTCGCGATCTCGATCGTCGGAATCTTTCTTAATCGGCGCAACGTCATCATCATCCTGATGGCGATTGAGCTGATGCTGTTGGCGGTGAACACGAACTTCGTCGCGTTCTCGCATTACCTCGGTGACGTTCACGGACAGATTTTCGTGTTCTTCGTGCTAACTGTTGCGGCCGCGGAAGCCGCGATTGGTCTGGCTATTCTTGTGACTCTGTTCCGCAGCCTCGACACGATCAACGTCGAGGACCTCGATCAGCTCAAAGGCTAAGGCAGGCTGCTATGGCAACAACACTCAACGAATCCTTATTGCTGGCGATTCCGCTTGCGCCTCTCGCCGGTTCCCTCATTGCCGGTCTGTTCGGCAAGACGGTCGGGCGCGCGGGCGCGCATACGGTGACCATTCTCGGCGTGGCGATCGCGTTCGTGCTCTCGTGCATCACGTTCCTGGACGTGCTGAACGGCGCGAGCTTCAACGCCACGGTGTACGAATGGATGTCGGTCGGCGGCCTGAAGTTCGAGGTCGGCTTCCTGATCGACTCGTTGACGGCGCTCATGATGATCGTCGTGACTTTCGTGTCGCTGATGGTGCACATCTACACGATCGGCTACATGGCCGAGGAAGAGGGCTACCAGCGCTTCTTCTCGTACATCGCGCTGTTCACCTTCTCGATGCTGATGCTCGTGATGAGCAACAACTTCCTGCAGCTGTTCTTCGGCTGGGAAGCGGTGGGCCTCGTCTCGTACCTGCTGATCGGCTTCTACTTCAAGCGTGAAAGCGCCATCTACGCGAACATGAAGGCGTTCCTCGTGAACCGCGTGGGCGATTTCGGCTTCCTGCTGGGCATTGGTCTGCTGCTCGCCTACGGCGGCTCGCTGAACTACAACGACGTGTTCGCGAAGGGCCACGAAATCGCGGCGCTGACGTTCCCGGGCACCTCGTGGAATCTGCTCACGGTCGCGTGTATCTGCCTGTTCATCGGCGCGATGGGTAAGTCGGCGCAGTTCCCGCTGCACGTCTGGCTGCCCGACTCGATGGAAGGCCCGACGCCGATCTCCGCACTGATCCACGCGGCAACCATGGTCACGGCCGGTATCTTCATGGTCGCGCGCATGTCGCCGCTATTCGAACTTTCCGAAGCGGCGCTGTCGTTCATCGTCGTGATCGGTGCGATCACCGCGCTGTTCATGGGCTTCCTCGGCGTCGTGCAGAACGACATCAAACGCGTGGTTGCTTACTCGACGCTCTCGCAGCTCGGTTACATGACGGTCGCGCTCGGCGTGTCGGCGTATCCGGTCGCGATCTTCCACCTGATGACGCACGCGTTCTTCAAGGCGCTGCTGTTCCTCGGCGCGGGTTCGGTCATCATCGGCATGCACCACGACCAGGACATGCGCAACATGGGCGGCCTGCGCAAGTACATGCCCATCACGTGGATCACCTCGCTGGTCGGTTCGCTCGCGCTGATCGGCACGCCGTTCTTCTCGGGCTTCTATTCGAAGGACTCGATCATCGACGCCGTGAAGCTCTCGCACCTGCCGGGTTCGGGCTTCGCGTACTTCGCGGTCGTGGCGAGCGTGTTCGTGACCGCGCTGTACTCGTTCCGCATGTACTTCCTCGTGTTCCACGGTCCGGAGCGTTTCCGCGGTCCGAAGCATCCGGAATCGCCGATGGCGATCGAGGCGGCGCAAGGCCACGGTCACGGCGATCATGGTCACGACGAGCATCACGTGCACGTGCCGCACGAGTCGCCGTGGGTGATCTGGGTGCCGCTGGTGCTGCTCGCGATTCCGTCGGTGATCGCCGGTGCGTACGCGATCCAGCCGCTGCTGTTCGGCTCGTTCTTCCAGAACGGCGTGGCGTTCGACAAGGTGATCTTCATCGGTCAGAACCACGAAGCACTCACGGAAATGGCTTCGGAATTCCAGGGCTGGGCCGCGATGGGCGCGCATGCGTTCTCGGGTCTGCCGGTTTGGCTCGCGCTGGCGGGTGTGGTGGTGGCGTGGTTCTTCTACATGAAGCGCCCGGATCTGCCGGCCGTCGTGCAGCGTACGTTCGCACCGGTCTACAAGCTGCTGGCTAACGCGTATTACCTCGACAAGATCAACGAAATCGTCTTCGCTCGCGGAGCGGTCGCAATCGGTCGCGGTCTGTGGAAGGAGGGCGATGTCGTCGTGATCGACGGCGTCGTAAATGGGAGCGCCAAGTTTATCGGCTGGTTTGCGACTGTTATTCGATTCCTGCAATCCGGCTATATCTACCACTACGCATTTGCCATGATCATTGGCATGCTTGGCCTCCTTACCCTGTTTGTAACGCTCAGCGGCAAATAAGGCGAGGAAACGCATGCACGCAACTCCGATTCTCAGTATTGCGATCTGGATGCCGATTTTATTCGGCGTCGTCGTTCTAGTAGTGGGTTCCGACCGGAACCCGGGCCGAGCCCGCTGGCTCGCGCTTATCGGTTCAGTGCTTAGTTTCCTCGTCACGCTTCCGCTCGTTTCGGGCTTCGACACCACCACGGCTGCGCTGCAGTTCGAGGAGAAGGCGGTCTGGATCGACCGGTTCAACATCGCCTATCACCTGGGCGTCGACGGCATCGCGATGTGGTTCGTGGTGCTGACGGCGCTCATTACCGTGATCGTCGTGATCGCGGGCTGGCAGGTCATCAAGGAAGACGTCGCGCAGTATTTCGCCGCCTTCCTTGTCCTGTCGGGTCTGATGATCGGCGTGTTCTGCGCGGCTGACGGTCTGCTGTTCTACGTGTTCTTCGAAGCCACGCTGATCCCGATGTACATCATCATCGGTATCTGGGGCGGCCCGAATCGCGTGTATGCGGCCTTCAAGTTTTTTCTGTACACGCTGGCCGGCTCGCTGCTGATGCTGGTCGCGTTGCTGTACATGTACCGTGTGACGCACACGTTCGACCTCGCCACCTGGCAGGACGCCAAGCTCGCCATGACGCCGCAGATTCTGCTGTTCATCGCGTTCTTCTTCGCGTTCGCCGTGAAGGTGCCGATGTGGCCGGTTCATACGTGGCTGCCGGACGCGCACGTCGAGGCGCCCACGGGCGGCTCGGTGGTGCTGGCCGCCATCATGCTGAAGCTCGGTGCATACGGTTTCCTGCGTTTCTCGTTGCCGGTCACGCCGGACGCGAGTCATTACCTGGCGCCGGTCATCATCACGCTCTCGCTGATCGCTGTCATCTACATCGGTCTCGTGGCGATGGTGCAGGCGGATATGAAGAAGCTGGTCGCGTATTCGTCGATCGCCCACATGGGCTTCGTCACGCTCGGCTTCTTTATGTTCGGCCCGTCGAGCCAGCTTGCGATTGAAGGCGCGATCATCCAGATGATTTCGCACGGCTTCGTCTCGGGCGCCATGTTCCTGTGCATCGGGGTGCTGTACGACCGCATGCATACGCGTCAGATCGCCGATTACGGCGGCGTCGTCAACACGATGCCGAAGTTCGCGGCGCTGGCCATGCTGTTCGCCATGGCCAACTGCGGCCTGCCGGGCACCTCCGGGTTCGTCGGCGAATTCATGGTGATTCTGGCGGCTGTGAAGTTCAACTTCTGGATCGCATTCGGGGCGGCGTTCACGCTGATCCTGGGCGCGGCCTATACGTTGTGGATGTACAAGCGGGTGTACTTCGGCGCCATCTCGAACGATCATGTTCGCGAGCTGAAGGACATCAACGGTCGCGAATACTTCATTCTTGCGGTGCTCGCGCTGTTCACGCTTTTCATGGGCATCTACCCGAAGCCCTTTACCGATGTGATGCACGTCTCCGTGGAAAACCTCCTCTCCCACGTCGCAGTGTCGAAACTGCCGCTGTCACAGTAATACCGAGCGGAGGAACAAAAGATCATGCCAAACGCCCCTATGAACGCTCTGCTACCCGACGCGCTGGTGATGACCGGCCTCATCGTCGCGTGGCTCAACGACACGTTCTCCGGTCCTTCGGGCCGGCGCACGACCTACTTTATCGCGCTGCTGACCACGGTCATCGCCGGTATCTGGTTTGCGGTGAACGCGTTCGACCCGCACGTGTACTACTACTTCACGCGCATGTACGTGGTGGATGCGTTCGCCAGTGCCATGAAGGCGGTCGTCACGCTCGGCTACGCCGTGTCGATTGTCTATTCGCGCAAGTATCTCGAAGACCGCGACATGTTCCGGGGCGAGTTCTTCCTGCTTGGCATGTTCTCGCTGCTCGGCCAGCTCGTGATGATCTCGGGCAACAACTTCCTCACGCTGTACCTCGGCCTCGAGCTGATGTCGCTGTCGCTGTACGCGGTCATCGCGCTGCGCCGTGACGCGACGCAGTCGAACGAAGCGGCCATGAAGTACTACGTGCTGGGCGCGCTCGCATCGGGCTTCCTGCTCTACGGCATCTCGATGCTGTACGGCGCGACCGGTTCGCTCGAACTCGGCGAAGTGTTCAAGGCGGTTGCGTCAGGCCACATCAACGACATCGTGCTGCTGTTCGGCGTGGTGTTCATCGTGGCGGGCGTGGCGTTCAAGATGGGCGCGGTGCCGTTCCACATGTGGGTGCCCGACGTCTATCAAGGCGCGCCCACGGCCATGTCGCTGCTGACCGGCGGCGGCCCGAAGGTCGCGGCGTTCGCCTGGGCGGTGCGTTTCCTGGTCATGGGTCTGCTGCCGCTGGCCGTGGACTGGCAGCAAATGCTGATCATCCTGGCGGCGCTGTCGATGATCGTCGGCAACATCACGGGTATCGTCCAGCGCAACGTCAAGCGCATGCTCGCGTACTCGGCCATCTCGAACATGGGCTTCGTGCTGCTCGGCCTGCTCGCCGGCATCGTCGACAACAAGGCGACGGGCGCGGCCAGCGCATACAGCTCGGCCATGTTCTACAGCATCGTCTACCTGATCACCACGCTCGGCGCGTTCGGTATCGTGATGCTGCTGTCGCGTCGCGACTTCGAAGCCGAAACGCTCGACGACTTCAAGGGCCTGAATCACCGCAGCCCGATGTTCGCGGCGGTCATGATGGTCATGATGTTCTCGCTCGCCGGCATTCCGCCGACGGTCGGCTTCTATGCGAAGCTCGCCGTGCTCGAAGCGACGATGAACGCCGGCCTGACGTGGCTCGCGATCCTTGCCGTCGTCACGTCGCTGTTCGGTGCGTTCTACTACCTGCGTATCGTCAAGCTGATGTACTTCGACGCGCCGACCGACACCACGCCGATCGAAAGCCATAGCTGCAATCGCGCGCTGCTCACGCTCAACGGCGTGGCCGTGCTGGCACTGGGTATCATCCCGGGTCCGCTGATGTCCGTCTGCCTGCAAGCCGTTTCGCATACGCTGCCGCTGTAATGTCGTCTGCTGGCTGGTTTATTGTGTTGTTGGCGCTTGCAGGCGCCAACCTGCCGTTCTTCAATCAACGGTTGTTCGGCCTGGTGCCGGTGCGCGCGCAGAAGAAGAGCGCGTGGATCCGCATCGCCGAACTGATCGTGCTGTATTTCGTGGTCGGTGCGTTCGGCTTCCTGCTGGAAGCGCGCGCCGGTAACCGCTTTGACCAGGGCTGGCAGTTCTACGCCATCACGTTCAGTCTTTTTGTCGTGTTCGCGTTTCCCGGCTTCGCCTGGCAATATCTCGTCAAACGCCGTCAGGCGTGATGCGCGCGCCTCGTCCCGCACGAGGCGCGCGTTGTCAGTTTCTCGCGGCTTTCCCGCGCCTTCCCGATCACGCGTCTTTCCGAGGTTTCAACATGGCTGCTGAAGATCAGAAACACGACCCGGCGCTCGCCGAGACGTGCGTCGAAAGCACGACGCTCCACGCGGGCAAATTTCTCACGCTCAAATGCGATACGGTCGCGCTGCCGGACGGCAAGCACGCCACGCGCGAATACGTGCAGCATCCCGGCGCGGTCATGGTGATTCCGCTGTTCGACGACGGGCGCGTGCTGATGGAGCGCCAGTATCGCTATCCGCTGTCGCGCGTGATGACCGAGTTTCCGGCAGGCAAGCTCGATCCGCAGGAAGGCGCGCTCGCATGCGCGATCCGCGAATTGAAGGAAGAGACCGGCTACACGGCGCGCGAATACATTTATCTGACGAAGATTCACCCGGTCATTTCGTACTCGACCGAGTTCATCGACATCTATCTCGCGCGTGGCCTCACGGCGGGCGAGTCGAAGCTCGACGAAGGCGAATTCCTCGAAACCTTCACGGCCACGCTGCCCGAACTGCTCGAATGGGTGCGTGACGGCAAGATCACCGACGTGAAGACGGTGATCGGCACGTTCTGGCTCGAAAAGGCGCTGTCGGGCGAGTGGCCGCTCGGCAAGGCGGAGCAGGGCTGATCCCGAATCCGCGCGGCACCCACGCATGAGGTGTACAGCAAACACGGCGGCCCGCGAGGCCGCCGTGTGCATTCTGGCACGCGGTTGTCGGCCCGGCTGCATCAGCGCGCAAAATCGGGCGGCGCTACAATCCATCACCGGCATTCCCGGCGCATCGATGCCACAACCGAAGCGGGCAGGGCAGTGAATACCCCACCCCAAAAATTTACGAACGGTCGTTCACAAATTTTCGATTTACGCTACACTTCAACGCAAGCCTTGATTCCCCATGAAGGTCCTCGATCTACAGTGCCCAGACGGCCATCGGTTTGAAGGCTGGTTCGCTTCCGCAGACGACTTCGAGTCGCAGCGCGAGCGCAAGCTGGTCGAATGTCCGATGTGCGGCGCGAACGAAGTCACGCGCCTGCCGTCCGCGCCCCGGCTGAATTTGTCGGGCGCGCGCGCAGCGTCCGACACGCCGCCCCGCGCTCAGGGCGAACACGCTGAGCAGGCGGCGCAGTGGCAGGCGCAGGTGATGCGCGTGATGCGCGAGGTCCTGGAGAAGACGGAGAACGTAGGCGACCGTTTCGCCGAGGAGGCGCGGCGCATTCACTACAACGAAGCGCCGTCGCGCAACATTCGCGGAGTCGCTTCCGTGGAGGATGCGCAAGCTCTCGTCGAAGAAGGCATCGATGTGATGCCGCTGCCGGTGCCGGCCGCGCTGAAGGGTCCGCTGCAATAGCCATGCGGGTCTTCGTCGAGGCTGGGGGGATCGTCCCCAACCAGCCGCGGCCAGGAGACAACCCGCATGGATCTCGATTACTCCCCCACCGACGACGCATTCCGCGCCGAAGTCCGCACCTGGCTCGAGGCCAATTTGCCTCAGGCCATGCGCGACAAAGTCCTGAATCACAAGCGCCTCTCGCGCGACGACATCGCCAGCTGGCACGCGCTGCTCGGCCAGAAGGGCTGGTCCGTGCCCGCATGGCCCGTCGAATTCGGCGGCCCCGGCTGGACCGAAGCGCAACGCCATATCTGGGACGCGGAATGCGGGCGCATCGGCGCGCCGCCGGTGCTGCCGTTCGGCGTGTCGATGGTCGCGCCCGTCATCATGAAGTACGGCAACGAAGCGCAGAAGCGCCGCTATCTGCCGCGCATCCGCTCGGGCGAAGACTGGTGGTGTCAGGGCTATTCCGAACCCGGTTCCGGTTCCGATCTCGCTTCGCTGCGCACGCGCGCCGTTCGTGTCCAGGACGCGGCGGGCGACCATTACGTCGTGAATGGCCAGAAGACCTGGACCACGCTCGGCCAGCACGCCGACATGATGTTCTGCCTCGTGCGCACCGACCCCGCCGCGAAGAAGCAGGAAGGCATTTCGTTCCTGCTGATCGACATGAAGACGCCGGGCATTACCGTGCGTCCGATCATCACGCTCGACGAAGACCATGAGGTCAACGAAGTGTTCTTCGAGGACGTGAAGGTGCCGGTCGAGAACCTCGTCGGCGAGGAGAATCGCGGCTGGACTTACGCGAAATATCTGCTCGGCCATGAGCGCACGGGCATCGCGCGCGTGGGCGCCTCGAACCGCGAACTCGCGTTCCTCAAGACCGTCGCGCTGAACCAGAAGAAGAACGGCAAGCCGCTGCTGCTCGATCCGGTGTTCGCCGCGCGCGTGGCCGCCGTCGAAATCGAACTGATGGCGCTCGAAGTCACCGCCGAGCGCGTGATCGCGAGCACCAGCAACGGTCGCGGTCCCGGTCCCGAAGCGTCGATGCTGAAGATCAAGGGCACCGAAATCCAGCAGGCGCTCACCGAGTTGATGGTCGATGCGGTCGGTCCGCTGGCCGCGCCGTTCGATCCGGCGTTCCTCGAAGGCGAGCACGCGCACGCAGCAGGCGGCGACGACGACGCGGCCCCGCTCGCGGCGTACTACTTCAACTATCGCAAGACGTCGATTTACGGCGGGTCGAACGAAATCCAGAAGAACATCATCTCGCAGATGATCCTGGGGATTTGAGGAGCGGCGCAATGGACTTCAATTTCACCGAAGAGCAACAGCAACTCGCCGACGCGCTGCGTCGCTATCTCGACAAGAACTACGGCTTCGAAGCGCGTCAGTCGATCGTGAAGACGCCCGAGGGCGTCTCGGCCGATCACTGGAATGCGTTCGTCGAACTCGGCCTCACGGCGTTGCCGGTGCCGCAAGCGCAGGGCGGTTTCGACGGCACGCCGTTCGACATGCTCGTGGTCATGCAGGAACTGGGCCGCGCGCTCGTGATCGAGCCGTACTGGGCGACGGTCGTGGGCGTCGAGGCGCTCAAGCTCGCTGGCGCGGACAACGCTGAAAACGCGCAATTGCTCGAACGCGTCGCGAGCGGCGAGGTCAAGCTCGCGCCCGCGTTCCACGAACCGGAAGCGCGCTACGACCTGTTCTCGCTTGCCACCACGGCGAAGGAAACCGGCAACGGTTTCGCGCTCAGCGGCGCGAAGTCGGTCGTGCAGCACGGCGCGCAAGCGGACTTCTGGATCGTGCCGGCGCGCCTCGCGGGCGAAGTCGCGTTGTTCGTGGTCGCGCGCGACGCGAAGGGCGTGACGCTCAGCGACTACCGCACGATCGACGGCCAGCGCGCCGCCACGATCCGGTTCGACGCCGTGCAGGGCCGCCGTCTGGGCGACGCGAAAACGGGCGCGGCCATGTGGGAGCGCATCGCCGATTACGCCACCTTCCTGCTGTGCGCGGAAGCGGTCGGCGCCATCGACGCGCTCAATCACGCAACGGTCGAATATACGAAGACGCGTCAGCAGTTCGGCGTGCCGATCGCGCGCTTCCAGGCGCTCCAGCACCGCATGGCCGAGATGCTGATCCACGGCGAACAGGCGCGCTCGCTGACCTACCTCGCGGCCGCGCGTTACAGTAGCGAGTCGCCCGACGAGCGTCGTCGCGCGATTTCGGCGGCGAAGGCGCGGGTGGGCCAGGCGGCGCGCTACGTCGGTCAGCAGGCCGTGCAACTGCATGGCGGCATGGGCGTGACCAACGAAGTCGCGGCGGCGCATCTGTTCAAGCGTCTCGCGATTATCGAAACCACGCTCGGCGACGTCGATTACCACCTCGAACGCTTCGCCTCGCTGCCGGGCTTCGCACAAGCGGCCGCCTGAGCCGCGCGCCGATGCCGGCGTCGATAGCGTCGCCAGCGTCGGCGGCATCATAAAACGGAGAGTTAGCGATGGGCGTGAGTTACGAAGACCTCGAAGTGGGCAAGTCGTATGAAGTCGGCTCGCACACGTTCGGGCGCGACGAGATCGTGCAGTTCGCGCAGCAATACGATCCGCAGCCGTTCCATGTGAGCGAGGCGGGCGGCGAGGCGTCGATGTTCCGCGGCCTCGTCGCGAGCGGCTGGCACACCTGCTCGGTCATGATGGGCATGCTCGTGCGCAATTTCCTCGACGGTTCGACGTCGATGGGCTCGCCGGGCATCGACGAAATCCGCTGGATCAAGCCGGTGCGAGTCGGCGACACGCTCACGATGGTCAACAGCATCGTCAGCAAGCGCGTGTCGGAGAGCAAGCCGGATCGCGGTATCGTCGAAACGCGCTGGGAAGGGCGCAATCAGCACGGTGAAGTCGTGGTGACGGTCAGTTCGAAGGCGTTGTTCGGTTTGCGCCACCCCGGCGCGCGTCATTCTGGAGAGGCGAAATGAGCGAAGCATCCGTTATCGAAATCGCCGATCTCGACGCCTTGCGCGCACGCGTGGGCGCCGAGCCGTTCGTGAGCGGCTGGCGCACCGTGAGCGCGGCGAGCGTGCAGGGTTTCGCCGACGCCACCGGCGATCATCAGTGGATTCACCTCGACGCCGAGCGCGCGCGCCGCGAGTCGCCGTTCGGCGGTCCGATCGCACATGGCTTTCTCACGCTGTCGCTCGTGCCGGTGCTGCTGGAGTCGACGATTTCGCTGCGTCAGCGCATGGGCGTGAACTATGGGATGAACCGCGTGCGCTTCACGTCGCCGGTGCCGGTGGATGCGCGCGTGCGCGGGCGCTTCGGCGTGAAGAAAGTGAGCGAGGTCGAACGCGGCGGCGCGCAGGTCGTGTGGGACGTGACGATCGAATGCGAAGGCAGCGAGCGTCCGGCCTGCGTGGCCGAATTCATCACGCGGCATTACTTTTGAGGCGCTTTTGAGGTGCTTCTGAGCCTTTGGGCGCCACGCGCTCGATCCATGAAAAAAGCGGCATCCGGTGCAAACCGGACGCCGCTTTTCTTTTAGCGCGGGCGCGGAGTCTGCGGGCGAATCATGCCGCCTTCGCGCCGTGCTTCGCGTACTGCGTCGCGCCGAACAGCATTTCCTTCGCCTTGTCGTCCATCAGCGGCTTGCGCGCGTTCGCGAGCACTTCCACGCCGCGCTTGACCGCCGGTCGCGCGGCGATGGTTTCATGCCAGCGCTTCACGTTCGGCAGCGCGTCGAGATCGATGCCCTGGTTCTGCCAGGAACGCGTCCACGGGAACGCGGCGATATCGGCGATCGTGTAGTCGTCGCCGGCCAGATACTCGCTTTTTTCGAGCTTTGTTTCCATCACGTTGTAGAGACGCTTCGCTTCGTTCGTGTAGCGGTTGACCGCGTACTCGATCTTCTCGGGCGCGTAGATGCGGAAGTGGTGCGCCTGGCCGAGCATCGGGCCGAGGCCGCCCATCTGGAACATCACCCACTGCAGCACGTCGTAGCGCGCGGCGAGATCGTCGGGCATGAACTTGCCGGTTTTCGCCGCGAGATAAATCAGAATCGCGCCCGATTCGAACAGCGAGAACGGCTTGCCGTCGGCGCGCGTCGGGCCTTCGGAATCGACGATCGCCGGAATCTTGTTGTTGGGGCTGATCTCGAGAAACTCGGGCTTGAACTGGTCGCCCGCGCCGATATCGATCGGATGCGCGCGGTACTCGAGGCCCGTTTCCTCGAGCATGATGTGGACTTTGTGGCCGTTGGGCGTGGCCCAGCTGTAGACGTCGATCATCGTGGCTCCTGGGGACGATGGCGCCACGGTATGGGCGTCGGCGCCTGAACTGGCGCAAATTAGCATAGTTCGCCGCGCCGCGCAGAAGCCCGCAAAGTGACCTCAATGTCAGCGTGGGATCGCCGCGGTGCAATGCGGTGGCATCATGGTGAGCAGTGTTCCACTTTCGCGCTTTGCCCCCGCATGCGCACCCGTCGACGATGACTGCATCCGCTGCCGCACACACGCGCTTTTTGCCGAGTCACCAGTTCTATGAGCGACACGCGGCGTCCGTGGACGAGACGTCGCCGGCGCGCATTCTCGACGCGCTCGTGGCGCTCGACATGCGCGACGATTGGGTCATCGATACGCTGATGCGCGTGCGCGAAGCGCCGACGCGTCTGGTGCAGCGCCTGCATGGCGAGGCGCGCGCGCCGTTCGGCCTGAGTACGTTCATGCCGCTTGATCGCGGTGAGCGCGAGTTGTCGTTCGGGCTGGCGGGGCGCTTCTGGCGTCCGGATTTCGGGCTCGTCGATGTCGCGGATGCGGCGGCCTTTCTCGCGCTTGCGCGCACCGATATCGCGAAGCTGGTGCTGCGGTTTCGCGTGGAGGAGGGCGAGCGCGCGTCGCGGCTCGTGACCGAGACGTTCGTGCATTGCCCGTCGTGGTCCACCCGGATGTTGATGACGCCGTACTGGCTCGCGATCCGTGCGGCCAGCGGCTGGATCCGGCGCAGAACGCTGGCGTCGGTGGCCAGATCGCTCGCGGCGCAGCGCGCGAGCGCAAACTGAGATCTGACTGAGCGCACGCATCGAGCGGAGTTCCATCCGCACGATGCTGCGCTGAGTGCTACGCCGAACTTACGAGCGCGTGACCGGCATTTCCACGCGCGACGCCGCGCCCGGCTCCAGATGACGCGCGAGTTCGAGCTTGGCGATGGCGTTGCGGTGCACTTCGTCCGGGCCGTCGGCGAAACGCAGCGTGCGTGCCTGCGCATACGCGTAAGCGAGCGGGAAGTCGCCGCTCACGCCGCCGCCGCCATGCACCTGAATCGCCCAGTCGAGTACCTGGCAGGCCATGCTCGGCGCGACCACCTTGATCATCGCGATCTCGCCGCGCGCGCCCTTGTTGCCGACCGTGTCCATCATGTACGCGGTCTTCAGCGTGAGCAGGCGCGCCTGTTCGATCATGCAGCGCGCTTCGGCGAGACGTTCCTGCGTGACTGTCTGCTGCGCGATGGTCTTGCCGAACGCGACGCGCGAGAGCGCGCGCTTCGCCATGAATTCGATCGCGCGTTCCGCCAGTCCGATCAGCCGCATGCAGTGATGGATGCGGCCCGGCCCGAGACGGCCTTGCGCTATCTCGAAGCCGCGCCCTTCGCCGAGCAGGATGTTCGACGCCGGCACGCGCACATTTTCCAGCTTGATCTCCATGTGGCCGTGCGGCGCGTCGTCGTAGCCGAACACCGTGAGCGGGCGCTTGACCGTGATGCCCGCCGCGTCGGACGGCACGAGGATCATCGACTGCTGCGCGTGGCGCGGACCATCGGGATCGGTCTTGCCCATCACGATGTACACCGCGCAGCGCGGATCGCCCGCACCCGACGACCACCACTTCGTGCCGTTGATCACGTAGTCGTCGCCGTCACGCTCGATGCGCGTCTGGATGTTGGTCGCATCCGACGAAGCGACTTCCGGCTCCGTCATCAGGAAGGCCGAGCGAATCTGCCCCTGCAGCAGCGGATCGAGCCACTGGCGCTTGTGTTCCTCGGTGCCGTAGCGCTCGATGGTTTCCATGTTGCCGGTGTCGGGCGCGCTGCAATTGAACACTTCGGGCGCCCAGATCACGCGGCCCATGATCTCGCACAGTGGCGCGTATTCGAGGTTCGTCAGGCCCGCGCCGCGATGCGACTCCGGCAGGAACAGATTCCACAGTCCGGCTTCGCGCGCCTTGACCTTGAGTTTCTCGACGATTTCGGTGGGCACCCACGCGTTGCCGGCGGCGCGGTTGCGCTCGACTTCCTCGTGATAGACGGACTCGTTCGGATAGATGTGTTCGTCGAAGAACGCGAGCAGCTTCTCGCGCAGCGCCTGCACTTTCGGGGTGTAATCGAAATTCATCTGGGACCTCGCTAAAGAGCACCGAATATGTTTCGAGTGCGATGGGTTTGCTGATCGGTTTGCCGATGATGAGTCAGGAAATCCGGCGCGCGGCTAGCGCACCTTTTGCGCGTAGTGCCACGCGAGTTCGGCCATCGGCCGCGCGCGGCGTCCGGCGTCGGCGGCCTGGGCGCTGGCGGCGGTGCCGTCGACCACGCGTTTCATGATCCCTTGCAGGATGGCCGCGATGCGGAACATGTTGTAGGCGAGATAGAAGTTCCAGTCGCCGCGGATTTCGAGGCCGGTGCGCTCGCAATACCGCTGCACGTAATGCTGCTCGTCGGGAATGCCGAGCGCCTGCCAGTCGAGTCCGCCGATGCCGCGGAACTGGCCAGGCTCGACGTGCCACGCCATGCAGTGATACGAGAAGTCGGCGAGCGGATCGCCGAGCGTCGAGAGTTCCCAGTCGAGCACGGCGAGCACGCGCGGCTCGGTCGGATGGAAGATGAGGTTGTCGAGGCGGAAGTCGCCGTGCACGACCGACACGCGCGAGCCCTGATCGTCGGGCATATGCTGCGGCAGCCATTCGATCAGGCGATTCATCGCGTCGATCGACTCGGTTTCCGAGGCCTGATATTGACGGCTCCAGCGATCGATCTGGCGTGCGAAATAATTGCCGGGCTTGCCGAAGTCCGCGAGACCGATGGCGTCGGGCTTCACGTTGTGAAGCGCGGCGATCACGCGGTTCATTTCCTCGTAGATCGCGCCGCGTTCTTCGCGCGTCATGCCGGGCAGCGCCTGATTCCAGAGCACGCGGCCCTCGACGAACTCCATCACATAGAACGCGCGGCCGATCACGGCTTCGTCTTCGCACAGCGCGAGCATCTTCGCGACGGGCACATCGGTGGCGCCGAGCGCATCCATCACGCGATATTCACGTTCGATGGCGTGCGCCGAAGGCAGCAGCTTCGCCTTCGGCCCCGGCTTCGCGCGCATCACGTAGCTGCGCGTGGGCGTGACGAGCTTGAAGGTGGGATTCGACTGGCCGCCGGCGAACTGCTCGACTGTGAGCGGTCCGGCGAAGCCCGCGACGTGCGCCGTGAGCCACGCGCTCAAGGCGTCGATATCGAAACGTTGACGGTCGGCCACGGGCCGCGTGCCTTCGAACGCCGAGAAGTCGGTGGACTTGTCGGCGGCGTTCTTGTCTCCATCCGGGGTGGCTTGCGCCATGTTTGTCTCCGTTCTTGTGTAAGCCGTCGGTGCAACGCGCTAGCGCTGCGGGCGATAGCGCAGATATTGCGCGTACAGCATCTCCATCGTGGTGTTGCGGGTGTCGCGATGCAAAGGCGAGGGCGGCGCGTGGTTCAGCGCGCGCACGATCCAGTCGTGCGGCGCCGCGCCCGCATCGAGCACGTTGATGCAGCCCGTGGTCTGCGCGAGGTGGCCGAAGAACATGCGGCCGCCCGCCGTGATCGCGTGCGAGAGAATCGCGCGGTTCACGCCGCCGTGCAGCACGAGCAGCGCGGTGTCCCAGGCGGGATCGGCGCGCAGTTCGGCGATAGCGGGCAGCACGCGATCGAGCAGTTCGCCGATGCTCTCGCCGCCGAGAAAGCGCGTCTCTTCGGACACGACGCCGTCGAAGGCGCGCAGAAACGCGTTCTCGATGTCGGCGGGCGCGATGTCGGCGAGACGGCCGCCGCGGATTTCCTGCCACGCCGGTTGTTCTTCGAGTGCGATCTGCTGGCCGGTCGCGTCGAGCACATGCTGCGCGGTTTCGATCGTGCGCCGCAAGCCGCTCACGATCACGCGGTCGAAGCGCACGCCTTGCTGCGCGAACGCCGCGCCGGCGGCGCTCGCCTGGGCGCGGCCGTTGTCGTTGAGCGGCACGGTGTCCGGATCGATCGCGCGGCCTGAATCGTCGAAATAGGTGACGTCGCCATGGCGCATCAGATAGATGCGGCGGCGCTGCGGCAACTGGAATTCGCTCATCGCTTGTAGACCGGGGAACGTTTTTCGAGGAACGCGGTGATGCCTTCGAGGCCGTCGCTGTGATGCAGCGAGGCGACGAAGTTGTCGCGTTCGGCGGCGAGCTGCTCGTCGAGCGTGTGCGTGACGGCGACGTTCGTCAGGCCCTTGATGCGCGCGACCGAGTTCGGTGCGATCTTCGCGAGTTCGTCGGCCCAGGCGAGCGCGGCGTCGAGCGCGCCCTGCGGTTTGGCGACGCGGTTGACGACGCCCAGCTCGGCGAGGCGCGACGCGGCGATCGGCTTGCCTTCGGCCATCAGCTCGAACGCGAGCGCGCGCGGCAGCGACTGCGCGAGGAACCACGAGCCGCCGCCGTCGGGCGTGAGGCCGACGCGCGCGTAGGCCATGACGAATTTCGCGTCTTCGGCGGCGACCAGCAGGTCGGCGGCCAGCGCGAGCGAGAAGCCCGCGCCTGCCGCGGCGCCTTCCACGGCGGCGATCACGGGCTTGCTGCACTGGCGCATGGCCGTGACCCATTGGGCGAGCATGTCGATGCTGGCGGCCTGCACCGACGGGTCTTTCGCGCGGTTTTCGAGCAGGCGGTTCAGGTTGCCGCCCGCGCAGAAGAAGTTGTCGGCGCCCGTGAGGACGATCGCGCGCAGCGACGGATCGCGCTCGGCGGTGTCGAACGCTTCGATCGCGGCGGCGTACATGTCGGGATGCAGCGCATTGCGCGCGCCGGGATTCGAGAGCGTGAGCACGAGCGTCGATTCGTGGCCGTGCGGGCGGGTGCTGAGGAGTTCGGCGCTCATGACTGGGCCTCGTTCGATGCGATGGTAACGGCGCGCAGGCGCGTGACGCTGCACGCGGCGCGTTTGCCGGACTTGCCTTTTACGGCGAGTTTCGCGAAGGTGTCGGCGGGATACGTTGCCGCATCGTCGCCGGATGTCTCAATATTGAAATGATGGAAAGTCATTGGAAGCCTGGCTCCATGATTGGCCTAGAATAGCACGGTCGTACATTTTCATGAAAACGGTTCGGCAATCCCGGATTGCCGCGCATCGCCCCCAAGGAGGAGACGAGGATGATCAAGCTGCATGGTTTTGCGGTCTCGAACTACTACAACAAGGTGAAGTTCGTGCTGCTCGAGCACGGCATTCCGTTCGAGGAAGTGCTGACGAAGCTGCCGCTCGCCGAGGCGAAGCTCGCCGAATCGCCGGGCGGCAAGGTGCCCTACATCGAAACGGAGCAGGGCTTTCTGTGCGAGTCGGAAGTGATTGTCGAGTATCTGGCGGCGCGCTTTCCGGAGAAGCGCATCTTCGCGGCCGATCCGTGGCAGGCCGCCAAGGAGCGTGAGCTGATCACCTTCATCGAAACGCATCTGGAGCTGGTCGCGCGCGAGCTGTACGGCGAGGCGTTCTTCGGCGGCAAGGCCAGCGACGAAGTGAAGGCGACGGTCGAAAAGCGTCTGAACCGCTATGTGGCGAGCTTCAAGCGGCTCGCGAAGTTCGCGCCGTACGTGGGCGGCGAGCAGTTCGGCGTGGCCGACATGGCGGCGTTCGTGAGCCTGCCGCTCGTCGGCATGGCGACGCAGAAGGTCTACGGCCGCGATTTCCTCGCCGAGGCCGGCGTGGACTGGAAGGCGTACGTCAAGCTCGTGAGCGAGCGCCCGGCCGCGCAGCGCGTGGGCGCCGACCGCAAGGCGTATCTCGAAGCGAACGCGTAACGCGCGGGAGCGCGCCCTGCCGCGCGATGACCGGACACGCCTCGAGGCGGTTCGCGGTGTCATCGCGCTGGCGGGGCGGCGGGATGTTACGCGCTCAGAGCCGCGCGAGCCGTTCGAGCGCGCTGGCGAGCGTGCTCTCCTGCTTGGCGAAGCAAAAGCGCACCACGCCCGATTCGTGCGACTCGTGATAGAACGCCGACACCGGAATGGCCGCCACGCCGATCTCCGAAGTGAGCCACTTCGAGAACTCGGCTTCGGGCAGGTCGCTGATCGCCGAATAATCGACGCACTGGAAGTAGGTGCCTTCGCACGGCAGCAGCTTGAAGCGCGAGTTCGCGAGGCCGGCGCGGAAGAAGTCGCGCTTGCGCTGATAGAACGCGGGCAGGTCCAGATACGGCTGCGGATCGCGCAGATACTGCGCCAGACCCACCTGCATCGGCGTATTCACCGTGAACACGTTGAACTGGTGCACCTTGCGGAATTCCGCCGTGAGCGGCGCGGGCGCGGCCACGTAGCCCACTTTCCAGCCGGTCACGTGAAACGTCTTGCCGAAGCTCGACACGATAAAGCTGCGCGCGGCCAGTTCCGGATAGCGCGCCACGCTCTCGTGCGGCTGGCCGTCGTAGACCATGTGTTCGTAGACTTCGTCGGAGAGGATCAGCACGTTGGTGCCGCGCACGATCTCTTCGAGCTTGCGCATGTCCTCGGCGCGCCAGACCGTGCCGGTCGGGTTGTGCGGCGTGTTGATGAGGATCAGGCGCGTTTTCGGCGTGATGGCCGCGGCGAGGCGGTCGAACGGAATCGCGTAATCGGGCGCTTCGAGCGTCACGAACACGGGCTTGCCGCCCGCGAGTTCGATCGACGGCAGATAGCTGTCGTAGGTCGGCTCGACCACGATCACTTCGTCGCCGGGATGCACGGTCGCGAGAATCGTCGTGAGGAGCGCCTGGGTCGCGCCCGCCGTCACCGTGATTTCGCTGTTGGCGTCGTAGCGGCGGCCGTAGACCTGCTCGATCTTGCCGGCGATCGCTTCGCGCAGCGCGGCGACGCCGGCCATCGGCGGATACTGGTTGTGGCCGTCGCGCATGGCTTGCGCCACCGCGTCGACGATGCGCGCATCGCAGTTGAAATCGGGGAAGCCCTGACCGAGATTGACCGCGCCCTTTTCGGCGGCGAGCGCGCTCATCACCGTGAAGATCGTCGTGCCGACGTCGGGCAGGCGCGACGGAAAAGAGGGCGTGAGCAGGTTCTGCGTCGACGGAGCTTGCGAAGGATGCGGTGCGTTCATGGCGCGGTCGTCTGGAATCGGAGGAACAGGAAAGCCTGATTGTAGGGAAATCGGCGCGGCTGCGTGCGCCGGTTCAGGCGGCGGCTTCGGCCGCGCCGCCCAGCCCGCATTCGGCGACGAACACATCGGGCGTGCCGATCCGGAAACCGAAGTCGCGCGCGATGCGCTTCGCGAGTTTGAGCACGGCGCGGTCCTTCGAGACCAGCCACGCCGCGCCGCTCGCGCGCGCGAGTTCGAGAAACTTCTGGTCGTCGCGGTCGCGGCATTGCGGCAGCGCGCGCGCGTCGGCGGGCAACTCGGGCGGCTCGATCAGCGAGACGAGCGGCGCAAGCGCGGCCAGCGCGCCGGCCTTGTCCACGCCGCGCCCCTGCAGATGCGGATAATCGAGCACGAACGCGAGCTCGCCGCGGCAGCGCGCGTCGATCAGCGCTGTGAGCGCGCCGCGTTCGAGCGCGGCGCGGATCGGCCGCGTGTGGGGATCGTCGAAGATGAGGATGTCGAGCCAGACATTGGAGTCGAGCACCACGATGGGCGCGTCGGGATTCCGGGGCGTAAAACCGGTCATTCGTGAATTCGCTACAATCGGGCTTTCGCCTTTGAACATGGGCACCGCGTGCCCTGCAAGCCTCTATGATAATCGTTCTGTCGCCGGCCAAATCGCTCGACTATGACACGCCGGCGCACGTCGACACCCACACCATCCCCGATTTCGTCGACGACGCGGCCGAGCTGATCGACGGCCTGCGCCGCCTGTCGCCGCAGCAGATCGGCACGTTGATGAGCATTTCCGACCCGCTCGCGTGCCTGAATTTCCAGCGTTACGCCGACTGGTCCACGCGCTTTAGCCAGAGCAACGCGAAGCAGGCCGTGCTCGCGTTCAACGGCGACGTGTACGAGGGTCTCGACGCCCGATCGCTTTCGCACGCCGACCTTGACTACGCGCAAAACCACGTGCGCGTGCTTTCGGGTCTCTATGGCCTGCTGCGTCCGCTCGACCTGCTGCAACCGTATCGCCTGGAGATGGGCACGCGCTTCGAGAACGCGCGCGGCAAAGATCTCTACGCGTTCTGGGGCGAGCGCATCACGCACGCGCTCAACGCGCAGTTCGAGCACAACCACGCGAAGAGCGCGAAGCACGGCGCACGCGTGCTCGTGAATTGCGCGTCGAACGAATACTTCAAGGCCGTGAAGCCGAAGAAGCTCGACGCGCCTGTGATTACGCCGGTTTTCGAAGACTGGAAGGGCGGCCGCTACAAGATCATCAGCTTCCACGCGAAACGCGCGCGCGGTCTGATGGCGCGCTATGCGGTCGAGAACCGCATCGCCGAACCCGAAGCGCTCAAGGCCTTCGACAGCGAAGGCTATGCATTCGATGCGGGCGCATCGAACGATTCGACCTACGTATTCCGCCGTCGCATCGCCGATTGAGCGATTTGACCGATTGATAGATTGATAGATTGACCGTTTGAGCGGCGCGCGAGCACCGATCCAGCCAAGGATATTGCCATGACGATTTCCATCTCCAGCCAGTTCGACGCGGGCGCGATCGAAGTGCTGTCGTGCGAGCAGCCCGACGACATCCGCCTGCGCGTGCGCCCCGACAATCAGTCCGAATTCGCGCAGTGGTTCTACTTCCGCCTGACGGGCGCGCGCGGCGAGCCGTGCACGATGACCTTCGAAAACGCATCGGCATGCGCGTTTCCCGAAGGCTGGCGCGACTATCAGGCCGTCGCGAGCTACGACCGCGTGAACTGGTTCCGCGTGCCGACCTCGTACGACGGCAAGGCGCTGACCATCGAGCACACGCCCGATTTCGACAGCATTTACTACGCGTATTTCGAGCCGTACGGCG
The DNA here is from genome assembly GCF_046535315.1 of Paraburkholderia sp. SIMBA_027. Taxonomy (NCBI): domain Bacteria; kingdom Pseudomonadati; phylum Pseudomonadota; class Betaproteobacteria; order Burkholderiales; family Burkholderiaceae; genus Paraburkholderia; species Paraburkholderia sp. SIMBA_027. The sequence goes on from NZ_JAWRWY010000007.1 coordinate 347,541, forward strand.
AGGAGCGCCACTCGGAATTCCTCGGCGCGCTGCAGCAGTTGCCGCACGCCACGCTGAGCGAGCTCGGCCAGAGCGTCGAGGGCCGGCCGATGTCGCTGCTCTCGCTCGGCATGCCCGGCGACACCACGCCCGAAGGCAAGCCCAAGCAGACCGTGTGGATCATCGCGCGCCAGCATCCGGGCGAATCGATGGCCGAATGGTTCGTCGAAGGTCTCGTGAAGCGGCTGGCGGGTTGGGGCGACTGGTCGGGCGATCCGGTCGCGCGCAAGCTGCTCGACCGCGCGATTTTCCACATCGTGCCGAACATGAACCCGGACGGCAGCGTGCACGGCAATCTGCGCACGAACGCCGTGGGCGCGAACCTCAATCGCGAATGGATGGAGCCGGATGCGCAGCGCAGCCCGGAAGTGCTCGTGGTGCGCGACGCGATCGAGCAGACCGGCTGCGATCTGTTCTTCGACATTCACGGCGACGAAACGCTGCCTTATGTGTTCGTGGCGGGATCGGAAATGCTGCCGGGTTTCACGGATCAGCAGCGCACGGAGCAGAAGGCGTTCATCGACGCCTTCAAGATCGCGAGCCCCGACTTCCAGGACAAGCACGGCTACGAAGCGAGCCGCTATCGCGAGGACGCGCTCAAGCTGGCGTCGAAGTACATCGGCCATCGTTACGGCTGTCTCTCGCTCACGCTCGAAATGCCGTTCAAGGACAACGCGAATCTGCCCGACGAGCGTGTGGGCTGGAACGGCGAGCGCAGCGCGTCGCTCGGTGCGGCGATGCTGCAGGCCATTCTCCATCACGTTGAGACCTTCGCCTGAGGTTCGCCTGACGGCATCGCCACGACGGTGACGATATGAAAAAGGGGGAAGCGGTGTGAGCCGCTTCCCCCTTTTTTGTTCGCGCTGTTGTGTGCGTGAACTGTCGTGCCGCGCTTACTGCGCCGTCGACTTTTTCTTCGTTGACGACTTCTTCGCCGTGGCTTTCGCGGTGGACTTCGTGGTCGATTTCGATGCGGACTTCGTGGCGCTCTTCGACGAGGTGGACGAGGACTTGTGGCTGGACTTGCTCGTCGACTTCTTCGTCGTGCCCTTGCTCTTGCCGGTCGCCTTTTTCGACTTGGCGGTGTGTTTGCCGCTCACGTGCGCCGCGCCGGGCGACGCGCTGCTGCGCTCGCTGCGCGCACGTGCGGGCGGTTCGGGATCGTTCCAGCTGAAGGCGAGGATCTGCTGACCGACGTAGCCGCAACGGAATTTGAGATCGTACGGCGCGTGGCTGCTGTCTTGCGGAATGCCGATGCCGTCGACGGTGACGATCGTATCGACCTTCACGCGCTGCTTGCCTTCATCGAAGGAATCGTTCCAGGGCGTGACGGTGGCGTGCGCGCTATCGAAGGAACTGGGCGGGAATTCGACGTGATCGAGCACACTCGACGTGCCGGCGATGAAGTTGCCGTGCGCGGCGCAACGCGCGACCAGCGGATCGGCATGCATCTGCGTGACGTAAGTGTTGACGAGATCGTTTTGCTGCTCGAGCTGATCGGCCTCGGCGGGCAGCGTGCAGACGAGCATCAGGCTCGCGGCGCAGGCGACCAGTCGGCCTCCAGTACGCAGCAACTGGCGGAAAGCGATGTTGCGGTCCATCTGATTGTTCTGGATGAGGGTGGAACGTCTGGCACCGTAAGATGCTGCGCTGCGTGGTTGAGTTCAATCCTGAAACAATTATTTCGCGCGTTGCCCTCGTGGGATCGACCGTTGTTGCCGCACACGCAGTGAGCGCGACGCGGCTTGTGGCCGCGGGCGCCGGTTCATTCTAGCGCACGACCGGCGGGCCGCAATCGAGGAAACCATCAGGGAGGCGACGCGTTGCTTGCGTCAGCGTTGCTTTGGCGGCGCTCAGGTGCGCTCAGGTGCGCTTAGGTGCTCTCAGGTGCGCTCGGTTTTGCTCAGCCTGGCTCAGGTGCGAGGGCCGCCGAGGCGATAGCGTCGCACGTCGTAAGTGGTGACCCACGCGGGACGGTAGACAGCGATCAGTGCGGTCGCCATGCCGGTGAACCAGGCCTCGCCGGACGCGAGCAGGAACACGCTGAACGCGTAGCCGGCCGGCACCGCGAGCATCGAGCCGTTGTTGAGCGCGATGTGCGTGCCGAGCGCGAGATACGCCGCGGCGGAGACGGCGATGGCAGGTGAGACGAAGCCCTGCCCGACGATGAACATGAAGAGATTGCGCGGCAGCCAGGCCGTGAAGGCGCGCTGCAGCAACGCCGACAGGCAGACCGGAAACGCACCGTAGACGAGGAAGGTGAGCGCGACGCCGTCCCACGGCGAGTCGAACACCAGCGCCGCGAGGGCGACGACCACGGCCATGGCAATGAGCGCCAGGCCCCAGTCGAACAGCGTGACCACGAGGGTGGCGCCGAGCAGATGCAGCACGGTGCCGTCTTCGAGCCACGCGTTACTCGCCCACAGCACGGAGACGGCCACGATAATGGCGAGCCACACGTGCTGGAGCGTCGCGTCCTGCAGACGCTTGAACGGGTTGTTCCATAGCGCGAACGCGAGCAGACCCGCCGATGCAACCCATGCACAGACGATGACCCACAACGGTAGTGGCGTATAGAGGAACCCCATGAGCTTCATATTACTCGTTGGAGGGCAAAACGTGTGCGCTGCCTGGCGGCGCTTCGGGGTCTTCTGTATCGACGAGGGTGGTCCCGGGCGGGTTGCAGGGCGCGGGCGCCGTGTCGCCGTAAGGCGGCGTGGGCTCCGCGGCCATCGGTAGCGGCGCGAAGGTGTCGTCTGTCAGCAACGGATAGCGGAACTCCGCTTCTACGCGGGCGCGCAGTGGCGTGGGGCCGTGTTCGCCATGTGCGGGTTTGCGCGGACTGTCGCGACGCGTGCGCAGCACCTGCAGCTGATTCGACAGCAAGCCGTTGTAGATCGCCACGGCTGCCGCCCGGTTGGGCGCGCCGAGCTGCTGGAAGATGCTCGCCAGGTGAACTTTGACCGTGCCTTCGCTGATGCCGAGTGCGCGCGCGATCATCTTGTTCGTGCTGCCCATATGCACGCAACGCAGGATCTGCTCCTGGCGCGGCGAGAGCGCCACCCGGGTCGAGAGTTTGCGCGGCAGTGGCATGCCGCGTGCATTGCGGCGTGGCGGAACCGGCCACGCACCGGGCGGGCAGAACGTCGGACCAAAGACATCGGCGGGCAGATGGTCGCCGCCCAGCAGAATCAGTTCGAGCAGTTTGACGATCAGAATCGAATCCGTGGTGCGGCGGATGATGCCGCGCGCGCCTTCGGAGAGGAGGGCGCGAACCTTATGCGGCGGTTCGGTGCGATCGACGAGCACGGCGATGGGCAGCGTGCGGTGCCGGCTCACGAACTGACGCAGTTCGCCGGCGACGATGCCGTCGTGCCAGTCGATCACGAACAGATTCGGGGTGAAACGTTGCGCCGCGCGTTCGGCGCTACGCCAGTCAGGGGCGTCGCTGAAACGCGCGCGACGGTCGATTTGTCTTAACAGCGCCTTGAGCCCTTCGCGCCGTTCGGCGTCCGGATTGAATACAGCAAACCGCATAACACTGCCCTCCCGTGTATTGCCTCTCGAAATGTTGTGCTGCGCGTACCTTCGGCACACGTCGCTCGAAACCGGAACTACCGCACCATGATGACAAAAAGGCCGCCGTTTGACGGCCTGTCCAGATGGCGTAGGACGTAGGGCAAAAAAAAATCCCGCACAGTGGCGGGACTTGGGATGCAGCGGGTAGGAATACGCCGCGTTGCTTAGTGGAAGTGCGGCTGAACGGGCTCAGCATCTTCCGGCATCTCGGCGTGGACGATTTCACCGAGCGGATCGGCATAGAGCGGCACGCCGCAATCGTCGCAATATTCCGGCTCGAAGCGGCCCGCGTGGCGACGGATATCGGTGATGCCCGATTCCTTGAGCAGCGTCACGATTTCTTCGAGCGGGCCGGTGGCGTCGCTTTCTTCGGACGGCTCTTCGTCGATCTCCGCGTCACCGTTTTCGCGACCGTAGAGCGGCCAGACGACGCCGTACAGCACGTCATTGCTGCCGCGCTTCGTGAAGCCGATACGGTATTCGTCGATGCGGCGCTCGCCGAAGCCAGCGACAACGGCGCGCAGGTCTTGCGCCGTCGCGCCGATCGTGTCGAGCAGATAGCGTACGGCGGTGCGGATGGTGTGCGGGCGCACGCGCTCGTCGGCGTCGCGGCAGGCGGAGTAGTACGCGTCCGGCAGCAGGCATTCGAACTCGCAGCCCGGCATGACGACGGCCAGATTGGCACCGCCCTGCGTGGCCCATTGTTCGAGGCACTGCCCGCGCTCGATGCGCGAGCCGTTTTCTTCTTCCTGCCAGCGGAACAGCGGCGCGCCGAGCGGTGCAGCCACCACGGCGAGCAGGAAACGCGGATCGGCGAGGATCGGCGACGTCTCGGGCAGCTCGCCCGTGCTGATCTTCGCGACGTTGCCGGTCAGCGCCGACTGCGAAAGCTGCTGGGCGAGGCGCCACGTTTCCACGTGATGGCGCGGCAGCTGGTCGATGCTATAGAGATAGGGCGCCATCGCGACATGCGTGCCGCTCGCCAGCACGTGTGCCTGCAGATGCGTGCGCAGGGCTTCCGAGGCATCGGCCTTCAGCGGACCCGACGGAATCACGTAGCGCGTCCAGGCGAGCACGGGCGCGGCAACCAGCAGCGCTTCGTACTTCTCGCCCTCGTGCTCGAGAATGAACGACTCGCTATGCGTTTCCGCCATGTCAGCGAGCGCGCCGTAGGCGTCCGGATGATTCTGCTGCAGATGATCGAGCGCGGCGTCGAGCGTGGTCTGATTGCCGTTTCGCACGACCTTCGCTAGGAGCGTGTCGAGCTTGGCCTCCCAGAAGCGGTCTTCGGTGCGGCTGCCCGAGGCGAACAGGGCGAGCGACAGGCCGACAAGCTTGTCGGCGTCAGGGGGGAGGCGTTTGGCGATTCGCGAGCGCATAAATCTGTGAGTTGGGATGCAGAGAACCCCATATTCTAGTCTGTTCCGCGCAGGCCATCGGTTTGCCCTACAGGATGGGGAGAAGAGGGCGTGCGGCCGCGTGCCGTTCTATGCGTTGGCGGGCTGCTGCTGGGCGGTGTCGTGCGGTTTGAAGCCTCGGTTTGACGCCTGAAGGACATACCAAAAAATCCGCTTGCAATGTGTCATGCGTGTGACTAGAATTCGCCTCCTTCGCAATTCGATGTCACTGACACCGCAGCGCGAAGCCCGCGACGAAACGAGCGGGTTCGCAGGATCAACAAGCTTTTAAACGGTAACGTAAAAAAAGATGTTGACGAAACGAAAAAGAGACTTCATAATCTCGTTTCTCTGCTGCTGACGCAGCAACGCAGC